>CAZJBW010000005.1:0-109441 GCA_964543985.1 uncultured Pirellulaceae bacterium | reverse complement strand
GCAGCCAAAGTCGTAACGAAGGTAGTGCAGCTCGTAACGAAGGTAGTGCAGCTCGGAATGAAGGCAGTGTAGCTCGGCATGAGGGCAGTGCAGGGCGCAATGAGGGCAGTGCAGCTCGCAACTCGACGTTCACTCCGGCTACCAACCCTGCGCCTGGACCTGGCCTAACCGAATATGAAAAGATCGCTCAAAACGGATTGCAACCCTATCCAACTTCTTCCGCGACGCCGTCCACATCTTCGGGATTCCAACCGGCCTCGGACGCTTCCGGATTCCGACCTCCGTCGGCTGGCAACTTGACGTCCACGACACCGGCTCAACAACCAGCGTCGTCATTCGCTCAATCCACTCCTAAACCACCGATGAACGAAGGGTCCAGCAATAGGTACCGCATCAATCACGGTCAAAAGCCGCGCATTGATATCCCGAACACGGGTGGCTTCCAATCACAATCGCCAGTCGCCACAACTCAGGCACCGGTCAACACTGGTTTGCAGCCCATCATTCCTGAACGACCCATCAGCACAATCACTCCACCGGCTAACAACGGAGCCGCTCAAGTCAATTACGAATACCCGACGACTCCCTTTAAACCGTTTCCTCCGCGAGTCGCTGAAGCGGTCGATTCGATAACCAACGCTACTCAGCAATCGGTGAACCAGTTAGTGGCTCCAGTTGAAAAGGCTGCTAACAACGCGGTGCAAGCCACCACGAATGTTATCAATCAAGCGGTCGATTCGGTCATTCCGTCACTGCCCAATAACATTCGAACAACGCAACCCAGCACGCCGACATTGAATGCCACGACAACCGTGCCCAAGCTTCAATTGCAATTGCAGGGACAGGGATCGTATTCTCCTGGAAGCGTGCGGACACCAACGCCCTATGATCCAAGTCGGTTGCAGGCCCCCAGCAACCAGTCCGAAGGTTCTGGCGGTTCTTTCAAACCGTAGACTTCGCATCGGCACGGACAACTGAACGCAGTCGCAAGACTTCGGTTTTCGCGACTGACCTGAATTCTGTCGAATCCAGCTACGTTGAAAGCTGGCGCCGTACCTAGCAATCAATACAACCCGCAGAGTTTCCCAGGCTTATCTATGGGTGCATGCAATTGTGGGTAACCGGATAATATTTTCGGGTAGCGCAAGTCGAAATTCCCTGAGAACCAGCAAACTTGCCTAAATCCGCCAACTAACGGGCATCTTCTAAATCGATCTAAAACATGACGGTCTTATTTCATTACCGCATGTTTGCAATCGAATGCTCAAAAGTTGCCCCAAACCGATCCGACAGAAACGCGGATCATCCTGGCGCGGATGGTCAGCGCTGGTGCTTTGCATAGTCATTGGTTGTTTGCTAATTCCGAACAGCGGTTGTAAGCGACGTGATTATCGTTTGTGGGCAGACCGTGACGCCTACAAGTTGATCGATTCCAGACAAGTCGACCCTAGTTGGATTCTACCGGAACGATCCGTTGAAGCGGCACCCACTTCGCGAATGGCCGACCAGCAAGATCCGGACTGCGGCCCCAGCCCGCCGGACGATCCGACAGCCAATCGTTGGTTGCGGCAACCTTACCGTTTTCACAATAACGGGTATTGGGATCGCATTGGCCAACTCGGTAGCGTTGAGAACTCGCATTGGGAAGTCGAGCTACCTCGCAATGAAAACAACGAAGTGGAGATTGATACAGAATCGATCACTCGTTTGGCTCTAATTCACAGTCGCGACTATCAGGCACAAATCGAGGGCTTGTATCTATCGGCACTCGGGCTGTCGGCCAACCGGTTCGAGTTTGACACTCAATGGTTCGGAAACACAGGCAGCACGTTCAACGGCTTTGGACGAAACTCGCTGGCCAGTCGCTCGATTACGCAAGCCAGCAACCTAGGATTCTCGCGAGACCTGGCCGCTGGCGGACAACTTGCCGCGTCACTTGCCAACTCGTTAGTCTGGAACTTGACCCCGTCGGGCCCTACGACGACATCCAGCAGCGTCGTCCTAAGCTTGACTCAGCCATTGTTACGCGGCGCCTTCCGTCACGTGCGTTTGGAGGGACTTTCGCTGGCCGAACGAAACTTGCTGTATGACGTACGAACGTTCGCTCGATTTCGTCGCGAATTTTATGTCGACACGGTTAGCACATACTTGAACCTGTTAACGCAAACTCAATCTTTGCGTAATCAACGCGCAAACCTGCGTAGCCTGGAACTAAACTACCTGGAGTTTCAAGAATTATTTTCTCGCGAACTGGTTTCTCAGATCAGTGTCGACCAGGTGTTCCAAGATTATCAAAACGGACGCATTTCATTGTTGGCTGCCGAGCAAAACTATGCCAATTCGCTGGACGGCCTGAAATTCACGCTAGGCCTACCGCCACGCATCGACGTCAAAATCAACGAAGACTTCCTACAGCCGTTTGAATTGAGCAACCCCAAGTTTGACGAGCTACGTACCGAGACCGATTCCGTTTACCAACGTCTCGTTCAATTCTTGCCGCCCGAAGAACCGCCTCGTGAACTATTGGATACCGCCATGGAAAGCTATGGCGAACTGCTGTCCGAGTTGGAAACCTTGATACCTGAAATTGAAGAGGAACTGGAACGCTGGGATCAAAAACTTTCGGAAGTGGACGTTGATGAACTGAACAACGAAGATCAGATCGATTATCAACAGCAGCAATCTTTAATCGAAGGCATCAAAGGGCAACTGACGGATGTCGTGGCTGAGATCCAAGAAGACCTGACCAAGGTTGACGAACAGTCGCAACGGGTTGCTGATGAAGAGCCGCTTGAGGCCTGGAAATCAACCAGCGAATTACTCGGCCGTCGCTTACGAGAGCAACAGGCTGCCTTGTTCATTGTTCAAAATCAGGTCCGCCTTTTCTTGATCGATGTGACGCCTTTCGATATTGATGAAGAGACAGCGGTCGAAATGGCGTTGGCAAACCGACTGGACTTAATGAACTTGCGAGGCCAAACGATGGACGCCTGGCGAGGCGTCGAGCTGGCTGCCGATGCCTTGGAAAGCGATTTGGATGTCTCCCTAAGCACCTCCGTGGGAACCGACCCAAACTTTCAGAATCCGGTACGTTTTGACAGTTCCGAAAGCAGCGTTCAGGTAGGTGTCCAATTCGACGGCCCATTAAATCGGTTTGCTGAAAGAAATGGTTACCGTTCTGCTCAAATCAACTACCAACAAGCGCGTCGAGGCTATATGGCTGGAGAAGACGCAATCATCAACACGATTCGCGCCGACTTGCGAGCGTTGCGAATTAGCTGGTTAAACTTTCAAATCTCGCGACAGACATTAATCGCGACGACTCGCCAGGTCGACGAAGCAGAATTTCAATTGCGAGCCACCACTACTGGCGATACAAGTGCCACACGTGACTTATTGCAGGCCTTGCAGGTTCTTTTAGATGCAAAAAACGGTTTAATTTCCAGTTGGATCGACTATGAAATTGGTAGAATGGGCCTGTTCGTTGATTTAGAATTATTATACTTGGATTCAGACGGAACCTGGATCAACTCGACGTTCAATCCCGGCGTTGACGACGCTTCCGATTTGGATGAGGCCCTACCTGACACCCTAACCGTACCGAACAATGATTCAGAAGAACGCGAGTCCGAGTACGACGAAGAACCCTCCGGAACAGACGACGGCGACCAACCCAGTCTCGACATCATCGAAGACGCCCGAATCCGTAAACAGTACGAACAATTCTTCCGGCGGTAAGCTTGCCGTCAAAATGTTGAAATGGCTGATCCCACTTGTGATCATCGGGGGATTGGTCGTTGCCGCTGTGGTATTCTTCAACCCGTTTGCCTCGGACGAAGCTGACGGCATTATTGCCCACGAAGTTTCGCGTCGATCCGTACGCGATATGATCGTCGAACGTGGCACGCTGGAAAGCCAAAACACGATCCGCGGAGCTTGCCCGCTACCTGGTTGGGAAAACAAGATTATCTTTATCGTTCCCGAAGGTGATCGCGTCAAAAATGGTGACGTGGTAGTCCGATTCGACAGCGAAAAAATTGACGAACGAATCGCCCAGATGAAGAACGAGGTAAACAAAGCTGAAGGGGCGGTGCAAGAATCCAAACAGGAAATTGAAGTTCAAAAGAACACTAACGAAAGTAATATCGAAGCCGCAAAACTTGCTGTCGCGTTGGCGGATCTTGATCTAAAAAAGTATCGCGACGGTGACTTTGAAGCCGAGCAAGCCGACTTCAAACGCAGTATCGACGAGGGAAAAGCTGAACTGGAAAAAATTAAAGACGAATTAGAAAACATTCGAGCTTTGGTAAAAAAAGGATATCGAGCTCCCGAACAACTTCGTGAAATTCAATTGCGTTACGACAGTGCTCGCTTTCGCGTCAGTCGTGACGAACTAAAGCTGACCAATCTGGTCAAATTCGATCGTCCACGACGAATTATGGAATTGGAAGCCAATGCCGAAGAGACCGTTCGCAAGCTGACTCGCGCCGAGGACACGGCAACGGCCGAATTGGAAAAAGCCAAAGCCAAACTGGAAAATTCAAAACAGGCGCTCGAACTGCAAAACGATGAAATGAAGCAGTTGGAAGAACTAAGTAAAAACACAGAGATGAAAGCGACTGCCGAAGGGACTTTGGTCTACGCCAACAAACCGTGGTACGACGATGACGAACGAATTCGCGAAGGCCTAAGCGTTTACCAAAACCAGGAGATTTTCTACTTGCCCGATATGCGGAATATGCAAGTGAATGTTAGTGTTCACGAATCGGTCGTGAACAAGGTAAAGGTGGGCCAAAAAGCAACGATACGTGTTTCCACTTATCCAGATGTCAACTTCATTGGCACGATCAAACGAGTTTCCAGTCTGGCCAGTAGCAACTATCGCACCTCGACCAAAAATTACGAAGTCGTCATTTTTGTTGATGAGTTCCCGGTTGAAATCGAATTGCGTCCTGGAATGACAGCGGAATGCGAGATCATGGCGGGGGTTTACCAAGACATAATCGCTGTTCCCGTTAACGCCGTCACCGAACACTTTCAGCAAAATTATGTTTATGTGATTGAAGGTAAAAAGGTCATTCGTCAGCGGGTCGAGATCGGTCGCGCAACAACCTCGTTCCTGGAAATCACCAAAGGCCTGCAGGTCGGGCAACGCCTGGCGTTGGACGCCTATCAACGCGGCCTGAATGATTTTGGCGAAGCAGAAAAAGACGCAGGCCTAGCCGAAGGTTTGCAAAATGAAAAACCCGCAGCCGCGGAAGGAGCAGCACCCAGCGGAGGTAATCCGGGGTGATCGATCGTTGGGCCGCATTATTCAAAGCGTCATTACGTAGCTTGCTGATGCATAAGCTGCGTTCCATGTTAACCGTACTGGGCCTGGTATTTGGCGTGGCGTCGGTCATCATCATGCTGGCAGTTGCCGAAGGGGCCTCTCAAAAAATTCAGGACCAAATCGCCTCACTTGGCGTTAAGAACGTCATCGTTCGTAGCGTCCAACCAACGGAAGAGGACGACAATGCTAGTTCGCGAGGTGTCTTGACCTTCGGGCTAACCTACGACGATATGCAACGGATCAACGAGACCATCACCAGTGTCGTTTCAACAACGCCTCAACGCGAATTCGTTCACGAGGCCCGCAATGGCGGAAATGCTTTGGACGCGCGCATCGTGGGTGTGATCGACAATTACGCCGACAGCAACAATCTGAAGATGGCGCGTGGTCGCTTTATCAATCATTCGGATCTAAAGTACGTCAAGAACGTCTGCGTGCTGGGTGCGGATATTGCCAAAGAGTTATTTGGGCACGAATCGCCATTAGGCAAGTCTATCGAGATCGGGAACCAACACTTCTTTCGCGTCGTTGGCGTTTCACAATGGCGCACACCGTCGGCCGGAATCGGTAGTAGCATGTCGGCTCAAGACTACAACTTGGACGTGTACATTCCTTTGACTTCTGACCGAGAACGGATTGGCGAGTATCTTTATCGCCGTCGACAAGGGTCTCGAACAGAAGTCCGCATTGAACTGAGTCAGATCACGGTCGAAGTAGACGATGCCGACAATGTGAAAGCGACATCCGATGTCTTAAAAGGGTTACTGGTTAAGTATCACCCGCGAAAAGATTACGCCATCACCGTCCCACTCGATCTACTGGAACAAGAAAAGGCTGCTCAACGAGTATTTTCAGTCGTTCTAGGATCTACCGCCGCGATTTCGTTGCTGGTCGGTGGGATTGGCATTATGAATATTATGCTGGCGTCGGTCAGCGAACGGACTCGCGAAATCGGGATCCGTCGCGCATTGGGAGCCACCCAAAAAGATATTATCGTGCAGTTTCTGGTCGAAACGACTGCGTTGTCCGCGATCGGGACAACGATTGGATTGCTGCTAGGCTTGTTCGCCCCTTACGTCGTAACACTGACATCCGGCATGGAAACGCAAGTCACCATGTGGGCTCCGTTCATCGCCGTGTTGGTTTCTTTGGCGGTCGGAATCGTTTCCGGAATCTACCCAGCACATCGAGCTTCGAAACTGGATCCAATCGAAGCGCTGCGTAGCGTTTAGTAGCGACTATCTTTTTTGGGCTTCAGGTCTTCTTCGCTCAAGCGTGTAATCGCCAAGTGTTCCATGAAGTCTCTTGTCACCATGTTAACACGACGCTTCAGATCTTTATGGCGACGGTCACGGCTTTTCACGACTCGGACAGACAATCGAATTCGCAAGCATCGTTCGTTCTTATTGAACAATGATGGGTATTGATCGCGAGTCTCGATGTCGATCAACAACGGAGTATTGCGGTCTCGCAATCGAAGCCGAACACCGGGGATCCTGTTGACGCGAATTCGCACGTGATCTGGTTCGGCAAATACGATTTTGTACTCATTGTCGGACACGATGCCTTTGATCTTTTCGATCAGCACGCTCATTGGGCACTTCAATTCGCCCTCTTCAACTTTCAGGATCCTTCCCTTCAGCTTCTTCCATTCGATTTCCGACTGGAATTGTTTTTCTACAACAATTGGACTCTTCACGCCCGATTCTGTTTGCAAGAACTGCACTTGGTTTCGTCCATTTTCTTTGGACATCAACAATGCTTGATCCGCTCGCACGAATGCGGTTATAGCTGTATCTTCTGGCTGGAATTCTGTCACACCGAAGCTGGCAGAAATGCACCTCCCGTTCAACGATGCGAGGGGAGTTTCACTTAACGCAAGGCGAATTTCTTCGGCACGTTCGACGGCGATATCTACTGGGCAATTCGGGCAAACAATGACAAATTCTTCGCCACCATAACGAGCCACTAAATCGTGAACTCGAGTGTTTTGTTGCAGGATCTTCGCGAAACTCATCAATGCTTGGTCACCGATATGGTGTCCGAAGTCATCGTTGATCTTCTTGAAGAAGTCAATGTCGGCCACGATCAAGCTACAGATCGAACCTTTGCTATTGAATTCCTTGATGCGAGCATCCAGCGAGCGTTCAAAGTGAGCTCGGTTGGCGACGCCCGTCAATTGATCGCGAGTCGCGTGAGCGTACAGCGTCAAAACTTGCTGTTCCAAATCGACTTGCGAAGATTGATCGTGCATCAATGCCACAGCACCATGCACGGCCATGTCGTGACCGATGACCGGGATACAGTGCAAATCGATTGCCACGCGACGGCCACCTCGGCCAGTAACGGTCGAAGCCAACAGCACTTGTTCGGCTTTGCGAACAGACTCGGCAACGGGGCATGCGCTGTCGGGAATCGATTTTTCGTAACGATCTCGCAAATCAATATGACTAGGCAGCCATTGGGAACCCATCATGCCGGGACCCCGGATACCTGTAAGTTGTTCAGCAGCCTGATTCCACATCAGGATTTTCAAGTGACGATCCACCATCACCAGACCCTCCCGAATATTATCAATCAGGTAGCGCTGGAAAAGCTGTTCTGTGTTGAGTCTTGCACTTGCAACAACAGGTTTTGATTCAGTAAGACTATCGAGGGCCTGTTTGTCCATTGATTCAATTTCCGCTGGAAATTACGTTTCTACATTGTTCTGGATAAAAGATTTTTCCTCTGAAACCTAGGACCTGTTTAGCTGACCGTCAAAATTCCTCGTCTGTGAACGATAATTGTTCGCGACAAATGTAAGACTTAAATCGATTATTCTGGAGATTGCATGAAGTTCGTCAGATTTCGCCATCAGAATCAGATTTGGATCGGTAGCCTTGGCACCCCCAGCAACCCGCAAGACACCGCAACGATATCGGGTTGTTCGCCAAATCCATTGCTGACTCAACTGGATCCGCAAGCAAAACCGTTACCATCAGAAAAGTCAGTAGCTGTCGCGGATGTTCAATTGCTGGCGCCTGTCACAGGTTCCAGAAAAATAGTTTGTGTCGGTCGAAACTATGCGGCTCACGCTCAAGAGATGGGTTCCGAGGTCAAAGAACTACCCGTCATTTTCAACAAGTTCCCAACTGCCATCGCCAACCCGTCGGATGACATCCTGTTACCTTCGATCAGCGAACAAGTGGATTACGAGGCAGAATTGGTGGTCGTGATCGGCAAACCAGGGAAAAACATCCCGCGTGAAAATGCTTGGCAGCATGTACTTGGATTTTGTTGCGGAAACGACGTTTCCGCGCGAGACTGGCAAAAAGGGCGACCGGGTGGTCAATGGTTGCTGGGCAAGACGTTTGATGGTTTCGCGCCGATTGGACCGTGGTTGGTGACGCCGGATGAAGTGGATCCTGAAAATCTGGATATCCAACTGCGACTGAACGGCCAACAAATGCAAATGTCAAACACTAAGAAGCTGATCTTTCCGATCGACTTTTTGATCTCGCACATCTCCAAGTTTTGCACTCTGGAAACGGCTGACCTTTTGTTTACGGGGACGCCTGAGGGAGTTGGGGCTGGCCGTACACCTCCGGTATTTCTAAGACACGGTGACGTTACCGAAGTCGAAATCGCAGGCATAGGCACTCTTAACAATCGTTTCACGCAAAATTAGTTGGCTCTAGTCTAAGTGCCCCTTTTTTCGAATCGCCTAGACAATCTGGATTCGCACAAAATGGACTCAAATGAAATGACGTTCCATTAAGCGTCTTGGGTAATGGTCGCTCAAAAAAAAAATGGGTCGTTCATTTCGTTGATCCCTACCCCTACCAATGCTAGCAAAAGGCTCGGGTTTTCAGCCTTCAACGTTTTGGAACGATAAAGATTTCGAGGTGCCACAGCCGATTTTTTATTTAGAACCTTTTCTTTGATTCCTCCTTCGCAGTCTTTGTGTCATTACCATGAATCCTCAAAGAACCCGACAACGTCGACGACGTGTGGCGGCCTTGGATCAGACTCAAAACAGCGATGAAAGTACGTCTTCGGAATCCACCACGACACAGGTAAGACGAAAGAAGGCTTCTGGTAACGTTCCCGACACGGACCAGCGGGCCGACGCGCCACGCCGCGCCTACGATGCAGGTGCTAGACGCCGCTGTCGCTTTAAGGCCATCGATCTGATCCCCAAAAGAATTTGGTCGTTTCTGGCCGCTGTAGCGTTCTTGTTGGCGATCGTCGCTGGACTGAATCTGCTACATCTGAATTCTCCGGATTGGCAAACGGTTATCGGTGACGAGGGTCTGGCCGTTCTTTCGCTGGACAGTGGACGTGGCTTGGGCGTTTGGTATTCGAATTTTCTGTTGTTGATGACTGCTTGCGTCAGTTTGCAATTGTTTTTGTTGCAGCAACACCGTCGAGACGATTACCACGGTTCCTACCGCTTGTGGGTTTGGCTGGCGTTTACGTTTCTGTTAGCCAGTGTGGCCAGTGTCACGGGCATTTCAGCCATGCTCCAAAACATCTTCCAGTCATTGTCTGGTTGGAGCTCAACGGGATCAGGCTTGCTTTACTTGTTCTTCGCAAAACTGATTGGCCTGACCGTGCTTGTCGTGCGAGGCCTTCTGGAAGTGCGACATTCCAAGTTTGCCGTACTTGGACTGCTGACTGTATTCTTGACTTACGGAACCGCAATTTTGTTGAATGATATTCCGGGCGTGCAAACTCAGAGCAATGAATACATCCATTCCGCACTGGGCAATTGCCTGTTGGTCGGATCGACGGCCCTGTTTATCACAATATTGAGTTTCGCGCGCTACGTTTACCTAGACGTCTATGGATTGACCGGTGTCAGGATTCGTTCAACCAGCGAAGCAAGTTTGGCGCGACAACAACGACGAGCCGAACGGCAAGCTGTCAAACTGGAAGCCAAACAACTACGACTACAAGAAAAAGAAGAGCAACGTCAACTGCGTGCGATGGAGAAAGAGGAAAAAGCAAAAGCCAAAGCCACAGCTAAAGAAGCCAAACAAAAACAAAAGGCAACTCAAACGCAAGAACCTGTGTCTGACACGGTAGAACCACAAACGCAAAGTCAAAAACGGCAGAAGCAAACTAAATCACAGAACAATCAGACCACCCAACCAGTTGCTCAAACCAAAACCAAGAAATCAACGACGGTTGCCAAGAAACCCAAAGCTGAAAATACACTAAAGGCAAGGACCACCCGCACGGCAAAGACCACACCTAAACAAAATCAGGCGACAGCAAATCAGCCTACTCAAAAACAGAGCCAACCTGCGAAACGAACATCCCAGCAACAGCAAGTTGTTGGAACCTCGCAAACCACGAAAACGGTGGCGCGCCCGCAAACCAGACCTTTTGTCGCGAAGTCTTCCGGTGATTCGACGAATTTATCAGGTGACGACTACTTGCTGTCGCTCAGTGAAGAAGATGCAAACCAGCTGTCGAAATCGGAACGACGCAGATTGCGAAAGTTAAAGCGACGCGGAGATCGTCGAGCGGCATAGCGTTTTCTTCGCAATGAGATCTTCGTTTTGATTCAAACGAAAAAGAGATCCGTTGCAGCCGCATAGCAAGGTGAATGTCGAGGGGATCAGTCTCCTTGCTGTGCTCGGCTGCAAACGAATCCTTGTCAACAGATCTTTGACGGCCTCAAATGACATTCCTTACTTTGAATCGCGTTTGGATTCAAATGACAACAGGGCCAAGGATTTGCAGGCAAGCTGCCGACAATTTGTGTCACCAAATCGTATACACGAACCACTCGTAAGAGGTCGTTATTTTTTTCACAAGGATGATGAGTAGATGTGTAGGTGGCTGCGAGAAAAACGGTTTTCTGTCAGGAAAATCCGCTTTGCCTTGTCAACTCAGTGAACAGAAATGTGCTGAGGTCATGAAGTAGACACTCACGATTCAAGCCCAGTCTCTTCAAATTCGCTGCGTCGAGTTAAATCACCTGAACCCCTCCGACTAAAACGCGCGGGCGGCGTCTTGCCGTCAGACACGTCTAGTTTGTGTGGCTTTGAATCCAGGCGGTCATCAGACCCAGCGCTTTCGGCGAGGAGGTCTGTTCGATCACCGAGTATTCGTTGGGCATTCCGGTACCGTCAGTTTCCTGGAACAGGTGGTTCATGTCCTTCAACTCAACCAGCGTCAGCAAGTCAACTGGAACCGCCGCTTTGATGGCGTCCAAATTTAGTTTCGGCAACACCTGCACATCCTTGCTGCCGTTGAGCGCCAAGACCGGGCATTTCAACTGTCTCAGGCAGGTTGCTGGATCGTAATCGATGAAGTAACGCATCCAGGGAGAATTAATAGTCGCCGAAAGGGCGGCCATGTCCGTTGTTAGCGATTCACGCAATTCCTCGTCCTCCACCGAACTCAGAGTTTCCGTGACCACTTCCTGCAATTGTTCGGTTGTGACGTCCGCTTGTGACCTCATCTTTTCGATCACGGCCACCAGCACTTTTTCTTGGGCCTGCATGTACGCATCTGATCGTCCGGATAATTTCGACATGACCCGCGTTTGGCTTTTCAAAATCTCTTCACCGTTAACCCCAGGGCCAGCCATCATCACGATAAAGTCGACATCTGTACCTTGGGTAGCAACCATGGGCGCGATCAAGCCACCTTCGCTGTGACCGATCAAGCCAATTTCATTGCTGTCGATTTCCGCCTGAGTTTTCAAGAAGTCGATTCCTGCCTGCACATCGGTTGCAAAATCGGCAGACGTGGCGACTTGGTGATCACCCGTTGAATCGGCAATTCCTCGGTCGTCAAAACGCAGCACGGCGATACCGTTGCGTGACAAGTGGTCGGCAATCACTAAGAATGGTTTATGGCCCATCAGTGTTTCGTCACGGTCTTGGCCACCGGAACCTGAAATCAAAATCGCGACTGGGAACGGACCCTCGCCTTCGGGAATCGTCAGCGTGCCGGCCAGAGTGTGTCCACCGTTTTCATTCTTGTAGGACACGTCGTTGGCTGTGTAGGGGAAAGGGCCTTCTGGATTTTGAGGTCGATTTAATTCCGGGGCGGGTGCATCAAGCTCGACAGAATCAAATATCAAATCGAATTCTCGACCGGCTTGCTTAAATTTTCCGACCAATTGACTACCGTCGTCGCTTAACTGTGCCGCGTATTCCATCTGCATCGCGGATTGCGAGAACTTGTAAGACTTGCCGTCCTTTTCGAATTCAACCGGTATCCCCGTCGCTTGTTGACTGTAACTATCCAGTTTGGCAGTCAGAGTGCCGTCTTCAGCCTCATAAACTTGCAGCCCTAATTCCAATTCCGCGCCGACGTCTAAAATGCCTCGCCAGGACTCGATGTGCTTGGCTGCTGGGCCAAACGAGTCGACTTTCTTTATTGCCAAGTCAAATTCCTGGCCACTTTGCGACCACTTGCCAGTAACGACGGAACGGTCTTCGTTCATTTCTCCTGAAAACTTGCCACCGACACTATCGGCAATAATCGTAACCGTGGACCCTTCAATCTTCATGCTGGAGATCGGTATTTCAGCATTGTTTTGCTCTACTGAATAAATGGAACCTGAGAATTCATCGCCGTCTTTCTCAATTTCAAAATTCAAGGTCAACGTGGCCCCTTGCAGATCCAAAACCCCTTGCCACAGTTGTTGTTGCGCGAAGGCTGACTGTGCTGCGAACAGACCAACAAGAAGAAACGGAACACAGGCAACAAGTCGGGTCGAATTCGTTCGCATCATTATTTTCCAAAGTCAATACTTAACGGATCTTGTGGGGCTTACGCCACTACAACGATTCAATACCCAACTTATTCCGGCAATGTTTCAAATTTGAAAAAACGCATGAAGTTTGTGCAGCTGACTGAGATCACGGCTTATCTATCTGGTTCTCCATCGGGATCTTCTGACGAGGCACCGCCTGAATCTTTATCGTCGGTGTCGTTTTTTTCACCCGAGGGCAACTCTTCGACCTTAGAAAACCCTTTGAACAAGTCGATGGATGGCAGATTGCCAAAAATCTTGCTACCTCCGCTTCCGTACAAGCTTGGGTCGCGAGCAATATCCAGGCTACCGTGCACGACAAACTGAGTGTTACGTTGATACACGTCAAGCGACAGACCGCGAAACCAACTCATCGGCGGAGCCAAATAGTCGACGGGGACTTGCGGGTCATCAAAGCTGGGCCATTGATCCGATTGCCAGACGACTTGCCCGGTATCGGTCGCCGCCAATGAATACTGCCCACCTAGCGGACACACCAGCGTCAGCCCCAACAAGTCTTCGGCTTGCGCCTTGGCCGTTTCTTGAGAAAGGTTGAATTGTTGAATCATCAAATTCAACAAGCGCACATTAGCGACGGATGTTTGCCAACTGCGATCGTAATAAATGACGTTGGCCCATTCTCGCAAATTCGAACTGGATATATCTCCAACACGCAATCGAATCTGTGCCGGACGTTCGGCCGGTACGACCTCAAGGTGACGTCGAGCCGCTTCCAATCTTTGCCGATCGAATGAAACCAGTGAAAAATCACCTTGTTGCAAACGCCAAACATCAAGAATTCGTGAATAGGTATAGCCTTCAGAATCGGGCTGAGCACCCAAGGCGGGCAACAAATCCAGGTAGCCAGCTTTAGGCCAAGCACCGATATAACCAGGAGTCGTTTTGAACAACTCAAACAACTCCAAAAAGTTGGTTGGTTGCAAGTTGGTTTTTGGCGGAACGTCACCTTGAACCGACGCGAAAATTTGATGAGGTTCTGTGGCTGCCGTAAACATGTTCGGTGCCAAACTGGCCTGAATCGACATCAAGGCGTCCGGCCCCATATTGACCTCGAATTCTAACGGAGGCCCCAGGACGTCGCCCAACCAACCATATTTCTCTTTGCCAAACGGAGCCACTCGGGCGTCGATTACGATGCGCTCAACCTTCTCGTCCAATTCAAAACGCTTGAACGCGATCAACAAAGGATCGACTTCTTTCAATTCCTTTTGGTAGAAAGCGATCCGCTTCTGCAACCATTGACTCTCATTCGGAGTGATCGCGTCGATCGTGACATCGGCAATCGGCAAGAAGTAGCCACGTTTACCTCGCTTGGTATCGTGCCAGCCATCTTCTTTCCAGCTTATTGAACTGCCGTCGGGCAACGCATTGAATTGTTCGGGCAAAAAACCATGCTGAATCATTTGATCGATATTGTCAGTGGCGTACCCTTCGTTTTTGGCGGACCACTGGGCCAGCTGAAACATTTGGATATTGGCCAGCGATCGATTGCGTCGAGACAACTCGATTTGATATTCAGGGCTTAACAGGTTCTCGAAAAATGGACGCGACAGGTAAACAAACACCGTATCTTCGCGGTCCAACGGGTTGATCTGACGAGCCAATCGAAACTCGCGATTTTTAGCTAAACTTCGTTCGCCATCGGCAGCCTGCAGGAACCGTTCCATGATCGTCCGGGAACTACTTTGAATGTGACAAAGATCCTTAACGGTGTAAAAGGATCTGACTGAGTTATCGGGCGATGACAGAAGGGTGACTTTGTGGCCATCAATTTCCAGGTCCGTCAAAGTGATCCCATTGTCGGCATTTCGACGCGCAAATGTTTTACGTCGAGACGTGATTTGTCGCTCCAAAGAATTGTCTTTGGCTAGGATCAAAATGGCATTCGATGGGCCATCCTCAACATATAAATCCGTACCGATCGCGGCTACGTCTTCGATCAAGTTGCCGCCGAACCAATCGTCCAATTGACTGGATTCCAGAGCTAACTGCTCCAACATTTTGTTGGTTCCCTGACTACGAAACCCTCGCAATGCAATCATGCGTGACAGGTCGCCGCCGTATTCCTCCATCAAACGCTTCAACCACAACTGGTTGTCCCAGTTTCCGAATCGCAAATAGAAACACTCTTCTGGAACAAAATCGACAATCCGTTCGGTTTCAACATTGGCCAACGGGCCTTCAAAACTACTGTTCAGCCAAGTCGACTGACGTGGCAATGCTAACATTGCCAGATCTGCGGACGGCGGTTCGGTTAGCAACTGATGAATGGAATCAGCCCGAATTTGCTCGACCCCAAACAATAAATTGACCGTCTGTTGTAGTTCGTCGTTGCGTCGTTGTTGCATACGTTCGGGCAACGGCGGATCAAGCTGTAACCTTCTGGCCAACATCGCCGTCAGATAACTTTCGACGAGCGGCGGATAGTCACCTTCTTTAATGTGTTGGCGTACTTGAGTGTTGTATTGTCGCCACCATGCCTGAAAGAGCGCTCGGCTGAGCATTGGGCGGCTACGACGATTCATATCCAAGGTGAACGTTACTGGTTCGTGACCTTGTAGCGTCAGGTTCAGTGGTTGGTCGCCGCGGAACAAAAACCAAACCGATTGAACTCCACCAACTGCTGGTCGATCAAATAGAGTCGTCAAAAGCCCCTGCGAAAATGCGGGGTAGAAAATGCGACCGTCACGTTCTGAAAGTTTTACAGCGCCTGTGTTTTGCACCAGCTTGCCCGCTTGCCCCATACGGAAAGAAACTTTCGCGATTCCAAATGGGGTTCCGGGATGTGCCTCGACACGCAAGATCGATGGCTTTTCGGCCAGTAAGCCTGCATGGCTGCAAACCAGTACCGTTAACCACCAAGACACCAACAATCCGGCTCGACAGACAGACCTTAGACGATCGTTTCGCTTCATTTTAACACCGCTGGCCACGTGAATGGATCCTTTCCGCAATCACGCGATTTTCGCAGCCAACCAATTAAAGTCAAACCTCGATCGGGTCGGTGGCAGACAAAAATGCCCAAGTTGTTTCTAGATGGCTTTTTAACGCTGTTTGGCTAGCCTAAAATTGGTCGACACAGGGGGCTTAGCTGTCGGCCAATTCCAAGACGATGGGGCAATGGTCCGAAAAGGTCACATCCTTCATGTGTTTCAAGTCGTGGACTCGATCCAACAGATCATCGGAGACAGCGATGTAATCCAATCGCCAACCCTTATTCTCATTTCGAAAATCTCCGGCAAAGTGCCACCAACTGTAGGCGACTTTGTCTGGATATTTATGCCGCAGCGAATCATTCATACCCAGCTGAAAAAACTGGGTCATCCATTGGCGTTCCTTAGGCAGAAATCCCGAGCTGTTTTTGTTGCGGTTTGGGTCGTGAAGGTCTTTTTCAGTATGAGCAATATTGAAGTCGCCCAAAATAATTAGCTTGCGTTGATCTAACAACAAGTTGTCCACCAAGCCATAAAAGTCATCCAGGAATTGCATCTTGAATTGGTGCCGCACGTCCGACGAACTGCCGCTTGGGACGTAACAGTTCAGCACTGTGAAGTCAGCAAATTCCGATTGCAGAACTCGGCCCTCCAAATCGTATTTTTGAATCCCAGTGCCTGCGAAAACTTTTTTGGGTCGTTGTTTGCTGAAAGTTGCCACTCCGCTGTAACCAGGCCTTTCGGCATGATGCCAGTCGTGGTGGTAGCCGAAGGAATCGATCAGAATTTTTGGAATTCGGCCATCTCGTATTTTCGTCTCCTGAAAACAAATGATGTCGAAATCATGCTGAGCAATCCATTCCAGGATCCCTTTTTCGACGACGGATCGAAATCCGTTGATATTAAATGAGACGATCGAAGTCATAAGGACTTGCAGGTCAAAGGCGGGGAGGCGGGCAGACGGGGGAGGGGAGATGGCATCTGCTGGTCAGGAAGATCCCATTGGTTTCAGTTTACCTGATTAAGTTTCAGTTTACCTGATAATTGACGGAAAGGTCATTTCGAATTAGGTATCGTCGACGATGGGTTCTGAAACTTCACTAAGAATGACCTCCACCGTCCAGTCTTCGATCTCGCAGGAAGAATCGTATGGTCGGCCCGGATCCTCTTCGGCATTAACCAGAATCGGGTCACGGTCGACGGGACGAAAAGTGTAGTCCAAACCATCCGTTTCGATTCCAGTCAGTTCGCCAAGTTCTGGGTGGCGAATCGACAGAACGTTGCCGATTCGAACCTGGCAATTTGCGGCCGCACTTAGCTGGTTAAAGAACACAAAATCAATGTTTTCGGCACACGCAACTTCGGCCGGGGGTTGCTGGTAAAACCATAATCTTTGGCTGTCGGCAACGAACAACGGCTGGTCCAATTCGTACCACCCGGGGATCCATAAAGCTCGTTTCGTTGTTTGTTCGGTAGTCGTCATTGGTTTTCCGTAGTCTTGTCGATTCTTGACTTGTTTGGGAATCTGGTTTCAACTTCCCGTTCGATGGAAACTTCGCTTCCTTCTGGACTTCGATTCTAGAGTCCATGAAAAGTCTGAGCAAGTTTGCCCCATAACCTGGCAGGATAGTGAATTGACTTCTCCAAAGATACTGACGATTGAAAGCACTTGTGACGAAACGGCCGCAGCCATCGTGACATCCGGACCTCAGGTTTTAGCGAGTGTGGTCGCTAGTCAAGCGAGTCTACATGAGAAATTCCGAGGCGTTGTGCCGGAAATCGCTGCTCGCGCCCACGTCGAGCGAATCCTGCCTGTCATCGACGAGACTCTTAAGCAAGCCGGTTTGACGCTGGACGATTTGGACGCAGTCGCGGTCGCCAATCAACCGGGACTAGCCGGTTCACTTATCGTCGGACTGATGGCGGCCAAAACGATCGCCATGGTAAGCGACAAACCATTGATCTCCATCGACCACCTGCATGCTCATATTTATGCTTGCCAGTTTGATGAACCCCAATCCATATTTCCGTGCGTAGGACTTGTTGTCAGCGGAGGGCACAGTCACTTGTATCGTTGCGAAAGCCCGTTCGAGTTTCAGTTGTTAGGTGGCACGATCGACGATGCGGCGGGCGAAGCGTTTGACAAAGTCGCCAGCATGCTGGGCCTGCCTTACCCAGGTGGGCCAGCTATTTCAAAAGTGGCATTGAACGGCGATCCGACGGCCTACCGTTTTCCACGCTCGTTCATCAGAGATGAAAAAATACAGTTCAGCTTCAGTGGATTGAAGACAGCTGTCCGATATCAAATCGCAGGAACCGGTGCAGTTGACTTTTCTGAACTGATTCTGGAAGAACAAGTCATCGCCGATGTCGCGGCCAGTTTTCAACAAGCGGTCGTCGATTGCCTGGTCGCCAAGTGCGAACAAGCGGTTAAGCAAACCAAACTGAACACCTTGTGCGTGGGTGGTGGAGTGGCAGCCAATCGCGTGTTACGTGATCAGTTGCAACAAGCCGCTAATCAATCGAACACTCGTTTATGTATCTCACGCTTAGAACTGTGCACCGACAATGCCGTCATGGGGGCGATCGCCTTAGAGAAATTCAAAGCTGGTCGTTTCGAAGATTTAACTCTGGATATCCAACCTGGCTTGGTACGTGTCTAGAAACCAGGTACTAAAAAAGACTTAGTTTGTCTGCCTCTTCCAAAGACAGCTCGACGCGGACTAAAGATTTACACGAACGATTCTGAAGAAATTCCGGATTATTCGCAGCATGACAACAGATATGCCTGCAAGCCCACGCAGTTTGCTTTGGACATCAAACCCAAACGAACGATAAAATGATATTGGGCAAGTACTTATTAGGACCAGTGCATGAACGCTTCCAAAGAATCTTTGGTTCGTCGCATATTCAGTTTTGACACTCGATCGCTCGCCGTTTTCCGGATCAGTTTGGGAGTGGTGTTGTTGATTGACTTGGCCATGCGCTGGGGAACTTTGGAAGCCATGCAAGCGGACTCGGGGATCTTGTCTTTGCAGACATGGTCGGAAACAGTCGCGGCCGCTAGCAACACACCTGATCCACTGGGCTGGTCGTTGCATGCAGTTAACGGATCACTGACTTGGCAGATTGTCTTGTTCGTTGTCGCGTTAGTATCTGCCGCTCTGTTGACCTTGGGATGGTTCACACGAATTGCCACCATCGTCAGCTGGATATTGCTGGTCTCATTGCACACTCGCAATCCGTTGATATTGCATTCGGGCGATACGTTTTTGAGACTGCTTCTGTTTTGGGGAATGTTCCTGCCGCTCGGATCAATGTGGTCGTTAGACAGAAAGCGGAAACGAGACAACGAAATTGCCAGTCCGTTACGGATTTGTTCAGGCGCGACGGTGGGCCTGCTGTTAAGCATCTTCAGCCTGTATTTCTTCGCCGGAATTGCCAAATTGAACGACGTCTGGTTCAGCGGGCAAGCCATCGCTTACGTCTTGCAACTGGACATTTATACAACGGACATCGGCAGATCAATGCGAGGGTCTACTAGCTTACTGAAGTTATTTACCTGGGCCACGTTGATTGGTGAAATCCTGGTGCCCTTTTTCCTGTTCATTGCCTGGCGAAATGATCTGTTTCGCTGGTTCTGTTTCGTCTTCTTTGTGGGACTGCATATCGGAATCGCTTTGTGCATGGACATTGGACTGTTCTCGTATATTTCAATTGCCGCCTGGTTGGTCGTCATTCCTACGAGCTTTTGGAATCGTTGGAGCAAGCAATCGGCAACCGACTCGAAAACGACGAACCGACAAGATGTTGTCCAGCCGCAACCCGTCAACTGGTTGTCATTGACCAACTTGGTTTTGTTGTTTTTTGCAGGTTACTTTTTGTTGTGGAACGCTGCCAACATCGAACATCCATTTTTTAAGAAGCTGATGCCTCAATCAGCGCGAGTGATCGGACGGTGGACCAATTTACGTCAGGCATTCACGATGTTTGACGTGCCACCCGAACACAGTCCCTGGTTCGTTTATGACGCTCGCTTAGCCAGTGGATTGCATGTCGATATTTTTCGCGGAAAACCCGTCGATCACGAGAGACCTGATTCGGTACACGCCACTATCCCTTCACACCATTGGCGTCGACTGCATCGCAACTTGGTACGAAGTAACTTTGCCAAATATCGAGTACCGATCGTCGAATACATGGTCCGTCGCTGGAACGCGAATCACGGCAAAGACGGTCAAGTAGTGACTTGCAAAACGATCGCCTATCTGGACGAGATCTCGTTGGATGCCGAATACAGCGGCACAGCTTCTTGGGTTTGGCATGTCCATGGCGCCCAAGCCGCTGAAGAATCAGTCCTGGACGACGTCTTGAAGAAAATGAAGGACAAAGGAATCATCCTTCCCTGACGGCCACCATATGCTCGCGAGGGCTGCCACACCTCGTAAGATAATGGGAACCGTTCGACAGCGATAGCTTGCTACGAAAACCAATACGAAAAACACCGTTACCAAACTGTTACTGATAGACTATTGAAAAATGGTTAGACTAGTAACAACAAGGTTTAACAGGAGCTTCGTATGCTGAGAATCATCTTCGGTTGCCTGCTATTGTCAGTCGCCAGCAACGCCATGACTTTTGGACAACAAGAAGTGCAGAATCCGAACAGCACAGGAGCAGAAGAAGCGCTGGGTAAATTCCTGGATGCCGCCAACAAACCGACAAAACTGGCTCACGATGGCGTTGCCGGCACTGACGATCCCGACTTCCAACACTTGATGGGAAAATGGATCGTGACATCCGTCGAACATGACGGAGAATTAACTCCGGCTCAAATTGGCCAAAAGAAAGGCGACATCATCTCGATCGTGCCACGCGATGATGGAACCCTCCTTGGCTGAGCGATGAGAGTCAACCGTGCCGTGAGCACGACCTATCTGAAAGGAATCGACTCGTCGCACTCGCCCAAACAAATCGATTTGGGACTAGCGCCTTTGGGATTTGCGGAATTACGCCCAATGTACGGCATCTACAAACTGGAGGAAGACCGACTGACCTACTGCTGGGCAGGGCCCTTCATGGATCGGCCTAAAGATTTTTCTGCGGCAGAAGGCAGTAGACAGACACTCGTCTATCTCGAACGTTTTTCAACTGGCGAACAAGACATCGAAAAGTTCTTGACGGAGGCCGGCATCCAGTTCACGAAGGAAGAAGAGGTCGGCTGGATCGAGTCCATTGAATTGACACCGGATCACGAACCATCGGAGTTCTTTCCGACCATTGCCAACCTGACGCGTTTAAAAAGGCTGACTGCCAGCAACGTCGAAGACGGAGTAATGATTTGGCTAAGTAACCATGAACACCTGGGCCAACTTAATTTGCAAGGCGACGGCTTGACGGATGGTGGAATCGAGATGCTTGCCGAATTGCCCGTGTTGCGTTCGCTGCACATTAACAGCACCTCAATTTCCGATGCTGCATTGGCATCGATCGCTCGCCTACCACTCACCGCGCTGATACTGAAAAACACTCGCATCAGCATCGCCGAGCTGCCGCAAATCGGGCAGCTACAACTTCACCTACTGCAACTGTTCGATCGCGAACTGACGGACCAGGATTTCGAAACAATCGTGCAGACGTTTCCAAATCTGGAGCAATTAAAATTGGATGGCTGCAGTTTTTCACAGAGTGCGTTGGCTTCGCTTGATGGATTGGAAAAACTGAAGGTATTGTCCTTGTCACAGACGACTGTCAACGATGAAGGCATGCAGTCCATTGCCCGTCTGCGGACTCTGACAAATCTTTACCTGGACGCAACTGACATCACTGACGTAAGTCTGGCTCTGGCAGCCAACTCACTTTTGAATCTGCAGTACTTTTCTGTTAGAGAGAACTCAACAATCACCGACAAGGGACTCGAAAACCTGTTGCCAGCCAGCAACCTGATTTACTTTTGGGCATCGCCAGGCACCTTTAGCACCGACGCCAGGAAACGATTCAACGACGCCCCACAAAAATCGAGAGTCTATGAACGGTAGGCCGATGAGCGCAGTGTAAGTCTCGAGAGAAATGGAACCTGGGTCAAACAAAAACCGCTTCATTATTTCTGACGACTAACCGACTTGGCTTCCCACTTCTCTTCTGCGGCACTCTTGCGACCGTAAACAGGCACAACCTCGAATGGGGACATGCACCAATCCTGTTTCTCGGTCCACCGACCCATCGTCTGTGCCAATGGTTGCCAACAATCGTCGTTGGAAAGCTGGATGTTGTCCGGAAAGTCCAACTTGTCGGCATAACGAAACAATGCAGGACCGGTCAGCATGGTTTCGGTTTTCAGCGAATCAACGAATAGCTTCGGATCAACCACCTGTGCATCGCCGACAGGATTCAGATCGCCAGTGGCATCCAATTGGAACCTTTGCACAAACCACTGGGCTCGCTGGGCGTCAATTACCGAGACAACATCGGAAATATCGTTATTTTGAACAATCGCCTGTTGTGCGATAACACGATGGGTCGAAACCGGAATAACTGGGGATTGATGGTAGTAAGCCAGTGTTTTGGCTACCGTGACACCCATTCGCAGTCCCGTGAATGAGCCAGGTCCGATAGAAATCAGCAGACCTGACACGGGTTCAGGTGTCGAGTTCGATTGCAGCAATTGCTTCAACTTGGCAAGGATGTGTACAGAGGCCGGTTGTTCGTCGTCCAATTTCAACTGCTTGACCAGTTCGTGGCCGTGGAACAGTGCCAAAGAGCATTGCCGAGTTGATGTTTCCAGAGCAATTTTTTGCACAATTCTTATCCTATTATCGAGTTTTTACTGTAGTGGTAGGATCCGACTTGAAACCAACGACAGAACACGATTTGCACCCACAACTCGATTGAACTAATCAGAACAACAACGTAAACTGCAATCCTGCCCACAAACGATCCATCCAAATCGTCGCGACCGAATCTCCAAACAGCCGCATCGTATATCCGTTTTTGGCATTAGGATCCAAACCCAGCAACCAAGCGTAGCGACGCGACACTATCGGAATTTTACCAGATGGCATCGGCAAAACGAGCAATCATCAGCGACATTCATGGCAACCTTGAAGCCTTGACGGCGGTCATGAATCACATCAAAGATCAAGGGATCGATCAGATCGTATGCTTAGGTGACATCATTGGCTACGGACCCGATCCACTAAAGTGCCTGGATACGGTCATGGATAATTGCCAACTGACCATCTTGGGCAACCACGACCAGGCCGCAATCTTTGACCCCGAAGGCTTTAACCCCGTTGCATTGAAAGCCATCTTTTGGACTCGCGATCAACTGGATTCCACGGAAGACGGTGTCGAGCGGACCAACAAACGTTGGGACTTTATTGGCGAACTGCCTCGCCGTCACGACGAAGGCAACGTCTTGTTTGTGCATGGATCGCCCAGAGATCCTACTAACGAGTACGTCTTTCCCGAACACATCTACGAACCGCAGCGGATGGAGATCTTAATGAAGCGGTTCGAGCAGTTTTGCTTTCAAGGTCACACGCACATTCCCGGTGTCTTTACGGCAGGCGGAAAATTTCATTCGCCTGAAAGCATCGACCACCGAATGACCTTAAGCAGCGAAAAGATGATGTTTAACATCGGCAGCGTCGGTCAACCTCGCGACGAAAACCGCCGTGCCTGCTATGCCGTGCTGGACCAAGAACAGGGATGTGTGGAATACCACCGAGTCGAATACGATTACACCGTGACGGCTCAAAAGATCTACGATATACCTGACTTGGACAACATGTTGGGTGATCGCCTTTCTCGCGGTAACTAATCTAGTCAGCAAATCTTGTTTTCTTCTCTTCTTTAAATTTCCAGGATCGAATCCGTGACTCGTCGAGCGATCATAAGTGATATTCACGGAAACGCAGAAGCGTTGCGTCGTGTACTGGAAGATATCGCCGATCAGAATGTTGAACAGATCTACTGCCTCGGAGACGTTATTGGTTACGGCCCGGACCCGTGCACCTGTATCGACCTGTGCTTGGATTTTGGACTGTGCCTGCTAGGCAACCACGACAACGGAGCGTTGTTTGACCCAGAAGGATTCAGTAGTGGGGCGGAACGAGCCATCTTTTGGACTCGCGCTCAAATTGAGAAGGGTATTAATGGCAATCAAGAACGCTGGGCCTTTCTAGCCAAGCTGCCTAGAACCTTTCGCGAAGGCGACACCATGTATGTGCACGGTTCCCCTCGCAGCCCACTTTGCGAATACGTGTTCCCCGAAGACATTTACAACGAGCGGAAGATCCAAAGAATCTTTACCTTCATCCAGAAGTACTGCTTCCAAGGTCACACGCACGTCCCAGGCGTCTTTACCGAAGATTGCCGATTCATGTCCCCCAAAGACTTAAATGGCCATTACCACTTGGAAGAAAAGAAGGTGATGGTCAACGTGGGCAGCGTGGGCCAGCCTCGCGATAATGACCCCAGAAGCTGCTACGTCATTATGGATGGCAACGATATTAAGTTTCGCCGCGTCGAATACGACTGGAAAACGACACGCGACAAGATCTTCGCCATTCCCGAACTTGACGATTTTTTGGGCGATCGATTAGGCGAAGGCCGTTAGACAACCGTCTGCCTTCCCACCAATTGGCTGTTTGATCGCATTCCAAAGACCTGCTTGCCGCCGGTTTTTCCTTCCATACAAGGCAGGGCATCCAGCACGGCGAACTCATGCCCACCTAGTCATGCTGGCAATGGTAGTTATTCCATCACTCGACACGAGATTTAAACTATTTCCAGATATTCGTGACTTCCCCTTCCATCATTTTTACGAATTTAGAGAATAAAGAGCGTCTGCTGCAGAATAAGTAAGGTGACTCGTTCGTCTCTGCTTAGGGAGTCATTAAGACTTGATCGCTTCGGTCACGTGCGACCGATCTTCCTGCATCCTCTTCCTGCGTGTTACTGGTTTCGCTTTCGAGGCGTTGATTCGTGGAAAATAGAAGTTCATCACTACCGTTGATCATCATGATGACCGTTGGCCTGGTTGGGCTAATTGTCGTGCAATCCATCTTTTTTTCGCCGCCCAAAAAGCCGGACGCTGGGGTTCAAAATAATCGCAACCAGGGCGAACAGCCCAGCGAGCTGGCCAACTCCAACGAAGAAAACGCCGGCGTGGCAGAAAACGAATCGTCTCAGGCAGATCCTGAAGCCGAACTACCGGCTCGCCCAAAACACCCTCGCCAATTCCTAACGCTGGGCAAGTTCGCTGAGGACGCAGGGCCGTTGGTCGTCACTCTTGATTCTCTTGGCGCAGTCGTTCGTCGAATCGAATTGAACGACCGACGCGCCAACGGCAAGTTAAAGTATTTTGACGTTGAAAACCAAAATGCCTACATCGGCCAACTGGAACTTCAGAAAGTTGATTTGGGATGTCAAATCAACCTGGTGGCCAAAGGTTGCCCTGCGGATATCGCCGGTTTGCAAGTCGGAGACGTCATCAAGATGATCGAAGGCGAACCAGTGGTTGACCCAGCCGACTTTCACAAACGCATGGGATCATCTAAACCCGGTCAAGAACTGCTACTTGTGATTGACCGCAACGGAACCGAACAAAAAATTACGGCCTCATCAACTCGCCTTCCCATGCAGTTGATTCGCCCCACGGCAGCTGAAAAATTGACTAAGCGTGAACTAAAGCGACGCGCTTTTCAGCTGACTTTGAAACGTCAGGATATCGGCGCTTGGCCCGATCTGGATGAAACGATGCGTTCGGCCAACTGGCAAAGCGAATCCAAAACAATCGACGGCAAACCAACCATCGAATTCTCTTTTGACATTGCCAATGCCAAAGGTCAAAAGTTTCAAATTATCAAACGCTACCAGATGGCTAATGATGAGACTCGCAATTTCCATATCGACATGGACATCGAGATCCGCAACTTGGGCACCGAACCTCAAGAAATCAATTACGAGTTGTGCGGACCAACGGGTCTGCCAGGCGAGGGTTGGTGGTACCAACAAAAAATTCACGGCAGCACATGGGCCATTGGACGAGCCGCCGGAGCTCGCGATATCACCATGGCCACCGAAGCGTTGCCATTCAAATTTGTATCCGGTCCACAAATCGTCTCGGACTACTTCGAATACACCAAAGACAAAACAAAATCGCCAGGAACCTCTCTGGTCGAAAAAGGTGCCGCTGACGATCAAAGAACGTTGCGAAATATAGGTGTGGATACTCTGTATTTCAATGTCGCGTTGTTGCCCAAGCGGGAAGATTTCAAATGCTACAGTGCGTTTGGTCTGACCTCGGCGAAGTTGGAAGAAAGTAGCAAGAAAAGAAACCGACTGACGGATATCAGTTTCGTAATTTATTCCGATCCTGTGACTCTGGCACCTTACGACGCCAATAGTCCAAACACGGCCTTCAAAGAATCTTTCGAGATCTTCGCGGGTCCCAAAGACCCTGAATTGCTAGAGCAATACAAGCTGGATGACACTCGAACCTTTGGGTGGTTTGCCATCTTTTCGAAACCGTTGATTTGGCTGTTGCACTTGCTTTACAAACTGACATTTAGCTGGAGCTACGGCGTTGCCATTGTCCTGCTAACTTTCATCGTCCGCCTGTGCATGGTTCCCATCAGTCGCAAAGCTGCGTTGAACGCGCAAATGATGCAGTACCTGGCTCCACAGATGAAGGAACTGCAGGAAAAGCACAAAGAGGATCCACGCAAGTTTTTTCAAGCTCGACAGGAACTCTGTGCCCGCTACAACTACAAACCACTTGGTGGCTGTCTGCTTATGTTCGTCCAATTGCCCATCTTTTTAGGGCTGTACCGGGGACTCAGTGTTGACGTTGCCTTGCGCGATGCACCATTGTTTCCTGGGTTGAATTGGTGCACGAATTTGGGCGGGCCCGACAAGTTGTTCGAATGGCAAAGCTGGATGCCTTCGTTTCTGGGCGGCGAGACTGGATTCCTGGGCCCATACTTCAACCTACTGCCGATCGCTGCGATTGTGTTAATGTTCATTCAGCAAAAAATGTTTATGCCACCGGCTACCGACGATCAATCGGCAATCGCCCAGAAGATGATGAAGTACATGATGCTGGTCTTCGGGTTCATCTTCTTCAAAGTCGCTGCTGGTTTGTGTCTTTACTTTATTACCTCGAGTGCCTGGAGTGTCGTGGAACGCAAGATGTTGCCCAAACCTGAATTGGACACCTCAAAATTTGACAGTTCAGATTCGGACTCGGGCTCGGGCTCGGGCTCGGACTCGTCGGGCAAAGACCAGAAGTTGAGCGACCGTAAGGCCTTGGACGATCGACGCAAGCGTGACAAAGACCGCAAACGTCGTCTACGAGATCGCGACTAAACGTGGCATGCAAAACCTGGATGTAACTGAATCGATTGCTGCAATTTCGACCCCGGGACAGGCAGGGTTGCGGGGTGTTATCCGAGTCAGTGGGCCCAAAATTCACAGCCAGTTAAGCCAATGCCTGATACTTGGCCAAGCAGAGGATCTACCCAACGGCGGCCCATCGTGCCAAATCGACTGTCGCATGGATCTAGGCCAACCGATCGGGCCACTACCTATCCAATTATTGTTTTGGCCAACCTCGGCCAGCTATACGCGCCAACCATGCGGCGAGATCCACTGTACCGGCAGCCTGCCGATTTTGAATGACGTCATGCGGCGATTAAACGAAACGGGAATCCGACAGGCGCAACCTGGTGAATTCACTATGCGAGCCTTTCTGGCCGGACGTATCGACTTGGCTCAAGCGGAAGCGGTACTGGGCGTCATCGATTCAGAAAGTGAACAAGAACTGCAGCTGGCTTTGCGACAAATGTCCGGAGGCCTAAGTGGCTCTATCGCTGAACTTCAGGAACAACTGTTGCAAGTACTGGCCCACCTTGAGGCTGGCTTGGATTTCGTCGAAGAGGACATCGAATTCATAACTCAAGACGAACTGAGTGGTTCAATCGGACTGGCCGAACAACAACTACAAGAAATCCTACGCAAGTTGGCGGAACGCTCTCTGGATCAACGGCGACCGCGACTGGTGCTTACCGGTCGTCCCAACGTTGGAAAAAGCAGTTTGCAAAATGCGTTAACCCAACAGTCGGCCTCGATCGTTACCGATGTCGCAGGAACCACTCGCGACTACGTCGTCGGCCAACTCGACCTTTTCGGACTGACTTGTGACTTGATCGATACGGCCGGTGATATGCGAGGTGCGGAATTGGCTCGCGACACGATTCAAAAGGCATCCGAGGCTCAATTGGATCAAGTAGCCGAAACGGCTGACTTGATTTTGCTGTGCGTCGACGGCACGCAGCCCGTCGATCCATGGACTCGGCAAATGATGCAACAGGCGGACCTACCCGAATCCAATCTGTTGGTGATCGTGACCAAACTGGATTTAATCGCCGCGCAACCTGCCAGACACGATGTGATCTATGTCAGTAGCACGGACGGCCGGGGGCTGAACGAACTTAAAAGAGAGCTTTCTCGTCGCCTGTTGCAGCAAGAAAAGCCGACTGAAATGTCCGTTATAACCGCAACCGGGAACCGTTGCCGCGAAAGCTTGCACAATGCCGAAACTGAGCTGCAAAACGCTCAACAATACTGTCTAGGCGGCCATGGTGACGAGGTCGTTGCGGCGGCCTTGCGAGTTGCCTTGGATGAACTGGCTGTCGTCACGGGGCGAGTCTTCACAGATGACATACTGGACCGTGTATTTTCACGGTTTTGCATCGGCAAATAGGGCGAGTTACGGAACACGCTTTGTATCCTCGCTTAGCAAACTAGCCCTTTGTCACCTCGTCCTGTTTTTTTTTGGCTCAGTCACCCTAAAATCCGATTTGGTCTGTTTCAAATCAGATCAGTTCCAGATAATTTGATTGTTCCACGCTGTCGAATCGACGGCTTCCTAATTAACCTACCGCAACACTACTGCATTTTCGATCATGTCGACTATCTCTCACAAATCCTATCTACTGTTTTTGGCTCTCGTTTTTTCTTTCGGCTTGGCCAATTGGTCAAACACAACATTGGTCGCACAATCACGTGGTGACATGATCGTTGTGACCATCGACTACGACACTAAAATCGAGGACCGCGAAGTCGACAAAGTTTACGCGGGCGGAGTGCATCGAGTAATCGACATCAACGGAAACTGGTGTGCCTTGCAGGATGTTAAAGGCTGGATTCACAAGCGATACTGCCTGAGCACCCGAATGGCCAAGGAACAATTTTCCAAGCGGATCAAGGATAATGCTCGAGACTTCGACGCCTGGGTCACTCGCGGCATGATTTACCTGGAAGAAGGCGATCTGAAATTGGCGTTCCGAGACATTAACGAATCGTTGCGGATCAATCCGCGTCGAGCAAGTTTCTGGAACAACCGAGGATTGGTCTACATGCAAATGAACCAAATCGATTTGGCGATCAAGGATATCGGTTATGCTATTCGATTAGCTCCTAAATACGCGAACGCGTTTAACAACCGAGGCATGTGCCATTACGCAAAAGGCGACCACCAAAATGCAATCGCCGATTACTCGGAAGCCATCAGTCTGAAGGATGACTTTCCTTCTTTTTATGTCAATCGAGGAGTGGCTTTGCAGGCTTTGGGAAAAACCTCTGAGGCCATGGATGACTTCAATGCTGCTTTACGAATACGTCGCAATATTCCGGAAGCCTACATCGGTCGCAGTAACCTGCTGCTGTCTCGTGGCGATTTGACTCGGGCACGAGACAACGCCACCGAGGCCATTCGTTTGGATCCCAAGGCTTCCGAGGGATACAACAATCGAGGCTGGATTCGCTACAAGACCAACGATATCAAGGGCGCTACCGAAGACTTTGAGAAGGCTTTGGAATTGGACGCGGAATTCTCAAACGCTCACAGCAACTTGGGCGTCCTGTTGACTGACCAAGGCGAATATCGAGATGCTTTAGTACACCTAAACCGTTCATTGGAACTAGACCCTAGTTCGGCACTGGCGTTCACGAATCGAGCCAACGCGTGGCTAGGACTAGGGGAGTACGACAAGGCAAAAGCCGATTTCGATAAGGCATTAACGATGGCACCGACCAATGCTGATGCGTTGAACGGTAAAGCTTGGTTCCAAGCCACTTGCTCGAAAGAAGAGTACCGAGATGGCGAGGCGGCGTTGGAGATGGCTGAGAAGGCCTGTACAACGTCTGGCATGCGAAACTGGAGCCACGTCGACACCCTAGCTGCCGCTCATGCAGAAAATGGCGATTTCGAAAAGGCCATCGAGTACGAGGAAAAAGCGATTTCGATCGCTCCCAAATCCAAGAAGAAGATTTGCCAAGAACGCTTGGCCAACTACCAAGACAACAAACCGACTCGCACTGATTCAGGCCAATAAGCATTATCGAAAGTCGTTGATAAAGCGATTGGTTGGTCTTTCAACGCATAGGCTTTTAAATCTACAAAAGTGATTTGTTCTTCCAAATATTGATCCAGAAAGTTTGACATGGAAGTTAGCGCAAAACGTATTCTGAAGAACTTTAAACCCGAAAAGCTTTTCCGAAAAAAGCCTGTCAAACCGCCTACGCATCGCGAGTTCAACTTTCCCGTAAAAGATCAGCCATCGAAACCAAGTCCCTATCCGTTCTTCGTTAATTCCGACAACGTGTTAGAAGAATTGGGACGCAAGTATGAGCCTTCGAAACGACTCCATAATTACTTGCCTTACTATTGGATGCACTTTCGAGACATACGCCACCAAGTCAAAAAGGTTTGCGAAATTGGATTGCAGAATGATTTCTCAATCAAAATGTGGGAAGAGTTTTTTCCAAACGCAACGATCTATGGAATTGACATCGATCCGAACTGTAAAAAGTTTGAAGGCGATCGCCGGCGAGTCTTTATCGGCGACCAAAGCGACAAGAAATTTCTCAACGACTTTGTCGACGAGATTGGCGGCAGCTTGGATATAGTCATCGACGATGGCAGCCACATCGTTCAGCACCAACTGGATTCGTTCGAAGTTCTTTTCCCTGCGATGTCCAGACACGGGATTTACGCGATGGAAGACACGGGTGGCGCGGTTGGTGACTACGAAAACTTCACCGTCAATTCACTGCAAAAACTTGCCGAAAGTGTTTTGCATTGGCCGGAAGGCCATCGTCCAGAGGACTGGCCATACTTGTCCAGCTTTCCCGAATCGGCGAGCTGGGCTGATAGGAATGTTGTCGGCGTCGCAGTCTATCGCTGGTTAGTTTTCGTCCTTCGTGGGTGCAATCCTGGCGACAATCAGTATTTGCTAGAGCGGTAAACGGGATTGGTGTTTTCAATCGGGCGAACCAATCAAGTTAACGAATTAGGCAATGCGCTCGCGCTTGGTCAAGCCATCAAGTGACGCTGAGTTGCGAAACCCAAAGAGTCCGTCGGTCAGCAGGCCTGGGGGACGCACCGGCCTTACTTGCGGATGATTGGGTTACCGTTTCTTGGTCGGATGTAATTGGAAGCTCGTGCGTTTGGCTGAGATGTTCGTTGGGATGGATTCGCCTGTGGTGTCAGCGGATTGCCCACGACCGTATTGTCACCTTTCCTAGCTTCTACCGTCGGTGTATCCAACAGCTCCATACTGTAACTACCGACGTAGTGCAATGAACTGTCGTCACCTTCCCATCCCAAAACCTTTTCGTCCCACTGCACAACTTTGCGAGTCACAATGCCGCGACGGAAATCAAAGAACAAGGCGCCTTTGTTCATCTTTTGTTGCAGCTGACTTTTGATCTTTGGATCATTAACGGGCGTCAACACTTCTCTGCGAAACGAGATCGTGGCAATGCCGTTATCTACTTTTCGCAACGTGTAAAGCATGCGAGTCTTAATGGTCTTGTAAGAATTATCAGCTCGCTTGACCGTCAAATCTTCGGGGCGGTCCCATTGTGATTCAAGAGCGACGGGATGGTCCGGGAAGGCCAAGATCATTTTTCCCATCCCTAAATCGATCGCTTTCATGTGATTGGTTTTCTCGAGCACGTTTCCTTTGGAATCGAAGGTGGTTGTCGCAATTTCCTGCCCGATTTTACTTTCCGTGTCCAGAAACACCGTAGGGACAGGGCCGTCTTTCGTGCTGTCGAAACTGATTGGTTCTGCGTCACCGACTCGCTGCCACTTTGAGACGGATTCCAATTGATCGATACACTTGATTCTGTCGTCCGTGGCTTCTTTGATATCCCACCGAATCACCGAAAGTGTTCGCAGCGAGGACTTTTCTGAATAGCCAGCCATGTAGACGTCTGTCGAGGCGATTTGTTCGACTCGCCAACGCAAAACGTCACCTGTTTTTAACTTGTACCGCAAGTCATAGGTTTGCCGCTGACTGGCGCGCTGTGTGGAACGACTCAAGTCGTCTTGTTGCCAAGCATCGGCACAGTGGACAAGAAACGATGACAGTAAAAAAGTGAATCCAAGAAGTAACAGCGGCCAGTTGGGTCGTAGGTTGTTCAGGGTCATTCTCGCCTCCTTGCGAGTAACATGTCACGTCAGGATTTATTTTTTACAAAGTCACCACGCCAACCCAGCTTCTCTCGCAAAGTCTGGTAATAACTTTGGCCTTCGATTTCAATCAATTGAAATACCGAATCGGCCTTTTCAACTCGCACCCGATGCTGGGCACCCAAGGTCGCCAAAACTTGGCCGTCAAGCACTGCCGACGTCGACTCGTTGTGTTGGCGAGCAACCAATTCGTAAACGCGATCCGCACGATCCACAACGGGTCGCACGGTTAATGTATGAGGGTTGATTGGCGAGATCACGAATGCCTCAAGGTTCTTTCGCAATATCGGACCGCCCGCCGACAGGTTATGTGCTGTCGATCCTACGGGGGTGCTGATGATCAACCCATCACAAGCATATGATGTCGCCAATTGGCCATCCACGTAAAGATCAATGTACTGCATCGAAAATGGTGGACCGCACAAAATCGCTAATTCGTTAAGCCCCAAACCGTCATAGATCAGCTCTCCCTCATGCTCGATACGGCAACGCATCATCAGATGATCCACCAGGCGAAATTCGCCTTCCCGTACATTGGCTAGCGAATTTGCTAGCTCTTCTGGTTGGTTATCCGCCAGAAAGCCAAGCTTCCCAAGATTGACGCCCAAAACTGGAACTTGGCGGTCATTCAAAAACTTGGCCGCTCGCAAAACCGATCCATCACCACCCAAAACGATGGCCATATCCGCCGACACATCTTCGACATTGGTATCGAAATGAAAATCCTCGTGAACAATTTCGACATACTGTTCGATCACGGGGCGTAGTCGCTCGATCTGGGTGAGCACTTTCGGGCGACGATCGCCTGAACCGAGTATCAGCGTGCGAATTTTTGGGTTTTGTTTACCAGGTTCGACCATTCGCGAAATTCTCGCTCAGAAATTTTCTATCGTGACTAAACTCAAGAGTAATCGATTCCGTTAATCGACGCTACGACGACATTGCAAAACAATCGATTCTTCCGCCCGATTGACGACGACGGAGCGGCATCCCAATAATCCAAGGAATGGCCAAACATTCAAATTTGCCAAGAACCCAAATTTTCCACCCGAGTTGTTTCGATATGCGTGACTTCACAAACGTAAGAACTTTGTCCACTTTTTTTCTGAACATTGGTGTCTTGATAATTGGTTTGGCATGGGCTGATATGGCGCAGGCCGACCAGCGGCCCAATGTAATGATCATCCTGGCTGACGATTTGGGTTTCTCAGACTTGGGTTGTTACGGCGGCGAAATTGATACACCCAACTTGGACTCCCTGGCAACCAACGGACTCCGGTTCACTCGCTTTTACAACACGGGACGCTGTTGGCCAACACGATCCTGTTTGTTGACTGGATACTACGCTCAACAAGTTCGACGCGATAAGCTGCCGGGCGTTAACCCGAGTGGTGCAGCAGGCCAGCGACCATCATGGGCCCCATTGTTACCAGTCCGTCTACGCGAACTTGGCTATCGCAGTTACCACACTGGCAAGTGGCATATCGACAGCATGCCAGTCAAAGCGGGATTCGACGATTCTTATTTCTTAGGTGATCAAGCCCGATTCTTTAGCCCTCAACGACGCTTCCGCGACGACCAAGCACTTCCTGCCATCCAACGTGGCAGTGATTATTACGCCACGATTGATCTGGCGGACGAAGCGATTCGTGCATTGAAAAGCCATCTTGAACACCACGCGGAAGCGCCATTTTTTCATTACATCGCGTTGACCGCGCCTCATTTTCCATTGCATGCCCTGCCGGAAGATATCGCCAAGTACAACGAACGTTATCGGGCGGGCTGGGATGAAATCCGCCAACAACGGTGGCAGAAGATCCAACAGTTGGGTGTCGCCAATCACCAGCTGTCAGAAATGGAATTCGACACGGGTGCGCCCTATAAACGCCCTGACGACATCAAAGCGTATGGACCGGGCGAGGTTGCTTTGCCCAAACCATGGAACGAGTTATCGGCTGAGCAAAAAGAATTCCAAACTGTAAAAATGGCAATCCATGCTGCGATGATCGACCGGATTGACCAAGAATTGGGGCGAGTCTTCCAGCAATTGAAAGACATGGGCGAATTCGACAACACCTTGATTCTGTTTCTGTCGGACAACGGTTGCAGTAGCGAACTGATGATTCGTGATGACGGACACAACCCCAATGCCGAACCCGGATCAGCGGACACTCACCTTTGCTTGGGTCCAGGTTGGTCAACCGTTTGCAACACTCCATTCAGAAAACACAAAACGTGGGTTCACGAAGGTGGAATCGCCACACCGTTAATCGCACATTGGCCAAACGGGATCGCGCAGGAGCAACGCAACACGCTACGTCATCAACCAACACACTTGATCGATATCGCCCCAACCGTCGTCAAGATGGCTGGATCTCAGTTGGCGGCAGTGCAGGGTGGTCCGTCGCCTCCGGGCAAAGAATTGACGGCTGTCTTGCGAGACAACCAACCGGTTCCGCGAGACTGGCTATGGTGGTCTCACGACAATCACAGTGCGATCCAAGTTGACGGTTGGAAACTGGTTCAGGTTGCTGATTCGCAATGGGAACTATATCAATTGGCAACCGATGGCGCGGAAACTCAAGATGTCGCCGACCAATACCCTGAACGTTTGCAGACGCTCAAAGCTCTGTGGACAAAAACTCGCGACGAATTCATCGAACACGCGACTCGCGAAAAATAACCATCCCTTTTTTACCGATTTAATCCATCGGTTCTGTGCCACAACCAGTATGAATCCAGCCGAGACACAATCAGGCAAATCAACGTTGTATACTTGGTTGGCCGTTGCTGTCTTGGCACAATCGGCGTTCTGGTATTACTCAATGCCACGGCCACAGTTGGACGGAGTTACCGGTTTGCCCGCCAATGCACTCTGCTGTCTTTGGGCCGTCGTGTCCCTGATGCTGGTGCCACTTATGTGTGCCACGCTGATCCATAAAAAGTCGCTGACGGATTTGGGATTTGGTTTGGGCGATTTTACTTTTGGCTGGAAAGCCATCACCATCATGGGGCCTCTGTTCGCACTTGGAACCTGGGTAGGCTCGTCCGATCCACAGATCCAAGCTTTCTATCCAATGCCAGGCGATGAAGTTGGTTCCAGTGTGTCGAAGCTGTCGACTTGGTGGGCGGCCTATTTGACCTACTACATCGCCTTTGAATTCTTCTATCGTGGCTATCTCATTCGATCGATTGATGAATCCACAATCCGTCAACGTTTTCGAAATCCGGCTTACGTATTAATTGGATTCCAAAGCCTGTGTTGCTTCATCATTCACATGGGAAAGCCCACGGCAGAACTTTGGGCTAGTCTTCCAGCCTCGATCGCTTTCGGATGGATGGCATGGCGTAGCAACAGTATTTGGTACGGGTTGGTCATTCACTTCGTTGTTGGGATCATCAACGACGTGGGTGCGATGTAACGTGGCTAATCAAATAACCAACACACTAACCAGTATTAGTTCGGCTTTAGGTTCGGCACTGGCGTTTGAGAAAACGCAGATTCTTCACGCATCCGGTTCGTCGAAATAAACAAGTGCACAAGCGGAATCGCCACCAGCAACCAAACGGGGATCACGAACAAACCAATGTCAAGGTAGATGGGAGAATTTGTGACTAGCGCAAAGATGGTGATCAGGTGGAGGATCCCAAAGGGAACAGCCCAAAGGAACGTCACCAATGCGCGAGTCTTCAACCAACTGCCTGCTGACGTCGACAGCAAATAGGCCTTCGATAGTTGAATCATCGAAGTACAAAACAAGACTGCCGCGGCTAGTGTTACTAAGCTCAGAACATGAAGCAAAATGCTGACCAGCACAGGCAGGTTAAAAACCAAATGTTCACTGAGCGCTTCCAGGGAATTCAATGCTGCGCAAACAAAAACAAACTTCATCGCTTTGCGGTAAGTATCATCGATTTGAAACTTTGCCAGCTCTAACACGCCCCATGTAATCAGCAGCATTCCCACAAAATCATTCAAGAAGTCAAATCGAAAACCGGACGCAATTTCGTCATTAATATATGTGACTTGACTGAACGAAACGTCAAAAACGCAAAGGAGCCCACCCCAAAATATCATTCGGAGAGGTTTAACCGCATCGGTGATTGGCTTCTTCAAATCTTTAATCAGGCCTTTCCGGAACAGAAGATTGACGCACTTCCATTCATTCGCGCGACCAATAATTCTTAGGCGAAACGATCAAACACGGCACACTCCTGGTCTACGAACGTTTGCGGCTCAACTTCCCTGTAGCTTGAAATCAATTAGCGACTTGATCGGCAGTAACGCCCGAGTTCGCTGACTTAGCTCGCCCTGACAGGTCACGGCAAACGCTGGCGATCCCCTGCGCGTCCAAGTTCAATTCAGAAAACAACAAGGCGCGATCGCCATGCTCGACAAACTTGTCGGGGATACCAATTCGATGAACGTGCGAGCAATCGATTCCAGCCGAACTGCCGTGTTCCAAAACGGCGCTACCGAAGCCGCCCATCAACATGCCTTCTTCGACCGTTACGACAAACGGCATTTCACGCAATGCTTTGGAAATGGTTTCGGTATCTAGCGGCTTAACGAATCGAGCCGAAATCACACCGATATCCAGCCCCTCTTTTTGCAGAGTTTCGGCGGCACGAATACAGTTTACCAATGGCGTTCCGGCACACAGAATCATGCCGTCTTTGCCCCAGGCGAAAATCTCGGCTTTACCCAATTCGATCGGTTTGGGTTGGCGAGGCAATTCGACAGCCGTGTCTTTTGGGTAGCGGAGTGAACACGGCGTATTGTGGCGAACTGCAAATTCCAACATCGGCCCGATATCCAGAGCGTCGCCCGGAGTCATCACGACCATGTTCGGGAAAATTCGCATGTAGGGGATGTCGAAAGTTCCGTGGTGGGTCGGGCCGTCAGGGCCAGTCAATCCAGCGCGGTCCATCGTGAACACCACCGGCAAGTTCTGCAGGCAGACTTCCTGGAAAATCTGGTCGAAACTTCGCTGCAAAAAAGTACTGTAGATGTCAACGATCGGTCGACAACCTGTTTTTGCTTGCCCGGCAGCGAATGCTACCGCATGTGATTCACAAATGCCTACATCGAAAAACTGATTCGGAAACTCTTCGCGTACCGGCTCCAACTTATTGCCTTGGCACATCGCCGCGGTGATCACCGTTACCTTGTTGTTTTCACGCAGCTCTTTGGCGATCGCGTCTCTGGCGTAATTGGTGTAGGTCTCGCCCGAGCCCTTGGCTTTAGGAACCGCCTTGCCTTCTTTTCGTTCAAAAGCTGGCGGAGTGTGGAAATAGACCGGATCTTCGGCGGCTGGTTTGAAGCCATTTCCTTTGCGAGTGATCGTGTGCAACAAGACCGGACCTTCGATCTGTTTCACCATCTTCAAATATTTTTTGACGATCGAAATATTGTGTCCGTCGATCGGGCCGAAGTATCGGAACCCGAACTCTTCAAACATCATGCCGCCATGCAGTCCCGCTTTGACCCCCTCTTTAATTTGAGCCAGCAGTCGTTCGGCAGGGTCGCCCAGCACGGGAACCTTGTTCAAAATGTTAGCGACCTCGGACTTAAATCCACTGTACGCTCGGTTGGAACGCAAGCGGTCAAGGTACCTGGCCAATCCACCCACACGTGGACAAATCGACATCTCGTTATCGTTCAAGATGACCAGCAGATTGCTGTTCGAGTTCAGCACGTTGTTGAACGCTTCGAAGACGATCCCCGACGGTAACGCACCGTCGCCAATAACGGCTACGGCCTGCCGATCCGGATCGCCCATCAGGTCGTCACCACTGCGGATGCCCACCATGGTCGAGACGCTACAGCCGGCGTGCCCGGTCATAAAAAGATCGTATTCACTTTCATTGGGGTTGGGGTAACCCATCAGGCCACCGCGAGTCCGAATCGAAGGAAACTCGTCGTAGCGACCAGTGATCAGTTTTTGCGGATAGATTTGGTGGCCTGTATCCCAAATCAGCCGGTCGTAGGCAAAGTCGTAAGTCGAGTGCAAAGCCAACGTCAATTCGACCACGCCCAAGTTGGACGCGAAGTGGGCGCTACGTGTGGACAACAAGCCGCAAAGTGTGTCACGAATCTCATCCGCCAATTGCTCCAATTGAGCAATCGACATGTCGTGCAATTCTTTCGGCGATTTAATTTTAGGAAGCATGGAAGACATCGTTACTGAGTCCTTTCCAAAACAAATTTTGCCAATGAACGGAGTGGATCAGCGGCTGAGCCAAAGTCGCTTAAGGCCAACTCGGCCTGATCTATCAGTTCGCTTGCCCGGACTTCGCTTTCCTGAATTCCAAGCAAATTTGGATACGTCAATTTTCCGAGACCATCGTCCTTGTTGGTCATTTTCCCCATTTTGGTCCAATCTCCGCGACAATCCAACAAGTCATCCACGATTTGGAAGGCTAAACCCAAATTAGTACCGTAGGAGACCAGCGATTCCATTTGAGATTCTGTGGCACCGGCAACTATCGCCCCTAAACGAAGCGATACGGTTAATAAAGCACCCGTTTTGCGACGGTGAATATTTTCCAGTTTTTGCAGGTCGCCACCGTCCGAATTTTGCTGACTGAGGTCATCTACCTGGCCTCCCACAAGCCGCGTCGCACCACAAGCCATCGCTAATTGCAAGCTGATCGGCGAGGCCAACGATGGCGGGAACTCGGCACAAACCACTTGGAAGGCCAAGGGGATCAACGCGTCGCCAGCCAAAATCGCAGTCGACTCGTCAAACTTGATGTGGCAAGTCGGCTGGCCACGTCGCAATTGGTCGTCATCCATCGATGGCAAATCATCGTGAATCAACGAATACGTGTGAATCATCTCGACGGCGCAGGCAGCCGGCAATGCACTCTTGGGATCATGCCCACAAGCATTGCAGGCCATCATGACCAGCAGAGGCCGCAGACGCTTTCCCGGACTTAGCAAACTGTATTGAATCGCTTCACGCAATTGATCGGGACAGTCACTGTCGAACGAGGAATACTCTTTCAACCGCTGGTCAATCAACAAACGAGCCGAATCGAGATCGAAGGGAGCTGGCTGGGCTGCGGATTCGGGCATTGAACAGAACAAGTCAAATTCGTTGGGCGAAAATCAGGCCGTTGGAAACGGGACTGTTGGCTAAACCGCCAAAAACGCGCTCGGTTTAACTAAAAACGTCCCATCCATACTAAAACAACTGCCGTTTCTCGTCCACGTCTGCTGGATTTTCCGAGTCAGAATCACCCTCAAAAGGGACCGTCGTCTCGTCACCACTCTCGGAGACCTTGGTTAACTGGCGAATCTTTTGCTGAACCTGACCCAACGCAACATGACAGTGACGCAGCAACTTCACACCTTTCTCGTACCGCTCGATGGATTGCGAGAGCGGCAAACTACCAGATTCCAATTCGTCGACAATCTTCTCTAATTCGCCCAAAGCATCTTCAAAGTTAGGTTGCTTGGCAGGCGACGACTTCGACGCAGACTTTTTCTTTCCCATGCTTCAAGTATAGCAAGACGACCGCGAATCAATATGGGGAGGTGGCACAATAGTGAAAGTGGCGCCGCTAAGGCCTGTCAATTTTGGTCTGGCAAAGCATCACCAAAACTCAATGATGCGATAACCAGGAATGCCAGAACCAACGTCAACAAAATCCCGCAAACGGCGATCACTGTCGTAATCCAGGATTTCCGAGCCCCCAACCATCCGAAATAGATCTCGGCCATCGGGCCCGCAAAGAAACAAACGTTGGCAACCAACGCGCCTTCCACCAAGGTGATCCAGTAGGTCGTCGAATTCAAAAGGCCAGGATGCAAAAACCAAGTACCCACCAGGACGAAAGCACCGACCACCAAGTTGTAAACGACTCGAATCTTCTCCCACTTAAAAAGTGTAGGCTTGATCGCCGGCATGACTTTGCTTTTGCCAGCGCCTTTGATGACAGACTCTTTCTGATGACTCTCTTGACTCATGCTACCCCTCGATATCGTTTTCAGACTGACCGATTATACACCACGTCATCGATCAATTTGGTGACCTATTCGTCACTTTCGGTTACCTGAATAACTGAACTCTTGACCTCGCCTTGTTGTAGCCGAGTGATCATTTCGTCACCGACGTTAACCAATTTTGCATCTCGAACCTCGACGCCTGCTTGGTCGAAGGTCACGCTGTAACCGCGTGACAAAACCGCCAAAGGGCTAATAGCTTGTAGGCGACCTGCCAAAACTGCCATTTGGTTTTGCCCCGCTTCCACAGCACGATCGCCCGCATGTTGCAGCTTAATTTCTAACTCGTTCAATCGATTCTGCAAATCGACTAACCAACGGTCAGCAGCATTGGTTAACCGTTGCTCGACTTCGGTCAGTTGCCCCTCACTTCGCTCTAGCAATCTGACCGCAGAATTTCGCAACCGAAACTCTAACTCGTCGACTCGCCGTTGCGGAGTCGCCAAGACCATGGCCATATCTTTCATAACGCGGCGGGCCTGCAAACGTTCCACTTGCTGACTCGCTTCGTGAAACGATTTATTGACGGCTCGTTGCATTCGCTCTTTTAACGTGGTCACGCGTTCCAGCAAATCAGCTCGGTTGGGAACAGCCAATTCGGCTGCCACACTGGGCGTCAAAGCTCGCACGTCGGCCGCCAAGTCCGATAAGGTGACATCCACTTCATGCCCGACGCCACTGATCACTGGGATCGTGCACGCAGCGATCGCTCGCACCACTCGTTCGTCATTGAAACTGGACAAGTCCTCGGCACTACCGCCGCCACGCGTCACTACCACAACGTCAGGTCGCTTGGCCAATCTTCCGGCCACCACGACACCTTGAGCGACCTCCAGTCCCGACTCGTCACCTTGTACTCGCGCCGGAATGATGACCACTTCAACTGCTGGCCAACGACGAGCGATGACTTTCAAGAAATCACGAATCGCTGCACCCGATGGACTAGTAACTACCGCAATACGTGTTGGAAACTCGGGCAAACGCTGCTTGCGCTGCGAGTCAAACAAACCCTCTTTCTGCAGTTTGCTTTTTAGAAGCTTCAGCGCCTGTTGCTGGGCGCCCTGGCCTCGCAGTTCCAGGTGGCGAACATTCAACTGGTACGTGCCACGCGGTGGATAAACGTCAAGATCCCCGCGACAAATCACCTGCATCCCGTCTTTCAATGGGAAGTCAATCAATTCGGCATCGGATCGCCAGATAACCGCTTTCAACTGAGCATTCTTGTCCTTGAGCGTCAAATAGATGTGCCCACTGGAAGGCGTGATGACATTTGAAACCTCACCGGCCAACCAAATATCCTGGAACCGATCACGGATGATCGTTTGCAAACGCTGAGTCAACTGGCCAATCGAATAGATCGTTGGCTTCTTAGTTTCGTCGTGCTCCATCCCCTACGTATTCTCGTGTTCTTCATGATTGTATTTGTACAAGCGGCATTAATCGTGGCCGGCCAAGAAACACCTCGGCGAATTCGCACCTGCAGATTCTAGCAACTATCCACAGCAATAGAACATTCACGAAGAATCAGATTCCAAGCTTAGAAGCTCATTTTTTCTTCTTAGCAGCCTTTTGGATGGCAGTCGTCTTTTTTGAGCTCTTCTTTCGCGGCGGTGGCGGCAATGGCGGCAATGGCGGCGGTGGCAGTCGCGGTCGACGCGACTAGCGTTTGGGTTGCGGCAAAAGCTACCAGCCTGTGAAGCCTGGATCAGTGTCGATCAGCAATGATCGGCGTCCGAGCTGTCCATTGGCTGTACTGCGAAACTTTCGTTCCTGCCTCCAGTTTGGTCGTTCATTTGCGTTGTGATTCGTACGAAAGCCTTGGAACGTGGTTGACCAAACCAAGTCGCATGTAATCATCATTCTTAACTCAAATGGGGAAACGCCACGACCACATCCATGGAGATAGAGATGTTGCGTATTTTCAAGTGCTATGCAATTTTGACGTTTGCCATTGTTTTGCTTTCCTGCCCCATCCAGCTATTCGCTGTGCCTTGGCAAGAATCAAAGGAGTCCACTGAGGCAACTGCAAAGCAGGAAGCATCGGCCAACAAATCGGAGACGGGAACCTGGGTCTTTAAGGGTCGCATCACCGGTGTACGCAAAGATGCCAGATCACAAATTTTGAACCTGTTCATAAAACGTTGTGATGCTACCGGGCACTGGGTCGATGGGCTTTCTGTCTCCGAGCGCGAGGACTTGGAGGTCCAACTTGAGATCTCCCGTGTTGATCAAGCAACTGCCGAATCAATTTGGAATCGGATGACCAAACAACAACCAGTTGCATTTGCGGTCATTGCAAACAGCGCCATCGACAAAGAACTCTGCGGTGTGGCTCGTACGGCTAGTGAGACCGAGACCGAAGAATCCGCTCAATCCTCCCGTGACGTTTTTGCTGACGGGAACACGGATCAACGAATTGGATTCTGGGTTAGTTTGAACTCGGAATCGGCAACGGGTGAACAAGCAGACCTCACCCGGTTGCCACCCCGCAACAGTTTGTTACGCGATGGTTCTACCGGCAAGCTGATCGATCCGGACCTGGAAAAACTCTCCAGCCTGGGAACTGACGCCGGGTTGCGTCAATTTAACGAGTGGCGAAAGGAACAGGGGGTCAAAAAACCGCAAGTCCTGGTAAAAGCTCCGTCAGACGATGAGTGGTTGGCCAGCGAGCAAATCAAACACCTGCAAATCGGCGGGTCCGACGAGGGATTGCGCATCCTGGAAATGGAGTTCGCCGAACAGGGCGCATCACAAATGGAAAACCTGACATCACGACACCAGCGAACCGAAGATGGCCAGCACAGATTGCTGGCTTTCGTTTTGGAGAACCGTCTGATCTGTGCACCTCGAATCGTCGCGACGATTAAGGACAAGGCGGTCGTCGAGGGTAACTTGTCGGACGACGACCTGCGAAACCTGATGGTCGGCATTTGGCTGGCACAAGGAGAGATTATCCTTGACGAGACGTCACGCAAGAAATAGTCACAGTTACTTTTTGCGACGAATTCGTTCCTCTGCAATCGCACGCACCGTCGCGGTTTTGGCTTTGCTGGAAAGCCGGACGACGCATCGTCATTGAGCTAAGGAGTCGGTTCGCCCGTTTTCGTTGCGGAGACCAGATCGACGGGGTGTCCAATTTCGCCCATTAGGTCTTCGATACCACGATCGAGATCGATTCCTTGCACGCCCTTGTAACGGATCACTCCGTCACCATCGATTAGATAAATGGTAGGCCAGTCTTGGACATTCCACTTTGAAGCGATCGGCCCATCCGTTCCTTGAGGACCATTCCAGAAATTTCGCCATGGCAACTTATCGTCTTCGACAACATCCTTGACGGTTTTTAAGTTGCGATCCGAATTGACACCTACCAAGGCAAATGGCAACCCGGCCAACTGGCGAACAATCACTTGTTCGTGTGGGTACATGCGACGGCACGGAGGACACCAGTGCCCCCAAAAGTCCAACATCACGACCTTGCCGCGATAATCTTCCAACTCAAACGCAATGCCGTCCAGATCTTCGCCGACGATGTTAGGAGCAACTTTCCCAATGGACAAATTGCGTAGTTCGTACAGGTGGTTGGTCGCCACTTCTCCATACGTGTCGCCGCGTTGCATACCCGAGTTAAAGTATTCCAGTTCGCCGTATTTATCAATGATGGTTTGCAAACAAGCGGCCACTTGATCTTCGCGTTCTTGACTTACCGCTTGATTGATGAAGTTGACTTGCGATTCAGGCAACCGTTGAACAATTTGCGGATTGTGTTTTAAACCGATTCTGAAAAAAGGCAGGCGATCAAAAAACAATTTCACGCCCAGCAACATGTCCGCTTGCTTTTGGCCTTCGGGCGTGTGCTTGGCTAATGCAAACAACCAACGTTCGATATCAGCACTAGGAACCTCGCCAGAAAGCTGCTCCAACAAAGCTTGTTGATCTAGTCGATCACAGCAATGTTCCAACATGTACATCATAACAGTGTTCTTTTGATCGGCACTGACATGAGCCAACACGGACGAAGCAATCTTCAGTGTAGCGGGAGCCTTCGGAAATGTTTCGATGGTCTGCAGTGAGTCATTGATGAATTGAGGAACAGGGTTTTCAGCCAGATAGATCTTTTGTTTTTCAGCAGCAGAATCGGTCGCCTTGACTTTGGTTTGCAAACGAGCCAAGTCTTCGGCCAACGAGGTCCGCAGCTGTTCGACCAATTGGGCAACATGCGTCGCATCTTTTTCCAAGTCGCCTGTCGAGACGAAACGTTGGTCTGGCATGTTTGCGGTTGCAGCGTCAGAAGGGACCTCGGCCGTCCCGGACGAGGAACCCGATGATGGGGCATCTGCAGCCGGCGTCTTGTTTTGGCAACCAGACATCGAGACCAGGCTAATCGCCAGCAATAAAACCAAGGCACTTTTAATACGCATTACAATCTCCAGAATTAGGCTTTGCCCAAAACGATGGCCAGGCGGGCGACCGCTTTCGGGAAATAGGACGGCGGGGCACTTCCAAATACTTGCTAAGCGAGGGATACCCAATCCCGCAAACAGACCATTAACAGTAACGACTGTCTTGATCTGATTGTAAACCATTAATCGCGACACGTCAGCGGAATAGCGTTAGAAGGCGGGTTTTGTCTCTTGACACACTCAAGTTCCAATGCCCACTAGGTCCTTGCCAGACTGGCTACGGAGACTTGACCGAGTCACGAAACGGCTGCGGTCTTTTGTGATTTGCAGCTGCGTTGTGATTTCCAGCTGCGGCATCCAACAGAATGGTCAGTTGCCGATTCGTGCGTCGATCTGCATAATGCTGGATTGCTTCCGAGAACCTATGAGTAAGAATGCACAGGTGTGCTGCCATGTCAGTCGTTGCCAATCAATCGAAACCTTCGTCTCAGCCCAGTGAAATGGCTCATCACAATCACAAAATCCAGCAAATGGGGATCACGTTTGACGATGTGTTGGTGCAACCCCGCTACAGCGAAATCGTACCCAGCCAGGTGGACACGACGACACGACTGACCAATCGGATCTCGTTGACCATCCCTCTGCTCAGCGCCCCGATGGACACGGTGACTGAAAGCGAATTGGCGATCGCATTGGCGAAGGTGGGCGGCTTGGGAGTCATCCACAAGAACATGTCTCTGGAGGCTCAATGCGAAGAGGTCCGGAAGGTGAAGCGGTCGGCGAACGGGATCATCGACGACCCGGTCACTTTGCCACCCGACGTGCCCGTCATCAAAGCCAAGGAGCTAATGGACCAGCACAACGTATCGGGCGTGCCAATCGTGCTAGCTGATGGCAAGCTAGTCGGCATTTTGACTCGTCGCGATTTACGGTTTCTGGAATCGGGCGACATTGCAATTTCCGAAGTAATGACCACGGAACCGTTGGTAACGGCTACGGGGCGAGTAACGCTTGCGGAAGCTGAGAAGATTTTAACGGCTAAAAAGGTGGAGAAACTTTTACTGGTTGACGAAGAAAGAAAACTGAAGGGTCTTATCACGATCAAAGACATCGACATGATGAAGCGCTTCCCAAATGCTTGCAAAGACGAGCAGGGAAGACTTCGAGTCGGGGCTGCGGTGGGCGTCAATGACGCTGAACGAGTCGCAGCCTTGATTGACAACGACGTCGACATCCTGATCGTCGATAGTGCCCACGGTCACTCGAAGAATGTGATTGAAGCGATTAAGGCTATCAAAGCCAGCAGCGACATCGACGTCATTGCCGGCAATGTGGCGACCAGCGAAGGTTGTCAGGCGTTGATCGACGCCGGTGTAGACGCCGTAAAGGTAGGCATCGGCCCTGGTTCAATTTGCACGACACGAGTGGTCAGTGGAATTGGCGTGCCCCAAATCACGGCAATTCACAACGCGGCCATTGTCGCTCAGCAACACAACATTCCAGTCATCGCCGACGGAGGCATCCGCTTCTCAGGCGACATCACTAAGGCCATCGTGGCCGGTGCTGACTGTGTCATGATTGGTGGTTTGCTGGCGGGTCTGGCCGAAAGCCCGGGTCGCAAGATCCTGTATCAAGGTCGAACCTTCAAGGTTTACCGAGGTATGGGTTCCTTAGGGGCCATGGTGAAGGGTTCCAGTGAACGGTACCGACAAAGCAAAGACACTCAATCGGACAAGTTAGTCCCTGAAGGAGTCGAAGGCCGTGTCCCGTTCAAGGGTCCTTTAAGTGAGTTCGTTTATCAACTTGTCGGTGGTTTGAAAGCCGGCATGGGATATTGCGGAACAAAGACAATCAATGAACTGCGTACGGAAGCACAGTTCATACAAGTATCAGCCGCGAGCGTTCGAGAGAGTCACCCCCATGACATCGCCATTACGCAAGAAGCACCAAACTATAGCGTCGGAACTCCGTCGCAGAACAAGACTTGATCAAACCTCTGGCCACTGGTGGCTGGGTTTATTAGGCCTGGCTACATTCCTGTTGTGTTTTGCCGACGTGGCAACCGCTCAGGAACGTCACATCCCGCCGCCCAAGTTCTACCGGCCGCAACAATTCACACCGCCCGTGCATGCTCGGCCGTTACGAGACGCCCAGCAATACCAAGATGCTCAAGCAGTCTACCGACAGGTACAACAGCGAGATCGACGGGAAACACAAAACCGACAAAACCATCGATACGGGGTTCGTCAAACCAGCCGACAACAGGTAGTTGGGCAACCTCAAGCTTCTGCCATCGACAGGTTCGGACGACCACTGGCTAACACCGACGATCAGTGGCGAACTCGTTCGGAACAAGCCGTTCAACAAACCACCGACTCTTTGCGTTCCTTGGTCGACGATCCCGCTCCGCAACTGCAACACTCATTGCCATCGTCATCGACGCAGTGGGACCAAGGAAGGCACCAAGAAAATCGGTACGGAACCACTAACCAAGTGCAAACAGAATTGCCGGCATTGACTGAAGATCGGAATAAGCCGCCAACCCATCAGGCTAATATGCCCGTACGCCAAGGAAGGCACCAAGAAAGTCGGTACGGAAACACCAACCAGGTGCAAACAGAATTGCCGGCATTGACTGAAGATCTGAATACGCAGACACAGACGCCAACCTATCAGGCTGATATCCCCGTACGGCAAGGCAATCAAACTGAGCAATTCGGTACCGATCAATTCACTCTGCCGGCAATCGAAACGACACCACCGGCACCGGCCGCATCCAGCTACGGTCAGACATCGACCTTGCCCACGGGCGACACCGCATTGCCGAACACGCCCGCCACCAATCCATTCGTTCCAGAGCAAGACACACAAAGCGTCCTGACAACGGAACAGACTCACCCATTACGGCACGAACCGTCAGCTCCTTCACGTCAACAAGTGACGGACGGCAATTCGTTGCGAGGCTTAAGAATACAACCTCGCCGCCTTCGCGATTCGAATCCCAATTACCGAAACACTCGCCAGTCAAACTACCGTTCTGGCGGTCAGCGGCGTTACTACCAAGACGAGGGCTCAAGTGCTAGAGATGACGAAGAGGGCTCAAGTGCTAGAGATGACGAGGGCTCCGGTGCTAGAGATGACGAATTCGATGACGAGGACGATCAGGTAACCGAGCAGTTGAACTGTCAGGATTTCCGCGACGATTTGTTGAATCGCCCGATTACCGAGATTGTTTTGGACATCGCGCCACGGCGTCCGGTCACCGAGTCAGATATCTCAAGCTTCGAATTGACGCGAAACTGGACAGACTGCTCGGGCAACTCGCTGGGTTCTGGCACACTAACGGGCTTGGAACGCAGCTATATATTGATCACCAACGAATTAGGACAAAGCCAGAGAGTTCGTCTAGGCGACCTTAGCGACAACGATTTGGCTGTGGTCTCAGAATATTGGGGCTTGCCGTTGGAATGCGGTTTGGGCTGCCAACCCTACACGGGACGCAACTGGACATCGAACGCATTCTTCTGGAAAGCGTCGGCATTATGTCACAAGCCTTTGTACTTCGAAAATATCCAATTGGAACGCTATGGACACAGTTCTGGACCTTTTGTAGAACCACTCCGCAGTTCCGCTCACTTCTTTGCGAGCTTATTGCTTGGTCCCTACAACACAGCCATCCACCCACCGAATGAGTGTCAGTATGCGTTGGGTTTGTATCGACCTGGCGATTGTGCTCCGTGGTTGCGAGAGCCTTTCCCGATCAGTCTTCGCGGCGCGATCCGGCAAGGAGCTGTGATTGGGACTGGAATTGCCGTGTTCCCGTAACCCACAACGAAACACGTTGCAGTGGCCTCAAGAAACACTGCAGCGGAAAGCGCCAATGGTTGTAAGCGACACTAGCGTCAAGTCGACTGCACCATTGATTTTGTAAGCTTTAATTGTCTTGAGGGCGATTGGCTCGAAACGGCCGCCGGCATTACTGCCGTCGGCCGTTTTATTTAATCAAAAAACTGACCACAACTGATTGAAAAACTTTAGGGTCTGACATGTCATTTCAATACCAGCCACAACGCAACGTCACCGATCAAAACGACTGCTTCTTTTACCATCGCATGGACTTGCCTGAAACCGACACACCAGCGACCAATTGGGACTTGCGTGACTGCATCAACGACTACCTGGGTGGCGTAGACTTCACTGGCAAACGAGCTCTGGATATCGGAACTGCCTCAGGTTACCTGTCGTTTGAAATGGAAAAGCGAGGCGCCGATGTCGTTTCGTTCGACATGCCCTCGTCCGACAATTGGGACGTCGTGCCGCACTATCGATACAAAAAAGAACAGGAACAACGTCGAGACTCGCTACGAAAAGGTCACGAACGTTTGCAGAATGCCTACTGGTACGCTCACAAAAAATTGAACTCCAACGCGGAAGTCTTCTACGGAGACATCTACGATCTTCCAGTTCAAATGGGAAATTTTGACGTCGTCTTGATGGGAATGATTTTGGGACATGTTCGCGATCCGTTCCAAGCGATCTACTCAGCATCACGACTATGTCGAAACACAATCATTATCACCAACCAAACAAATCGTCCGCGTTGGTGGCAAGTTTTCAAAAAGAATAAACGTAACGGCGATGCCCAATTTATGCCCAGTGGTAATCAAGAGATCCTGCGAGCTTGGTGGAACTTGTCCATCCCTTGCTTGGATCGCATGCTAAGTACGGTTGGGTTTCGAATCGTAAAAACGATTCATTGCAGCCCAAAGTGTTTGGTTGAAAATCGCACGGGTCGCGAACACTGCACATCTATCGTCGCCGAACGGTTTGCAGGCGAAGCCGAAGGGATTGGCCAATACGTGGCTTCACGAGCGGCCTAAATCAGCACCTTGATTTTGGTGTGAGAATTTTTCGGAGAGGAGGGAAAAGCAGGCGATTGACTGTTTTTGACCTCCTTTTCTTCGTTGATAGCCTAGTCTCAAGCGGCTCAAAGTTCATAATAGGTGTATGAACACAGGGCGTTACCATCCCGAGCTTTTCGATCCAGAATATGAAAATTCTGAAGAGAGTAAAAAGCGCCAGTCCCGTCGAGCGCGTAGAGAACGAGCTTACGACAAACTCGGTAAACTTGGCAGCTATCGTGCCGAGATCGTAATCGAGCTGCTGCTGATCGTCGCCTGCACCGTCTTAGGTGTCGCCTTTCATCTGAAATTCATGATCACGCTTTCGTTACTTTGTATGGCGGTAGCCATCCCTGACATCGTGACGGGCGTGTTGTGCCGATTGGAAGACCCCGAACGAAAACATGGCAAGGCCCTGATGCACTTCTTTGTGGCTGCAGGACTTTTACGAACCGCCACGATCGGCCTGATGATCTTCTTTGGTTCATTCTTTCTGATAATTGCCCGACCCGCCCGAGTCTTTCAAGGACTGGCCGACGTTGGCGCTGTCACGGGGCTACTAATCACCGTCGGCGTGCTGATCGTTGTTTTCCCAATCACCTTTGTCGGTGCCTGGCACGCTCGGAATCTAAAAGGCGGTGTCTTCTTTTGCCGCGAGCTAACTAAGTTACGCAAAATGAAAAACAGCGTTGAGGCGAACATCCCACTGGACCCCATCAAAAGCCTCAGATTTTTAGCACTCGGATCCTCAGTTTCGGTCGCCGTCTTTTCGATCACCGGCGTCGTGGTCCTGGCTTCGATGATTGAAGTCAATCGCAACAACGAGGTCTTTATCCAATTGAGTATTCTGGCCGTCAGTCTGGCCCAACTGGTCATCCCTGTCGTTTGGTACGTCTTCTTCAACGCTCGGTTTATCGAACCTTGGCGAGCCGCCCAGGCATCCTTCGAAAGTCGACCTTTGGAAGCCGGCGAGATCGATTTTCTATAAACCGGTTTTCTGTAAACCAACCGCGTTTGTATGCAACTGCATCGGTAGCTGCCTGGTCAGGCACTCTCCCTTTGAGGCTGTGAATTTTTGTTTGTAGTACCGCCTTTAGGCGGAATGCAGTGCCGCAAACCACCTCTATTCCGGCTAAAGCCGGTACTACGAACATCCAGCGATAGATAAGAAATTACCAAGGCTAAAAATTCACAGCCTCTTTGGGAGAGTCGGAAGGAACGAGCGGAGAGGGAGCCACACGGTAGAACGGTTTAGGTCTTTAATGACTGTTTAGTCCAATCCAGAATGGCCAAGCCAGATGTGGCATTCAATAGCTACCCACCCCTCTGTTTGGATACGTATCGGGTTTGTAAAATGGGTTTGGATTCTGGAAAAAACATGGAACAATAAGGGCCCGTTATTCGTCATACCTAATGTGCGAGTTCCCTTATCTTGGCTGGAGAGACCAAATGGCACGGATTCTGAAATGCATCTGTCTGACACTATTACTGATTCAAGTCCTCTCTCTATCCTCGCTAGGTTACGCACAAGTTGTACTATTGCACGACCACCCCGAACCTTTACCCAGGTTTCGGCGTCCCATCGTGCAGCCAGAACGGTCCTATCGGATCAAAGAACTCGCTGTTAACTCAAAGATCGACGGCCAAGTGGCCGTTACTCAGGTATCGCAAACGTTCGTTAATACGGGCCGGAATCAGATAGAGGCATCGTTTGTTTTCCCGTTGCCGTACGACGGGGCCGTCGATCAAATGACATTTATCGTAGATGGGAAAGAGTTCGAAGCTAAATTGCTTTCGGCTGACAAAGCCCGTGAAATTTACGAAGGATATATGCGTCGCAATCAAGACCCAGCCCTGTTGGAATGGCTAGGTCATGGCATGTTCAAGACCAGCGTCTTTCCAATTCCAGCGGGTGCCGAGCGGACAGTTGAAATCCGCTACACTCAGCTACTGCGTCAGGACTCAGGGATCAACGATTACCTGGTCCCCTTGTCGACCGCCAAGTATACCGACAAGCCCATCGAAAAGTTCTCTGTCCGAACAGTGATCAACACTCAGGACAAGCTGAAATCCATTTACAGCCCAACTCACGAAGTGCAAATTGATCGCAGTGGTGATCATACTGCGGTCGTCAAAGTTCAAAAGACGCAATACATCCCAAGCAACGATGTGCGGATCATGTACTCGACGGACAACCAGTCGTTGGGCGCCAATCTGATCAGCCACTGGAACGATCCGACTGAACATGGCTACTTCACGTTGCTGGTATCACCCGAGATCAAACGGCTGACAGAAACCAAGACTCGTAAAACGATCATTTTTGTTGTTGATCGCAGCGGCAGCATGAATGGCAAAAAGATAGAACAAGCCCGCGAGGCCGCAAAGTTTGTCTTGAACAACTTGAACGAAGGTGACCTTTTCAACGTCATCAGTTACGCTTCGGATGTCGAGGCCTTCGAACCGGAACTGCAAGCCTATGACTCGCAGACGCGGACGGCCGCCTTGGGCTATGTCGAGGGAATTTTTGCGGGCGGCAGCACCAACATCGACGGGGCACTTACCAAAACTTTCGAAATGATCGGCGAAGGTGCCGGTCCAACCTATGTCGTATTCTTGACAGACGGCCTGCCGACTCGCGGCGAAGTCAACGAACTGACAATCGCCAGTAACGCTCGCCAAAAAAACAAGCAGAACGCGCGGTTGATCAGCTTCGGAGTTGGCTTTGACGTAAACAGCCGGTTGTTGGACCGACTAACACGCGAAAACAATGGGCTAAGCCAATACGTGCGTCCCGACGAGGACCTGGAAGAGCACGTTAGTCGGTTGTATTCGAAAATTTCGGCACCCGTACTTACGGATGTCAAAATTCAGTATTCAAAGGGTGGGACGGAAAACAGCTCGTTGGTAAATCGAGTCTACCCGGGCAACCAAATTGATCTGTTTGCGGGCCAACAACTGGTGTTGGTCGGAAGGTATCGAGAAAGTGGCCCCACCAAATTGACCATCACTGGCAAACTGGGTGACCAAGAAAAATCGTACGATTACGATATCACGTTTGCTGAGCAATCTTCGGCAGATCGCTACGGTTTTTGCGCTCGGCTTTGGGCCGCTCGTCGAATTGGCGAAATCATCGACCTGATCGACTTGGAGGGCAAGAACCCCGAGTTGATCCAAGAACTGATCAACCTGTCAACGAAACACGGAATCGTTACGCGATACACTTCCTACCTAGCTGACGATCTGGCGCAAGCTAGAGACCTTTCCGACAGGGAGCGTTCCTTTGGGCTCGTAGACGAAAGTTTGAATGGACTAGCAAATGACTCTGGCCAAGAAGGATTCGCGATGCGTGGCGCAAAACAACGCCTAAAGTTTTCTTCTGCCCCTTCATCCTTTAGTCAAGACTATGAGTTTGGCAGCACCACTCGTGATTCATCTGCCGGTAGCCGCAGATCAATTCGCGAGGTCGTCAGAAATGCTGGAAGTAACAATGCCTACCTGCGTGGCAACTTACTGATCGCTTCCAATGCCACCGATGTCGATCTCGACAAAGACAAAGACCAGATCACGGAACTGGTCCGCTTCTCGACCGAGTATTTTGAGTTGATCAAATCGACATCAAAAGAGGAAAACCAATTGCTGGCGTTACAAGGGCAGGGTGAAGAATTGCTTGTTCGCTTGCAGGGCAAGATCTACCGACTGAAGTAGATGAAGTCGCCACGCAAAGACCTTCTGTTTACGTTCGCAGAGTCGATTGAATGTGTTGCTGTGTGAGCGTCAGAATTGAGTTAGCCACAAATTTAACGGCGTCCAACGGAGCCGCAACTGGGAACGCCTCAGCCACCGCCCGGCAACGGGTCGCAGACACCAGCGTCCGTAGTGGCTCCGTCCGATTTTGGTGCTGAAATCACGCTCAACTTCTTTTCAAGCTTTTTGCTACTACATTCAGGGCATTCGGGTTGCTGGCTGCCCATAACCAGTAGCTCGAAATCGGCCTGACACTTCTTGCACTCATATTCGTAGATTGGCATCTTTGATCGCCCGTTGTCGTCGCACTAAAAAATCGTCTGGAAGATCCATACGCTCGGATTTTGCACTTGTTGGCTAATCGTAGCGTATCAACTCAACTATTATGATTCGGTTTTTCAAAAAACTGAAGGGCAAAGTTGTTTCTGACCAAGCGACCTCGATTCCAACCGCAGGAAACGGTGTCGCTGCCAATGCCAACTCCCTATTTCTGATGCGTGTCCGTTCCTAAGTTACAATGGATCGCGGACTAAGTGACATAAACCTTGCCAGAAACAAAAAAGTGCCGAGTAAGAAGACCATTTGGAACTTCGGTAAAAACGTCTCGATCAAACCTGAATCGTACTTTCAGCCAACATCGTCTGACGAGTTACTAACGATCTTGAACGAGCATCGCGGCAAGAAACTGCGAGCCGTCGGTTCATTGCATGCGTGGAGCGATGCGGCGAAGACCCAAGGCGTGGTCATTGAACTGTCACAAATCAATTCGATTGAGGTTGATCAGGCAACACAAACGGTGACGGTCGGTGGAGGTTGTCGGGTCAAACATTTGCTGGCCGAGTTATCCAAACATGGACTCACGCTGCCATCGGTTGGTCTGATCGACGAACAGACGGTTGCCGGAGCCGCAGCAACGGCAACTCACGGGTCTGGCAAACACAGTCTTTCCCACTACATCGAATCGACCACGATTGCCCACTATGACAACGAATCTGGCGAAGCAAAACTGACGACGATCGATTCAGGCCTTCCACTGCAAGCTGCTAGATGCTCGATCGGATTACTTGGCGTCGTGGTGGCCATTAGGTTTCGCTGCCGACCCCAATACAACATTTGCGAGCACGCGAAGGCTCACCCAAGTCTGGATTCAGTACTGGACATGGAATCCGATCATCCACAACAACAGTTCTACTTGATGCCTTGGTCATGGACCTATTTTGGGCATCACCGAGTAGAAACGGACCGCCCAAGAAGTTTTTCAGCCACCATCTATCGTTGGTATTGTTTCCTGGTTATCGACGTCGGTCTTCACATTGCGATTTACTTTCTGGCCAAGCTTTTGAAGCAAGCCTGGGCCATTCGGTTTTTCTTCAAAAGAATCCTACCATTAACGATCGCTAGAAATTGGAAAGTGGTCGACGATTCCCACGCCATGCTAACGATGGAACACGAATTATTTCGTCACATCGAGATCGAGCTGTTTGTGCAACGATCTCAAGTCCGCGATGCCACCAAATTTTTGATCGATGTACTGGCCTGGTTTGGCGGCCAAGCAATGATCCATCCAGCCCAAACCGAAGCTCAACTCAAAGAAGTGGAGCAATTGAATCAGCTTCCAGGTTTCCAAGGTCGCTACGTTCATCATTATCCGATCTGTTATCGGCGGATCGAAAACGATGACGCGTTAATCTCATCAGCGGCTTGCAGCCAAGAATCGGAGGAGGACTGGTACGCCATTAGCCTGATCAGTTTTCATTGGCCAGGCGATCGAAAAGGTTTCTTCCAATTCGCGGACTTCATTGGACCGGTCTTCGCAAAACTGTTTGGCGGTCGTTGCCACTGGGGAAAATACAATCCGCTGAACAAACAGACCAACGAACAACTCTATCCCCAGCTACCTGAATTCCGCAAAGTCGTCGAGCAGTTTGACAAGAACGCCGCATTTAAAAACGACTGGCTAGACCAGGTGATTTGAAGCCACAAGTTGGCAACGACCGAGCTAAAACTTCTGCAGTTTTTCTCGTTTTCTTGAAAATCTTGGCCAGATTTCAGTAGTAACTTTCGAACTGGTTGGAGAGAGAGGGCCATCTAATTTTGCTGGGTCTAAATACTGGCAATTCGGGTGGCTGTGAAATTAAAATAGACGGCAGGCAGGTTGGGCGCGAAACTGCCAATCTTTGATCTGATAACGGCGATCACTCAAAGGAGCAAATCACTACCATGACCATTTTCTTGCATACCGTGCTGGGGCTGGCAGTCGCTTTTTTCATCGGCACCCTGGTTGAATACGTTGTTCATCGCTTAATGCACGCTCGCCTTTTCCTGTACAAAATTCACGCAGAACATCATCAAGCCAATCAAGGTCAAGGATGGCTGATGGAATTCAAAGACTACTTTTTGCCGTCATCACCCGTCTTAATTGTCGGCGGTGTGTTGTTCTATTGGTTGGTATCCCCGACCGCCGGGATTGCCTTTGCCGTCGGATGTTTCTTGTATGCCGCAGCGGCGGCCTATGCCCATCAGGTGCAACACGAAAATCCAGACCTCTGTTTCTGGATGCCGTTACCGGTTCATCACTTGCATCACAACGGACGAATGTGGCATCACAACTTTGGCATTCTGGTCGATTGGTGGGACCGCGTTTTTCGCACTTACAAGAAGGTCGAGTACGCCAGGCAACGCAAACGTTACCCGATCAGCAGCTACTTCAAAATCAAGTGGTATTGATAGAGATAAAAAGATAAGAAGCCAGTCAAGTGCGTTGTGACTTGTAAGTTTGGTGCATCGCCATTCACAAGTCGCGATGTTCTAGCCCGGGCTACGTTCTACTTGTCGTTAGACTTTTCGCCCGCGGCAGAGGGCGGAGGTTCTGAAGTGGGCTCTTTCCATTTCATGGGGCGTCGCAATGGTTCAATACGCAGAACGATCTGACCATTTTGAAAAATCCGCACCGTGCCGCTAGATTCACTGACAACAATAGCGATTGCTTTGGTGTTCTTGCTGATCGCGGCGCCCGTGTAGTGACGACTGCCCAACCCACCAGACATAGTCAATTCGACAGGGTTGGTATCAATGATTCGCGAGGCGGCTTCGACCGTCGCGTCGGCTGAAATAATGAATGCGCCGTCCAGCTGCGCGACCTCTTTGATACTTTCTCGAACATTCTTGTCGAACAGGTTCCTCATTTTGCGAGGGTAACCTTTGACGGCGTCGTAGCCTGCCGCCTGGGATTGCTCAAGAACTTTTCGATGGTCGCCCACGATGAACATGGTGCCAACCGGCTTGCCTTCACGTCCCTCGCGTCCGATCGAAACGGCCAAATCAACGACGATCTTTAGCGTGTCCAAGGGGACCTTGGTTTCCAAGCGTTGCAAGTCGCGGGCCGTCAATCGACCCAGCCTTTCGCTCAGTTTCATCACTGTGATGGAATCCAAGTGTTCCTCGTCGAAACCTCGGTAGGCCGAGATAATGGTGGCTCCTGGATTGATCAATTCTTGGGCGACTGCGTCCAGCAAAGACTGAGCTAACATTTCCGAGATGGTGGCTTCAGGCATCTCAACCAACAGAGTCTGCAAGCCATGTTCTTCGGCTTTCTCCAGCAATTCGGCCGAGTTCCCCACAACGACGAGGTTGACCTTGGAGCACTTCTTTTTCAGTTTCGCCCAATCGGCAGCCTTTTCGGCAAACATCACCATAGCGTCCGCGTCAGCGGCGGAAGCTAGTGTCAGGGCGGCTGACACAAATGCGTCTAACATTTCTTGGGATTTTGCTGCCACGCGTTCACTGAGCGATCAACGAGAAATTTGTATTAGAAATTCAGAGTACTTGAATTTAATGGATTCCCGAGAAACCTCAAGCCGCGTCGAGTTTCGAATTGCAACATTCTGGTTTGCCGTTAACTGGCTCGCCTGTTCCGTAACGAATCGGGCGCCCAAGAACCAATCCGATTCGGTCACGATTGGGACCGAGTCATTGAAACACGACTGGACAAGCTGGGCTGGCAAACTGTTAGCGAGTCGAACTGCCTGATCCCTCTTGAGCAATTTGCTCGACCGGACCATTGGTAGCTTGGGGCGGATTCACTTGCAAGAATTGTTGCCAAGCCTGAATATCACCACCGAAAGACTCGCCGGTGATTGCGGCCAAAGACTCGGCGGCTCCTAATTGCACGGCAGGATTCGGGTCTTGAATGAAGTTTGCCAGGGCCTGCTGAGCTTGCGGTACCGGGTAATTGGCCAACGCAGAAGTAGCGCTGACTCGAATATCGACATCGGCATCGGATTGGGCCATGGCGATCAAGGAATTAACGGCGGCCGGTCGGTTGTGCTGCCCCAAAGCCCGCACGGCCGCTCGACGAATCTCGACTTGCCGATCAGTGGCAGCCAGAGCTAACGCTCGGTCAGCGGTTTCTGTTGGGAAGTTGGCCAGTTGCTGAATCGCTTCAATTCTCACTAGCAGAATTGGATCCTTGGCGACCACTTCCGACAACGCCTGACTGGCCTGTTCATAGGCTTGAGGGCCCGCCGCTAAGGCAGCATCGGTCCCCTCCTGCAATCGTTTTCGCTTGGTAATCAGAGACTCGGCAATCTGTTCCTCCTGCGACCATTGTTCACGAACCCATGGCGACAGATAGCCAGTCTTCCAGAACAAACCCTCCGCGCAGCCGCAGACAACAACAAGCAAACCAAGAACCGGAATTAAGATTGGCAATCTAGTGGCTGGCATTCTTCGATCTCTCGATAACGTGGGAACCAACGAAATGACCGCGGAAAGTATCAATTCCACAGCTACCGATACAGATCAATCGCCACCCCAGCCAATAATGTGCTAGCCCCGACGGTGCACGATCTGGGGACTCACGGATTGGGAGTTTACGGATTGGGGATTCACGGACTTTCAACCAGCAGAGACAGAGGGAAGCGGGTCCGCCGCTTGCAGGGTACACACACAATGGTTTTGCCAGCGACTGGCATAAAAAAAACCGCACTGCTGATGGCAGTGCGGTTTGAATTTCAAATTGTGCAAGCAGTGTTATACGCGAGTACCTTCTTGCTGAGTCGGCTGAGCTTCCAAGCGTTTCGGGCTTGGAGGGCCAGGTCGGCCATTGGCACCCTGTTGATCTTCCTCGTAGTACTTGCCGGCACCATAGCCATAGCCGTAGCCGTAGCCATAACCGTAGCCACTGTAGGAGTATCCGCTGCGGTAGGCACCGTAGCTGTACTGGCTACCGTATCCAGATTGGACACCGACACCATTGACAACAACGCCAGCAATATTGGCACCGATACTACCGAGAACCTCGGCAGCCCGTTCGGCACTAATCTTGACGTTCTTCTTAATACGCAAAGTCAAGACCACACCATCGACGCGTGCCGCGATAGGGCAGGGGTCAGTTACGGCCAGGACAGGTGGCGTATCGATGATCACGAAATCGAACTTCTCTCGCATCTCGTCAATCAACTGCTTAACGCGAGGTGACGTGGTAAGCTCGGCCGGGTTCGCCGGTTTGGCTCCACAAGGCATGATCGACAGCCCTTCCACTTCTTCACATGCGTAAACACAGTCGGTCCATTGAGACTGGCCAGCCAGTGCGGTTGCAAACCCTTCATTGGTTTTGATACCGAACATGTGGTGAGTCGTAGGACGACGCATGTCGCCATCAACCAGTAGCACTCGCTTACCAGACTGAGCGATCGAAACCGCCAAGTTACAAGCAACGGTGGACTTACCGTCACCCGGTGTTGGGCTGGTGACCTGGATGACCGAATGTTGCTTACCTTGCGTATTAAAGTACAAGGCAGTACGCACAGCACGAAAGGCCTCAGAAGGCTGAGACTTCGGACGGTGGTATGTGCAAACCACTGGATCGATTAAGGAATCGTCCGTCTTGTATTTCTTCGAGGTCGACATTACTGGAATGTGCCCGATCAGCGGCAAGCCCAGTTGACGAGTAATCTCGTCTGGCGAACGGAAGGTTTTGTCGGCAATATCGACCAAGTAGGCCAAACCGAATCCGGCCAAACAGCCAAGTAATCCGCCCATACCCATAATGATAAAGATGTTTGGCCAAACTTGTTGCCCAACTTCTGGTGGAGTCAGGATTTCAAAGTCGTAGCCTTTATTGTCATCCAAGTCGGCCATATTCAACTGAGTCAAGTTTTGAGCCGTGTTGCTCAACCATTCTTTGACCAAGTCGATTTCTTCTTGTTGTTTAATGAGTCTACTATCGACAATCTCCAGCTGCTTGGCTTTCTGATAGTGAAACTCGAAATTCTGTCGCAGTTGTTGGTAGCGAGCGTCCAACTGACGTGACTCGCGATCAATTTTACTTTTATACATGCGGATAATTTCGCGAGGCGACAGGACTGCCAGTGCTGAATTATCTTCGTTGATCTGACCAGTATCCAAGTAATTTTTCCACAAGCCAATTTGGCGTTCCAAACGTCTCATTCGCGGGTGATTCGGGCCGAACTCAAGTTCTAGCTCCGACTTTTCACCTTCCAAATCGGTGATTCGTTGACGCAAACTTTCAATCGTTCGTGATTCTGTCTGCAAATCTTGCTGTGGCTTAACAATGTTGTCTTGTTCGAAGTTCCAAACCAATTCAGCCCAGACTTCTTCGCCCTGCGTCAATGCATGGTCAAGATATTCTTGTTCTTGAATGATTTCGGCCAACCGATTCTGCACCACCGTAATCTGCTCGTCCAACTCGCGCACCTTGATTTGGTGCAGAGTCAAAAACTTGCCGGCAGATTGAGCAACGGTGATCGTATCTCTTTCTTTTTGAATTTCATTGTATTCATCGACAGCGTTTCGATAACGCTCGGTCAAACTTGCATTAACCTTCTTGAAAAGGTCAGCCAGATCAACTGCTTGATCACGGTACTTGTCGTCCAAGTAATCACGATACGTCGTGATCGATGCTGTTAAGACTCGTTTCGCATCGTCCTCGTTGCCACAAGCGAAGGTCAGATAAAAGATGTTTGGTTCATCTTTATCTTGAGCCGCAGACAAGCCCTTCAAAACAGACTTAATACTGTCGTTTGTAGAAGAACCTCGGAAGATGGGCCCCTTTAAGATACTGTCGTGTTCATTGAACGTTCGCTCAACAAACGTCGCACTGGTCATGATCTTGTCATGACTTTGTGTGTAGCTTTCAGCACCTGGGTAACCGCCATTATTGGAATCAATAATCGAGATCGGGTTCTTAGGCTCGATCAAGATCTTGGCTTGGCTGTTGTAGACAGGAGCAGCTTGGGAATGGTAAAGGTAACCGACGACTAGGCCAGCAAGCAAACCTAGAAATACGATCCACTTTCGGCGGTTAATCAACCCCCAAAAATCGAAAGCATTCTGGTTGGACGCAACTTCGCCCGGCAGACCCATAAAGGGCGCCTGTGCTGGAGCATTTGAGGGAAGCGTTTCCACAGGGATTCCTCTTAACTCGAGATGTGACACGTTGGGGGAACCATCGACTGGCGAACTGAGTGTCCAGTCTTCACTCAGTCAACTATCGGAGATTTCAAGTATAACACTGCAGACCCTTATCTCAATGCTTCGTTGGGTAAACGGTAAAAACTTTAACGGCGAAACAAACGTTGAATTTCGCCTGATCCAAGCTTTTTTGCTTACCAGCAGTCCTTACCAAGACCCCCTGGAATATCGGCCAAACAAATTAAGGACGAGAAACCAGACGACTTGCGTCCAATCAAGATTTCTTCCAACAAAGATTTAAGAGTCAGGATCATTGGACCGGGCAAGCCAGAATCGACCAACCCCAATATCCATCCGCTGCCTGCCCCTTATGTCACCGCTTATCGTTTTTGCTATCAGACACCTTGGATCGCTGTCTCGTTCAACACCCTCGTAGAAGCTCAAAAACATCGTTGTCAACTACTCGAAATCCACATAGCTGACTGATACGATTTGGCTCGTTATGAGCAAAACAAACAAATTATCACCGATGATGCAGCAGTACGAAGACGCCAAAGCTGCCTGCAATGGAGCGATGCTGCTGTTTCGGATGGGTGACTTCTACGAACTGTTCCATGAGGACGCTGAAGTTGCCGCCAAAGTGCTAGGACTGAATTTAACCAGCCGCGACCGCAAAAGTGAAAATCCAGTTCCCATGGCCGGTTTTCCGCATCATCAACTGGACGCCTATCTGGCCAAGTTGATCAAAGCTGGATATCGAGTGGCCGTTTGCGAGCAAGTCGAGACTCCCGCCCAAGCCAAAGGATTAGTGAAACGCGAGGTCACGCGTGTCGTCAGTCCTGGCACAATCACAGACCACGAATTGCTAGACCCTCGACAATCCAATTACCTCGCCTCAATCGTATACACGACTAAGAAATCGAAACCAGGGCAAACCAGCATGGGTGTCGCCTGGATGGACATTTCCACCGGCGACTTTGTCACTTGCCAAATTCACCCCAGCCAACTTTCTGACATCCTGGCAAAATTAATGCCAGCAGAAATCTTGCTGGCCGAATCCAGTCAACAGGAATTGCCCGACTACGGTTGCGAACCCGTTCAGACTCGCCAAGCAGATTGGGTCTCGACGACCAAGCACGCTCGTGAAACGCTTTTGCGTCACTTCCAAGTCGCAACGTTAGATGGTTTCGGAGTAGGTGATGATCAAGTGGTGGCGATTCGCGCCGCTGGCGCGTTGCTGTATTACGTCCAAGAGAACCAAGCACAGGCACTCGACTTTATCGATCACTTGGTCCCCTGGTCTCCTGGTCAATTCATGGAGATCGACCAAGCCACGTGGCGCAGCCTGGAAATCACTCGCACGATTCGCAACAACCAACGCCAAGGCAGCCTGTTCGACGTAATCGACCGCACGATCACTTCGATGGGCTCACGCAATCTCGCTCACTGGCTTTCGCAGCCACTTACCTGCCGAGCCTCAATTGTCCATCGGCAACAGGGCGTCGCCGAACTGGTCCAGCAAAACGAAACTCGCCAACAACTACGCGAACTGCTCGCAGGCGTTTACGACATTCAAAGATTACTGTCGCGTTTCGCTACCGGTCGCTCCAACCCCCGAGACCTGCAAAGCATTGGCAAGACGCTGCAAGCCATGCCGGGATTGAAAAGCATATTGGCTCAAACGAAAAGCGAAATCCTAGGGGACCTGGCAAACCAACTTGGCCTATGCGAATCATTGCAGACCAAACTAAGCGCCGCTCTGCAAGAAAGCTGCCCGCTGCACACTCGCGACGGTGGATTCATCCAATCCGGATTCGATGCCAAGCTGGACGAATTCCGTGAACTGGCGTCCGGCGGGAAACAATGGATTGCTGCCTATCAAGCGCGAGTATCTGAAGAGACAAAGATTCCAAGCATCAAGGTTGGATACAACAAGGTGTTCGGCTACTTTCTGGAAGTAACCAATCTACACAAGGACAAAGTCCCCGCTGAATTCGTCCGCAAACAGACGCTCAAAAACGCCGAGCGTTACATTACGTCCGAGCTGAAAGAGTACGAAGAGAAAGTCCTGTCCGCCGAACAGAACGCTCAAGAACTCGAGATGGCAATCTTTACTCAACTACGCGAATCCGTTGGCGAACATTTGGCTCCCTTGAAATCCAATGCTGCCATCATCGCTTGCCTGGATACGATCGCCGCCTTGGCCGAATTAGCCACAACCCAAAACTATGTTCTTCCGAACATCGTCGACGAACCATTGTTGGAAATTATCGAGGGCCGCCATCCAGTTCTCGACATGACACAGCCACTGGGCGCATTCGTTCCCAATGACACTCGCATGGATGGCGAACACGGTTTGATCCACCTAATCACTGGTCCCAACATGGCCGGCAAAAGTACTTACATCCGGCAAACGGCGCTGATCGTTTTGTTGGCACATGTGGGATCCTTCGTACCGGCCACCCAGGCCACGATTGGAATTACCGATCGCTTGTTTGCCCGAGTCGGTGCCAGCGACGAATTGTCGCGAGGCCAAAGTACATTTATGGTCGAGATGACTGAAACGGCTCGCATCCTGAATACGGCGACCCCACGAAGCTTGATAATACTGGACGAAATTGGTCGCGGCACCAGCACCTACGATGGCGTCTCTTTGGCTTGGGCCATTGTTGAATACCTGCACGATCGGATTGGTAGCCGCACCATGTTCGCAACTCACTATCACGAACTAACCAAACTTCAAGATACGTTGTCAGCGGTGACCAACTACAATGTTGTCGTCAAAGAATGGAATGACGAAATCGTTTTTTTGCATCGTATCGAATTGGGTGCAGCTGACAAAAGCTACGGGATCCACGTCGCGAAATTGGCAGGCGTTCCCAAATGGGTCAACGATCGCGCCGGAAAAATATTGAACAAACTGGAAAATCAAAACTCCAGCAACGAATTGCAACCGCTCGATAATCCCAGCCTGGCCACCAACCAGGAAATTCAGTTAACCTTGTTCGGCACTGCTCCTCATCCATTGATCGAAAAAATCAAACGATTGGACCCTGACCATGTCACTCCCATGGGCGCCTTGGAACTGCTAAACGAATGGCGCCAGGAACTGAAAGACCCTGTCGATCAAGATTCCCTGCCGGCCGAATAATCGGCTGGATAATCCGAAACACTCAACCAACGGCTTTCTGATGGAACCCAAATCGGTCTACACGGCACGCAGCAAAGCAGACGCGTCCATCGTTCAAGGGTGGTTGGAAAGCGAAGGAATCAAGGCTCGGATCTTTGACGGGTCAGACGCTGCTGGAATATTCGACATCATCGATTCCGACCCTCTGGTTCTGGTAGACGCTCCGGACTTTGATAAAGCGGCCGAGATCATCGCTCAATACCGAAAAGAACTCGAACAATCTCCGGATATGGCCAACGTCTCCGATGAGGAAGGACAATTCGATTGGCCGATGTGTCCAGTATGCGACGAAATGCGACTGGCGAACTGCCAGCAGTGCGGCGTATCCGGAACTGAGTTTTCCAAAGAGCAGCAAGGCACCACTTGTTTATCATGCGACAAAATGACGGAGCTACATTACGCCGACAAATGCAAGTTTTGCGAACATGACTTTACAGGGGCGACGCCGCGCGAACGTGCCACCGATAACAGGCGAGTGCAAATCGCGGTGGCTGGCTTGATCCTGGCTTTTGCGATCCTTTTGATCTCATTTTTCCTTGCCACGCGATAGTTTCGGTAATTCCTCGCAAAAACAGGCATTTGCTTCAAATACCAAAGGATGCACCTACTAGACACTTTTGTTTTGAAACGAGTTCTCAGCAATTTGCAACTTACCAACCCCATAAATTCGATAAATCAGCCCCACAATTGATACAATCCAGCTCATTTTCAGTTAGCCAGCACTCAATTGACAGCAATTTTTGTAAAAAAACAAACAAAACATAGACAAGCCTCGCCCGGATGCGTAGAATCTAGACGGCTTTTGTGTCCTTAGACACAGAGGTGCTTTTCTGTTACCTACCACACGAACGATTCCAGCCTACTAAGTATGCTGCATTACAATTCTAGAAAGTTATTTGATATTCCCATTCCAACTTTCTTTTTATCAGCTACATTGTCTGCCAGTGCTTGGTATTGTTAGTTAAGTTGCGAAACACTTTGATGAGTGTTACGAACAAGGATCGATAAGATTCGTAGCAAGCATCAATCACTTCTCATCATCCCGAAAGGTTGATTGAAACTTAGTTCTTGTTCCTATGCCTCGGCATCCGTCGAAATACGTTATTTAATGCGACACGGGACAGGACACCCAAACTTTCTTTATTTTCCGGAGGACTTATGTCTATTAATCGAAAAGGGTTCACACTAATCGAACTCTTGGTTGTAATCGCCATCATCGGAATTCTGATGGCTATGTTACTTCCAGCCGTGCAACAGGTTCGCGAAGCTGCTCGACGTACAGACTGTGCAAACCGTCTTCGTCAGCTTGTTTTGGCTCAGCACAACTTGCATGATTCTCGCAAGCGTTTGGCCCCAGCATTCTTGGGTTCTCAGCAAGTGATGACCGATGCAAATGCTTTGTTGTTCGAAAACCAGTGGTCTTCGGCTAATGCAGTCGCAATGCCTTACTTGGAATTGAACCAACTTTACGACTTGATGCCACCTGTAGCTTTCGACCTGTTCAGTGACTTGACTGACTTCGTCGATACATCTGGAAACCAGATCTACGCATGGCCTGGAACTTTCCAGAACAGTGGCCTGGTAATCAGTACTGTTGTTCCTGACATGGAATGCCCATCTGACAACATCAACGCTATCGACTTCCTGTTGGGCAACGGTAACGATGCTTCGTTGACCGGTTACGCTCCTCGCTGGGACGGTAACACCAACGATGACTTGGACTGGGCTGGCTGGCTTGTGTTCTTCGGCGATGGCGTTACTCGCGTTCGTCGTACTAACTACGTTTCTTGCATCGGTGCTCACGGCCACACAATTGGCCCAGAGCGTGAACGATGGCGTGGTTGCATGGCTCCCCGTGCTAAAGTTACTCTGGAAACCATCCAAGACGGTACAAGCCGTACCATCATGATGGGCGAAAACATTGGTAGTATCTTCAATAACGAACGTGGCCGTGACATCGATGATGATGACACAACACGTACTGAAGGTGGTTGGGCTTGGTCATGGACTTGGGGCGGTGGCGTTCAAGGTCGTGGTAACATCCCTTACAACCAGCCTCTGCTTGACCAAGACATCACTGGTTTCGGTCCTGGGGATCCTGAAGAAGTTCTAGAACAAACTATCCCAATGCTTGGTAGCAACCGTTTTGCTTCCGTTCGTGGTTTCGGTGCGACTCACCCAGCTGGTGTTAACATCGGTTTGGCTGACGGTTCGGTCCGTAACGTTGCTCGCACACTAAACTGGCAAACAGTTTACGAATTGTGTGGTGCTCGTGACGGTCGCTTGTCGAACTCAAACGAATTCTAAATCGATTGTTTTTCAATCATTTGAATAAAATACTAGCGGAGTGCCTTTTGGCACTCCGCTTTTTTTATTGACAGTCCCATCTAATCCGCGATGAAGCAAAGAAGGGACGTCCTGGAAAGTCATCACTTTCGGGTCGATCTATAAGCCGGGTTCTGTCACCAGCCAAAAAGACTGGTTGATGCCCATTTATCTAGGACGGCAATTGCTCGCCGTCTCCAGCAGCCTACCCGGAAGTCATAACGTCGCGAACAACGACTGCTCCCTGTTTGGCCTTGCTCCGGATGGGGTTTACCTGGCCGGCTGAGTCACCCCAACCGCCGGTGAGCTCTTACCTCACCCTTTCACCCTTACCACGCGTCCCGAAAGACCGTTCGGCGGTTTGCTTTCTGCTGCACTTTCCCTAATCTTGCGATCGGTCGGCGTTACCGACCATCCTGTTCTGCGGAGCCCGGACTTTCCTCTCGTTATCTTAAATAACCAGCGAACATCCAATCGACCAGAATGTCATGACTCTCCTGGAATCCAAATTCCTTGTTCTCAATCGGATATTGTACTGCAAGTCTGGCTCTTTGCCCCTACTCACTGCAAATCCCCAAGAGCTTGCCATTCCGATTGCCCTTCGTATAGCCAAATCGGTTTTAGGCCAAGGTTATTTTCATTAATGAGCCTGGTTTCGTAGAATTGGTTCACGTCCCACCAGCGACATTCCCATTAAGTTCAGCGTCTAGTCGCATGCCAGAAATACCGTTCCAATTCGTCTTTCTACGTCAAAAAATGTTTGGCGGAGAAAGCCTGCAGAAGCTATTGGCAAACCCAAATTTTTCTCGATTAGCGGCTGACCAAACAGACATTCCCGAGTCGCTTATCCAAGGATGCCAGGACTGGCTCATCAAGCTTCCCGCTTTCTTCCAAAGCCAACAGTCTTTCCCTCAAACAATTAACATCGACCAAACGGTGCTACGTGTCGATCCACCGGAAGACTCGCAGGAATGGTGCCAACCCTTTCAGCTAACCGTGCACTACGTTTGGTGGACTTTGGACAATCGATACAAAATTGCTTTCCTACCTGTCTTTGACGTCAATGCGGTAGCGGTCGGGGCTGGTGAAATCGAACATGAAGTTCGACGAGAGGCAAGGAATGCGCTGGTACGACTAGCGGCGACTCATCGATTGCACTCGCTAAACAAAGTGGCCTCCTATCGCGAACTCGAACTGCAGACCGTGAAACGGCAAATCGATACGCCGTCTCCTCGACAAATTGCAGAGAAGACGGAACGTGAACAAGACAAAGATAAGACTCTCAAAAGCGTTGCTCGACGACTGAAACCTCGTTTTCTAAACGCTGCCTATCTGGTTGAAAATGACGTCCGAAAGCTTTCCGAGAAACTGGGTGGCAAACAACCCGAAAGTGTTCTGCTGGTCGGTGCTTCGGGCGTTGGAAAAACTGCCATCTTTCACCAACTGGTTCTCAGCGCTGTAGAACTTCAAATGGAATTGGTCGAATTTTGGCAGACGGATGGTTCGCGATTGATTGCTGGCATGTCAGGTTTTGGACAATGGCAGCAGCGTTGTACGGAATTGGTCAAGGAATTGGAAAAGAAGCCGGCAGTGATCCATCTTGGAAACCTTGTCGAGCTGATTGAATCTGGCAAAGGGGCGGGATTAAAACGAGGTATCGCCGACTTCCTTCGTCCCTTTATGGCTCGTGGCAAAATTACAACGGTCGCCGAATGCACCGCTGAACAACTAAAAGTTGTCGCTCAGCAAGCACCTCAGTTGCTGGATGTATTTTATCAACTGGACGTGGCCACACCCGACGCACGCCAAACCGGTGAAGTTTTGCTTGAGATCGCGACTCACGATCTGTCCAAGCGAAACAAATCGATCGAACCCAGTGGTATCACCGCGATTAATCAACTGCACCAGAGATTCGCTCGCTACTCGGCCATACCTGGACGGGCCATTCGGTTCTTTCGCAATTTGATTGAAGACACTGAAACAACTCAGACAATCTCTGCGGACCTTGTGACCGATCGCTTCAGCGACGAAACAGGTCTTCCCAAATTTCTACTGAAAGACAGTCAGCGGCTAGATTTACCCGCTACAAAGCAATGGTTTGAGCAACGCGTTATCGGCCAACCCGAACCGATCGAATTGATCACGGATCTACTAGCGGTCGTTAAGTCTAATCTGAATCGCGAAGGTCGACCGATCGCGTCATTGATGTTCATTGGCCCAACCGGAGTTGGCAAAACGCAAACGGCCAAAGCGCTAGCCGAGTTCATGTATCGTGACGAGAAGAAGCTAGTCCGATTTGACATGAGTGAATACAAAGATCCCTACAGTGCCGAACGCTTGATTGGTGGACTGGGATCAAACCAGCAGGGGCTGTTGACTAGTAAGGTACGCGAGAATCCATTCACGGTGGTGCTGCTGGATGAATTCGAAAAAGCGCACTCGCAGGTTTATGACTTGTTTCTACAAGTTCTTGGCGAGGGTCGTTTGACCGATGGACAAGGAAGACTCGTCGACTTTTCGACTTGCGTGATCATCATGACTTCCAATTTGGGTTCCGAATCTTTCCGCGAAGTCTCTTTGGGTTTTCAATCCGATACGAATAACCGCCAAGAAGAATACCGAGACCATTTCGTCCGCAAGGTACAACAACAGGTGCGCCCCGAGTTCTTCAATCGTATCGATCGCGTCGTTCCATTTTCACCATTGGCGCCGGACGCGGTCGAAAAAATTGCCCAGCGTGAACTCGAACTGATCCGTAAACGCTACGGCATCGTCAATCGGTCGATCGACTTCAAAATCCATAAGAGTGCGCCAAAGTACTTGGCCAAGATCGGCTACGAACCAAAATATGGCGCTCGTCCGCTAAAACGCGCTATACACCAACGATTGGTGCAACCGTTGGCCAAGCAGTTATTGGCCAAAGGCGACGAAACGCCACTTAAGATCAACGTTCACGCTCAGCCATCAGGCTTGCATTTTTCTGTCGACACCGTTGAAGTCGGCAACACCCAAATCAGCAACGAACAAGAAGTTAGAAGAGCACTGCGTTTTCTGGCAGACGCTCGCCGACGTGCCCAAGCGTTGGAACAGTCGCCTGGCACAACCAAAATGCGAAATGTTGTCTATCGTCAACAACGTTCTTTAACCCGAGCACTCGCGCAGTACCCAACGGAAAAACAAGACGAGAAACTGTATTCCAATCCTGAGCTATTACGTCGCAAAAACGAAATTGATAACAAGCAACAGATGATTCAGCGAGTGGAATCTGTCCTGCACGAGCTGATGGAATACGAGCAACAAATGGCTCAACAACACCTGAATGATCAAACCGTGGATTCATCAGCGATTAACTTGTTCGTTAAAAACATGGACTCGAAAATTGACCGATGCTTGTTAGAGATTTTTCTGGAAGATTCATTTTCGCCATCCAACGTCTCGCTGTTCGCCTACAGTCGACACCCAGACCGAATACGTTCTCTAATCGAGATTTGGAAACAGGTTGCCGATTCCAACCAGTACCGTTGGCAACTGATGGAGATTCGCAAGGTCGAAGAGAAAGAAGATTCGAACCAAACTTGGCCAGTCCAGCTACCCAGTAAACAAGATCACCCTGACTGGAACGGGTACCAAATCCAACTGCATCAAGAAATCTCAGAACAGCCTCGCAAAGATCTCTTGGGATACGCTTTTTCAGTTCATGGCCCCACCGCTTTTCATCTACTTTTCCCCGAAGCTGGCTTACATCGATTTAAGGAAAACAATGTTCAGGATGTATTGGTCGAGGCAACTGGAGAAAACATCAACACCTACCGACCATCCGAGGGAATTCAATCACTACCCAAGTTCGCACTCGCAGTAACCAAAACGTACGACTGGAATTCCCAGCACATCAAAACCAACACGCGAGACGAAGTTAAGTTCGAGAGCACCGAACAGCTAACCGAGGCAGCGATCAAGTTGATCCAAAATCGCTTCAAAAACTTACTGGCGGAACGGATCAACCCATGGAATTGACCGTTCCCTTGTTAAATCAGACGCTGAAGGTCAAGGGCCAAAGCAACTCGGTCTACCGAGTCAGTATGTTGTTTCATCCTAGCTTGAACAGCGAGGATATAAACTTGCGCCGAGCGAACCAACGCTTGATGGACCGAGTTCGCAAAATGGCCAATCCCATCGGACGACAGTGGAATCACGCTGAGTTGGCCGAATTGGCATTCAACCCTCACATCGAATCCAAATCATTGAAACTGACCTTGGACCTAAAGAGTCGAAGGGCCAAAGCGCGGCTATTCTTCGTGCATTTTGAATTGCTTGACCGCCACGTGGCTTTTGCTCCCTTGTTGCCCGAACTTTGGTTTGACCTGGACGATCCATCTCAACTGGAATCGCGAGCTCACGAGGTCTTTGAACATCATTTCCGAAAGATCACCAACGACCCACACGACGACCGTAAACCTGAGGATTACGCATCCACGGGAGAAACTTGGATCGCTTGGGCCGATGTCAACATCCGTACCGATCCGCTAACCGCAGAAGAACAAGAACGGAATTTTTTGTCGCTATTTGGAAGCGGACCGATGGACGGGGCCTCCGAATTGTTGTCGGTCGGGCGTTGCCTGGATCAACGGTTTCCAGATGGACTGGTCCGAGCCGTAAATCGACAAGACGAAGTCGGGCAGTTGGACAAGTTGCTGCAACACCCGTCCAAACGTCCGGTGTTACTTGTTGGGCCAAGACAAGTCGGAAAGTCGGCGGTCGTCAACGAGGTCGTTTACCAACGAGTGAATCGGCGTGCAAAAAAGAACTCAAACAAAGCAAATTTATGGTACTTGTCTCCACAACGCTTGATTTCCGGAATGAGTTTTGTCGGTCAGTGGGAAGACCGTTTGTTGGCCATCATCGGTGAAGCCCAAAAACGAGACCACGTTTTGTACTTCGACGACATTCTTGGGATGTTTCGTGCTGGGCAGTCACGAGACTCGAACTTATGCGTCGCCGACTTAATCAAAAACGCAATCGAAGAGAAACAGGTTCGCATCTTGGGAGAAATGACGACCGACGCATTTCATACTCTAGAATCTCGCGATCGAGGCTTCGCTGACTTGTTCCAAGTGATTCGAGTTCAACCAACGGATACCAAACAGACTCGCGAAATTGCCATTCGTGTTATCCAGGAATTGGAGAAAAAACATCGCTGCTGTTTTCAATGGGGTGTGATCAGCGAATCTACCAAGATTCAGGAACGGTACGGCAGCGACGCGGCCATGCCAGGAAAATTAATCACCTTTCTTGAGATGCTGGCCATTAAACAAGGCAATCGCATTGTGCCTTCCCACGCCTGGCGACAATTTCGCCAGCAAACAGGTTTATTCAAAAATCAATACGGAGACGTCACTGGCACCATCCGCATGCGATTGAAACGGCAAGTCATTGGCCAACCGACTGCGATTCAAGCTTGCAGCAACGTTATCAATGTGATGCGTGCTGGGTTGAACGAACCAGAACGGCCCATTGCGTCGATGTTGTTTTTGGGGCCAACCGGTGTTGGTAAAACGGAATGTGCCAAAGCGATGGCGAAAGTCATCTATTCTTCGGAAGAGCAACTGATTCGATTCGACTTGAACCAGTTCAAAACGGGTTGGTCCGCAACGACATTAGTCGGTACGCCAGACCGTCCCGAAGGATTGCTAACCTCGGCCGTGCGACAGAATCCGTTTTCGATTGTTCTGTTCGACGAAATCGAAAAAGCACACCCAACCGTTTTTGATATCCTGTTGCAGGTGCTGGGCGAGGGACGCTTGACAGACGCATTGGGTCGCACGACTGACTTTTCCAATTGCATCATTATCATGACCAGCAATTTAGGTGTTCGAAAAAACCAAGGGTCGCTGGGATTTGCAGAACAATCCGACCAAGACCATTACCGAAAAGCAGCTCAAAAGTTCTTTCGCCCCGAATTCTACAACCGCATTGATGAAATTGTTCCGTTCGGGACGCTCGACAGAATCAGTCTGCGTAAGATTGCGCAGCGATTGCTGGGTAGCGTGTTGGATCGTGAAGGATTAATGCGTCGACACTGCATTTTGAAAATTGAAAATGCTGCGATCGATCACGTCGTACAAATCGGCTACCACCCAGAATTGGGGGCACGAGCCATGAAGCGAGCATTGGAGGACCAATTCTCTAAACCGGTCGCAAGAAAATTGGCGGCGACACTGGCAACCAAGCCAACCGTCATCCGAGTGACGCGAGGCGCGGAAGCGCTGAAACTGGATACTCAAGAAATCGGCGAAATGGACTTAGTCCGCACCCAATCCGCTTTGGAAACTCCGCAAGCGGCAACCGAACAAGCTCAAAAATTCCTGGAACGCATCGCGCAGGAACACTTGTCGGAACGACCGACAGGCGAGATATCCTCAGCAGGCATCTCACCAGAATTACTCCGCTATTTCACTCTGGACGAACAACGAAATCGAGTAAAAGCTGCTATCGAAACTTTGGAACGCATGCAACAAAACAACGAGCGTCCGCAACCCGCTATTGGTACGCAGGCTCGTACCCGCGCAAATATTTTCCGTCGAGACGTTACAAACTTGCATTCGCGAATCATGAAAGAGATGTTGTCAGTACGCGATATTGGCGTCTGGCTGGACGAATTAAAACCGGCGCAGGCCGTCAAACCTATTTCATTGGCACTCCAAGACCTGTTAAACCAGGCGGCGTTGTTGGAACACTTGTGCGTCGAAACGGGTCACGATTCTTGCTTGATGTTCTTCCGTAACATGCAACCCGAACAAAATTTGCTGCCAGGTGCCCATGCCTACTTTGAATCCATTTTCGACAATGTCATTGCTCTATTAAAAAACAAATTGGGGTTTAAGGTAAAAAGCAGCAATGATGATCCTGATGAGTGCGAATTGAACTGGCTGTTAGTGGAAGGGCCAGGCGCGGAATCAATCTGCCGCCTACTGCTGGGCAGTTACATGATTGTCAGCTTGGACGGTAGATTCGCTCTGTATCAAATGGGCGCAACCCCACCGGCGTTGGTTGAACGAGAAGACTGCGAGAACACGGTACGAAAGTTGTTTGAGGATCACGATCCTGGACCGGACGAAAGAGCAGCGTTGTCGATCCAATCCATTCGAAGACTCTTCTTTCAGTCAGGAGACTTAATCGATTTCCCATCAGGCATCTCGTGCCGAAACGATCGCCACGCCATCGACACTTTGTTGGACATGACCTTAAAGGGAATCCCATTACCAACCGAATTCTTAGCCGCTGAAAACGGAGAACCAACGCATGGCTAGTGTTAAAATTCCCGTTGCAGTATGGCAAGATTTTTTCGGAAACTGGACGGCTGTTACTTTGGATGGCGAAAGCATCTCGGCGTTGGGTCCTGACGAAGCCAACGCTTTGCGACAGTTGAAAAGTTACCTGGAATGGTCCTACAAGAAGATTGGACTTGGCCCTGATATTGATTTCAATGCACCGGTCATCGACCAAATCGATATTGATCTTAGACCACGACATCAAACGACGGGAGGCGACCATTATCCCGCCGAAATCGTCATCAATGCTCGTTTTCGATATGTCTGGGCCAAACGGAAAGACGGGACGTTGATTTGCTGTCTACCAACTATCAACGAGAGATTCTTCTGTCGCAAGTCGACTCAATTAAAAGCCCTTGTTCGAGATCATGTGCAACGCAGATTCGCTGACGCCACGTCGGCAGATATGGCCACCTGTTTATTTGCCCAGGAAATAAAAACTGGGTCGATTCAAGTAAAGACTCCTCGTGCAAAATCTACGTCCGTGCACCATTACGAGCTGAATGTTCTTCCCGAAGTCGCAATTCCGTTGAGTGATCGCGAATCGAAAAAACAATTTGGTACCGCCTGGAATCGCGAGCATGCGATTCGTTTGGTTCAACAATTCTTAAAACAAAACACCGGCAGCGCGATTCTGCTAGGCGACACAGGCGTCGGCAAGACGACCATTTTGGCGGAAGCATGTCGCAAACATCATGCAAACATTCGCAACTCGGACGACGAGGCAGAAAAAGCACTGCCCCACGTACAACGTTATTGGCTAACAAACTCGTCACGATTGATTGCCGGCATGCAATACCTGGGACAATGGGAACAGCGTTGCGAGTTGGTCATTGAAGAACTGGCTGAAATCCGAGGCGTCCTGTGCATCGAGAACTTACTGGCGTTACTGCATACTGGAAACCGAGAACCCAATGCCAGCTTGGCGGCCTTCTTTCAAAACTTCATGGTCAACGGCGAACTGCGACTGATCGGCGAAGCCACGAAACCCGAACTGGATACCATGCGGCGTCTATTGCCTGGGTTCGACAGCCATTTCAAGATCATTCCCATCGAAGAATTGACAAAACAACAAGCCATTAAGTCGCTGAAAGATATTAGCGATCACTACAAACAGGCTCACCATTTCGAAATCGATCAGGCTGCCGTCGGTTTGACGTATCATCTGTTCAAACGATTCTTACCCTACGATCCGTTTCCCGGTCGTTGTGCCTCGTTTTGGTATCAACTGTTCGAAGATCGGATTTCCAACCGGCCAAAGGCAATCAGTCCTCACGAATTGGCAGCGGATGTGACGATCGGCACGGACGATATCATCCAAAGGTTTGTTTCGGACACTGGGCTACCAGAATTATTGGTCCGTGACGAACTGCTAATCGATTTCCCGGACGTCGTTGCTGACTTTCAATCAAACATCGTTGGTCAAACCGAAGCTTGCCGGGCGATGGCCGATATGGTGACAACGTTCAAAGCTGCTATGAACGATCCGACTCGGCCGATTGGTGTTTACTTTTTTTGCGGGCCAACCGGGGTCGGCAAAACGGAAATGGCAAAGACCGTGGCCAAGTACTTGTTTGGATCCGCCGACCAGAAAGACAACCGTCTAATTCGGTTGGACATGAGCGAATATGCGACACCCGGTGCGTCGGAGCGGCTACTCACTCAATCTAACGGACAGCCTAGTGAACTGGTCGAGTCCATTCGACAACAACCATTTGTCGTCCTGTTGTTCGATGAGATCGAGAAAGCATCTACAGAAATTTTTGACACTTTAATGAATGTGTTCGACGAGGGACGATTGACGGATCGTATGGGACGAGTGACAAATTTTTGTAGTTGTGTGATCATCATGACTAGCAATTTGGGAACCAGCGTCAGCGACCCCATCGGCTTCGACGAATCCAGAACGCCCGGTTATGAAAAAGAGGTGCGTAAGTTCTTCCGGCCTGAATTTTTCAATCGATTGGATCAAGTCATCTCGTTCAATCACTTGTCGGAATCGGACATCGAAAATATCGCTCGTAAAGAAATTGAAAACTTGAAAAAGAGAGCTGGCCTAAGTCGCCGTAATCTGCGGCTAGTCTGCGACCCTGAAGTCATCAAATTTGTTGCGGAACAAGGCTATGATCGAAAACTAGGCGCTCGCCCGCTGCAACGGGTGGTCGAGCGATTTGTCGTGACACCGATTGCTCGTTGGCTGTCAGAAAATCCTCAAGTAGAATCGCTGCAGCTAGAACTGGTTTTTGAAGATGGGCGAGTAAATTGTCGCCCTCAAAATGCAGGTTAATCTAACGACAGTTCCCCGCTATCCTCGCTGCCATGTCATTCTGGATTTCAATGAGACTTGCACGGCAGGTTACCAGCATATTGTTCTAATAGCGGTGGGTGTTCAGTAAAACGAGCGAACAGAACTACTGCGACAGTAGCAGGTCGGCGTAGGCAACATCGATAATGGGAGCGTTTTCTAAGTGTAGTTGCTTAATGAGTTGGGCGAGTACTTCTTGGCCTTGAGAGTCGGGTTGATCGTCGCGCATAACGACTTCGATTTCGACGAATTGGCCAAGTTCATCGACGGTGTCCAGGTGAATTCGCGTGCGACCGACCAAGTAAAGCTGCCGAGTCTTACGAACGACAACCGATGGTTTAAGAACAAATGACAAAACAGATGTCAGCTGTTCTGGATATTCAGTCGGGCAAATAAAGTAGTTACTAGCGCGAGCCTCTGCCGAATCGTCGCGGTGGTATCCAATCAGTTCGGACTTTGTACCATTGTCGGATTCCACCTGATCGGATTCTTGTATTCGCAGTTTCAATCGGCCAGTTGGTGTATCGAAAAAACGGTCCTCCTGAATCAGTTGTATCGGACCATTGTCGGCAATTGCCGCCGCTTGGATCCCAACAGCCTGCAGATCGTGGGCCTGGACTTTCACTTCAATATTTCTTGCCAACTGAATCGACTCCTCGAACGAACTTCAAACTGCAGACTGCAAATAAAAAACGGGGCTTGCACCCCGTTAATGATTGATTCAATTGTCAACAATTTATCAGAACAAATTGAAAACTCAATTTACCTTCCGAAGACATCGCCTGATAGATTTGGAATTCGCGCGGGTGAACGTTGCTCGAAGGGATTCACTGGTTGGAGCCAAGGTGGACCGCCGACGTTGAAATTTTGTCCAAAGACGCCGTTGGTACGACTATTTGGCCAACCCAGCCCATTCGCTTCGTTGACCAACATTTGCAATCGCAAATCAACCAATTCCATTTTTGCTTGTCGCCGTTTTTCAAGCTGGTTTTTCAGTTGCTTAATCTTGGCTTCCATTTGCTCCAGGTACTCTTCGTATTTGTCCAACGATGCATCGTAGTCTTCCGACAAAGCCAATCTCATCGCATCTTCTGCTTTTTCCCGGTCGCTTTCTGTTTCACTGGCCCTTAACTGAGCTATCGCTTTTTGAAGCTCGGACTGACTGGGCCTTGTGCTTTGGGCGCTGTCCACCGCCTGCGCCCGTCGGTTTCCGGGAAGGTACGGGAATTGTGCTGGCTGAGGGGAAGCAAGTTGCCATTGGGTTGAAGCACCAAGCGGAGGGGGGACTTCTTCTTCGTCTTCATCAGCTTCCGCAGCACTGGCCTGCTGTTGGGCAGGAGTGGGGATTTCGGGGGGAATACTGGGTCGCGCCTGTACAGTTGGTCCCGCCTCTTCTTGTACTTGTGCTTCCCTTTGGGCCGCTACCTGGACGTGCTGTAAAGCAAACGCCATCATTGCCAAAATTAATACAATTCTATGCATCTCTACCTTCCTAAGTTTGGATACCTTAACTACCACTGAAATTGTTCTAGTTGTCGAATTTGATTTTGAAGTTCGTACAGTTCATCTTGAATTTTTTCGCTACCAAAGCGTTGACTTTTCACGTTCGAAATATTTTTTTCGTTAGGCAAGACTAACTGATCAAGTTGCTGAATTTGCAGATTCAGTTGCTCGAATTCTCTTTGAAACTGATCCGGCGACCAAAGTTCATAGCGTTGAACGATTTGATCCAAACGACTAGTAAAATTCACGTTTGGTTGAACTGCTTCTTCTGGTTTCAGGGCCGCGAAGCCACCTCGAATCAGCCATCCAAAACCGACCGCGGCCAGCAGACCAACAACCGCCATTGAGCCAACGAACCATTTACCCGCACTGCGTTCTCGATTGATCTTCGGTGGTTTGACGACCGGTTTTGGCCTACTGTTCGGATAGTGCAAATGAGCCAAGTATTGCTCGAGTACCTGATGGACGTCAGCAGCGTTTTGGATTCGCGAGACCGGATCTTTGGTCAGCAACTGACCAACCAGGTTTTCTAGCGTTTTTGAAATTCGCGGATTGATACTGCGAATGTTTTTCGGTTGATCGGTTCGAATCTTTTCGAAGATGGCCATGGGGCTATCCGCTCGAAAAGGTGGACGGCCGGTAGCCAAAAAATAGATCACAGCCCCCAGGCTGAACAAGTCGCTACGATGATCAACATCCCCGCCTCGGATCTGTTCTGGAGACATAAAGTCTGGTGTACCGGCAAACCAGCCCGTCTGTGTCATGGTGGCGTCACTTTCTGCGCGAGCCAACCCGAAGTCGGTAATGATGACTCGCCCCAAACCATGTTCGACCAGAATATTGGCTGGCTTGATATCACGATGCACGACACCTTGAGTGTGTGCCGCGGCTAACCCCGAAGCGATTTGCATGGCCAGACTTACAATGTCTCGTTCGTCCAGTGCACCCTGTGAATTCACAACGTCTTCCAGGGAATTCCCAACGACATAAGGCATCACCAACCATGGCGTTTTATGTTCCGTGTTGACATCGTGGATCGCGATAACGTTGGGATGCAGGATAGCCGCAGCCGCGCGGGCTTCGCGAGAAAAACGTTGACGAGCGACACCATAACAGGCCAGGTGTGGAGCCATCATTTTTATCGCCACCGAGCGGTTCAATTCGCGATCGAAAGCTTTCAGGACAATGCCCATTCCGCCACGACCGATTTCCCGTTCAATTTCATAGTGCCCCAGCCGCCCCAACATTTCGGGATGACTTGGTGGATCCAACAAATGCGAAATCGAATAACTTTCACGTTGCTTGTCAGCATTGTTTTGAGGCGTCTGTTTTTTCAATCGAGTGAACGGGCGAGTGTCTCCCATAAACTCCTCGGACAAATGCGTCGCCGCTTGCTCCCAAAGTTGTCGACCGGCTGCCAGCGTTTCCAGTTTGACACGACAATTGTCGCATTCGGTAATATGGTCTTCGACACGTCGTTGAAGATCGAATGAATCCAGTTCGCTTAATACCTGTTTCAGATCTTCTGAGGTTAAGTGTTTTGCTTTCATCTTTTTAATTCCGTGTTTAACCGGAGGCCTCCAGTCGTTTTTGCACCTCTTCGCCAAGTCGTTTCATGATACGACTTCGGGCAACGTAGATAGCACCACAGCTCATCTCTAGTTCTTGGCTAACTTGATCAACACTAAGCCCTTCTACTGAAGTTTTCCAAAACGCTTGCCAGGTCGCATCGCGAAATTCTCGTTGGATTCGTTCAGCCGCCCAGTGAAAAACCTGCCGAGCATACTCGTGTTGAAACTCTTTATTGTCCTGTGCGGCCGGATCGGGTAAGTCCTGCCAAGGATTGTTAGAGTGGTCCAAATTAATCGGCTGACGATTCGCTTTACGCAAGTGATCGATGGTGGCGTTGCGAGCAATCCGATAGAGCCAACCGCGAAAACTGCCTTTGTTCTTGTCCGGGTCCCAACCTTCGACGGCTCGTGCGACTCGTGTCAACACTTCCTGAGTAACCTCGACGGCATCCGCGTGTTGCAATCGACGCCGTTTAGCGATCCGATAAATCATCGGTTGGTACAGCTGAACAAACTCGTGCCATGCTTCAGCGTTCTCTGGATCAGACAAGCGTCCGATCAGGCTGAATCGTGTTTCGGGAGAAGTGTTCATGCTGGGTCTTTCGTTGCTACACCTGTATCCACGCAGCCAGTCGAACCAATCTTACAATGACTGTCGAAAAAACTGGGAAATGCTGGCATTCGCCTGACGAGGCACAAAAAGACCACGAAAACGGCTAAACGAACCCGCCACCAGACGAACCCGCCACCAGACGGACGATTTCCAAATCACCCATATAAATACAGAAAGAACCCAACAAATAGAGGCTCTACCGGTCCCGTGTCAAATTTGGCTACTTCAGCGCCTCGTACACGATTTCTCGCATTTGATCGCCATACCTGAAGCGATTCGGATTGATCTGCACCATGAAAATGATGGCCAGGTTTTTCTCTGGGTTCACCCAAAACCGAGTCCCCGCTGCGCCGCCCCAAGCGTAATCACCTTCGGGCGAAATCGAAAAACCCAACCCGAATTTAAACTGGCCCCTTTGATCTGGCAAATCACCCAATTGATTGGTCCACATCTCTTTCAGTGAAGCTTCGGAAACGATTCGGTTCCCGTTCAGTTCGCCCTTATTCAAAAGCATACGACTGAATTGCAAGTAGTCGTCGATCGTACTGCACAACCCTCCACCACCAGAAAAGAACTCGTTGTCTTGGCTGACAAAGCGGATGGATGCCATTGCGGCCGAGGGCTGCAGTCCATCACCGGCTGGTCGATACATTTCGGCAAAACGATCCAGCTTGTCTTTTGGAACTGTGAACGAGGTATCAGTCATACCCAGCGGTTCAAACACATTTTCTTGCAAGTATTCATCAAAACGTTGACCCGATGCAACTTCGACCAAGTAGCCCAACAGGTCTGTGGAAACGCTGTACTCGAAGCGGCTGCCAGGTTGGTGTTTTAATGGAAGTTTGGCCAAACTTTCGGCCATCGCTTTCAAGTCTCGGTGAAGGATTAGAATGCCTGCGTCACGGTACCGCTTGTCTACCTCGCTTCTAGCGAAGAATCCATAAGTCAGTCCGGACGAGTGACGCAGCAAGTCACGGACAGTCATTGGGCGATCGCATTCGACTTCTTCAAAATCGTCGCCAACTTTCGTCAAGACTTTGACATCTTTGAAAGCGGGAATGTATTGGCTGACCGGTGTATCGAGTTCCAATTTTCCTTGTTCCACCAATTGCATCGTGGCGATGCTAGTGATGGGTTTGCTCATCGAATAGATTCGCCAGATCGAATCACGAGTTACGGGAATATCTTTTTCGCGGTTCGCTTGTCCCCATTGCTGGTAGTAGCAAACTTGACCGTCCTTCATGATCAGCGCATTGGCTCCGACCATCTTGCCATCGTCAACCGCTTCTTGCATGATTTCATTGATTTCGGCCAGGGTCTCAACATCAAAGCCCAACTTGGCAGGGTCAGCGATTTCGTTTTGCGCCGCACACGGCAACGAACAGGCCAACACCAACAGGCACGGCACCCAAGAATTGCGAATTCGGAATTTGAAGGTATTAGCTTGCTGGGTCATATAACTTTCCTTGCCAGGTATCACGTCGTGTCATTTCAATTTCGACTGCGTTCAGTACGCCCGGTTTATCGAGTGCCCATTCGGGACCCAAAAAGTAAACCGGTGGAGCCTCGCCACTGACCCGTTCGATCACCACGGTGGCTGGCAAACGCTCCAAAAAGTCTACCAAAGTATTGACGTACTCGTCTCGCTCCATCAATTGAACCTGTCCATTTCGAACTTGTTCTGCCAAAGGTGTATTGTTGACCGCATAAAGGTTGTGAATTTTGACGGCGTCTAGCTGAAGCCTGGCGATCTCGTCGGCCGTTTCCATCATGTCTTGGTGCGATTCACCGGGCAGCCCCAACATGACATGGGCGCAGATTTCGAACCCTCGATCTCGGCTGCGTTCCGTAGCGTCCAGCATCGATTCGTGATGTTCGCCACGATTCATCCAGTCCAGTGATTTGTTGTGCATCGTTTGCATGCCGAATTCGATAGTCAAAGGCAACTGAGCGGCCAGTTGCTGCAACAGCTGCAGCACCTCGTCCGGTACACAATCGGCTCTGGTACCGATCGCCATCGCACAAATGTCCGGATGATTTGCGGCCTCGAAAAATAATTCTTCCAGCCGTTCGACGGCAGCGTAAGTGTTGGTGGCGGGCTGAAAATAGGCCATGAAATGATCGCATTTGTAGCGAGTCTTCAAGCGTCGAATCCCCTCGTCAATTTGCTGGTGGATTCCACCCTTGGGCAAGCGTCGACTCGGGCTAAAACTGCGATTATCGCAAAAGGTACAACCGCCCGTGGCAACTGTCCCATCGACGTTAGGGCAAGTGAATCCAGCATCAATGCTGACTCGCTGCACCCGATGGCCATAAACCTGTCTTAAATGGAAGTTGTACCCGTAGTACCTTCGCCCATCGGCTCGCCAATCGAATCGTTGGTGGGCCCTGATAATTAACTCTTTGGTTGACGCCATTTGGCAACCTGAATACCTTAATAAACAGTAAAACTGACCGTTATAACCTGCCGATTTGGACCGATGAGCTGATACTCGTAACCATCAGTTTGCCAAAGCGACCGATTAATCCTACCCCTTATGGTGGCCGAACGCATGCCACCAACCACTTCAACTGACAGGAACTGATCAATATGTTTGGCGAATTAGTCCCACTCGGCGGCGGCGACCCAATTCCCCTGCTTAAAAAGCGTTTGAGAATTGGGCGACGCGAGGGTTGTGATATCGTCCTGAATTTCTCAAATATTTCCGGCCACCATGCGTTGCTGGAAATCGAAGAGGGCTACTGGTTCGTTAAAGATCTGCGCAGCAAAAACGGCATCAAGGTCGACGGCAAGAAGATTCTGCAAGGTCTAAAGAAACGACTCGATCCGGGCGTCAAATTGTCGATCGCTAAACACGAATACGAAGTGACCTACGATCCAACAGAGTTGGGCGCTTACGGTTCGCCGCCGCAAGACGAACAACTTGAAAACCTGTTCAACAAATCGTTGCTTGATCGCGCTGGCCTGGAACGCAAGAAACCTAAAAAGTAGTTTTTCGCACTCCGGAGTGTTTTCACGCTCTAGTTCACTCGGTGGCCAAACATCAATGTCGCAAGACCGTGTTTCCAAAGTCATTTTCGCCGAACAGCCGACCCTCCAATATTCCAATCCTGGCAAACGCCTTTAGATCCAGATCTTGAATACTGTCCAGCCATTGATGGTTGGGCGAAACACGTTGTAAAACCATTGCGGACAAACGCATCGCTTCGAATCGGTTGTGGGACTCGATCGAGTTCACGGCTGTCAACACGTGCTCGACATCACCAATTTCTGCCCAACATCGGGCACTCATGCACTTGGCAAAGTCGCTTGAATTCATTGTACGCAAGCCGAATGCGCCTATGGCGGATGATGCGGGATGGTCTTTCCCTAGTTCCCAAAGTTGCTGGCAGATAGCACGAGCATCCTCAACACGGTTTCGCGATTGCAATTCCTTGATCAACCGTCGTCCAATCTCCATGCCAGTGCTACTGCTGCCAATCCAATCCTGAAAGGTCTCAGCACTCAATTCCAAGCCAAACAACTCTTGCCGATCATCAATCCAATCCAGATATCGAAAGAACAAAATTCGCAACAACGAATCGTTATTGGTTTGCAGCCCCTGTTGGACCAGCGCATGGAATTGTTGGCTTGCCAAATCGGTTTCGCCTCGGTTCAGATAAAGTGTAGCCAATTCGATGTTTTTAGGCCTTTCGATTGAGTGGTCTTCGGCAAGTTCCATTGCTCGCTGAAACCAAATTTCTGCTTGAATCTCCGAGCCTTCTTCTTGAGCAATTCGCGCCAACTTGGTGTAACGATGAATCATCTGCAATAACTCATGCCGGCGTTCTTCATCAGCAACTGTGGCAAGTTCATCCCACTCCCGTTGAAGCAAATGGTCTACCATCTCGTATCCCCCGGCAACAACCAACCGCTCGTCGACAATATGAAACGTGTTTACAAACTCAATCGGTTGTTGCTCCAACCAATCGATTGCGATATCAGAAAACCCAGATTCAATAGCACAAGTGACGATATCGAAGACATTTGGACGCTGAAATTGCTCGCTGGTCCACCCAAGAGGTCTTCGCTGCCGGACCAGAGTAGAATCTCTGATGGCGAATGCTTTTTCTAAGGCACGACGGGCCGCTTTAGAGTTTTGTTGAGCAAGCGAGCGTGCTTTTGCAAGTTCGACAAACACCCTCAGTCTGGCAAGCTGCAATTCAGGCAGGGCGGCGTCTTGGACCTGCTGAAGTAATTGTTGGTTGCTGGCGAGTTGATCTGCTTTACCTTGAGCATTGATCAACTTACTAGCCAAGTCGACATTGAATTCATCTGCAGCCAACAGTCGCTGCGACGCTGTTTCAAACTGCTTATCCATCAACAAAGATTCAAAAACCAACTTTTCAATATTCGCAACCACATTCTTCGCTATGTTTGTGCCTGGTAATTCCGCAAGCACTTGGTCAGCTGCATCGACATTTCCGATACGTCCATAGATCAGTCCAACATGCGATTTTGCCTCGGCCTGGACAACCGCTTCTAACTCGTCTGATTGCAACATTCGCTCGACCTGCTGCAGTAAACCATCGAACAGCTGTTGGTCTGATGGGGAAAGAACCTGTGTTTGTGCATGAACGGTGGCCGCCGTAAGCATCATCGAGAACACAAATAACACAAACGTATTTCCGAGGCATTGAAAATTCATATCTGCTCCCAAATAAAACTGATACACTCGTGATACTTCACAATGACAAGTAATGCAACGTGAAGCGAGTATAAGTTACATCCGGTTTACGAAACGTCGCTTTGCAGACTTTGGTATTGATGCTTTTAGTAAGGAAGTAAGGAGCAGCAAAAATGTCATTAAGCCTCTCGATCGCCAACCATTGTATTTGCAAAGTCTTTGCTCTATTGGTTTTCTCACAGTGCTTGCTGGCTCAAAGTTTAGGTCAGTCATCGGATGACGATTTGGAAACGTCGCCAGGCGTAACGGTTTTTGTCTTAGCCAGCGAAGGCGTTGTTGCCGAAAGCGTCGATGACGATTCGCAGGTCACGATCCCACATGACAAATCACTGCGAATATACGAGACCGCACCTAACCGCTACATCGTTTACTATGAAGGAAAACAAGTCTACGTTCTGCAAGACGATGTCAAGTTGTTACCAGACGCGTTGGCCGAGGTTGAGAAACGGTTGGCAGACGACCCCCGCTCGGTCGAACTACTTGCCTTAAAAACGCGATTGTTGTACTTGCTGCGAAAAACTGACGCTTGCGTCAAGGCCTCTGATGCCGTACTGGAAATAGAACCCGAACATGTTCAAACATTGCAACAACGTTGCAGCTCGTTTTTCTTTCTAGGCGAGACGCAACAGATGACCGAGACGTTGCGAGTCTTAGAAAAAATTGCGCCTGATCACTACCGCACGCATGCAAATAGGTTTTACCTTGACCAACAAATCGGGCGTCACGACGATGCACTTGAGTCGATTAAAAAAGCGCTGGAGCTTGAGCCTTACCAAACTGCACTATGGTCAAATATGGGACTGCAAAAAATGATAATGGGTCTTGCCGACGAGGCCGATGAGGCCTGGCAAAAAGCGATAGAGGTCGACCCAGCGTTTGCCGGCGCTCATTACTTTATCGGCCACTACGCCACGCAGGACGGAGACATCGAGAAAGCCAAAAAACACTATAGAGAATTTGCTCGTTTGAATGGAGACAACGTGACTCCTTATCGCAGCTTGGCGGTCGATGCTGCACAAGAGAACGATGGAGACTCTCTTCGCAGATACTTGATACGCCTATCGAACTGCTCTGACGCTACCAAACACGATCGATACGAGTCAGGCTGGGAACTGGCAACTTCCGACATAGCAGGAGCTGTCGACGGCCAGCAAGCTCTGAGAATCGCTAACGAGCTAATTGAAAGCGAAACGGAACCCGACTTTGTTTCTCGAAATCTATTGTTAAAGGTCGCCGCATTGTTGCGTCTGGAAAAGTTCAAGGAAGCTTCTGATACCCTGGAATTAGTCAGCCCAGACTCACGATTCGAGCAATACCGCGTACTAAAGGATAGCGCCGACAAGGAACGGCCTTTTGAAACACCTAGCTCATTTAGATAATCGCCAACTTACGAACTTGGTTCTGCCTGTCTGCCAATTTCCTCCTGAGAACGAGCTCGAAAACTCCAGAGACATTCCATGGATACAACCACTCGTCGGTTGAAGCTTACGGGGTTTTTTGTTGCCCTGTGGTTTATTGCCATCAATTCGGGTTGCCAATCACGTGTTCCCGTGGGTGACATTCCCAAAGATAGAACATGGCAACTGGCCTTTGAAGAAGATTTTTCTCCGCGAAAAGTCGAGTTGATTAACTTGGCTCAGCAATCGGGTCACTTGTTTGTCTCGGTATGGAACGCAGGCAACTTTGAACTACACAAGTTTGATTTAGAGAATCGCGAGTTACATCTTATTGATGACGGTTTTTCGTCCCAAATTTCCAAGGTAACTTTTTCAGAACAGGGACAGCGTGTGCTTGTTGGAACACGCAAAGAATTCACCATTTATCAATTGAAATCGTCCGGTCAATGGGAAGTGATCCGTCGAGGGAAGGGGTTTAACAAACAGCTCATTTGCAGTGGAGACTGTGTGCGATCCTTAGGTATCCCCACAAACAACGCCAGGACGTTTCCGCCTGATACCTACGAGTCTGCCGAATCCGGACAACCGTTGCCCGAATTCGATTCCGTCCAGCAGATGCACGAACAAGACGAGAGTCCCAGATTGGCTGTCATTCGCAAACCTCACGATCAAATTGTCAATCGATTTGGTGACGTGCTATGGGACAAAAAAGAATCGACCTATATTGCAGCCGAGTTGGTGGAAGAACTTTTTCTAGAAGACCAACCGAAAATCCGTATTTTCCAAACGAAGGACGGGACTGCGGTCAGCGTCGAAACGGGTGACCAGACTGAAGTCCTGGAACGGCCAGACGTCGCCACTAAGTTTCTGTTGACCACTGACGGAAAGACGCTCATCGTTCAGTACGGGTCATCGAAATTGGGTGTCTGGACCAGCAACCAATAACCAGCGAACCGCCCAGCGGCGTCGAATTTACTTTGCTACACAACGTCCCACTGGTGCCATTTTGTCAGTCTGTGGATCGACGTCGCAGCGCTGCAAAAACCAATTCAATCGCAAACCCCTATAAAACAAGGGTTTGCGAAAATCCAGGTCCTGTTTGGCACGCCGCTTGCCTATATGGTTCCGTCCGACGATTTACATGTCATCATTGCGCCGTCTGATTTGCACGCCGGCGATTAATAAATACATCGAGTCCATTCATTTACAGGAACAGCAAATGTCAAGCGGCGAAAAAATAATTGGAATCGACCTCGGTACAACCAACTCAGTGGTCGCAGTTATGGACGGGAACGAGCCAACAGTGATTCCCAATCCGGAAGGTAATCGGTTAACGCCAAGCGTCGTTGCCTTTACCGATTCAGGCGAGGTCCTGGTCGGCGAACCCGCACGCCGCCAAGCCGTAACCAACCCAACCAAAACGATCTACTCGGCCAAACGATTCATGGGTCGACGTCACGAAGAAGTGAATTCCGAAGAGAAGATGGTTCCCTACGATGTCGTCGGGGCCGCTGGCGAGTACGTCAAAATTCAAGTCGGCGACAAACAGTACACGCCGCAAGAGATTTCAGGCAAGACGCTTCGCAAGTTGAAAGAGTCCGCCGAAGCCTACCTGGGTCACAAAGTTAACAAGGCCGTCATCACGGTACCGGCCTACTTCAATGACGCTCAACGACAAGCCACTAAAGACGCCGGTCAAATCGCTGGGTTGGAAGTGGCGCGGATCATCAACGAACCAACCGCTGCCGCCATGGCTTACGGCTTAGACAAGTCGAACAAAGAGCAAAAAATTGTTGTCTTCGATTTGGGTGGTGGTACTTTCGACGTCTCCATTTTGGAACTGAACGACGACGACGGCATGAAAGTCTTCGAGGTGATCAGTACCAGCGGCGACACGCATCTGGGCGGCGATGACTTTGACGAAATCCTGATCAATTACGTGGCGGTCGAGTTCAAAAAAGAGAACGGGATCGACTTACGTAAAGACACAATGGCTTTGCAGCGGCTACAAGAACAGTGCGAGAAAGCCAAGAAGGAACTAAGTTCCGTTCCTCAAACTGACATCAATTTGCCGTTTATCACAGCCGATCAAAATGGCCCCAAGCACTTGCAAGTCACGATCACTCGATCCAAGTTCGAAGAACTCGTTGACAAGCTGGTTGACCGTTGCCGCAAGCCTGTCGAGCAGGCACTGAAAGACGCCAAACTTTCGCCAAACGAAATCGACGAAATCGTTTTGGTCGGTGGCTCGACTCGCGTCCCTAAAGTTCAAGAGATGGTCAAAAAGATCTTCGGTAAGGACCCGCACAAGGGCGTCAACCCTGACGAAGTCGTAGCCGTGGGTGCCGCCATCCAAGGTTCGGTTTTGGCCGGAGATCGCAAAGACGTCTTGCTGCTGGATGTGACTCCGTTGACGCTAGGCATCGAAACCGAAGGTGGAATTTTAACTGCTTTGGTAGACCGAAACACGACTATCCCGACCGAAAAGAAACAGACTTTCAGTACCGCCGGCGACAACCAAACGGCTGTGAACATCATGGTGTTCCAGGGCGAACGTAAAATGGCGTCTGACAATCGTTTGCTGGATAAGTTCGACCTGACCGGCATCCCACCAGCACCTCGGGGCGTTCCGCAAATCGAAGTCAAATTTGATATCGACCAAAACGGCATCCTGAACGTCTCGGCGAAAGATCTGGGCACGGGCAAGGAAGCCAATATCGAAATCAAACAGAATTCGGGACTGTCCGACGAAGAAATCAAGCGTATGCAAACCGACGCGGAAGCGCACGCTGACGACGATCGGAAAAAATTCGAATTGGCGACCGCACGGAACGAAGCCGATGTCATGTGCCATCAGTTGAAGAAAACGATGGAAGAACACGCCGACAAGCTAAGCGATGACGACAAAGCCCCCATGGAAGCTGCCATCAGTCGAGTTGTTGAAGCTTCGGCCGGCGAGGACGTTGAAGCGATCAAAAGTGCAGTGAAAGAGCTGGAACAAGCTTCTCACGCTTTCAGCAAAGCGATGTACGAAAACACGGCAGCCGAACCTGCCGCCGGTGAAGAAGCTGCTACCGAAACGGCCGCGGATGACGAGGCCATCGATGCTGAATTCGAAGTTAAAAAAGACTAGGGCTTAACCCCTATCTTAAATACACAGGCTTTCGCCTACTCGACCAACAACCAACGGGGTGCAGGCTACCGGCCTGCATCCACGACTCTCGGTGCAACCGCTGCGCGCCAGCCCTTCATGCTGCGTTGGTGCGCTGCGCAAATTACAGAGGCAATGCTCATCATGACCTTCCGATTCGACAAGTTAACCGTGCGTGCTCAAGAGGCACTTGGTGGTGCTCAAAAACAAGCAACCAAGTTGGGCAACTTGCAAATTAATCCGCTACATGTGCTTGAGGCTCTGCTGACCGAATCCGATGGGATCGTTCCAGCGATTGTCCAGAAAATCGGCGCACCTTCCGATCAACTCTTAGAGATCGTGCAGGCTGAGATAGAAAAACTGCCGCGATCTCAAAACTCCCAACAAACAGGGATCGGTCCTAAACTGAAATCCGTGCTGGACATGGCCTCCGATCTGGCTGCGAAAATGAATGACGATTTCATATCGACCGAACATTTATTTCTGGCTTTAACGGAAGTCGATACCTCGGCCAAAAGAGTCCTCAAGTTGACTGCCATCGAAAAGCAAGACATCACCGAAGCACTCACTCAGATCCGTGGAACAAATCGTGTCACCGACCAACACCCTGAAGGCAAATACCAGGCCTTGGAAAAATATGCCATCGATCTGGTCGATCAGGCCCATGCCGGCAAACTGGATCCAGTCATCGGACGTGACGAAGAAATCCGCCGTGTCATTCAAGTGCTGTCTCGGCGAACTAAAAACAACCCCGTTTTGATTGGGCAGCCGGGAGTTGGCAAGACCGCGATCGCCGAAGGGCTGGCCTTGCGAATTGTGCACAACGATGTGCCACAAAGTTTACGTGAAAAACGGGTGGTCGCTTTGGACATGGGCGCGCTGATCGCTGGATCCAAGTTTCGTGGCGAGTTCGAAGACCGCCTGAAAGCGGTGCTACGCGAGGTCACTGAATCAGAAGGACGAATCATTCTGTTTATTGACGAGCTGCATACCGTCGTCGGCGCAGGGGCGGCCGAAGGTGGCAGCGACGCCGCCAACTTGTTGAAGCCAGCCTTGTCACGTGGCGATCTGCACTGCGTCGGTGCAACCACCTTAGATGAATACCGCCAGTACATCGAACAAGACGCGGCGTTGGAACGGAGATTCCAGCCTGTCTACGTCCACGAACCCACCGTGGCCGACACAATTTCGATTCTGCGAGGACTAAAACAACGCTACGAGACTCACCATGGTGTGCAAATCAAAGATGCCGCATTGGTGGCGGCTGCTGAGTTGTCCAATCGCTATATCACCGATCGCTTCTTGCCCGACAAAGCGATCGATTTGGTCGACGAAGCGGCCAGCAAGTTGGCGATGGAATTGGACAGTGTGCCACAAGAAATTGACACGGTGCAACGACGACTTACGCAACTAGAACTGGCCGCCCGACAATTGGAACGCGAGAACGATGACGACGTTCAAAAACGTTTGGTAGATGTTCGCGACGAGATGGAATCTAAACGTCTAGAACTGGCCAACCTGCGAGAACAATGGGAGTCCGAAAAGCTGGGGGTGGGTGATGTGCGAAAGGTTCGCCAAGACCTGGCCGACTTGCAACTGAAATACGAACAGTTAGACACCGAAATCAAAGCGAAGTTGTCGGCTGGCGTCACGGTGGATGAAGCCGATTATCAGCGGCTCTTTGAAATCGAACAACACAAACAAAAACGGCAATCCCAGATCGCTGCCTCTGAAAAACACGCTCCGGTCGAAGAGGACACTCCTAAAAAACGCCTACTGTCTGAACAAGTCACAGAAGAGGAAATCGCCGACGTAGTCAGTGCCTGGACTGGCATTCCGGTCAGTCGCATGCTGGAAACGGAAAAGGCACGTCTATTGCAATTGGAACATCGACTTGGCCAACGCTTGATCGGACAACAGGAAGCGGTCGCCGCCGTATCTAACGCCGTTCGTCGCAGTCGTAGTGGCCTACAAGATCCCAACCGACCGATCGGCTCGTTCCTGTTCCTTGGTCACACCGGCGTCGGCAAAACCGAATTGTGCAAAGCTTTGGCGGAAGTGCTATTCGACGATGAACAAGCGATGGTGCGTATCGACATGAGCGAATACATGGAACGCCATTCCGTAAGCCGTCTTATCGGAGCCCCTCCTGGATACGTTGGCTTTGACCAAGGTGGCAAGTTAACCGAAGCGATTCGTCGCCGCCCTTATTCTGTGATCCTACTGGACGAAATGGAAAAAGCTCACACGGATGTGTTCAACTTGCTGTTACAAATCCTGGACGACGGTCGCCTGACCGATAGCCAAGGAAACACGGTCAATTTCACCAACACCATCATTGTGATGACCAGCAACGTTGGCAGCCAGGTGATTCAGAGGGTTGCCGAACAAGACGGTGACGTCAGTGAATTGAAACAAGCGGTTAGCGAAGCAGTCCGCGCGAGATTCGTCCCCGAGTTTCTGAATCGCATCGATGAACAAATCGTTTTCGAACCGTTGACTCAACATGAAATCCGTGAAATCGTCGACATTCAAATTGAACGATTGGCGACCCGAGTCCGCAAGCAGGACTTGCAACTGGAGGTTTCCGACGCCGCACGACAAGCAGTCGCCTTAGAAGGATTCGATCCCAACTATGGTGCTCGTCCGCTGAAGCGTGTTATGCAAAGTCGCATCGAAAACCCGCTAGCCAGCTACCTGTTGGAAAAGGAATACCCCGAGGGTTCGATTATCTCGATCGACCACCAAGTCGATTCATTTGTGATCGAGATCCTGGACGGCGACCGCAAACCGTACGCCATCGGCTAGCGGTTCGCATCCGGCTATTTTGATAGACGAGTTTTTTTCGACGTCGCATCGAATGTCTTTCAATCCGCTGGGCCTCTCGCCCGAACCATCTATTTGCTACGATGTCTGATCAATTAGTATCGGATTCGTTACCCGGAAAAACTTCGCCATGTCCATCCGCACTCGCTTCGCACCCAGCCCCACCGGCTACCTGCACATTGGTGGTGTTCGCACCGCATTGTTCAATTGGTTACTGACTCGTCAGAGCGGTGGTCAGTTCCTCTTGCGTATTGATGACACGGACGCTAAACGCAATGTGGCGGAAGCTCTACAGCCCATCCTGGACGGCTTCAAGTGGTTAGGAATCGATTGGGACGAGGGCCCCACCGATGACGGCAAGGATTCCAAAGGTCCCCACGGACCCTATTTTCAGTCTCAGCGATTGGATCGTTACCAGGAAGCGGTTACCAAACTGCTTGAATCTGGGCACGCCTATCGCGATTTCGCTTCGCCTGACGAGACCAAAGCCGAGCGAGAGTCCGCCGAAAAAGAGAAACGCGACTTCATTTACAGCCGCAAATGGATGGCCGAAACCGATGAGCAGGCGGCCGCGTTTGAAGCAGAAGGTCGCAAGGCCGTTGTGCGTCTGAAAATGCCGCGAGAAGGAAAGTGCCAGTTCGTCGATTCAATCTGTGGCGATATGAATTTTGACTGGGCGTTGGAACAGGACCATGTAATCCAAAGGAACGATGGCACCTGCTTGTATCACCTGGCCAGCGTTGTCGACGATCACGACTTCAAAATCACTCACGTTGTTCGAGGCATCGAGCACCTACCGAATACGCCTCGCCAAATTTTCATTTTCCAAGCACTCGGCTTTGAACTACCCGTCTTTGCTCACATCCCATACGTCGCCGAACCAGGCAGCAAAAACAAACTGAGCAAACGCAAAATCGAAAAGTACATGAAGAATCGCGAGTTCAAAAAACTGTACGATCAAGGCGAAGCCATCGCCAATCAAATCGGGATCGAAACCAACCCTGCCACTTTCAACCCGGTGCTGGTGGATTTCTATCGAGATGCAGGATTCCTACCCGATGCCATCATCAACTACCTGGTTCTGCTGGGTTGGTCGTTAGACGATAAAACCGAAATGTTCACGCGTGACGAGATGATCAAGAATTTCTCGCTGGAACGTGTCGTCAAAGCGGCGGCCAGTTTCGATCCAGCCAAGCTGACAGTCTTTCAAGGTCGCTACATGAACGACTTGCCGGCGGAACAAAAAACAGCTCGCTGTGCAGCGTTCCTGAAGAATGCCAAACTCATTTCTGAAGATCACGATGCCGCCACTCAACAGACCCTAGAATCTGTAGTCAAATTTGCCGATGACCGGATCGAGATGGCGGGTGACATTTTGCAGTTCAGCAACTTTTTCGTCTCTGCCGACAAGATGACTTTCGAAGACAAAGCGTTCACCAAACGGATTGTCAAACCGGAAAGGGCAGGGCACCTGTTGGCCGAATTCAAAAAAGTCCTTACGACGACTGATGATTTTTCAGCAGCCAACGCAGAATCGGTCCTGAAGACTTGGGTCGAGCAACAAGAGATCAAGATCGGCGATATCATCCATGCCTTGCGAGTCGCCGTGACTGGCAAAGCCGCGGGTTTTGGCATGTTCGAATCGCTGGAGGTGTTGGGGCGCGATGAATGTTGCCAACGGATCGATGTCGCGTTACAACGCCTGGAAAACCAACGCACCAAATGTGACGTCTAACGACGTTTTCGAAGCGACACTGCGTCTCGAATTAAATCTAAAATCAGCGAAAACCGCATACTTACTGAAACGCTTGACTACTTTTGAAAAATCATGAGCGAATCTGAAACCAAATCTGTGGACTTTGTCCGCCAAATCGTGATCGACGATAACGCATCTGGAAAACACGACGGACGCGTGCAAACTCGATTTCCTCCAGAACCGAATGGCTACCTGCACCTTGGGCACAGCAAATCGATTTGCTTGAACTTTGGGATGGCCAAAGAATTCGGTGGCCAATGCAATCTACGCTTCGACGATACCAACCCTGAAAAGGAAGAATCGGAATACGTCGACTCCATCAAACGCGACATTGAATGGTTGGGATTCGAATGGGACAATCTGCACTTTGCCTCTGACTATTTTGATCAACTGTACGAACTGGCCATAAAACTGATCAAGCAGGGGGATGCCTATGTTTGCAGTTTGACCGCCGAGGAGACTCGCGAATACCGAGGTGGTTGGAACAAGGAGGGCAAGGATAGTCCGGACCGGGAACGGAGCGTCGAAGAGAATCTGGAGCTGTTTCAGCAAATGAAGGCCGGAGAATTCGAAGATGGCAAGTACACGTTGCGAGCCAAAATCGACATGAATTCGGCGAACATGAATTTGCGAGATCCGGCCATGTACCGCATCCGCCACGCTCACCATCACCGCACCGGCAACGACTGGTGCATTTACCCCACCTACGATTGGGCTCACGGACAAAGCGACTCGTTTGAAAAGATCACTCATTCCGTGTGCACTCTGGAATTCGAAAACCATCGCCCACTTTATGATTGGTATATCGAAAAGCTGGGAATCTTTGCTCCTCAGCAAATCGAATTCGCCAAACTAGTGCTCACTCACACCATCATGAGCAAACGCAAACTGCGAGAATTGGTCGAGGGTGGCTACGTGACGGGTTGGGATGACCCACGCATGCCAACTCTGTCGGCCATACGTCGCCGTGGGTACACGCCAGAATCGATTCGCAACTTCTGCGCGAGGATCGGCATCACAAAATTTAACAGCCAAACAGATATCGGGCTTTTGGAATTGTCGGTACGCGAGCATTTGAATTCGATTGCCGAAAGACGCATGGCCGTGCTGAAACCACTCAAAGTGGTTATTGAAAACTATCCGGAAGGCGAGTATGAAATGCGTGACGCCATCAACAACCCCGAGGACGAATCGGCCGGCAGTCGCAACATTCCATTCGGACGAGAAATTTACATCGAGCAAGATGATTTCATGGAAGACCCTCCCAAGAAATTCTTCCGCTTGGGTCCGGGCCGTGAGGTCCGTTTGCGTTACGCCTACTTCTTGAAATGCCACGACTTCGTCAAAGACGATGCCGGAAACGTTGTCGAGTTACGATGCACGTACGACCCAGAAACGTCCGGTGGGAAAGCACCCGACGGACGGAAGGTCAAAGGCACCATCCACTGGGTTTCCGCAGAACATGCAGTGGACGCTCAAGTTCGCTTGTACGACCGCATGTTCGAAAAAGAAAACGCCAGCGATGTTCCCGAAGGCGAGGACTGGAAAGACTATTTGAACGCCGATTCCCTGGTCACTCTGCAAAATTGCAAGTTAGAACCGAGTTTGGCGGAAGCCAGTCCTGAGACTCGGTATCAATTTGAGCGGTTGGGTTACTTCTGTGCAGACGGCACAGATTCCAAACCAAACGAATTGGTATTCAACCGAACGGTCTCACTGAAAGACAGTTGGGCGAGGGTCAAAGGCAAGAAGTAGACGGCAGCGCCCAATTTGTGCGCTAGCGAGGCCGCCGCGCGGCGGCAAGGGATTCGAGTGAACCCCACTAAAAAATTTTCACGAAGGTGTGCATCCAAGTTCCGTGCAGGCGATGCCTAAATATTGGAACGCGTTCTAGCAGCTCCGCCGTTGGTGCCAACTTTCTCGTGCAACAACGCGCGGTTGGCGGCGTTAACGATGGCAATCACAGCGGCCTCAATCAAATTCATCGACACACCGCGACCTCGATAGGAATCGCCGTTGAAGATGACTTGAAATGTGGCATCCACAGATGCGTCTTCGCCCGTGGATAGTGCCTGAGCTTCAAACTCAGCACACTCCAGATCCATGCCCAGGCAATCCTTCAGAGCGTGAAAAGCGGCGTCGACAGGGCCTTTTTTGCTTGTCGCCGACCCTTTGACCTCGTCGTCACCGCGTCGCAACTCGATCTCAATCGACTGTTGTCCACCGCATTCCGAGGTCAAATGGTAATGAGCCAAGCTCCATTCCTGGTTGGTCGTTCCAAACAACTCGCCCTCAATCAGAGCCACGATATCGCCGTCCGAAACCTCTTTCTTTTCGTCAGCCAGCTTTTTGAACTCTTTGAAGACGGCTTTGATTTGATCATTGTCCAGACTGTAGCCCAACTGGACCGCTCGATCGGCCAAAGCGGCGCGTCCACTGTGTTTGCCCAGCACCAGATCGGTTTTATTCAAACCGACATCTTCTGGTCGCATGATTTCGTACGTCGTTCGCTCTTTCAACATGCCGTCCTGGTGAATGCCCGCCTCATGAGCAAAAGCATTCTTGCCAACGATTGCCTTGTTGCGTTGGACGTGCATGCCAGTGATGGAAGAAACCAGCTGGCTGGCAGGGACCAAACGTTGAGTATTAATATTGGTATCGCAGTTGTAGAAGTCGCCACGAGTTCGCATGGCCATGACCACTTCTTCCAACGCACAGTTACCGGCTCGTTCACCGATCCCGTTGATCGTGCATTCGATTTGACCGGCACCTGCTTGAACAGCGGCCAAGCTGTTGGCGACCGCTAAACCCAAATCGTTGTGGCAGTGGATACTGATGACGGCCTTGTCAATGTTGGGCACTCGGTTCATCAATGAATGGATCACTCCACCCATGTGTGCAGGAGTGGCATAGCCAACGGTGTCTGGAATGTTGACGGTCGTTGCGCCTGCATCGATCACTGCTTCGACGACTCGACACAGAAAATCGATCTCAGTCCGCGCCGCATCTTCGGGTGAAAATTCGACGTCCCCGCAGTAACTGCCAGCCCGACGAACTCCTTCGATCGACCGATTAACGATTTCGTCCGGAGTCATTTTCAATTTGAATTGACGGTGGATCGCACTGGTTGCCAGGAAAACGTGAATACGCGAATTGGCATTGCCTTGCAAAGCCTCCCAAGCGCGATCAATGTCTGCCTCGGCGCAACGCGCCAATCCACAAATCGTGGGGCCCGAAAAATTGTTGGCAATTTCTCGAACGGCTTGGAAGTCTCCAGGCGAAGCGATTGGAAATCCAGCTTCGATGATATCCACACCAAGGTCGACGAGAGTCTGCGCGACCTTCATCTTTTCTTCCAGGTTCATACTGGCGCCCGGTGATTGCTCGCCGTCGCGAAGTGTCGTATCAAAAATCTTTACTATGCGTTTATCCGCCATGCTGTTTACTGCCAATCCTGTTGGGATGAGAAAGCGTCTCTTTTTGAAGGCATTTTACTTTGGGTATTTTGAAACCGTCAACCGTTCCAAATCGGTCAACTCGCTGCAAATGTCGGTAGAACCCACTCTTTCAATCGGTCCATCGACACGATCGCGCCGCAGTTATTCGTCCAGGATGTCGTCTAGACGCCCCAAAGAGGCGATTGTTGGATGAGTTTTGACGATTGTAACGATTCTCACCGCGTAGGGTTTTTATTTCATGTGCACCGAAAACCGAACTATGAAGTACAGTTCTCTAGCACAATTCTTTAACACCTCAACGGTAATCGAAATGGCTGAAAACTCCACAGTAGAATTCCAGGACATTGTTCAAGCGTTGCTTAACGAAGATCAACTTTTCAGTCTAAGCGAACGACGCATCAATTCTCGAAAAAACTTCGTTCGTCCAGTGAAGCTTGCGCTCATCTGCAAACCCAATCAAGTCCTCAGCGGATTCACTCGCGACCTCTCGGATCGCGGTGTTGGCCTAATTCATCGTTTCGAGGTGGAACGAGGGATGGAAGCTTTGATCACCATCAATCGCCTTTGGGACGAACCCATTTTCATTCGCTGCCGAGCTTGCTGGTGCTGCAAAAGTGAAAACGGTTGGTACCAGTCCGGTTGGGAAATCGTCTCTGTTGAATCTCGTGACTAACCTTGGTTGGCCGGCTTTGGTTGGTTTGCTTTGGTTGGTTTGCTTTTGCATTTGCAGGCAACCCGAAACCACAGACGCAAAATCGCCAGCCATCTTTTTCTTTTTATGCCGCGATCCGATTATTGCGCGATCCAATTATGGCACGATCAGGTAGCGCAACAGGTTGCGAACTGGCTGCCCTTCCACATACAACTTCGGGGAACCGAAAATCCCTTGTCCAGCGTAAGCCGTTGCTGGAAAATTCTGCAGCTGCAAAAGCGGAGTGTACGTCTGGTTGTTATTGCCACCTTGAAAGTAACCTACTTGCCCAATTGAACTCAACGATTGTTGAGGAAAATTCGCTTGAACGTTATTAGCACAAGCTCGGCAGTCTGGCAGGCGAATCGATCTGTCCCAAGAAGTTGGAATTCCTAAGCTGGGAATCTGGCTGGCTGCTGGAACTTGAAAGGTTGTCGTTGGCTGAGTTTGTGGCAATTGATAGATCGTTGCAGGCGGCGTAACTTGTTGTGTCGTCAACTGGTTATTTCCGACGATGTTCGAGTTTAAAACGCTGTTGCCTGGCGTCTGTTGTGCGACAACCGCCTGCGGCGGATTCCGACGCAAAGCTGCCTCGCGAAACTGAGGCCCTTCGGTTGTCGGGGTCTGTCGATACTGAGGGGTACCCTGCCCAGCAATAAATATGCTGGTTACCACGCCACCGCCCGGCAGCGGCGACGTTGATTCGACGAATTCCAACGGCTGTCCGTTACTACCTACCGCTCCGCCAGACTGACCATAAACGTTGCATGTCCAGCTGCAAAAACCTACAAGCAAACATACGCCAAGTGGAAAACGATAATTCATTCCAATTCCTTCGATCCAGACTATTCACGCTCGTTGTACGATGTTGAACGAGCGTTGGTTCATCTCAGGAATATCAAATTCTGAATTTGCCAACAACCTAAATCGGACAGCCGCCAAGCAGTGTGAACAAACTGCCAAGATAAGTCCGCATGAATAGCCAATTGACCAATGATAGCGGCTAACTGATAGCGACCCATTCAATTTGACTCAACCAATTTGACTCAACCAAACGCTTGATTCAGCACATTCAATCGGTCAGATCGACCGTCACATCCTTGCCGTACCTGGGCAATTCAATGGAACGCAAAACTGAGTCACCTTCGCTCATTTGCACACTGATGACGACATACCCGTAAGTTTGAACGTAACCAAATCTACGTTTGGCCATCGTCATCTGTTTGTACGACCAATGTTGGTCGATCTCGATTAGAAAATCCTCGACAGGTTTTTGGAATGCGTCACTGAATGCTGGCCCAGCCTGGCTGTACAGTTCCATTGGATCTGACAAGGAGTACGCATCAGTGACCTGATCTGCAGGCACGCTACTATCGACCAAAACGTAGTCGATTCGCTCTACGAAATCTGGCACAACGTATAGCATAACGGTTTGCGTTCCCCGATCGTCGACGTTGCCACGACTGAATAAAATCACAAACATCAACAACACTACCAAGCCCAAAATAGCTGCAGGAATATGTTTGGATGTGATTTGAAAGTTCCCCAACCGCACAGTTTAACTCAGTTCTTTTTAACGCGACGTTCATTCAATCGACGTTGTCGTTCGGAATAAGCAGAAAGCCTATGTCGGGCAGACTGACACAAGGTTCCAATACGTCAAGCCAAATACATTCAACAACTATAGTCGACGAATCAGGTTGCCGACTAACAAAAACGCCAAAGCAAAAAAGTAGAACCAATGCACGATCGATTGTCTTGTCGATTGTGGAGCCAAGCCCTGGTGCATCTGGTCGACCGAAAGTGAGGCCAAGGCCTGTACTTCGGCAGGCAATCGATTGGACAGCTCGTATTCGACGGGGTAGGGGCGGTCGTAATGCAAAATTTTTGTCTTATTACTGACCGGATCACGAAGGCGGATGGTCAAGTTCGATTCTGTTTTTACCGGCACTGACGCTTGATACGTGCCAAGCCCGACTTCCTGAACCGGCAATTCTTGAATTTTGCCCTGGGCGTCCAACGCAGATAGTTCCCATTGAACTTTCGATTGAGGCAGCCCTGCGGAATCAGTCCGCTTGATATCAAGTTGCCACTGCCCATTTACTACTTGTTGAGAAACATTGATCCCCTCGTCATCATTTTTTCGAGCGATCGATCGCAACACCTGTCCCCAAAATTTGCCGAAATCGCTCCATGCCAACCACTCCCCACCCCAACGTTCGGTCATATCGCTGGTAAAGGCAAGCCCGTTGCCCAACCCAAACCGCGACACAGCCAACAATGGATCACCCGTTTCGGCAACCAATAAAACTTGGGCAGTGGGTTTCTGTTGCGTCATCACATAGCCCAACGTGAACGGCAAATCCGCCTCGCTAAATCCTGCTAACGATCGATGGTCGGCCGTTTGCACCGTACCAAACAGATCCTCTTTGATCGCAGACTTTGAAGCCTGCATGGTCTCTTTGGTAAAGATTTGAGGAACGTTGGCTGGGTCATCCGTTTCGTAATACCGCCCTCGACCAATTTCGGCAATGTTCGCCATCAACTGTCGATCCGCTTGACCCAATGCGACGGTCGAAACCGTGATGCCACTATCTGTCATCGCTTGGACCAGCGAATCATGATCTGCTTGTTGTGTTTGTCCGTCACTTAAACAAATCATGTGTCGGATTTTGGCAGGTGCGTTTTCTAGCATCCTTTTGCCAACCACCATGGCCGGGTACATATTCGTTCCGCCACCGGCCTGCAGAGAATCGATCTCGGCATCAATCGAATCTTTATTGACGGCACTTTGCATTTCAGAAACCGCATACGGCTCGCTGTCAAACCCAACAACGCCAATTTGATCTCGCTGCCCTAATAGTTCAACGGCCGACTTGGCGGCTTGTCTCGCCAAAGCCATCGGCACACCTTCCATCGACCCGGACTTGTCTATCACCAGGACCATTGCCAATGACGGCTTCTCTTTTTCTTTTTCAAAGCGAGAAACCAACGGAAGCACTTCTTCGACAGGCGTTCGGTGATATCCACCCAAACCGAAACTGTTCTCGGAACCCAGCATCGCCAGCCCCCCACCAAAGTCGGTCACGTATCGATTTAGCAAATTCATTTGCTGAGTAGCCATCGACGTTGCGGGAAAGTCCGCCAAAACGATGGCGTCAAAAGCCAACAAGCCTTGAATGGTGTCGGGCAATCCGAATTTGCCGCGCACTTCGATCGTCACGTCTTGCTGGCCCATCGCTCGTTCAAAAGGCCGCATCGCTTTCGTATCTTCGTGCAGTACCAGAATCCTGGGTTTGCCGCGCACCGTTATTGTGCACGTGCGTTGATTGTTGATCGGAAAATAATCTTGATCCGAGACCAATTCGGCCGTCCATTTACTGTCCCCCGCTGTCGACATATCGACGTCGAAATAGAAACGGTTGGGTTGATCGGGTTTCAACTGGACGGGTTGCTGTTGAACGGCCACTCCCTTGTGGATGATCCGCAGGTTCCCTTGGATTGCTTGGTTGCTATTCAACGTGACATTCATCCGCACGACCTCGCCAACGTAGGCCCGTGAAGACGACGGTTTCAGTGAAACTACTGCCGCTTCAGATTTCGCCAACCTTTCAATTTTATTGAATCGTATATCAATGTCTTCTTCTTTCAGCTGTCGCAGAGTCTCGCGAAGAAAGCCCTTGGTTTCCTGACCATCGCTATACAGAACGATGCGTTTGACCTTGCCAGTTGGAAACGTCAAGCGAGTTTCCAGCAAACTGTCAGCGATTCGCGTCTCGGAACGGAAAGAGTCATCGACTCCTTCACTTTCCCAGCTGTTGATCCATTGCTTCAGCTGGTCAGTCGAGTCGAACGAGCGCGGTTGGCTGCCAAGTGCATACAGAGCCCAACTGTCACCACTTCGCAACGCATCGATTTTTGACTGAATCGCAACACTGGCTGAGATACTTGAATCGATATCAATCGATTGAGACACATCGACCAGAAAGATCACATGCAGTTCCTGGCTAGTGGTAAACGCAAACGGTCGGCACATCGCGATCACCAATAGAATGACAGCGATCACCCGACACACAAAGGAACCTAATCGTTTCCACAACGGTGCGTCGACCAAACTAAAACGCCATCCGATCCCCAACAAAACGACCAAACAAAGCCACCACAGGGATTTTAGCGAAATCAACTCCATCACTAACCGACCTTTCGTCGCTGGTAAAGGATCGATTCCGCCACAACTACCAGGATTGCCAGTAGCGTCATCCACAACGCCGGCGACAACCCACGGTTGACCGGTTGTCTGCTGTCCCTAACATCGGAATTATCAACATCCGTTTCTGTGACAGACAATAAACTGGACGCGACCTGCCAATCGCCGCCCTCGTTTTTCAAATTGTAAAAGCCAGTCTGTCGAAGAGGACCAAACACTTTTTCTGTCGTGTCCGTTCGTGAATCGTCTGGCTGCATGACCACAGTCGCTTGTCCACTTTGCACTCCAGGAATCGTTACAAATTGACCCGCTGGATAGCTGGATCGAATGGTCTCGGAGCGACCGGCCAAGTGAACGGTTGCGGAATAAACGAGCACCGGAAACCAAGCACTCAGATAAAAGTCTGAGGCCAATGGGTCCAAATTGACAACCAATGCCGACCTGCCTGCACTGGTGGCACGAAATATCAGCGGGGTCCCGTCTTCCGCTTCCACCAAAACCTCGGCACCACTGGGAACAGTCAAACGTTTTGCTCCCACGAAGGGTAACAATGTAGGGTCCAGATGCCGAATCACTGGATGGCTTTCGTCCAGCGTCCGAGGCAGCACGACGTCAATTTCTGGCCCTACTTCTGACCACCATGGCGATTCGCCAGTCGGTTGAAAAATGAGCAAACTACTTGTGGATTCTTCAGCAATTGGCAAGCGACCTGTACCGATCACTAGTTGCGGTTGGGGGTCGCTGTCACCGGGGACCAGTGTCAACAAACCATTGGCTTGCGAGAAAGCCAAAACGCAATTTTCGTAAAAGAACCGATCTTCTGAGATCACGGAAATGGGGATCGGACGTCGCGGTGGCAGAGCCATAAACGCGACGTTGTCATCTACCAGAGAGTCTGGTTTCTCATTTAGCTGCAAATCCAAAAACCATTTCCCACTAGCAGCGTTTTCCAACTCGAAAACCTCTGCGTCATTGACTCCGGGCTTCAATTGCAACGGCAACAACTTGACGAGAGTATCCTTCGTGCCGTGACTTAGAATGAGTTCGGCATCAACGGTTTCTGAAAACGTTGAATGGATTTGATAAAACACTCCCACTCGATCGTTTCCACCGGGCAAGCGTTGCATATCGCAAGCCACAATCCCAGCATTGCCGGGGTTGGAGGTACCAACTTTGAAAAACTCGATACCATCAAACGGTGCCTCAGTTTCGTTTTGAGTCAAGACGGGACCAAGGCAGCCATCAGAAATCAAAATCACACGAAAATTGTTGCTATGCTGTGATGCGTCATTATCGTTTTCCGTGTCACGAGAGCTAAGTTCTGAGTCTTTCAAAAATTGGAATTGCCGTAACACCGTAGCGTTAGACGTAAATGAACTGGGCTGAATTTTTGCGATGGAATCTAGAAGTAATCGAGGATTGTCAGTCAGGTTGGAATAGAACACAGCCTCGTTGGAAACCGTAGCAATGCTACAACGCTGAGTCCCGTTCAATCCTTGGACGATCTGACTGGCGATTCTTTTCGCTTGTTGCAGGCGAGTCGATCCGCCGTCGATCGTATTCATCGAAGCGCTGTTATCGATTAGCAGGACCAGGTCTTTTTGGTTGTCGCCGGAAAAGTCTGGTCGCACCAGTGCAAACACGATCGCCAAAAAGGCCATGACCATTAACAGCAGGCTAAGCAGATCACGAAAACGTTGAAACAGTGAAGTCGCTTTCTTTTCTTGAAAGATATCCTCCCAGAGAAAAAAAGCGGTCGTCGGTTTAACGGTTGGTTTAACCTTCAAAAAATAAATCGCGATCAATGGAATCAGGCTAAGCAGCACCCAGAAGAAAGCAGGACTGGCAAAACTCAAGCGACCAACCCTCCTCGCCGCAAGATGTCCTGAATCACGCGTTCGAAGGCGATCTCAGGAGTCGTCGAGGCCAATCCAATTCCTCGCTTGCCACAACTCTTGACGAGATTCTCATTCCAAGTTGCCACCGCGGCTTCGTACATCGCGGCTTCTTTGGGAGAAATAGTGACTCGTCGTCGTTTTCCAGTTTCCACACATTGCAATTCCACGTCACCCTTCAGCGTGCATCGAAGATCATCGTCGTTTTGAATATGCAGGCAATAAACGTCATGCTTATGCCACTGCAGGTAACTTAACCCATCGTCGAAACCGCCCGGGAACAGGAAGTCCGAAATCACAATCACGACGGCCTTTCGTTGGTGCCGGGCTTGAAACAAGCGAGCACAATTGTTGAACCGAGTATCACCTTCGGTCGTTTTAACGTCCTGCAAACCTTGCAACAACGGCATCACGCTACCGCGACCTCGGCAGGGTTCCAAGATGGGCGTCAACGAGTCGGCCAACCCATAGACGGCCAGTCGATCAAGGCAATTGAGTCCGATGTAGCCCAGTGCGGCTGCGATCTGCTTACCATAGTCAAACTTGGAAGCCATCGACTGACTTTGATCCAACAGGACATAGATCGTGGCGTCCTCTTCGACCTCGAAAAGCTTAACGACCAATGACTCAAACCGCGCAAACACTCGCCAGTCGATCGATCGGTAGTCGGCACCCAAGTAGTACTCGGCGTAGTCGGCGAACGTTATCCCGGTCCCTTTCTTGGTACTTTTTCGATCGGCTTGCAGCGATCCATTCAGGACCTTTCTCGCCAGCAAGTACAGAGAATCGAGTCGGCGGATGAACGAGGAATCTGTCAGCATGATGGCGAGGCGATGGGGGACTTACAAGAACGACCAACAACGGAAACAGCGGTGACCTTTTACGACATTTTTTCAACCAAGCTTTTGACGATGGTGTCGGTACTCATCCCTTCGGCTTCGCCTTCAAAACTAAGCATGACGCGGTGTCGCAATGCAGGCAGCGCCATACGGTTGATATCTTCGCGAGCCACATGAAAACGCCCTTCCAACAAGGCACGGGCACGAGCAGCTGACAAGATCGCTTGAGCTCCACGTGGAGACGACCCATATCGCACGTACTGTTTCACTTCTTGCGATGCGTTGGCATCATTCGGATGGGTAGCACGGACCAATTTGACCAAATGCTCCTGCACTTTCTGGTCGATGGGCACCTGACGCAGCAATTCACCCATCGTGATGATGTCCTCACCGGTCGCTACCGCGTTAACCTGTGGCTTAGAATTCCCACCCGTTCGATTCAGAATCTCCGAGAACTCGTCATGGCTGGGCAGTTCGACAAACAACTTAAAAAAGAAGCGGTCCAGTTGCGCCTCGGGAAGCGGAAACGTCCCGTCTTGCTCGATCGGGTTTTGCGTTGCCAAAGTAAAGAACGGCAAGTCCAATTCATGAGTTTGACCTGCTACGGTTACCGACTTCTCCTGCATCGTTTCCAACAAAGCCGATTGAGTCTTGGGCGTTGCTCGGTTGATTTCGTCAGCCAGCAGGATGTTGCAGAATACCGGTCCCGGTTGAAATTCCAACTGCTTCGATCCTTGGCGATCGATCAAAATTTGAGTACCCACGATATCTGCCGGCAACAGATCGGGCGTAAATTGAATTCGCCGGAACTTTAAATCGAGTGCCTGGCTGATCGTATTGACCAACGCCGTTTTGCCAAGTCCCGGAACGCCTTCAAGCAAGGCGTGACCACCGCAGACAACTGCGATCAAAACGTCCTCGACAATTTGCTCCTGACCGACAATAAATTTTCCTACTTCGTTGCGGATCAGATTGAACTTGCTAACGAACTGGTCAACTTCTGACATAGTTCCTGACGTGGATGATGCGGTCACGTTAAACGGACCTCCGATTCTTGGCTGCTAAATTTGATTGGTTGGAAGGAAGGCTGGGATATTTTTTTGCAATGGAGCGGCGGTGAAGTGTAGACTTATTGGTTCGAAACATCTTCGGAATCGGACCCACTCGTCGCGTCCTCATCACTACCAGAACTTTCAACCGGTTGATGAATGTTCGTGAAGTAGTTCTTAACACCGTTCTTTAAGTCTTCGGGGACATCTTCGCGACCGACAAAGGATTCGAACTGTCGCTTGAATTCACGGCGTTTGGCTTCTGCGGTCAAATTACTGGTTCCAGTGCCATCGTCGGCAGCTTCAATTTTTGTCAATGAGGGACCATCTCCTTTGATGCCCTTCAATTTCGTGTACTGGTCATTGTTGATGTTCTCGTCGCGTTGATCACGTGTTGCATCGGACGACCCTTTGCCAGCTTTCTTACCACCGGGTTGCCGACTTCTAGTCTGGACCGTGCCTGCCGATTGAGCTCGGGACGCCTGTTGACTGAGCTTTCTAAGTTTCATGCGAGCCTTGCGTTTGCGAGCCATTTTCATTAGCTGATCAGCCAATTCATCCAACTCATCTTGAACGGCTTGATCACACTCCTCGCAGTCGTCTGATGCATCCAAGTCTTGCTGGTCGTCAGAATCGTTTTCTTGAAGTTCGGCCATTTCCAAAGCTTCGTCCAGTTCTTCAATGGCATCCTCCAAATCTTCGATCATTGTTTCCAACTCGTCTTGATCAGAATTACTTTGATCACCGGTTGATTCCGATTCGGAATTTGAAGCGTTTGTTTTTCCGTTTCGTGACTGGCCCATTTTGGCATCAGAAGATTTGCCAGCCTTGGCGTTACGAGAATTGCCGTTTTGTTTCTTACCCGCTTGATTGGTGCTGCGTACAGCATCAGCCATTCGGTGAGCCGCAGCTTTCAACTTGGCGAGCTGCCGACGACGCTCGGACAATTTCTTTAACGTCTCGGGATCCAAGGCTTCCGTTTTCATGTCTCGCAGTTCTTTGGCCGCCTGTTCGTACTTTTTCTGTTTGAGTTTCTCAGCCAGGTCTTTCGACGCCCGGTCTTTTTTTAACTCCTGGGCAACGGTATCTAACAGCTTTTCGTCTTTGCGTTGACTGAGCATTTCAGCTGCACGATTCAATTTTAGTTCCAGTCGTGCATACTGACGGAGCGCCTCTTGTCGGTCACTGGTCTGTTCCAGTTCATCGACCCATTGACGAAGCTTATCGGGCTCCAGCAATTTGCGTTCTTGCTCGTCTTCAACGGCAGCCGCTAACTCTTCGACCAGGTCCTTCAAAGTCTGGTTGGCCGTTTCCGTCATGTTCTCAGTAGCGATGGCTTGCTGTTGTTTTTCAACGACTGCCTTGCTGGGTCCTTTGAAACCCAACGACACAGAGACACCCAACATGACGACCGCCAAAGCGACGATTCGATAGGGCGGTTGGTATGGAATCTTTTGAACAGGTTTGTCTGCCAACATTTTGTTCGTTTGTTGCGATTGCAGATCGTAAAAGCCGCCAACCTTGCCTTCTTTGGAAAAGTTGAAGCAAGACAGAACGGCGTCCTTAAGTCCAAAGAACTTGTCCGCGAAACCAGCAGCTTGCTCGTCTGACGTTCGTCCAAACAACCACGACACCAAGCCGATTAGTGCGGCTGCACCAAACACTGCTGCGTACCAGAGCGTTGGAACCTGATACCCTGGCCAAACGTAAATCAAAGCGATGACCAGCATAACGGCACCGGCAACCAACGCCGTGCGGAAAATGACGTTCCACAAATGGTGTCGGTCCAAACGTTTTCCTACCTGCCGGACAAAGCCAGCAACGTCGTTCGGGCGCGTCGCACCTTGTTCCATCTGTGGTTTATTATTCGAGTCAACGTTCATCGCTATCTCGTTGGTTGGTTGGTGTTAAAAATAACGGAGGGATTCTGTTCTGTTATTGAAAATTAGCATTCAATTCGAAAAATCTTTTGGCATTTTCGTCGAACAACAACGTCGCATTAATATCCTTCAGCAACTTTTGACATTCGTCACTGCGTTGCAATTTATCCAATACAAATGCGTATTCGAATTTTCGATTTTCTTTGGCTTGTTCCATTTCTTCGGTCGTAGCATTTAGGGCTTTCTGGAAACATTCGGCAGCCTTTTCAAACTGCTGCAAAGCCAAGTGTTCCTTTCCCAATTGACGCCAAATTTCACCGTCAACCGAACCAAGCTCAGCTAAAACGTGTCCATGCTCGGTCAGTTGTTTGGCCGTTAACAATTCTGCTTCCTTGATGGCGTCCAAACCAAAATTACTTGCTCGACAACCACTGCAGCTTTCCTGGATCCCTTCTTGAAAATGCCCAGACCCACAATTTAACCCGACCCGGCAACTGATCTTCCACACCTCAGTCACGATTTCTAGCCGTCGGTCATCGGACTGCATCTGGTCAGTTATTTCCAAGTGTTTAACGAGGATGGGCCATAATCGATCAGGATCGATATTTAGGCGATCGTAATCATCTTCGGCTATATCTTTATTAAATTCTTTAGCCTGTTCAACAAAGGCATCTACCTTACCTGCTAACAAGTGAGCAAACAAATTGACTTCGTTTCCAATTCTCAAACCAAGTTGCGGATCAAACACCTCTCTAATTACAGGAAGCATTTCAACAATCTGTTCTGTCGTTGATTCACTAATCATATTCTCAATTGATTCGGCAGCCTTGGAAATCAGTTGGGCACGCCGATAGCCTAGGATGTCGATTTCCAGGCTCTTTATTTCTTGCAAAATCTCAGTTAACGGCTGGAAGTTTCCGAGTCTAACCTGCAGGTCAATATGTGCAGCGACGACTTGCACATTGTTGACAATAGGACTTGAATTTCGCACCCACATGTCGCGCAACGTTAATTTCGCGGCTAGTTTTTCCAGTGGTTCAGCGACATACTCGGCTGAATCAACCGATCTGGAAAGCAAAATCAAAGTAAGTAAATTTTGAGTCTTCGAACTAAATTTCGCCTGCGGGTAGCGAATTGCTAATTCCGACAAACGGTGGTTCCTACCTTTACCGATGACTTTCGACTGATCCTCTGGATCGGATACACTGGCCAACCAAGCCTGGACCAATAGCTGTGTACCCGGATCAGGAAACAACTTAATAAATTCGGGCAACGCATCCTCTAGTTTTTGAGTGTAATACCCGTTTCCTCCTTCAACCAATTCAAACTGTACCCGAGTCGACCCGTCCAGTTTGCTCAAAAATAGTTTTCTGGCCTCTGGATAGAATTTGTTTTCTAAGAGTGCCAAGACAACGTCACGACGAAAACGATCTCGCACGACGATCCGTAGAAATCGATTGACCAGTTCTCGATTATCACCTTTGGCAAATACGCGGATCGCATTTGCCGCCAATTCTTTAGAGTCGCGGGAAAATCCACGGTTACTATTACGTTTGTTGACAGCCGCTAACCAGGTTTTCCCAAACTTTTGTGACTTTGATTGAAACGGTTCATCGTCCACCAATTCCAACATGTCAATGAAC
>CAZJBW010000004.1:58564-115940 GCA_964543985.1 uncultured Pirellulaceae bacterium | reverse complement strand
ACGCTTTTCCGATAAGTACCCCCCTACTTTAGAAACTCTGTAAGAATGTTCTGCTACAAAACACTAACTTTAGTTTTGGTTGTTACCGCCAGCTTATTCGTCCAAAGCCAATCTTTGGCACAAGCCTACTCGTTTGCATTGGAGCTAAACAATCCCGACCTGATCACTCACGTTAGTGGGTACGACGGCACCGGCGGAAATCTGAATATCACGGTTGGTATTGATCAAACCAGCGTTAACGCTGTCGCAGCCCAAGTTTCCGTTGCCAACGCGGTCACCACTTGGAACAGGTTAAACGTGACGACTAACAACTTGCAATTCGGACAAATCGGAGCTTCAGAAATCGACTTTGAATCCGTGCTGTTACACGAATTGGGTCACGCTCTAGGCCTAGCTCACCCCAATATCGGTGGTTCAGGACCAGGTCAAGAATTCACTCAGGCTTGTGCCGGATTTAATGGGGTGCACGACCTGAATGCGGGCGCCGATGGGATTGCTGGATCCAGTGATGATATTCGGGGCGATGACGTGAACTTCAATTACTTTCAAATTGGCGTCAACAACCCATTTGCGGCATTGCCATCGGTGATCGATTCCACGACATTTTCAAATGATCTGGCCGACTTGCCTAGCGGACACACATTTTCAGCCAACGGCAGTCGTGATGTGGCTGCGGCCCTGGGGCTGGCTAACACTGAATCTGTTTTGCAACAGGGCACCTTTGCCGGAGAGACGCAACGAACACTGGCGGCACCCGATGTTGTCGGCATTCTATTGGCAGCATCAGGCTTGGACGAGATCCAAGGGACTGCAGACGACTACACCTACACTCTAGAATTTGTCGGCCTGACCGATGGGGCTGATATCTTGATCGACTTCGACAATGACCAAACTGGCTTTGCCGTCGCTCAAAGTGGCGGTAGGTTGCTTGACGTCAATCACGCCGCAGTCACAACCAGTGACATTTTCTTCAATTCGAATGTGAATTGGTTCTTCAATCAAGTTTCCAATGTCCCAGAACCGGGAAGCGTGTTGGTTCTGACGCTGGCGACCGTTTGCGTGTTGAACCGTCGACGTCGCCAATCGTAATTGATTGCTCACGATCGATTTTCTTGTTGTTGCACCTGTTCGCCCAAATCGGACAGGTGCTCAACCAATTCACCTTCCAAGTCATCGGACTCAAGGATTCGTTCCAGTTGTTCCGTCAGACTTGCGGTTTGACCACTCATGCGAACTCGCGCCAACTGGTCTTGCAAAGCTTTGCGAAGCCTCGGATCGGACTCCATCAAGTAATGCACCCACAACCAAGACTCTGCATAGTCCTGTTGCGTCAGGCCCGCCGCGTCATCAAGGTGTTCCAAGCGTTCTAAAGATGGCTTCCAGTCTCCGGTTTTCGCTCGCTCGACCAAGTAAAAAATGTGGTCGTGATGTAGCCCATTACTGCCACGCGGCAATTCAAAGTACTCGGCCAACCCCTCATCCATCCACAAAGGGATCCGTGGGACACACGAATGCAGATAGCCGTGAGTCACCTCGTGACGCAAATCTTCTGCAACGCGGTCGCCCCAATGAGCGTACACTAGCAAGTCGGTATCGTTCTTGACGAAAAACGCACGACGATTCGGGAACAGAGGATGATTGCGACGCAGGTACTTGCGAAAGCGGTTCTCGTCCTGAAACAAGAAAATGTTGATCGGCTCGTCAGACATTGGCAACAATAGGCGATCGGAAATATCGCGTCGCCTGGCGACCAATTCGTCAACCAACCGATGTCGACGCGGCAAGCGAAAGTCGCTGTGAATCCGCAATTGTTCTCGGCTGAATTGATCCGCCGAAGGCAACTCATTGGTCCGCCGCAAACCGGCGCATCCTGACACACCTACACTTACAACGACGATCATGATCGCGAATGTGCAGCAAGGCAACCAATCAGAAATTGAAGCGTGGCCAAACATGAGTGCCGTCTTCTAGCAATTTCCGCCCGCTGAATGAAGGTAGATATCAACAATTCGCGCCACCAAACTGACCCTGCGTTATTACCAGATTGGTAATCTTCGTGCGGCGAATCCGAGCAATAAGGCCACAATTTTTGCTGCTAGCGACGTCCTAAGCTTCCGAATTGATTGCTATCCCCAATCCTGAATTATTGCTTTCAATCGATGGCTCAAAACTCATTCTTCAGCCATTCCATCAACTTCTTCAGGTCCTGGGGCAACGGCGCCTCGACTTCCAAGCGCTCGTTCGTTAGCGGATGTTGGAAGGCAATTTTCCAAGCGTGCAATGCCTGACGGTTCAGCAAAACTTCTCCCTGGTCAACACCTTGACGCAACCACCCCTCAGTCACCTTGGCACGACCGCCGTACAATCGATCCGCCAGGATGGGACAGCCAACATGAGCCATGTGCACGCGGATCTGGTGAGTCCTTCCGGTTTTTGGTTTCACAGCCAAGATTCCGAAGCGTCCGTGTTGGGCTTGTACTTCGTAAAACGTTCTAGCGGCTTTACTAGTCGCATGCCCTTCGCGAATGGCTTTCTTTTCACGTTGATAAGGATGCGCCCCAATCGATGCTTCGATGCGATCACGATCTCGGTCAGGGCAGGGCGTTACGATCGCCAGATAGGTTTTCTCAACCGTCCGTTGTTCGAATTGACGCATCAGGTTGGTATGAGCTTGATCGGTTTTAGCAACGACGATGACGCCCGTCGTATCGCGATCCAAACGATGCACGATGCCAGGGCGATGAGCTCCACCGACGGAACTTAATTTCTCGAAATGAAAAACCAAGCCGGCAGTTAACGTTCCGGACCAATGCCCCTTCGCCGGGTGAACAACCATCCCGGCAGGTTTGTTCAAGACGATAATCGCATCATCTTCAAACAGAATATCCAACGGAATGTTTTCAGCCTGAATGGTTTCAGGTTTCAACGTCTCCAGTTTTGACAGCTGCACAAAAATGGATTGGCCGGGCTTCATCAACGTCGAGGGTTTCCGACAAACCTTACCTTCGATTTGCACCGCATGATTGCGTATCAACAGTTGGACACGCGAACGACTGACTCCCGTCGAATGTGCCATCACGACGACATCCAGTCGCTTTCCCAGATCTTGATCACTACATTGAATTTGAAAATCTTCCGATTCCATCGGTAACAAACACAGCCATCTAGAGAACTAATTGTTGTCGGTCCAAAACGCTGCAATTGAAACGAGTTGCAGAATTGATTCGTTACGAATAAGTGGATTTTGGTGTAGATCCTATACCCACGACTGGGTTCAAACCGACTAATCCAAGGGTTTCGACGGGAAATCGCCACAACTGCGTAACCTAGGAAAGCCTCAACCCCTATGAATTGGCGAATCGCTGATTTTTTTGTGTTGTTGATCACCCATGATTTTAATGCACTATAATGAAAGTCCTCCTAGCGGACAGGGGTAAAGACATGCTATCGGTTTTGCATGCGCTATTGCTACTCTCGTTCGCCAAAATTCATACCCACCCTGATGAATGAGAGTTTTCAGAAATGTTCAATCGACGCTCGGGCTATTGCCCATCCTGCGATGCGAACGTTTTACATGTTCGGACCTTTCAAAGTAGGATCGCATACTTACTAGATAAAATCACATTGTCCTTTCCCGGTTGGTTTGGGGTGGGGCCTTGGGAGTGCGTGGATTGTGGCATTCGCGGAATGACACTGCTGAATCATGAACAGTATTGCAGGCTAGATGATCAAGAATCGGTCGACAATTTTGATCCGACTCGACCTGTTTCCAACTTTATCCGCACCGATCATTCGCTGGCTCACGCAGTATCGGACGAGAGTCGGTACTCTGAAAAGTTCAGGTTTGGCATCGTCGAAAAACTTCTGGCGTGCAAATCAACGATCACACGAGCTTGCAACGAATTAGATGTTTCCGAAATGGAAATCCAACGTTGGATTCGTGACTATATTCAAAACGAACTCGATAAAGCCACGGGAAATCAGTCGGGCGGCTTAATTGCTCGTTTCCGTGCTAGTTCAAAAAACGCTGAGCAATTAGACTGGGACCAGGAACCGAGCAATCTAGACGGAAAAGTAATCGAGAGCTCCGTTGTCAGGAAACCCCGCTAAAGGACCCAGGAAGAGTTTGGCTTAGATGAAATTCATCGAAATGACCGGCGATACGCTGCAGGAAATTGTTAGTGACGGCGAACTCCATATGGACTTGGAATCTGCTGGCGTCGAGGCAACGACGATCGTGCGTATCAATCAACACGGCGACATCGAAATTCGCCGGCCTCATAAATGGGACGTCATCGGCGGCCTGTTGGGCAACTTTGAAGAGCGAATCAAAAAGACAACCGGCTACGATTGGGCATAAAGTCCATCGGCGGCACTGTTTAGATCGCCGCACAAATTTTTGATGTCCCATTTTTGTGCGCTCATCTCGCGAGCCGGGACTGGGTATCAGTGAACCACTCCGGCAAAAGCTCGTGCTGGATTCAGCGATCCGCTACAATTTCTGGCTATCTCCTGAACTCTCTATTCAGGACTCGACCATCGATTAAAAGGAAGAGCCATGAAACGTCGCGTAATTACCTGTTTGCTTTCGTCTTTTTTGCTTTGTGGAATTTTGTCAAACGCGAATGCTCAAGATAGCACCGAGCAAATGCAATCGGCTCCACCAGCCCCAGAACTCGCCGTGCTGAAACATGAAGAAGGCAAGTGGGACGCAGCGATCAAGTTCTGGCTACCCGGAGGTCCGACTGAGCCAATGGAATCGACGGGATCAGAGATCAACACGATGGTCGGCAAATACTGGCTGTCGACGCAATTGGACTACGAGGTGATGGGTGAAAAGTATGGTGGCCATGGCGTGTTCGGATTTGATTCCCAGAAAAAACGATACGTCGGCACGTGGTACAGTTCCGATTCACCGCACCCCATTCAAATGACTGGCAAGTGGGACGAAGAATCCAAGACCGTCACCTACGAAATGGATGGAATCGATGGAATGGGCAACCCACTGAAAGGCAAAATCATGAACACCTACATCGATGCCTCAAGCAAGAAGTTCGAGATGCACATGGACATGGGTGATGGCAACATGCACAAAATGATGGAAATCATGTACTCGAAAAAGTAACCCTGCGAAGCGGTTACTGGATCGCGATTCTTGGCGACTACTTGATCTTCGCCTAAAAGCACGTGGGCTCGCCCAAACGGCGAGCCTCCAGGCTTCACTTGCAAAAAACTCGGCGGGCAATCGAACGCTGCAGATTTCAACGATCCAAACTAAGGAATCACGACCTGTGGGAGACCCGTATTGCAGGCATTCTTCGACCTCTCATTTGCAACAGTACATTTTTTTCATTTTGTTGAAGAAGACGCCGCCTCAGGATCGTCACAAAGTCATACTCGCAAAACGAAACGGACTTTGATCCCAGCGTTGACTTGATGCCATTCCAGTTGATTGAATCGATATATCGCCAGCACCGCCAAGGGTTCTTTACGCTCGCACTGTCGATTACGGGATGCCGTCTAGCAGCTGAAGATGCCGTCCATCAATCGTTGACTCGCTTAAACGATAGTCTACTTGCCGACAAGCAAGATGCGGTGGCCTTCGTCTATCGCTGTGTTCGCAACGCATCCATCGATGCTCATCGGCGGCGACGAAATCAAAACTCGGTCGCTGAGACCATTTTCAATGGATTTTTGCCGCCTCCAGCTGCCAAATTTGACAACCCGGATTCCAGGATCTTAACGGCCGAACGCGATCAAATTCTCCGCCAAGCAATTGATGAATTGGCGGGAAACACGCGCGAGATCGTTTTGCTGAAAACGTTTTCGGGATTAACCTTCGCACAAATCGGCAATGTCCTGGACATTCCACCAAAAACAGCGGCGACGCAGTATCGCCGCGCACTGCAAACTCTACACGAAAAACTAAAAGGGCAACTATGAGTCACCACGATCCAAACCACGAAGCCCATACCGAATCACCGTTATCCGACGTTGAACACCTACTGGAAAGCATGTCACTGAAGTCGCCTTCGCAGTCGCTGGACAATCGCCTAGCCAAACTTGATCAGCCGGTCAGACGACGCGAATTGAATCACTCACGCTCGTGGCTTTCTAAATGGGGGCTGGCAACGGCCGTTGGTTTGACTTGCCTAATGACCGGATTCCTTTTTGGGCGGATTTCAAATCGGCCATTGCTTACCGATAGCGATTCCATGGAAAAGGCTTTGCCCGTTGCCCAGCAGAATCAGCCTGAAACAACTGCGGCAAATACCGCAACGGCATTGCAATTGAATTTGAACAATGAAAATTCCATGGCATCCTTGCCCGATGAATCAACGACCAATTCGAAGGTTCGCCTAATTGATGATGGATTGTATTTGTTGGATGGCAAGATTCCGGTTCGCCGGTATGTGGCAATTTCGGAAGAGCGTATTCAGGTGATCGACAAAGAATCTGGTGCGCCGATCGAAATCGTCGTACCAGTCAAAAAATCGTTCGTGCAAAGAGCATATGGAACCTAAATCTTTCGCGGCAACGCGGAATCGATACGAATTAAAAAAACATTCTTACCAGGAGCACTAAAGATGAAATTTTACTTTTCAAGTTTGCTTAACAGAGTCCTACCAGTAGCCTTGGGCCTGTCGTGTATTTTCGCCATTGGGTTCGCAACCTCCCAAACAGAAGAAGAATCAAACCAAATTCTTCCGGATCCGCCAACAAGCCCTCAACAGGTCGTTTTGTCGCAACCTGGTTCTCAGGAACTTGAGACGGAAGCCACGTTGTCGAATAACAGCCCCACTGACGTTTTGCAATTCATCCTAATGTCGAAACCCGAAGCGACCGCAACAACCACTACCTCAACGGGCGAGGCGATGCTGGGAGTTCATGTTCGCAAGGCCAACAAAACGTTGCGAAGTCACTTAAAAATTAAAGGTCAATTTGGATTGGTGGTCGAACATATCACCGCTGACAGCGCTGCCGAACAGGCCAAATTGCAGGTTCATGATTTGCTTTACAAACTGGATGGACAGATTCTTATCAACATCGAACAATTGCAAACCTTGATCGACGCGAAACAGCCTGGAGACGAAATCGAAATTGAGTACTATCGCAACGGCGATTTGGAAGAAATAACAATCGAGCTAACCGAACGTAAAGTCGCAGCCATTGATTCATCCCTCGACTGGCTGAACAACTACCATCGAGATCTCTTGCTCAACGCAGTCCAACAAAAAGGTGACGAAGGTAAATTGGCAAACCCTCACAACATCGCAGCCCAGCTTCTTGAATGCCAGGCGTGCCACCAGAGCCCAACAAATTTCGAAACCGTTAGCGAATACGCGACCAGACAGATTATAGTTCCGCTCTCGATGATAACTGGCAGCGGTGCCGGTACGCACACCAAACCACCCAAACCTAAGAACGACGCCGAATCTAATTCCAATGACAACAATTAGTGCCAAACAAAAGGAGCCAATAGAATGGCGAAACGAGCATTCCAGCACATCAAGTGTTGGTTAGTTGGTTTTCGTCGAATTCCAGAAGCTCTTCGATCCAGACGCGAATATCGTTTTCGTATTCGCTGGACATGTTTCCGATGACAAGTTGACGATGGAATGCGGCGGCGCCCTTGTCGACCAATTGAGCATCTTCGGCTGAGGAGAAACGATCGAAAGGTTCGGGCGCGATTAGACCTCGGCAAAAATCCAACAGCAACTCGTTGCAAACGACCTCCTCGGGCAAGAACTCGTCGAGCCGTTGGTCGATAGTCCGCTTTAACTCGGTCAGTTCAGCCAAGTTTTTTGCTTCGCTGAACAGCGGACGACCAGACAACAACTCAACCAATACGAATCCTAAACTCGCTAGATCGCTCAGCGGCGTGTGGCCTTCACCTTCCAAAACTTCCAGTGCTGCGTAGGCAGGCGTGCACGCTCGCTTTTCAGGCGGAGTCTCCATGTCAAACGCCGATCCCAAATCGATGATCTTGGCGTGCCCACTACGTTTCAACATGATGTTGGCTGGCTTGATGTCGCCGTGAACAATTCCGATGCGATGCAACGCAGCCAACGCCTCCAAACAGGCACGAACGATCGCCACAGCCACACCAGGCTTAAAGCGAGGTTGCAGTGGTCCTTGTGTGACCAACACCTGATTGATCTCTTTCCAACGCTTCTCGCTAACGCGATCCCTAAAACGGATCAACATTTTTGGCGTCAACAATTGGCGTAAGTCATAGCCTTCGACCCATTCCATAACCATCATACGGATACGTTCGCGTTCCAAAAAGTTATGGATTTGCAACAGGTTATCGTGTTGAATTCGCGCCACTTTGGCGGACACTTGCCCAATACGCAGCATATCTTTCTTGTATTGGTCGACCGAGGCGTAGTGTTCGGGCGAAAAGATCTTTAACGCGACGGGCAACGTAAACTGGTCGGCCCCACGTCGCTCGGTCAAAAAGACGACGCCCTGACCACCTTGACCCAAGATCCGTTTCAGGTGCAGGTGAGTGGTCCAGCTAAGCTTATTTCGTTCGATGACACTGGCGTACGTCTCGGTTAATTCCGCGCAGGCCGCATCGGCAACTTGTTGCTCGAGACTCATGGTTCGAGTCAAGACGCCCGAGTTGGTTAGACTCATCGAATTTTCAAGAATGTTTTTCTCGTTCATGTTCTGTTCCGCAGCCTTGCCAATGTGTTGAGGGGAAGGGTCGTTGGCAATAACCATATCGAGATATGGGACAAGACTGGTCTATTCCATAGTAGACAGACTCACCACAATTGGTCTAGGCGAATTGACCGCCTTGACCAAGTAACAATCAACATCGTTTGTCGATACACAAGACAACTAGTCTCTTTCGGAAGGCATCGAGTAACCAATGGTCTTGTCGACTCGATTTTTCAGTCGCTGACTCACTTGAATTCGCTGCATATTTTCGATAAGCAAGTCCAAAACCAAGTCGTAACGTCGCGCTGACTGAGCACCCACATGAGGCGAAAGCAGCACGCCGGGTTCGTTCCAAAGTGAACTTTCTTGATCAGGTGGCTCGTTCCATGCGACATCCAAACCGGCCCCATTAAGATGACCGTCTTGCAAGGCCTGACACAACGCCGTCTCGTCCAACAATTTCCCTCGCCCCACATTAATCACATAGGCACCTTTGGGCAGAGCCGCCAGCTGTTCCTGACCGATCAGGCCCACCGTCGAATCATCTAGTGGCAAAGTCAAAATCAGCACATCAGACCGTGACAGCAAATAAGGTAACTGGTCGGCTGGCAATAAGTGGTCGATGGCCGGCAACCGAACATTCGCCTGTTGCCATTGCGGGACGAATCGGTCGGTCGCCAAAATCGAATTCCCTAGTGGCTTCAGCATCTGGGCGATGCGCTGCCCGTTACCACCGAACCCAACAATTCCAATCCGTTTGCCATGCAGATCATCCGTTGGACGCCTGACGTATTCTCGCTGCGATTGAGCGTGAAAGAACACCGGCATACTGCGAATCAATCCATACAACAATGCCATCGTTTGCTCAGCGACCGAATCCCGGAACAGACCACTGCAGCCGGAAACTTCGATATTGGAATCGACAACCTGAGGCACCAAACAGTGATCCATGCCGGCCGCCGAGGACTGAATCCAGGCCAAACGCCCTTGGGCCACAACGGACTGCCAATCGATTTGTTGTTGCTTGGCGTGTCCACAGAACCAATCAGCATCCATCACCTTGCTGGCGACGTCCTGTTGATCGGCAGAGATCAACGCGACACCCGCAGCCACCGCAGCCTGATCTAGCCGATCTTTTTGAGCTGAGGACATCGGAAAACAAGTGACGAGTTTTTTCACGAGACAGAACTTCTTTCGTCAGAGTCGACATTCCATTGGTTTTCACAAAATCTTTCGCCGCGAGGCTCGCCCAAGGTCTGGACTTTTGCAAAAATAGGACCGACCAGCAACCACTGACAACTGTAATTAAGAAACGGACAATTCACCTTGGTCCCAACCGACACCAATCACGATTTGTCACTGCCTGAACTGCAGAAAACCGTTGACCGCTGGATTCAGGATATTGGGGTCCGTTATTTTTCCGAACTGACCAACCTAGCACAACTGGTCGAAGAGGTGGGCGAGCTGGCTCGGATAATGTCGCGCACCTACGGTGAACAGAGCTTCAAAGCTGGCGAATCACACAATTTGGCGGACGAAATCGCCGACGTGTTGTTCGTCTTGGTTTGCATTGCCAACCAAACCGGGGTCGACCTGAACGACGCGATCCAGAAAAACCTGCAAAAGAAGACCACTCGCGACAAAGATCGCCATACCAATAACAAAAAACTGTAACGTCATACTTTGACGAACCCGCACAAGCACGTAGTAAGAAGAACCTGAGCACCAATGAGCAACTCGAAAAACCGCATTACCATTATGAAGGAGCTCAAGTTCTGCGCCGGTCACCGACTACAAGGGCACGGTGGCAAATGTGAAAACCTGCATGGTCACAACTACCGAATCCAAATCTATGTGACGGGCGCCGAGACCGACACGGTGGGTCGCTTGGTCGATTTCAGCGTGATCAAAAGATTGTTCAAAGGCTGGTTCGACGAACATTGGGACCACGCTATGATTTTAGCCGAAGATGACCAGCAAGCGATTGACGCCATTCGATCCGTGCGCAACCGACTGTACCTGTTGCCCTACAGCCCCACGGCCGAAAACATGGCGCGGTACGTTTTGGAAAACGTCGCGCCGAAACTCGTGAAGCAGATCCCCGACTACCAAGTGGTTGTCTGCAAAGTCGCTCTCTGGGAAACCGAGTCATCTTGTGCTGAAATCGAATTGAGCACCGAGCAACTAGAGAACGGCTACATTGCTGTCGAAAATTGGCAACGATCACTGCAAACTTGAACCGGTCGCGACGGGATCGGATTTTTCGGCACGAAGATTGAGAATATGAAGATCTACTATTCTGATACTTTCGAGCTACCCCTGCCGGAAAAGCATCGCTTTCCGATGTCCAAATACCGTCTGCTGCGTGAACGCATCGCTGGTTCAGCTGAATTCACGATGGCTCATTTGCAACTGCCACGAGCGGCCACCGATGATCAATTGGTGTTGGTGCATCACCGGCAATATGTTCAACGTGTCGCCGACGGACAGCTGACGGATTTAGAGATTCGTCGAATCGGTTTCCCGTGGTCGCCTGAATTGATGGAGCGATCGCGACGCAGTGTGGGCGCCAGTATTGAAGCGGGACGCACAGCTATCCACGAACGCGTCTCGGTGAACTTGGCCGGCGGAACTCACCACGCTTTCCCTGACGCTGGGCAAGGGTATTGCGTTTTTAATGACGTGGTCGTGGCGGCACGAGTGCTGCAACAGGAAGGCTTGATCAAGAACGCTCTGTTTATTGACTTGGACGTTCACCAAGGAAACGGCACGGCCGCGATCGCCGTTACAGACGAATCACTGTTTTCGTTTTCGATGCATTGCGAGAAGAATTTTCCGTTTCGCAAAAGCACCGGTGACTTGGACGTGTCGCTACCTGAAAAAACGGAAGACGAAGCGTTCTTGCAAGCGCTATCATCTGCCCTGGTCACGATCGAACAAAAATTCGATGCGGACATCGTGTTTTACTTGGCCGGGGCAGACCCCTATGCGGGCGATCGTTTGGGACATTTTCGACTGACGAAAAATGGCTTGGCAAAGCGAGACAAACTAGTGTTCGAATTTTGCCACCGCCACCAACTACCTGTCGCTGTTGCCATGGCTGGCGGCTACGCTCCCAATATCGATGACATCGTTGATATCCATTTCGAATCGGTTCGGCAGGCATTGGAACACTTCGTCGAATTAGCGAGTGCGAACGATTCAAGACACTGACTATTGAAAACCGTGACCATTGCCGTTGGTCGGGATACAGCTACTGGTAGGGAAGTCGGTTTGCACGTAAATTGTGGCTGTTCGAAAACGAGTCGAACGAACACCCACCCACCAGAATCGAAAGACGGAGATTTGCCATGTCGGCAGTCGAAACCGAAAAAGTGCTAGTCGTACCCACCGCGTTGTTTCATCAACTGGGTCATTTTCAAGGCTTCACAACGGATGTCGACAAGTACCTATCCGTGTTGCTGGATCCAGCCAACACCAGCTATCGACCACGAGGCCAAATGGAACAAGACCCCTCGTTCAAGCAACTGATCCCCTATGTCATCTTTCGTTACCAGCAGGACGGGCAAACTCAATTGTTTCGCTACACTCGCGGGTCGGGGCAGGGCGAGACCCGATTGCACTCCAAAAAAAGTATCGGCATTGGCGGCCATATTTCGACCTTGGACGAAAATTCTGACTCCGTTTACAACCAAGGCATGCGTCGGGAATTGGAAGAAGAGACAATTATCGAAACCAACTATCGCGAATCGTGCGTCGGCATGATCAACGATGACGAGACCGAAGTGGGCAAAGTCCACCTAGGGGTCGTGCACATTTTCGATGTGGATCAACCGAATGTTTCAGCACGAGAATCGGACATCGTCGAGGCCAGTTTTCAAGATGTCGCTGATATCCTGACGGATGCGGATCACTACGAGTCCTGGTCGCAAATCTGCCTTAAAGCACTGTTTGGTTAGCTGTCTCCCTTTCACGGTCGTCAAACCCGAGAATCGCTCCCAGACCGCGCCATCGACGATAAACCGTTGCCTTCAATTGACTTACAACGGGTAGCTGCATATTCTGAATTAAGCTGATCTTCGATTAGCCCCGCTCATTAGATAAGATATGAGCAGTTGTGACGGTCGATCGTCTTGCGGTCGACTTAATAATAGACGGTTCGAGCGGCATATCCGTTCATTGAATACCCAAACCAACAGACAAAACTTCCGATACCGGAGATATTAAAAATGATCACTCTTACCGAAAAAGCAGCCGTTGAAGTGAAACGGGTCATGACCGAAAACGACACGGAGGACGGAACGATGTTGCGTATCGGTGTTACCGGCGGCGGTTGCAGTGGACTTAGCTACGACTTCCGTTTTGACGAAGAATTCGACGAGTCCAATGACGCTAAAAGCGAACAACACGGCGTCACCGTCATCGTAGACAAAAAGAGCGCCCTGTACTTGGACGGAACCACCGTCGATTGGCACGAGGGAATCGACAAACGCGGTTTCACTTTCGACAATCCAAACACGGTTAAGTCCTGCGGTTGTGGCTCAAGCTTCCAAGCTTAATCGCGACCAAACAAAACAACCTATCTTGCCTCCGCACACACGGAGGCAATTTAATGCGCCCACCGATTGACTCGGAAACAAACAGACTTCCTCCTCTCTAGAACAAAGCAGGCAAAGACATGGCACGGTTCATCGCACTCCTTTCGATTTTTGGACTCATGACTTTTGGATTCGCAACGCTTGACACGGCAACGGTCCAAGCCCAAGAAAAGAAACAAGCGAGTCCAGAAAAACAAGCCGAGCCTGAAAGCTTGAAACAAAAAGCCAGCTATTTGATCGGCTTCCAATACATCCAAAACTTGAAGCTAGAAGGGATCGAGATTGACCTTGAGGAATTGATCAAAGGGATTCGCGATAGCTCCACTGGCAAGAAACCGCCAATGAGCGACGAAGAGATTCAATCGGTACAACTTGCCTTCCAACGCCAACTGGTCCGCAAACAACAAGAACGTCTGGCCAAACTGGCTGACGAAAACAGGCGGCAGGGGGCCGAGTTCCTAAAAGCCAATGCGGTGAAGGAAGGCGTCAAAGAAATGGAAAATGGTTTGCAATACATCGAGCTGAAGCCGGGTGAAGGCGAACCGCCCAGCGTTTCGGATTCCGTCAAAGTCCACTACCGCGCGATGTACATCGATGGTTCGATGTTCGAATCAACCGCCGGTCGCGATCCCATCTCCTTGACCGTTGGCGTGGGAATGCGTGGCATCACAAACGCTTTGCAAAAAATGAAGCCAGGTTCCAAATGGAAACTGTTCATCCCATCGGACCAAGCATTCGGTGTTCAAGGAAACCAACTCGTGGGCCCTAACCAAGTCGTGATTTACGAATTGGAATTGGTCGAGATCGTTGAGTAAAAGCGGTTGAAATGCCAACCGCCAACTCCGGCAAAATCAAAGGTTTAACGAGAAGAAGTACTCCGAATAGGTTTCAAAACTGTCCGTCATCTCGCGGACACGGCCATCGTGTTCAAAGCCAAACTTGGTAAAGAACTTGTGCGCTCGTTCGAATCTTGTATCGGACCAAAATTCGACTCGTTGAAATCCTTTTTCACTAGCCCAATCGATCGTGATTTGCATCAACTGGTGCCCCCAGTCGCTCGTACCCCGTAAAGCTTGCTCAAGATATAGGCGGCGAAACCCGCAAACGTCACGGTTCGATTCGTCCGGCCTTGTGGCATGAGTTCCCTTGATCTGACCTGCCAAATCTAAAACCCAAAACTGTCCGCCCAGCTGCTGATAATTGGCCTGTATGTCCAACAAATCGAATTCGGCACCGCCAGGATCTGTGCAAACCTTGTCCCCGTATTCGGCGTACACTCGCCCAATCAAATCGAGAATCCCAGATACGTCGTCATTTGTCGCTAATCGTATCAACGATGTCTCCCATTTGTGTTCGCGTGCCAGTCATTTACTAGTGCAACGTCAGCTTTTAATTTTAGGGTTGCTGGATTCGCCAGAATTCAGGTCAGTCGCAAAACCGATAGCCAAGCGAAGGTTATAAATAGGTAATTCAAAAAATGAAAGTTGCAGTCACCGGCGGAACTGGCTTTATCGGCCGCTACATCTTGCGGAATTTGGTTGAACAGGGACATGCGGTGCGATCTTGGAAGCGGTCGCACAGCGACCTAACTGGATTGGCAGACCTACCAATTGAATGGGTGACGGGTGATTTGACCAACCTGGAATCGATGCAGTCACTGGTTCAAGGTTGTGATGCGGTTGTGCACGCGGCGCTTTGGAAACCCGGCGTCCAATTTCGTGGTGGCGAAGGGCCAGTGCCTCGATTCGCCGAAGTCAATCTTGTGGGCTCGTTGCAATTGATCCAAAGTGCCATGGATGCTGGGACCGACCGCTTTGTGTTTCTGTCCACGTGTGCCGTTTACGAGATCATTCTGGAAGATCGCGCTTTAGACGAAGCTCATCCCTGTTGGGCCAGCTCGCACTATGGAGCCCATAAAGCCGCCATCGAAAAGTTCGTGCATAGTTACGCGATGGGCGAAGCGTACAACATTTGTGCTCTGCGACCTCCCGGTGTCTACGGACTGCACCACCAGGCGAATGAATCAAAGTGGTTCGACTTGGTTCAGCAAATCAAAAGCGGGCAAGCTGTCCATGCTGACGGAGGCAACAAGCTTGTACACGCCAGCGACGTGGCCACGGCGACTAGTTTGCTGCTGGAAAGCGATCATGTGGCGGGTCAGGCGTTCAACTGTTACGACAGATTCATCTCGAACCACCAGGTCGCCTGCTTGGCCAAAGAACTTAGCCAATCCAATTCGGTCATCACGGGCAGCCCAAAACAACCGAAGCACGAAATAGAGACGGGCAAGCTGCGTGACAAAGGGATGACATTTGGCGGACTGGCTCTGTTGAAACAAACCGTTCAACAATTGCTGGCTCAGTAACTCAGTAAACGAGATCCGCCTGCACCACATTGCCGATGGTTCACAAGGATGCTTTCCCTTCAACTTCTGACGAAAACAGATGGTGATGGGCGGATTAGGCAAAGTTGGCAATCAAACGATTCTCAATCAACGCGCGGCAACAACCAATCGAACGCAACTATGGGAATTTCAGCACACACAAAACGGGTGGCGTGGGTAGTTAATCGGGCGCAGTTCTCATCCTTTAAAACGCTCGAATGACTTGCTAAGAATCGATGTAAATTGGTGGTTTGAAAAGAGTTTGGTGTTGTACTTTTTGAGTATTTTTTTACCATGTTCATTCGTATCAGGAGATTTTTGAATTAGCCCATTTTCCTCGACCAAAACAAGGTTAGGAACCGCCAGAATTCGCGGTTGAAAGGGCAGTTTGAAACCACCTGTGTTTTTTTGGGCCGACTCTGTGAAAATTTTCACGAGCCCTCTAAAGGTTTATATCACAACATGTTACGCCAAACAGATGCCCCGCGAATTCGCTTGGCAAGCTGCGGCGAAGAGATGATCAAATGGTCCACCAAATCAAGCGAGGGTTAAACGTCCCCATTGCTGGACAGCCCGTCCAGAGCGTTACTGCGGGCCCACCCGTCAGCTCGGTTGCGCTGATCGGCGACGATTATGTGGGAATGCGTCCACGAATGCTGGTGCAGGTTGGTGACAAAGTCCAACTTGGGCAGCCCGTTTTTGAAGACAAGAAGACAGAAGGTGTCGTATTCACGGCACCTGGTTCTGGCACCGTCGCCAGTATCAATCGTGGCGACAAGCGGAAATTCGAATCGCTGATCATCGACTTAGAAGGTGATGCCGCCGTCAAGTTTCCAACCATCGATTCCATAGCTGATGCATCAGCGGAAGAGATTCGTGAGACCCTGGTGGCCTCGGGCGAATGGACAGCATTACGCACTCGACCATTCAGTCGTGTTCCGCTGCCAACCTCTAGCGCCAAAGCAATCTTCGTGACGGCGATGGACACCAACCCGTTGGCTCCGGAAGCTGAGCTGATTATCAGCAAGCACAAAGAGGCCTTCATTCATGGCTTGAACATTATCCGCAAAATCAACGAAGGCATGGTCTACGTTTGCACTCGCGATGATTCGCGAGTTCCCGGCAAGGAGATCGATGGCCTGAAATTTGAATCATTCGCGGGTCCTCATCCAGCTGGCTTGGCAGGCACCCACATTCATACTCTGGACCCTGCCTCGATCAATAATCCTGTTTGGACAATCGGTTACCAGGACGTATTGGCATGGGGGCATCTGTTTTTGACTGGCAAACTGATGACCGAACGAACGATATCGGTCGGTGGCCCTGTCATTAAAGAACCCGCACTATTCACGACCGTTCGTGGTGCCAACATCGATCAGCTAATAGCCGGTCGAGTCGACACCAAGAGCGTCAAGAATGGCGAAGTCCGCTTAGTGGCTGGTTCCGTCTTACACGGTCGCACTGCAGTCCAACCGGTCAATTATTTGGGTCGTTTTCACAACCAGGTTTCCGCATTGCTGGAAGGCAATTTTCGCGAGTTTCTTGGTTGGCAAAAACCGGGCCTCAATAAGTTTTCCGTCACCCGAGCCTTCGTTGGTTCGTGGCTGAAAGGGAAACGCTTCAAAATGAACACAAACATTAATGGCGGTCACCGCACCATGGTTCCCATTGGAACTTTTGAGCGAGTGATGCCGCTGGATATCCTTCCGACTCAGTTACTACGAGCCCTGATTACTGGCGATACTGAGCAAGCTCAATTGCTCGGCTGCCTGGAATTGGACGAAGAGGATCTTGGCTTGTGCACGTTTGTCTGCCCTGGCAAATACGAATACGGAAACATCCTTCGCGAAAACCTCACTCGCATCGAGAAAGAAGGTTAGGGTCAAATGAAATTTCTTCGCAGTTTTCTAGACAAGATCGAACCGCACTTCCTAAAAGGGGGCAAGCTGGAAAAGCTTTACCCACTTTATGAAGCCAACGACACACTGATCTACTCGCCCGGCCACACATCCGGCGGCGAGACTCATGTACGTGACTCGCTGGACACCAAACGCATGATGACGATGGTTATCGTCGCTTTGTTGCCCTGCGTATTCATGGCGTTGTACAACACCGGTTACCAAGCAAACAAAGTCATCGAAGCCGCCTACGTTCAATCGGCAGGCGTGGTCGATGAATCTTTGATGGAAAGCAACGGCTGGTGGCGGTACAAGTTGATGGACATCGTCGGGATCAGTTACACGGAAGCTGGCGACTTCTATCAAAACTTCACTAGCTTCGACATTGGTCGCATCCTGGCTTGCCTGTTTCACGGTGCCTTGTATTTCATGCCGATGTACATCGTGACATTGATCGTTGGTGGTCATTGCGAAGTGTTGTTCAGCGTGATTCGCAAACACGAAATCAACGAGGGATTTCTGGTCACCTCGATGTTGTTCCCGTTAACGTTGCCTCCAGATACTCCGCTGTGGCAAGTGGCGATTGGGATCGCGTTCGGCGTCATCGTTGGTAAAGAGATTTTCGGCGGGACGGGAACCAACTTCCTGAACCCCGCACTGACGGCTCGCGCCTTCCTGTATTTCTCGTACGCTCCGCAAATGAGTGGCGACAAAGTTTGGACAGCCGTCGATGGCTACAGTGGTGCCACGGCTTTGGGAGCGATCGCCAATAACACAGAAGGCGACTCCGTTTCAAAAATCGTTTCCGAGTTACCCGGGTCCGCGGCTGGCACGGACCTGACCGCCGGAAGTATGACGTGGTGGGACGCCTTTTTCGGAAACATTCACGGCTCGATCGGCGAGACTTCGACGCTGGCCTGCCTGATTGGTGCCGTCATCCTGATTGCCACTCGCATCGGTTCCTGGCGAATCATGGCGGGTGTGGTATTAGGCATGACCGCTCTGTCCAGCTTGCTGTATATCCTGCCGACCGAACAAGCCGTTTACAACATCTCACCCACCTGGCACTTGGTTCTGGGGGGATTTGCGTTCGGTGCCGTCTTTATGGCGACCGACCCAGTTTCGGCGGCCATGACTGAAAAGGGGAAGTGGATTTACGGGTTCTTAATAGGTGTCGTGACGGTGATGGTGCGGTCCATGAACATCGGGTTCCCGGAAGGCATCATGCTGGCGATCCTGTTCGGAAACTGTTTCGCACCGCTTATTGATTACTTCGTCGTCGAAGCGAACATCAAACGAAGGGTGGCACGCAATGGTTAGTAACAAAGACAGTATTCAAAACACATTCACCATTGCCTTGGTCGTCTCGTTGGTCTGTGCATCGGTGGTTTCCTTTGCTGCCGTGGGCCTTCGAAGTTTGCAGGACGCCAATAAGCTGCGTGACCGCAAAGCCAACATCCTGGCCGCTGCCGGGTTGATGGAAAACGATCCCGACATCGACGCTCTTTACGGCGAACGAATTGAGGACGTCGTTATCGATCTGGAAACAGGCCGAGACGTTTCTGCGGAAGTTCGCACGGAATTCACTGACGTTGCCAACTTTGACCCCATCGATTTGGCCGAGTCTGGAAACACAAAACACTCAGAAAAACTTGACGAAGACCCCGCGACGATCAAACGCCGCGAGAACTGGTCGCATGTGTATATCGTGAAGACCTCAAAAGACGATCCAACTCCCCTGATGTACGTCTTTCCAATTCGAGGCAAAGGTTTGTGGTCGATCTTGAAAGGTTTCATCGCTTTGGATGCCGACCTGAACACCATCAAAGGGATCACTTATTACTCGCACGCCGAAACGCCTGGCTTGGGTGGCGAAGTTGATAACCCCGAATGGAAAAGCCACTGGCAAGGCAAACTGCTGTTCGACGAATCGGGCAAGGTGGCGATGCGAATGATCAAGACGGAATGGAAAGACGAGCCTCATGCCGTGGACGCTCTGTCTGGTGCCACGATCACCTGTCGCGGCGTTGAAAAGATGTTGGACTTTTGGATGGGCGAAACTGGGTTCGGTCCCTACCTTGCCAAATTGAAGTCTCAGCAAATCGGAAACTAGTCCAGCAATCTCGGACAACCAAAGACTTAAAGTCTGGAAATAAAAATGGCTGAAAACAAAACCAAAGACATCCTGTTTAACCCAGTGATTCACAACAACCCCATTGCACTTCAAGTGTTGGGGATTTGTAGTGCTCTGGCGGTGACCACTCGGCTGGATAAGTCAATGACTATGTGCTTGGCGGTAATCTTTGTCTGCAGCATGGCCAGCGCTTCGGTCGCCCTGATTCGACATCGCATTCCCAGCAGCATTCGAATTATCGTGCAGATGACGATCATCGCCTCGCTGGTAATTCTGGTCGACCAAGTGCTACAAGCTTTCGCTTATGGACTAAGTAAAGAACTGTCCGTCTTCGTCGGTCTAATCATCACGAATTGTATTGTGATGGGTCGTGCAGAAGGCTTCGCGATGCAAAACAACGTCAAAGACAGTTTCATCGACGGGCTAGGCAATGGGCTTGGCTACAGCATGATTCTGCTGGTCGTCGGGTTCTTTCGCGAATTGTTTGGGGCCGGAAAACTGTTCGGCATTACGATTCTGCCCGAATCCATTTATCAGCCGAATGGCTTGATGCTGTTACCACCGAGTGCCTTTTTCATCATCGGATTCATCATCTGGGCGATTCGCACCTATGACGGCCAACAAATCGAACACGACGAATCGGGCGTCGGGCACACGCACGCTCACTAATCTCAACCAGAAAACACAACTCTTTGCAGGCTAACTGCTCTTAAGATTGACAGGCAATATCATGGACCATTACATCAACTTGTTTCTGCGAGCCGCGTTTGTAGAAAACCTGGCTCTGGTGTACTTCCTGGGAATGTGTACGTTTTTGGCCGTTTCCAAGAATGTGAAAACGTCATTAGGATTGGGTGCGGCAGTCATCGTCGTGCAAGCGATCACGATTCCACTGAACTACATTATCTACGCAGTGTTCTTGAAAAAGGGATCGTACTTTTTCGCCTCGTACAATCTCGAGTTCCTAGGCTTGATTTGCTACATCGGAGTGATTGCGGCGGCAGTCCAAATCCTGGAGATGACACTCGATCGATTCTTCCCGGCCTTGTTCAATGCCTTGGGTATTTTCCTGCCACTCATCACAGTTAACTGCGCGATCCTGGGCGGAACGCTGTTCATGGTACAAAACAAATACGACTTTATTGAGAGCTGCACGTACGGTGTTGGCTCGGGTTTTGGATGGGCCGTGGCCATCGCCGCCTTGGCTGGCATCCGCGAGAAGCTTCGCTACAGCAACGTCCCGGAAGGACTGCGAGGTCTTGGGATTACCTTTTTGGTGGTCGGATTAATGGCCCTGGCATTCATGGCCTTTAACGGCATCTAAAAAAACACAACATCGCCCCGACCATGCAACGGGGCTTAAAAAAACCACCCCTCTCACGAGCGAATTCGGAACTCAAGAGCACAAAATCATGGAAATCTTTATCAGCGTTTCAATGTTCACCGCCGTTGTCGTCGGCTTGGTGGGTGTCATCTTGGTCGCCAAGAAAAACCTGCTGCCAGAAGGGGACGTGACGATCAACATCAATGATCAAAAAGACATCACGGTCCCCAAAGGTGGGAAACTGATGAATGCTTTGGCTGATCAAGGCATTTTTGTTTCGTCAGCTTGCGGTGGTGGTGGAACCTGTGCCCAGTGCATCGTCAAAGTCCAAGAAGGTGGCGGTGAAATTTTGGCCACTGAGAAAGGGCACATCACCAAAAAGGAAGCTCGCGAAGGGTGTCGGCTTTCCTGCCAAGTGGCCATCAAACAAGACATGAAAGTCGAGGTACCGCACGAGGCTTTCGAAACCAAAAAGTGGAAATGCAAAGTTCGCTCCAACGACAACGTGGCGACTTTTATCAAAGAACTCGTATTGGAATTGCCAGAAGGCGAGGACGTTGGTTTCAAAGCTGGTGGCTACATCCAAATCGAATGCCCGCCGCACACCGTGCACTACAAAGACTTTGACATCGACGAAGAATACCATCCCGATTGGGACCAGTACGATGTGTGGCAATACACGTCGGTGGTGGAAGAGGAAGTGGTCCGCGCCTACTCGATGGCCAACTACCCCGGCGAAAAAGGGATCATCATGTTGAACGTACGTGTCGCCTCGCCGCCGCCTCGCCAACCTGACGTACCACCCGGAAAGATGTCTTCGTTTATCTTCAACTTGAAGCCAGGCGATGAAGTCACCATCTCGGGCCCCTATGGTGAATTTTTCATCAAGGAAACCGAAGCCGAAATGATGTATGTCGGCGGTGGTGCCGGCATGGCTCCGCTGCGAAGTCATATTTTCGAGCTGTTCAAAAACTTGAAAACAGGTCGCAAAGTCTCTTATTGGTACGGCGGTCGTAGCCTTCGGGAGCTGTTTTACGTCGATGAATTCCGCGAATTGGAAAAAAAATTCCCGAATTTCAAATTCCATATCGCCCTGTCGGAACCACTGCCAGAAGACAATTGGACGGGGTACACCGGCTTTATCCACCAAGTAGTTATCGATAACTACTTGAAAGATCACCCCGCACCGGAAGAAATCGAGTACTATTACTGTGGTCCTCCTATGATGAATAAATGTATTCAACAGATGTGCGAGGACTTTGGCGTCGAGCCTGAAAACATCTCATTCGATGATTTCGGTGGCTAAGTGTCATCCCAAAATGAATTCAACACTCTCAACGCGGATGGCATTTTTTACGCTGCTCGCGTTATTGTTTGCTTATTTCTTTCAACCCATCAGTTTGTCGGCGCAAGACGCGCAGAACACCGATCATCATCGGCACTTCTATACCGGCATAACGATGGGGGTCGTTACCTGGGAGGTGACGACATTTATTGAAACATCCCAGCCACTTCGTGCAGGCATAGAAGCCGAGATACAACAGACTTTGCAATCCGTTAATCAACGGATGTCGACCTATATCCCAGAATCCGAAGTCTCTCGTTTTAACCAGTCGCAATCTACCGACTGGATTCCAATCTCGCCCGAAACTTTCGCAGTCGTTCAACGGGCTCAACAAATCAGTCAAGCGTCCGACGGGGCATTTGATATTACCGTTCAACCACTTGTGGACCTCTGGAAATTCGGACCTGATAAAAGCGAATTTTCAATTCCCACGGAACAGCAAATCGAAACTTGTTTGCAATTCGTCGGTTACCAAAAACTGGAATTACAATCCAATCCACCTTCGCTAAAAAAATCAGACGGGCGGCTGCAAATCGATTTGTCAGCAATCGCCAAAGGTTACGCCGTGGATCAAGTTTGCCAAACGTTGAATCGCATGGAAGTCGACAACTTCATGGTCAATGTTGGTGGTGAAGTCCGTGCGTCCGGTGAAAAAGCCGACAATGAGCCTTGGCTGGTCGGGATCGAAACCCCGTCAATTGGCGTCCGTAGTGCCCACCAAGTAATCGAGCTGTATCATCAGGCAATGGCCAGCAGTGGCAACTATCGCAATTTCCATGAAGCGGATGGTCAACAATTTTCGCATACGATTGACCCCCGTACAGGTCGCCCAGTTGGCAACACGTTGGCGGGTGCCAGTGTCATTGCCACAGACTGCATGACCGCTGACGCTGTCGCAACGGCGATAATGGTTCTGGGACTCGAAAAGGGGATCGAGTTGGCCAAACAATTGAACTTGAAAGCTCAGGCGATCGAACGAGTCGGCAAAGAAATGATTCGTAGCCAAACAGACGATTTCCCAAAAGGTCTCGATCGTCGAGACTCGGACCAATCCGTGTTCCGAGTATTCGCAGTGGCCAGCATCATTTTTGCACTAGCCATCGCTGCTATGTCCATCGGCGTCATGTTCGGTCGCGAACGCATCAAAGGATCATGTGGCGGAATTGCCGCTCTGGATAACCCTGACGTCGCGCCGGAGTGCTCACTGTGCAGTCGTGCCACCGAATGCAGTGACCTGAAGAAAGAACTGAAACGTCGCGGCACGCCAGACGGCACCGAATCTTAGATCGCTTTCGGCACGCATTTCTGTCCAGCTTGGAATTTGTCCCAGACAACTCGTGGCCGACCGGCGAATATAAGATTCAGGCGAACGCTCGTTTGCACAACCCGGCTGGCAACCGTCTTGTCCAAACTAAAAACGACCCGACGATTCTCGGTTGATACTCAGGATTAGGTAGCGAGTTACTTTCATCACGTTGCGTTCGATTCTCGCAACTGCAGTTTTTTGCATGCATTTTCAAAATCGCTGATTTTCACCGACGGATCCTGATTGTCTTCCGCCTCCATCTGTCGGCGGGACGGCAACCCTAAAGATCCTAGTGAGATAAAACGATGAAATTTGCGAATAATATACGAACTCTTTGTTACGGTTTGGTACTACTGGCGTCCTTGTTGACGGCCCGCGTTCATGGCGAGGCATCAACACAAGACAGCAATGGCCATGTGTTCCTGCAGGGCGAAAACATCGCCGAGTTCGTGACGATTGTTAGAAAATTCAACGGGAATATCTCGTTGATCGTGACGGACGAGTTCAATTCAACTAAACGTTATCACACTTACGCGAACGTCACGAGTGTGTCGCTGTTTCTGGGTGATGGAGATGATACGGTTACAATTTCGGGGAACGTTCCGATTAATGGCGATTTGAATGTCCATTTCAGAGACGGAAATAATGTATTTCAATCGAGGCCGTCGCACTCCGATTCACTGTCCGTAGCTGGTGACTTCACTCTGACGGCTGGCGAAGATGGGATCAACGAGATTGAGTTCAGCAATGAACGCGATTCGCTCAGCGTCGGTGGGGACCTGGATTTCGACACAGGTCCATTTGGTATCGCTAGAATCAAGATCGGGAATTGCACGGTCGAAGGAAATTGCACAATTCAAACTGGAGCAGGACTCGACAGCGTGACCCTTGGTATTAACCAGAATGGAAGCTCGCAGATTGACGGGATTTCCACACGCGGAAACCTGACGATTCACACAGGTAACCAGGGCCATGCGGACTTTGTAGTAGTTCATTTCTGTTCGATCGGCAAGGGGCTGTCTATTACGACCGGCATTGGCGATGATCAGGTTACTTTTTCAGATACTGATGTCTTTGGCAAAACCACGATCAAAGCTGGACGTGACGAAGACCTAATCGGATTCTTCAATTCCAATTTTTATGGAGACCTGTTGGTTGATGCAGGAGGCGGACACGATATCGTGAACATTAGCGGTTCCCGAGTTGTTCGATCCACCCAAATCCTCTTGAAGAACGGTGATGATGAGTTGTTCATGGCCAACTCAAGTTTTGATCTCACTACTGTCGTCCATGGCGGAAACAACTTCGATACCGGGATGGAAATCAACTGTACTTTCGGACGAGGCTTACTGGGTCTGTTTATGGAAGATGCGAATTTCTAGCAGATCGGTCAGTCGAAATAGATTGCGAGGAAACAAGTCGGATGTGTTTAAGAACCGGGACAGAACCAAATCCTAACCGGCGGACGAACGGGCTTGTTTCCTCATCTCGACCATCTTAGGCGAACCGACTTGGATCAAGCTCATGGAAATCAACCCGCTGTGGCATTTACTGACATCCGTTCCATCGAATTTCAATCGTGCGTGATAGTCGCCCGTGTATTCGAAACCGTTTTCAGTTCGTTGGTAGGTGTTGGGTAGTGGGCACAAATCCAACGGAGCTTCACAAAAGTCGATGGCATCTGGCGAGCGATCACCAACGATCGGAAAATTGACATTCCAATACGAACCTGGCACCAAGCGATCACCATCAATGACCTGCTTAATCACACGGCGGGTCATTACCTTGGCCGCATCCCAAACGGCTTGATCGATCCCACGATGGTATTGAGAAAATGCAATCGCTGGCAAGCCAAAGAAGGTCGCCTCGCGAGCCGCAGCGACGGTGCCTGACAAAAAATTGTCCAGCCCCAAGTTACTGCCGTGATTAACGCCTGACAAAACAAGGTCCACGTCTGGCAGCAGTGTCGAGATGCCAACTCGGACACAATCGGCCGGAAAGCCATCGACCCACCACCGATTGTCGGCTCGTTGTTCGGCTTCCAGATGCCCTTCGAAGGTCATCTGGTGACTGCAGCCAGACTGATGGTGCTTAGGTGCGACGACCATCGTCTCGCCGAACTCAGCCGCCACCTCATTGAGGACTTGAATTCCATCGGCGTCGATTCCATCATCGTTGGTAATCAAAATTTTCATTACACGTTGCTCAAGATTTTCAGTGAATCATTTGTGATTCAAATATGACGATTCTTGAGTTTCAGAGTAAGGGGTAGCCCGACGTGAACGATTGCAAAAACGTCGGGCCATCCGCCAGTATTCGAGTGGATCGAAATTAGATCTCAACGTGCATGACGCCATCCACTTCGTCGAAGTGTCCGATTTTCAAAAGCTGGCCACGTTTCCCAGGCATTTCAGCAACAAAAACAGGATCGCATACGCCAACTGATAAGCCGGTGGTAAGCGTCACCGTTGCCAATTGGTAGATTCCCAGGGACATCGCTGCGAACCAAGGCAGAGAAACCGCTGAGGCGATCAAAAACATTTTTCGATCCACGGCCGACTTACTATTTTCTTCCACGTAGTGATCAATGACGCTCTCTCGCGTCGGGGGATCGGTGAGAGCAAGCACTTCGTCGAATGTGCAGCCGGTCGAGCGAAAATCTTTCCATGTTTGAACAGCTTCCATGGTCCGTCTGCGTCGTTCGAATTCCAGCTTTCTATGATAATCTTCAATCTCGCGTCGCTTCCGGTTCAACGAAGTATTGACCAAAGCGCGAGGAATGGCCAGCGCCGCATCGCTTAAGGCCACAAACCCACGTCGCAAACGATCGCGCAAATACAGGCGTCTATAATTCGCAAACACCTCTCCTTGAATCTTGGCAATCGCGTCGTCCATTTGCTGCTTGGTAGTGAAAATCAGTTTGTGATCACGTTCCACGCACAGGGGCTTCAGGTAGTAGACGCGCACGCCGGGCTTTTTGCCGGGACCAGCTAAGAACTCGTCCAAACGAGTTTGCACGCAGTCTGGAATTTTCTCTTCAATCGTGTCAAAGTCTTTTTGTTCCGTGACGGTTACGTACAGCCTGCCTTTGGGGAGACGAATCGAGGCCCGTGGCAATTCGATCTGACGCACCTGAGTGAATTCTGAGCGATGCTCTTTCTCGACCCCCTGCCAGCATTTTTGTTTCGAGGCGAATGGGCCAAACTGATTCAGCATCGACTTCGCCAATTCCACGCTGCTGTCTTTGGGCGGCACCCAAATGCGGTCACTCGTCCATTTTGCAAACAGTTCCAACTGTTGCTGCAAATTTAGCGAGCCAAGATTCTTACGCGGGTTGGCCTTTGTTGATGAAGGACCGCGTTGCTTCGACGAGGCTGATCGCGTCGATTGAGTTTCGCGGTTCGTGGTCTCAGTAACAACAGACATGACAGGCCTCCATTTAGCTGAATACGTGTATCGCTTTTGTAATGAATGATTCGTCAATTCGTCAAGAATATTGTCAAAATTTGCGAAATACAACCGGCGTTTGAAAGAGCTCTACGGCGACTGCGTTCAAAAGGCAAACCAGCCAGCAAAAGTCACATTGGTTTTCCGAAACACAGCACGAGACGTTATTCGCATGCGCGCGGAATTCGCGGGTTCTAATTCCGGCGACGCATCCGGCTTAAGGCCACATCGCTGCGAAAATCAGTCCCAGTACGATTCCGTAGGCCACCCCGTCTAGAATATGTGTCCACATTCTTTCCACAAACCAAATTCGATTCAGCACGCCGCTGGCAGCGTAAGTTAGTACGCTAATCGTTCCGGCGATCCTGAATACTTTCATGAAATTGGTGGCCTCTTCGGTAGGAGGACATGCCACATGAGTGATGTACGCGATCGTAAATACGGTCACCAAAAAGTACAAAATCGTGCGTATCATGTTCGAGGCCATATTGGGAACGGCATAAACATTGAGTGTGCCGCGAGGCCCGTTCATGTATTTTTCCATATACGCTTTGTCGCCCTGTTCTTTGGCGGACGCACAATACGGAAACATGTAATTGCCGGGCGGCAGTTTGGATTGCTTGAGATAATCCATCAAAGCGTCTTCTTCGTCAACCTTTTTGCGATCGCCGAAATGATGTGGCGACAACGCCCAAAAACCAAAACTCATAAACCAAAGCACGACGGTGCCGACAATAATCGGCAGCCAAAGATCGAATAAGAATTCCATTGATTGCTCCGCACCATTTTTTGAATCGAGACCCGTAATCTAGCGAATTCGAAATCGCTATGCGAGATCCGTTTGCCTTTCGACTTGCCTTCCGACTAGATCTTCTTCAACGACGTGTCGTTTGTCGATTAGATACTTCGATTAAATACGTCGGCGCCACCAGCGAGCGGCATGCATGATGCTTTCGTTGCAGAATGAAAGGTAGTCGTTGCAGGTATCCAGGAAGTGGGCCGAGCTATTGGCGCATCCGCAGCTGGGTTCGACAGGTACGACGACTTGGACAGGCACCATCCGGCAGATGCGATAAGGGATTTGCACGCGAATTTGATAGGGCACCGAAACCGAATAGTTTTGCACTCGATCTTCGGGAACTTGCCGAGTCATTGTGCGGTACACGGTTCGCGATCGAGTTAGTGGGACCATGACGGTGTACGTTTGATTTTTAATTACGGGGACCTGTCGGTAGGCAGTGCGGAACAGGTTGCGAGTCCGAGTCTCCTGCACCGTTTCCATGTAGTTCACGTCCTGGATGACGGGAACGCGTCGGTACTTCGTCTCTTTGACCGTGCGAGTTCGAACTTCGGGCACCGACACCGTGTAATTTTCAGCGACCTCGTAACCTTCTTTGCGATATTCGGTTCTGGTAATGGTACGAGTCCGCGCTTCTGGCACGTTCTCCGTGTACGTCTGTTCTTTGTTGAAGGGAACCTTGATGTAATAGGTTTCTTTGACCATGCGGGTTTGCTGAGTCGGCACTCGCACGGTGTAGTCTTCCGTCTGTTCGTAGGGAATTTGTACGGTGTAGGATTGCGTCGTCGTCCGTTCACTAATCTTCGGCACTCGTACGGTGTACGTTTCCGTGTAGCTATCTTCTTCGGTCCGGTACCTAGTTACAGGGATGTCGCGAGTCCGTGTTTCTGTGCGGAATCGCTGCACACTGACTTGCCGTGATTCCGTCTTTTGACGGTACTTGGTGACGCTATAGGTGCGATAGCGAGTTTCCGTTTTCGTGTCGTAAACCGTTCGCACCTCTTCCCGCGGCTCATTTCGATAGCGAATTACCGGTATCATCCGAGTCCTGGTTTCCTGGCGAGTCAGCGTGACGTTGTAGGTGTAGGGCACCTGTTCGGCGACCGTTCGATAGCGAGTCTCTTGGATTTGCTGTTTGACAATGTTGGGGCACCAGACCTTTTGACAAATGGTTTCTGTCGCCACGCAACACGACACGCAGCCACAACAGTCCTGACTGCATTGGCAACTCGGAACTTGCTTGACGACAGTTTTCCAGTAGCCCAAGTCACGACAAATCGTGCGGCTAACGGTGTACGGTTGATTTCGCAACACCGTCTGTGTGGCCTGTCGTTGCTCTTGGTATGGCACCGTGACCGTGTAGTTTTGCGGAACATGTTCAGTGAAAGGGACCTGCACGGTGTAGTTGCGAGTCACCTGACGAGGAACTTGCACGGAAACCTGATACGGTTGTTGCACTGGTTCCTGATAGGGTTCTTGGACCGAGTATGATTGACTGATGTTTTCCGTATAAGGGACGGTGACGTCATAGGGTTCTTGGACCGTGTCTTGATAGGCGACTTGGTAAGAAAACCGATGTTCCTTTTCGCGAGGCTCCGTTGTGTAGGTCGTGAAGGGCGTTTTTACTTCGCGAGTTCTACGTTCGGTACGGTATCGCGTAACGGTCCGTTGCTTGGTCACGTTCGTGTAGGTCGTGTAACTTTTGGGGACCTCTCGTTCCCGAGCTTCAACTCGATACAAAATGACCTGTCGTTTGCGAGTCTGCGGGACGTTGACGTAATACGTTTGCTGCTCTTCCTTCTTTTCCGGCACCATGCGAAAGCGAGTCACATAGCGGGTGCGTCGTTCAGGAACCTGCACCGTATAGTTTTGCTCAACATCCTCCTCGTACGACTCGGTACGGTAACGTGTCACCTGGCGCACACGCGGTCGTTGAACATTGACGGTATAGTTTTGCTGGTAGGTTTCTTGGTACGGTTCGCTGCGGTAGCTGGTCAATTGCCGCGTCCTTTGCTCGGGCACTTGCACAACGTAGTCTTGGATCTCGGGCACCTGATAATTTTCGGTACGGTAGGTCGTGAACCTACGTTGCCGTATCTCGTTACGAAACCGAGTTCGGTATTCGGTGCGGTAACGCGTTTCCCATTTGGGGACCAGGATGGTACACGTTTGACAGGCGGGCAGATCCGAACCGCAAACGTCGCAACAACCATCTGAGTGTTCGTGTTGAGTCCAAGGTGACAAACGTTCTTGCTGTAGACCGACCAACGAGTGTTGGAACATCACGCTGGCGAGCAAGGTCAAACAAAAGGAAAGAGTTTTCGTTGACATGGAGAGGCCGAATACGAACCCCCGCGAATGCAGGGTACAAAGTTGGATAATCAAAGCTCTACGTATTCTAATGGAACGTACGCGGTTTTCCAGATTCCAACCCTCAATTCGACGAGGGTAACGATTTTCCAGTGAACAGCGCGAATTTCCGTGCTCGGCGACTCTGCTTGAGGATTTCCACCACCCTGCCAGCCATGCCTAGACACCCCTAGACGTCCAAACTTGAAAGCTGGCTGCGGATCGTTTCAAGGCACTGCAGATCTGCAGGCCTGCCCGATTCGCACGACAACACGATTTCCCGCTTGGTTTCGTCCAACACCTGGATCGACACGTCCAAAGACGCCTTTGGCAGCAAATCGCCAAACCGCTCGGCCCACTCGATCAAGACGACGGCGACACCTTCGAAATGCTCGTCAATTCCCAATTCGTAGTATTGGTCTTCGTCGTTGATTCGGTAGGCATCAACATGCACCAAGGGAGGCTGACATTCGTATTGTTGCACCAAAGTAAACGTCGGGCTAACGACGTGTTGACGGGGCACACCCAACGACTCGGCGATCGATTGCACCAAGTAAGTTTTTCCGGCACCCAGAGTTCCAGACAGCTTCAACAACATGCCCGACTGCAACGAGCTAGCCAACACGGCACCCAGTTGTTGAGTGGCTTCAAGAGTATTCGATTGAAATGTTACGACGCCTGAATCCGCCAATTCAATTCTCCAGTTTGTGTTCATAGCCGTCCGGTTCAAATTTGGATCGTTGCCCGTCTTGCACGATCCAATATTCCGGTTCGTTCGTGAAATGACCGATCGACGTCAAAGGAATGTTGGCCTGTTGGATCAGAGACGGCACATGCTGGGGCTTCACGGCCAAAATCAACTCAAAATCTTCACCGTCGCAAAGAGCGTGTTGCAAAGCAGACTTACCCGATCTTTCGGCAAGGCGATGGGCGTCGTTTGACACGGGAATTGCGTTGGCGTGGATCTCGAAACCGACACTGCTGGCATTGGCGACACTGGCCAAATCCAAACCCAAAGAGTCACTGACGTCGGTACAGGCCTCGACAAGGTCTAGTGCAGCGAACTGTTTGGCAAAATCCAAACGAGGTTGGCAGGCCCAATGTTGCTTAAGAATACTTCCGCCGAATTGACCCGTCACCAATATCTCGTCACCAGGTTTGGCACCACTCATTTGCCATGCGCCCACCGCAGGAGCGACCCCCATAGCCGTAACCGATACAACTAATTTACCGTCCCACACGGTTGTATCGCCGCCACAAATCTCGACGTCAAACTGTTCGGCCAGCGTCCGCATGCCGTGGAACAACTGTTGCACTTGTGGAAACGAGAAACTTTTAGGCAAAGTCATGGAAACGATCGCTGCCTTGGCGGTCGCGCCCATGGACGCCAAGTCACTTAGATTTACGGCGAGTGCTTTGCGGCCGATCTGTTCAGCTGTCAATTCGTCCGACAAGAAATGTACGCCATCGCAAATCGCGTCGCATGTTAATACGAGTTCACCGTCTATCGCGGGCAGCACTGCGCAATCGTCGCCAATTCCAATTTTGGCAAACTTGGTTGCGCCAAATTGTTGGCTCAACCATTCGATGATTCGCTTTTCCACAACTTGATCCCCACGAGACGACGCGTCAGCACGCTCATCGTATTCGGGAGTCACTGAAAAGAAAACCGTTGACTAGTAATCCAGCAACTGAGACTCGTCGGCAGGAGCCCTGCTAAAAAGAATGAATGCCCAAGAAGCTCGTTTGGAACGCCAGCGACGACCGCACTCTATTTCTTTGCTTCGGCCAGACGAATGTAGCTGTAGAAGGGCTCGTCACCGCGGACGATAAAGAACATGATTTCGTTGCCCTGTTTGACTTCCGGTTGGCCCAGCACATAAACCAGATTGTCGACGGATTCCGTTTTCCAACCGTTCATGGCAACCAATACATCATTGGTTTGCAGACCTTCACGATCTGCCGGGCTTCCTGGTCGAACCATCTCAACCTGTAGACCTCGGTTGTAATTCGAGTGAGCGTCGCCCAAAACCGACTTGTCCACCACTTTCACCTTGACGCCGAATTGTCGCCACACGGTCGATGCCGCAGTGCGTTGGACCGCACCCAATCCCAGATTCAATACCATCGACTTGCCATCGCGTTCGATTTGCATCTTCATTTCCTGGCCAGGTTTAGCGTCCAGTAAACTGGTTTGCAAATCGATCGCTCGCAAACAAGGTCGACCATCGATCGACTTGACGACATCACCGTATTGCAGCCCAGCACGTTCGGCAGCGCTAAAATCCAACACTGCTTGAATCCGCGTACTTGGCTCGTCGTCGCGGTAAACCGTGTGGGCTACAATCCCATGATTGACTTGTCCTTCGGTAATATCACCGATGAACCCAGCGGCAACTTCCATTGCATCGTTGACCGGAATTGCAAAAGCGATGCCTTGGGCACCAACACGTACCGCCACATTGATCCCAATCATCTCGCCATCCAAATTGATTAGCGGACCGCCCGAATTTCCAGGATTGATCGAAGCGTCCGTCTGCAACAAGTTGTGGTAGACCTGTTCGTCGCTGACCTGAACCTTTCGTCCGATCTCACTGACAATTCCTCGTGTCACCGTATCTTCGTAACCGTATGCGTTACCCAAAGCGGCAACGGTTTCGGCCAACATGACGTCGGTGGAGGTGCCCAACGGGATGACAGGCAGTTGACGTTCGGCACGGATTTTGATCAACGCCAAATCCGTTTTCAGATCGTGAGCGATCAACTTGCCGATGGTTGTGGTACCATCGGACAACGTTACCTGAATCTTCTTAACGTCTTCAACGACGTGAAAATTTGTCAGGATGTATCCACTGGGATCGATGATCACGCCGGTACCCATGCCGTTGACTTGGCGAACGGCCTGGGTCGGGGTACCGGCACTATTTTGGGCACCAAACAGAGTTTTTTTGCCACGCAGGTTAACTACCGAGGGACGAACGTCGGCCACGGCTTTCACCAATGGCGTCATTCGTTGACTTTCGGTTTGGGCATTCGCAAATTCCGGAAGTCCAAAGCATACGCAGAACGCGATCATCGCAATGGCTCGGAAGGAATTCCTCACGGGAAGTGTCATCAAGGTTAGGCTCGACAGCAAAGGGTCTGAATCTGGGCCGCTGGCTAGCACTCGCAGAAGACGTGTCTTCTGTGGTACAAGTGCTTAAATCGGCCCAACACTTTCAGACCCGTGAACACTCATAGATCCGCCGGAAAAGATTGACTAGTTTATCACTTGATGAAGATCTTCCCTGTCGAGCCTGCGCGTTGGACAAACTAGGCAAACTGTTCGGGCGGCCGCAAGAATTAACCAACAGACAGAGTCAATGTTGACGGTAAAGTCACCCAAGTTTAAGCCAATTGGGTAATCGTTTCACATTACCATCGGCATCGACCGCGGCCACGACAGTCGACCCTTTGACGATCAAGGTCTCGTCGCGATGGATCTCGTATTCGTGATGAATGCGAACGCCCTTTGTCTTGGTCACGCGAATGGTGACCGTCAGAAGGTCATCGTAAAGGGCCGGGGCAAAGTACTGGCAATGCAAATCGGTGACGACCAAGTTGGTACCGGACTCTTCCAGATCACGATACTGCAGGCCGGCTTGGCGTAACATCTCAAGCCGAGCGACCTCGAAATAGTTCGGGTAGGTCGCGTGGTGACAGTGCCCTTGAGCATCCGTTTCCTGAAACCGCACTCGCAATTGCACGGCGTGCTGGTGAATCGGGAAGGGACCCTGCCGGTCAGCTAGGACCGGCCGATCGGGTTCTGCGTCCAACCGCTTGGCATCGTCGCCTGCTTTTCCTGCACTTTGGCCCATAAATCTTTGCAATTCGCGTGGAATCCGTTACGCTCTGTCCCTTAAGTAACCTCGATCCCCACTTTTGCACCCTTGGATTACCCATGAGCGTTGGTGACCAATCCGGCTCTTCCTCAGTTGACTTCAGCACAATGCGAGGTCGAGATTACCCGTCGATACGCCAATTTACCGTGTTCCTTGAGAATCGCGTAGGGCAGCTACTGCAACTGGTAAGACGTTTTGAGGGCAGCAGCGTCAAAATCTGCGCCATCAATATCCACGATAACAACGAATGTTCCATCGTGCGATTCGTGCTTTCTCACCCCGAACAGGGTCGCGAGATCCTTGAGCGAGCTGGGTTGGCCATGGTCGAAAGCGATTTGATTGCCGTAAGGATACCAGTCGAAAACGACCAACCGATGCTGCGGATCTGCCTAGCTCTGCTGCAGGCCGAGATCAATCTGATCCAAGCCTACCCGCTAATGATCTACTCCGACGAATATTCGGCCGTCGCCTTAATGGTCGACGATCTAGATTCCGCCCAACAGACGCTTGCCGAACAGAAGTTTCACATGATCACGGAACAAGAATTGATCGACATGCAAGAAGGTATGTAATCAAAATGGCCGGCTGATTAGGTTATGATGTCTTGCTGGACAACAGCATCCACACGGGTCCGCCCACAGACCTCTATCAGCCGTTGCAAAAAAACATCGGCATACTCCTTTTCACCTGGAATCTTTCTTTATGAGCAGCATCCGAGTCACATGCGTTGGCTGTCATACTCGCTTCGAGGTCAGTGACAAATTTGCCGGCAAGGAAGGCCCTTGCCCTAAATGCAAAAAGACGATCAAGATTCCGTCGAAGTCCGAATCAGTTACCGTTCACGAGCGTCAAGAATTCGGCCCCAAATCGACAGCTGGAAAAGCAGTCTTTAAACCCATTGCTCGGAAAGACCTTAACGTGTCTGCCGTACAAATGGTGCTGATCGGAGCGATCATTTTTGGGTTTCTTGCAATCGCCCTCATGATGCGATTTCAAATCGAAGACCATGAGACGTTTAAATCTTGGCTGATGGTACTGTTGGCGATCGTGCTGGCGGTTCCTTGCGTGGCGGGCGGATACCGATTTTTGAAAAGCAGCGAGCTAGGTAGCTTCGATGGCCAGGATTTTTGGACTCGTGTCGGATTGTGTGCGGTCGTTTATGGGATTTCGTGGCTGGTCATCCCATTGATCTCGATGGCCATCGGCCCCGATATTGCCAGATTCATCGGCATGGGCATCATGTTCGTCATCGGTTGTGTCGCTTGCTACCTGTTTTTAGGCATTGATTTCGTGATGGCAATCCTGCACTTCGGTATGTATTTCGGTTGTGCCATTTTGTTGCGGACGATTGCCGGATTTACTCCACTACCATACCCGGCTGCGGATACCTCTAAAATGGATGACGTGTTCAACGAGGGTGCCATGCAGATCGGCCACTGGTTCGCTGTTCTGATTGGCGGCTAGACGTCATTGATTGCGAAGCCATGAATGCACTGCAAGAAATCCCCGAGCTAAAAGCGCTCGACTCAGGCGCCAACTTACTGCGAATCCCTAACCAACAAGACGTCCCACTAACCGCTCGAATTCGCCGCTTGATCGATTCGGCACCCTTGGCACGTCTAAAATCGATCAGTCAACTAGGGCTGGTCAGTTTGGTTTATCCGGGAGCAACCCATTCGCGTTTCGAACACAGCCTGGGCGTGTACCGCAACGCATTGTTGTTTTTGAAAAGGCTTTCGGCTGACACTCGTTTTGTGGAAACCGTCAGCCCGCAACAAGCTGAAGAATTTATCGTTGCGGCTTTGTTGCACGACGTCGGACATTGGCCGTACTGTCACCCGATTGAGGATTTGTGCCTGGCCCAAATTCCTGACCATGAACACTTGGCTGCCCAGAAACTGCAGCAGTCCGACGTTCCAGACATTCTGCAGTCCGATTTTGGATTCACGGTCGACGCCGTTTGTCAGTTACTGGCTAACGACGGAACGACCGACGCAAAATTGCTAGTTCAATCGATGCTGTCGGGACCCGTGGATGTCGACAAGATGGATTACCTGTATCGCGACAGCCTGCATGCGGGCGTGCCTTACGGCATGCACTTCGATCGTGGTCGCTTGATGGGTAGCCTGTGCGTGGACCAGTCGGGCAGGGCACTGGCAATTACGAACAAAGGCTGCACGGCTGCCGAACTAATGGTGATGGCGCGGTACGTCATGTTCAGTGAAGTCTATTGGCATCATACGGTTCGTAGCGCCACAGCGATGTTGCAGCGAGCGTTTTTCCTGCTTCAGGATCGCATCGACCTACCCGCTATGTTCCAATCGACTGAGCCTGAATTTCAAAACTTGATGATGCAAGCCAGCGAAAAGTCGCCCGCCGCCACTTTGGTTCAGGGGTTGTTTGGTGAGCAACGCAGACTTTACAAGCGAGCTGGCCAAGTGACGGTGTTGGAAGACGCTACCTTATTCCAGACCATTTCGCGACGCCCGGCTGGTTGGTTGGTCGACTACTCGGCCGAGTTGGCGAGACGGATCAGCCAGCAAATTGGAAAAGAATTGCAAGACCACCAAGTCTTGGTCGATGCTCCCCCACCAGGTTTGGAGGTGCAATTTCAAATGCAGGTGGCCATGCCGAATCAACGTTTTCAGGCTTTAAGCGACGTTTCACCAGTCGTGCGGACGCTGGCACAAGAACAGTTCGACAACTACGTGAAAAAGGTCCGAGTCTTCGTGGCACCCGAATTTTATGACCAAACCAAAAACTTGAACTTATCGGAATTGATGACGGAATCCGTCAAGTCGTGCGACTGACAACAAGACTACGCGTTAAAAGCCTCCTACGGCACACGACTGGACCGATAGCTTACAAGTTGCGCTCAAATCTAGATGAACCCACTACGCCGCCCACGCGTATTTTGGTATTTTGAGGGTTCGAAATAAATGGTGCGAGGCCTGGAAACTTTTATCGTGAAGTATGCAAAGGTCGGACCAATCTCGGTCTGGCTTCCCGAAAACGTAGTTACCAATGAGGATCTTCAAAAAGAAAATCCTCGGTGGAACATGCCCTCGATCGCTGAGAAAACCGGCATTGAGAAGCGATGTATTGCGGCGCCCGGCGAATGCTCGTCAGACTTGGCTGTCAAAGCTGCCGAAAAACTATTCCAAGACTACGACGTCGACCCCGCCTCAATCGACTTCTTGCTGCTGTGCACGCAAACTCCCGATTACCCGCTGCCCACAACGGCCTGCCTATTGCAAGACCGCCTGGGCCTGAGAACGGGAATTGGCGCGCTCGATTTCAATCTTGGGTGCTCCGGTTTCGTCTACGGACTCTCCCTGGCTGATGGCTTGATTCGAACCGGCGAAGTGAAACGAATCCTGCTGATCACCTCGGAAACCTATTCCAAAATGATCGACCAGGGTGATCGCAGTCTCCGCAGTATCTTTGGCGATGGTGCAGCAGCGACACTGATCGAAGCCGATGACCAACAATCAATGACTGCTTTCCAATTCGGTACAGATGGTAGTGGTGCCAACACGCTGATCGCCGGGCAAGGCGGCTTCCGTGACTCAGAAGACGTGATCAAACCCAGACACCGTCATCGTTGGAAAAGCAATCTATATATGGACGGGCCCAGCCTGATCAATTTTACGGTCAGTGCGATCCCCGAAGTCATTGATGAAATTCTGCGACGAGCAGACTTGAATCTGAACCAAATCGATCTTCTATTGATGCACCAAGCGACGCATAAAATGCTATCTCTGTTGCAACAACGAATTGGCGTCGAACCTGAAAAAGTACCGATCCGGCTTAAAGACATCGGCAACACCGTTTCATCAACGATCCCGATCTTGATTCAAGGTTTGCGTGAATCTGGCGAACTGAAAAAAGACATGCAAACCATTCTGATGGGATTTGGCGTCGGCTGGTCTTGGGCTGGATGTCTGTGGAAAGACATTTACGCAGACGGCTAAACGCTACGTTGCCAGTCAGCTTGGCAACAAACAATCCGACCTGCAAATTTAGCGACTGTAAAATCAGCGATTAGGAATCTTGAGCTTTCTTCATCGCGTCAGCTGGCAAGATGATGCCTTTGATTTCGCCGTCCACGACAAGTTTGTCATTGACGAATCCTTGAAAGTCGCAAATGACCATCACGTTTTTGCGAAGCTTGCGGATTTTGGCCATCAAGACCAGCGTGTCGCCGGGCAAAACCATGCCTCGGAATCGCACGTTATTCAAACCGCCAAAACCAACGGTACCATCATCGTTAACGCCGACAATCATCGACATATAGGCAATCAATTGGGCAGCGGCTTCACACATGATGACGCCCGGCATTAAAGCAAAATTGGGCATGTGGCCACGGATCCAGAATTCGTCATTGGTAACCTGTTTGTAGCCAACGGCGACCATTTCTTCACGGTCCAAATACAAAACGCCATCAAGCTGCGCCATTTCAAACCGTTGTGGAATGCATTTTTCGACCCCCAATCGATCAATTAAAACGTTGTTCAAATCAAACTTGTCAAAACTGACGATCGGTTCCTGACCAGCCAAAACAATCTTCCTGAAGATGGTGTATTTTTCAAAGACCCGCGAAAACTCGCCAATCGCTACTAACCGTAGCATTCATGCGTACAGGTCTCTCTACGTGCAAGCGGTGGATTTTAGCAGCCGCCTTCCAATTATCAAGAACAAAGCAAAACAGCCAGTTTCGTTCGATGGTTTGTTGCCAGGGATTTGAAAGGGAAGAATGGTACGCAGACCCGTCAAATCAGGACTGGAAAAACAGGGCCGTCTTAGTCGATGGTGGCCACGTCGCTTGGCGGCTGGAAAAGCTCGGGGTCGATTTCCTTGTCAAATACCACCTTGGTGGTCTTTACCGTGTATCCGATTTCGCCATCGAAAAACTGCTTGCGAAACATCGGGACCATGACACCATCGACATTTTGGTAGTCGGACAACAGCCAATCGATATCGCTACCGGACCGATAACTCATTTTGGTAAGCAAACCCGTTTGGCAATCGAAGTAACGTTGTACGGGGTCGCCGTCTTTGGGTCGAAACTCAAGGTGGTAGCAATCTTCTTCGTTGACTTTCTCGATCCCCTTGACCTCGATTTCACCGTCGTACTCAAGCCACTTTAGAGGCGTGACCACGACCGGTACGATCTCGTTGAACCTTATCCGATCGTTAGTACTCATCTCAGTCGGTCCGTCGAGTGAACGCCAACCAGTTCCGTCCGGGCAACAGTGATAGGTATAGCGACTGTCTTCCAATTGAAAATCGTAGTGCCACAAATCGTCTTGAAAGTAGACGAACACTTTCCCGTCACCCCACTGATCCATCCCATTAAAATCCGCCTCGATGGACACCGTTTCAATACTCTGCAGCGACATGGCTCCGCCGATTGCCTGAAGATAATCCTGGACGACCAGTTCGACGGACGGCAAATTCTGTTGAACACCTTCTTGTTCCTGCCCATATCCGTACGGATGGATGAAGATCACTAGTAGGATCAAAACCAAAACTATTTTACGATTCATTTCCATCCCTTCCGCGAATTGACTAAACAAGTGGCTTCCCTGCCAATAAGGTGGCGTAACAAGTCATACGAAACAGACTCTATTCAATATTTGAGTATCATCTTGTTGTTTTGAGTTTAACGGATTGAAACCAGATTTAGTACAATGATCCTGAACTCAAGAACCACAAACTTGGAGAACTCGTGATTAATCGCCGACAATTATTGACCGCCGTCGCTGGAACTGGCTTAGGTACCCCCGTCTTTCACCGAGCCCTCACTGGCCTGATTCAGGAAGAAGCGACCGAACCCACTAAGGTAACCGCAGAAATGGTGGAAACCGCTGAGTGGATCAGTGGCACCGAGTTTTCCGAGGAGGAACGAGACGCCATCGCAGCGTCCGTGAATCGATCGCAAAAACTTTGGCAAGACTTGCGAGAACAAAAGTTGGACTTTCATGAGCTGCCGGCCATGCACTTCCAAACTCTGGCAGGTGCTCCCGCGAAGCCTGTCAACATTCACCGATCGGTCAACGTTTCGGAATCGGCAACCGTCGACTTGCCAAGCAACGAACAGGACATTGCGTTCTTACCAGTGAAAGAGCTGGCCTCGTTGGTCCGCACCAAGAAAATTAGTTCCGTCGAGCTGACCAAACTGTATTTGGGCCGACTTGAAAAATACAACTCTTTACTAAACTGCGTCGTCACGATGACGCCCGACCTAGCGATGAAGCAGGCCGAGCGAGCGGATCGCGAAATCGCGGCCGGTCAATACCGCGGACCGCTACATGGTATTCCGTGGGGAGCCAAGGACTTGATCGCCGTGCAAGGTTACCCAACGTCTTGGGGCATCCCTCAATTTGAAACTCGCGAACTTCCCTACACCGCGACGGTCGCTCAAAGACTGGAACAGGCCGGCGCAGTGTTGGTCGCCAAGTTGTCGCTGGGCGCGATCGCGATGGGCGACAAGTGGTTTCGCGGAATGACTCGCAGTCCCTGGAACTACAAGGTGGGTTCCAGTGGATCATCGGCCGGTAGCGCATCGGCGACCGTCGCCGGACTGGTTGGGTTTTCAATCGGCACCGAAACGCTGGGCAGCATCGTGTCGCCATCGCGACGCTGCGGAGCCACCGGGCATCGCCCAACTTTTGGACGGGTCAGCCGCGCCGGCTGCATGCCGCTTTCCTGGTCCATGGACAAGCTGGGGCCAATCACACGGCACGTGGAAGATTGCGCCTTGGTGTTCGCCGCGATACACGGGCATGATGGACAAGACCCAACGGCCAACGATTGGGAATTCAATTGGCCACCAAAAATGGACTTCCAAGGTCTGAAGGTCGGATACACCAAGCGGACTCGGCGTCGACGAGCTAACGATGATGCCAAGGACGAGGCCGAAGAACAAACGGTTCGCGAAGACTTGGAGATTCTAAAACGTCTGGGTTGCCAATTGGTGCAGGTTGAAATGCCCGAAGAGGCGACTCAGTGGGTGCTGGCGAACACGATCGATGTCGAGGCCGCCAGTGTGTTTGATGAAATGCTGCGAGCCGGTCAAACCGAAGGCTGGAACACGTGGCCCGGGACTTTCCGCGAGGCTCAATTTATCTCGGCCATCGACTACTTCCGCATCCAACGGCGTCGACGCCAATTGCAATTCAAGTTTGAAGAGCTAATGAAGAACGTGGATTGCCTGGTCAATTGCAACGAGCTGCTAATCACCAACCTGACCGGTCACCCCACGGTTGTAATGCCGTCCGGCTACCGCGAATCACAAGGACGCCAAGTCCCTGAATCGACTTGGTTCACGGGCCAATTGAATGGCGATGATGACCTACTAGCCATCAGTTTGGCGTACCAAAATCAATTGACGGCTCACTTGCAACGTCCGCCCTTGGACGAACTGATGGAAGCCAAAGCCCAAGACGAAGTTGAGGCCGAACGAAAGAAGGCCGAAGATGAAAAAAATGGCACTCGCGCAAAGCAGGATGCGGACAAGTCGAAACAGGACGGTTGACAAACACCTCTCAAACACATGGCAAAGAAAAAACCAAAGTTCTACGTTGTCTGGGAAGGGCATGCGCCCGGCGTTTACCAAACCTGGGATAAATGCCAACAACAAATCAGCGGATTCTCAGGAGCTAAGTACAAGTCTTTTGGCTCGATGGCGGATGCTGAAAAAGCGTACGGCGAAGGACCCGACAACTATTGGGGAAAATCGGACGGCACCAAGAAAAAGAAAAAACCGACACCCAAAGTGACTCTGAAAGAGTTGATCGGGTTTGGTGTCGATTTGCAGGGCATCGCCGTCGATGCTGCCTGCAAAGGTGTCCCCGGACCCACCGAATACCAAGGCGTGGAAATCGAGAGTAACATCAATTTGTTTCACCAAGGCCCCTTCGCCGATGGCACAAACAACATTGGCGAGTTCCTGGCGATCGTGCACGCATTGGCACTAATGAAGGGCTGCAGCCAACCGAATCGCACGATCTATTCGGATTCCAAAATCGCTATGAGTTGGGTGCGGCAAGGAAAATGTAAAACCAAGGCAACGCAAACCAAAGCCAACGCGCCTCTTTTTCGACTGATCCGACGCGCAGAAAAGTGGTTAAAAGAAAACGAGGTCACCAACCCAGTGGTGAAGTGGGAAACCAAGGTGTGGGGCGAGATCCCTGCCGACTTCGGACGTAAATAGCGACGCCCGAACCCCGGACCTCCATCAAATCGCTTCAATGTGCAGACCACGTTTTCTACGTTCCTGCCGACGCGCGTCATCGATCAGATCGGCAACTTGCTGAACATTAGCGATTCCCAACAGATCCAACTCGGGATGAGAGCTGTCCGACGAACGAATGCGAATGTCACCCACGCCCAACATCGCTTGAATAGGTCCTTGTATGTAGCTGACGTCGTCGATGTCAATCATCTCTAACCGGTTGGACTCGCGAAACAAGATCCCGCTGCGATGTTTCAGTCGTTGAGTTGTCACCCAATATTGGTAACTGAATTTACGGTACAGGGCCAAACCGGTCAGCCAAACCCACAAACCGACTATAACGACAATTGCAACCAGCCAAACGTTTTGGTCGCCAGTCGCCACCATCATCAAAGCGACCGGCACAAACACAGACACCACGGCGGCCATCACCCAAGCGCCAAACATGGCTTTCGAAGAGTAATTTCCGCTCCACAACGTTTGTTCTGGCTCGTCAACCGTTTCCGATTCTTTTTTTTGGTCAGAAAATTGTTGAGTCATAATTTGGTCAGCAATTACCGCCGCACTTTCCGTTGTAGATTTTGATGTATAAGAACCCGGTCAAGAATTCAGCATACTATTTTTGAGAAAAACAAACGATAGCACAAGAATTACTGCGGTTTGAAAATCGCGGGTGGTTCTTGCCAAACCTATCACCCATTTCGTATCGTGGTTGTATTGTAGAAGAGGCAACCAGAACTTCACCGGCGGACACAACCATGAAATGCCCTTTCTGTGGCTATGACAATGACAAAGTGATCGATTCGCGTGGCGTGGAAGACGCGCACGCGATTCGCCGTCGCCGGCGTTGCTTGGAATGCGATCGACGTTTCACAACCTACGAACGGGTCGCCGAGGTCGATGTCAAAGTTATCAAGAAGAACGGCGAAAGGCATCCGTTTCGACCGGACAAATTGCGTTTGGGACTGGAACGAGCCTGCTGGAAACGACCCGTCTCGGGAAAACAGATCGCTGACTTGGTAACTCGAATTGAACAGTCGGTCTATTCGAACTTCGATAACGAAATCAACAGCGAAGAATTGGGCAAGATCGTAATGAGTGAATTGTTCCAACTGGACGAGGTGGCTTACATCCGGTTCGCCAGCGTGTACCGCGAATTCCGCGACGCCAGTGACTTCGTCGACGAACTACAACCCATGTTGCGGAAAAGCAAATAAGCGCCGCCGAACATCACTCATTGATTGGGCGTTGCTGCAAAACGTCAAACGCAAGCTTCCCCGGTAGCGCTGTTGACTTTGTCTTTGCTGGACGATGTCGACCGCAAGTAGCTTGGTAGCTGTTGAGGAATGACGAGCGGATAACAGAATGCCAATTCCCCGATCGTCGAAAAGAATCGGGCTATCGCCGACTATCGCCCAACAATCGCCCCAACGGGGTAGGTTGATTCTCTTTTTTAGCCATCTATTTTCGATAAAACTGGAATTTCGTCGCGGTTTGGAGTCAGATACTTTCAGGCCCTGGGTGTATTCAGGTGACCGGAATTGAGGGCATCTGATGAATCCAACTGATACCAGAGCGAGCTTGCTGCTGAGAATCCGTAATGCGGATGATCGTGACGCATGGGATGAGTTCTCAAGTATCTACCGACCCGCCATCGTTTCGGTCGCCTTGCAACGTGGTTTGCAAAACGCGGACGCCGAGGACCTCGCTCAAAAAGTGTTGATCTCTGTCGCACGTGCCATTGCCAACTGGACACCGGATTCGCAACGAGCTCGCTTTCGCACCTGGTTGAATCGCGTCACAACTAACGCGGTCACCAATGCGATCTCGCGCCGCAAACCTGACCAGGGATCTGGCAATGAAAACGTCCAGCAGCAATGTATTGATTGACCAAAAACACCAATTGTACCTGGACTATGTACCCGGTAAGCAAAACAACAGCAGAATGAGGCGATAGAAATGATCGGGCCAATCAGGATAAACCCCGATCCACTTCGTTCCCTGTGACTGCGGATCAAGCTTTTCAAGAAACTCGGTAAGGTGAGGAAACGACTGAGCATCTTTTGGATAGCAAACGCTCAAGTCTGGTCGGCCATTCAACTGATTGAAATTAACGAGGCCCGTTACAACCAAGGACTGAAACAGCTAACAGCCATGTACCTTGATTGTTGTGACTCTAGTTATTGCGTGCCAAAAGGAATTCACTGAGTTCTTGGAACGCAGCCGCAACGATTGAATTTTGAGTCCTAGTGAATTCGACACTGGATTGCACTTTTTGTTCGGCCAATTTTTCTGCAGCCTGCATCGCACCGGTCTCGTTCAGCCAACGAGTCACTTCGTCACGCGACAATTCGCGACGGCTGAGGCGGTTTAGCCATTTCGCTCGTTCATTCACGCCGGTCATCTGCAATCCCAGTAGGATTGGCAGAGTTGGCTTGGCGGTTTCCAAGTCGGTTCCTAGAGTCTTCCCGCAAGCTGTGGCATCGCCCTTTAAGTCCAGCACGTCATCAACGATTTGGAAGGCTAATCCCAAATCCATACCGACCTGTTTCCACTTTTTGACGCTCGCGGGATCGCCACAAAAGCTGGCCCCCAGTTCCGTGGCACAAGCGCACAAGGCGGCAGTCTTTTTCGAAATGATCTCGAAGTACTCATCGACCGTGGTCTCAAAGTTACCCGCCGCATCGCTTTGTTGTAGCTCGCCCTCACAAACCAAGTTGGTTGCTCGCCCAATAATTTGGCAAGCTTCGGCGCTGCCAGTCAGACTGGCCAAATAGAATGCCTGAGTAAACAGGAAATCGCCGAACAGGACCGCGCCTTGATTGCCCCATCGATTGTTAATCGTAGTGACGTGCCGTCGTGTCGTGGCGTTATCGATGATGTCGTCGTGAACCAAAGTTGCGGCGTGGATCATTTCCACGGAGGTTGCCAACATGATGTGTTGATCTTCGATGCCACCGGTCGCCTGGGCAGCCAACAATAGCAGGATGGGTCGAAATCTCTTTCCACCGGTTGCACCGCCACAGTTAACCATCTCGTCGATGATCGGCACCTCGCTTTGCAACTGGCTACGCAACATCGTTTCGACTCGGGTCAATGGTTCGCCAACGATGTTCATCGTGTGCGGCAAAATTGCTTCCATGCGGTTATCCGAAACCTGACTCATGCATCATCCTCGCGCTGATAGTCACTTTTGCCACCCGTCTTGGAATCCAGTCGGATATCGGTAATCGTCATCTCTCGATCAATGGACTTACACATATCGTAAATCGTGATGGCTGCCACGCTGACCGCTGTGATCGCTTCCATTTCGACACCAGTTTTGCCATGCAACGAAGCAACCGCCTGAACACGTACGGCGTCACTGGAAACGTCGAACTGAACTTCAACGGAATCGATTGCCAGTGGATGGCACAGTGGTACGAGATTCCCAGTTTGTTTGGCGGCCATGATGCCAGCCAAGCGAGCCACCGACAGGACCTCGCCCTTCTTAATTTGATTAGCCTGGATCGCCTTGACAGTATCGGGGTGCATCCGCACCGTGCCCGAAGCCCGTGCCGTTCGTCGCGTGGGTGCTTTGGCACCGATGTCAACCATCTGTGCCTTACCGTCGTCGTTTAAGTGGGAAAATCCAGTCATTTCATTTCTCTGGGGAGAGATTATCTACCCGCAATTTCGTTCAACATATAACCGGGTATCGCTGAAATATAACCGAGTGTTTTCAAATTGAACGATCATTGTTTTCGATCGACCGTAGCGAGACTTAACAGAGTTACTAACACCAACAGTTCGTTAAGTTTACAGTTTCGAAGCGTCTATTGAATTCCAGCGCACGTAGGGATTTTTGGTGAAAACAACTACGCGCATAAAAAAACCGCTGCGGGGGTCAATCCACAGCGGTTTTGTAAGCGAAAGACGGCGAAATATTCGTCGATCGTGTCTAGTGGACAAGGTCCTTGCGGGACCCGATCAACGTTCTTAAGCGTTCTGCCAACAAGTTGGCGTCGAACGGTTTTTTGAACGTTTCGTTTACAGCCGAACGATCAAAGCTGATTGGATTGCCATCATCAGGCAGCAAAGCAATCAGAATAGTTTCGCCGAAGTCGGCGTTTTTACGCAGGTTTTGGCATATTTGCTGGGCTTCCACTTTGCCGATTGAAAAATCAACAATGATACAATCAGGGTGGAAACTTTCAGCTTGTATACCGGCTTCAAAGCCGCTGGCAGCAACAGCAACTTTGAATGCCTTTTCGGGTGGCAATTCGCGCTTGAGATTCTCAATCAACACTTGATCTTGAGCAACAACCAATACTTTGGCCATCGCCTCATCTTCCAAATCGCCCAACGGCATGCCGTGTTCTTTAAGGAATTTAATCAAGTATTCACGCGGGATACGACGGTCTTGTGATCCAGGGATCCGGTAACCTTTAAGGCGACCAGAATCGAACCACTTACTTACCGTGCGCGGAGCCACTTTACAGATCTTAGCGACCTGTCCAGTTGTGAACACCTTCATCGCAGGCTCTCCATTACTTACTTTTTGACTCGTCTTTCGCTACACCAACCAATGCGATTGGTGTAACTGTTTATCCCCTGTTTTGCCTTTGACTGCTGGCGATTGGGTCTCCACAAAGGGGTAGTCGCAAGGCAATCCACTGGGTCGGGATAAACTAATTCGTTACTTCAGGTACGACTTCGGCGTGCACCGAAACCATTTTCGACATCGTCCCATCTGGAATCTGATCATTGCAAAAAACTGTTGCAATTTGCATTGCATGGAAAATTGATACCAGTTAAACGGTACAACCCTCCAATCTTCACAATGCAAGGTTCATTGCCTGATGGCGGCGTTGGCTCGAACCTGATTCAAGGGAGCCACGTATAGACATCACGAGCTGTGGGTCAAATACAAACTCGTAACGATACCGATCGATTGCGCAATCAGTAGCGTGTCCCCCCTAAGTCAGGTCTCGTCGATTGTCCTTGATCAAATGAAAAATTCTTTTGATCACGGTTGTCTCAATGCGACGTACCTGACAGTAGTTTCGTAAAAACCAGGGGTAAGACTTTAAAGACTTTCCGCAGTCATGCGATTGACAACCATTGCGACGCTGATATCGACATGGGGATTGGTATCAGTCAGCACGCCTATCACGCCCATTTAACGGCCGAATCGTTCGGAAAAAGCGAGTCAGGAAAAAGATAACGGATCGCATGTCGCTGAATCTTTCCAGCAAACGCTACCAAAAAAAAGTGTACTAGCGAGTAATCAACAGCACGACGCCGACCAAAGCCAGTAGGACACCAATCGAATACTGCAAGTTCAGGGTCTCACGAAAAGCTAGCAAGCCAAACAAAGACGCCAGCACCAAGCCGCCAACCCGGATCATGGGCGACGCCAACGAGATTGGTGCGTCGGCCTCAAACGTAAAGTACAAACCGATCGTGACGGTACAAAAGGAAATACCCACTACGAACGCCGCGATCACCCCTTGTCGCTCGGCATGAAATTGAACGCCATTGCAGTATTGATAAATGACCCAGGACAAACTGATCAAGAACACGCAGCTACCGTAAATCAACATCCCCAAGCTATTGGAAATTTTGCCGGCAGCGAATTTGACAGCAATATCAGCAGTCGCCAAGGCAAAGATCGTAACGAAGGCATAGGGAATCCAACTAGACATGATCGTGAGCTCGCAGTTCATGAAATGAATGTGACTACCGTAATGGTAGCTACGTCAGCAGCACAACCGTAGAACCAATCATCCTGAAAACCAATGGGCCACTGCAAGAATTGGATGCATGCTGGCCAACGACATTAGTTAACGGGCGATGCTAAGCAACTTTCTCATCGCCAGCATCTCGCTGGATCGCCTCGTCAGAGATCTGTCCATCTTCACTGACGTCTTCGAAGCGGACGCTAACTCGTTTAGAAACACCCGATTCTTGCATCGTGACACCATACAAAGTGGTAGCGGCGGTCATGGTGACTTTCGAGTGAGTCACGATGACGAATTTGGTGCCTTCCAGGAAACTTCTCAGCACGTCGATAAAGCGCCCCACGTTTGCTTCGTCAAACGGAGCATCTACTTCGTCCAACACACAGAAGGGACTGGGGCGGAATTGAAAGATCGCCATCAACAGCGATACGGCGGTCAAAGCACGTTCACCGCCACTCAGCAGAGAATTGTTGAATTCCGGTTTCCCTGGTGGCGTTGCGACGATATCGATTCCCGCTTCCAGGATATCGACATCTTCGTCGAACACTAAGTCCGCCCGTCCACCACCGAACGTCTGCCGAAACAGCCGTTGAAAGTTGGAACGAATGGCCATCACCGTTTCTTCAAACAAACGACGAGAATCGTTGTTAATTTTTTGAATGATCTTTTCGAGTGCCTCGCGAGACTTCACCAGGTCTTGGTACTGCGCATCCAGCGACTCGAAACGGATTTGCATCTCTTCCAGTTCGACCAAAGCGTCCATGTTGACCGACCCAATATTTCCGATCTTGCGTCGCAAATCGGAAATCTCTTGATCAATGGCCTCGCGGTCCTCGTCGATTTCCTGCTCTTCGGCCTCCAACGTGGCCACTTCAATTCCGTAATCGTCTTGCAGACGCTGCGCCAACTGGTTGCGTTCCAGCGTCAATTGGTTTTCACGCAATTCCATTTGGTGAAGTTTGTCTTTGCTTGCCCGCAAAGCGTCACGTGTCTCGGACAGTGCCTTGAAAATTTCGCGTCGTTTGTTGTCGGTCGTTTGACGTTTTTCAGTCAAAGATTTCAATTGCTGATCCAGCCCACCACGTTGCGTTTCCAAGCTTTGCAACAGACCCGTTGACTGACCGACCTCACGTAAACTCCCACGTCGCTGCCACAACATGTCGGCGATCGTCGACCGAGTGTTGGCAATCGTTTGTTTGTTTTCCTGTTGTTCGCTTATCAACTGAGTCAAGTTACTTTCGGCAGCGTCGTGTTGCTGTTGCGATTTGGCCAGCGCAACCTTTAGCGAAGTTTGTTGTTGTTGAAACTGTTCCTGTTTCAATTCCAAATCACGCAAGTGATCGTCACCGTCGTGAAGAAATTTGACCAACTGGGTCAGATGACTTTCGTTTTCCTGCAACGTCGCCTGGTCTCTGGTGATCGAACCGTGCAATGACTGAATCTGTTCTGTCAATTCGCCCGAGTCGCTATCGGTTTGCTGGCGATCGGCATTCAGCACCTCGATCTGTTGCTGCAATGAGGAGGCTGCCGATTTTTGTTCATTCAATCGCGTTGCCAGCTCAGTGTTTTCATTCATCAACTCTTCGACGACCGATTCACACTCTTTCGATTTCGTCTGCAATGCCTTGAGCGTTTCGGATTCTTCACGAATCTCGCCAGTGAGCCGATGAATTTCGCGATGCAGGGCTCGAAGCTCACTTCGCCGTGACACCAAACCAATCGCCGAATTGCGAGGTCCGGCGATCAACGTTCCATCGGCTTCCAAAACGTCTCCTGACAACGTGATGAACCGCGCCAAACCCGGTTTGCGTTCTCGCAAATGAATGGCATCTGCCAACGTCTTGACCAAAAACGTGCCACCGAGCAACCGTGACACCAACTTGGTGAATTCGGAATCCACTTGAACCAACTGGTCCAGACGCCCGACCACTCCGTCGTGATTGCTGAGATCAACGCCCGGCTGCGTACCCAAGGTGGGAGGGTCCTGCAACTGGATCAAGCGAACACGACCTGCCGGTTTCAAGTCGCCGTTAACTAGTCGCTGCACCAGTTGATTGCCATCGACGATCAAACAGCGAGCGTAGTCACCCAACGCCAAATCCACCAGTTCTGCGTGCTGCACGTTAACCTTGATGACATCCGCGACCAAACCCATCACGTCCTGCAGCCAGGGTTCGTCATTGTTTTTGCTGCGTTCCAGTAACTCCTTGACGCCCGAATCAACGCCTTCCAATCGATTCTCAAGTTCTTGAATCACTTCGGCACGCTGCGTGGCACCGGTTTGAGCTCGACGTTTTTCAGCTAACCCTTTTTGAGTCTCGGCCAGATCAGCGTTAACCTGCTGAACGGTATTGCGAGCTTCTTTTAATGCCGAGTTCTTGTCGGTTGCTTCATTTTCCAATCGCTGTACCGTGTCGTGATGCGATTGCAACTTCTGCGACTTGGCCGTGATGTCCTGATCCAAAGACTGCAATCGTTTTTGCAGCTTTTCGTTGTTGCCGGACATCAACTTAACTTGCGAATTGGACGCGCTGAGTTGCTTCCCGAGTTCGGACAACAACAAGTTGATTGAGGATTGTCGTTCTTTCTTGGTCGCCGTTTGATCCCGCATCTGTTGAATTTCAGATTGCGTCTCAGCCAATGATTGCTCGACTTTGGTCAACGAACCTGCCGATTCGTTGCAGGAGGTTTTGGTTTCCTGCATGTGTTGCTGAGCTTTTTCGATCCGAGCGGCCAAGTCAGATCGACGATCGTTGCCACGATCCAGCGTTTGACGATAAGTGTTCTCTTGAACTCGCAAGTCATCGGTACGCGATTGATGCAGCGCGATATTGGACTGTCGTTCGGAGACTTGTTGGATCAGCTGATTGATGTTTTGTTGCAGGTCCAGGATTTTGGCCGACCACTGCGACAAATGTACTTCGTGCTCTTGCGCCTGCTGTTCCAGTTTTTCCAATGCTGTCTGGTTGGTTTCCGACTCCTCGGCCAGCTTCGTTCGTTCATTGGCCGTCTTTTCCAGGTGGGCCGAGAAATCTCGCCAGTCCTTGGCGCCTACGTAGGTTCGCAGCGACTGCATCCTTTCGGTGTACTGTTTGTACTTGGCGGCCTTCGTCGCTTGTGACTGAATCTTGCGATAGCGGCTACCGACCTCTTCAACAATATCCGCCAAACGAACCAAGTTTTGTTCGACTCGCCCCAAACGCCGTTCTGCCTCGACCTTTTTGGCTTTGAAGCGACTGATACCTGCCGCCTCTTCAAAGATCGCCCGGCGTTCTCGTGGCGAGGCTTGCAGCAACTGGTCGACTTTTCCCTGTTCGATCAAGCTGTAGGCATCGGCGCCGACGCCGGTACCGCGAACCAGATTGCGAATGTCTTTTAGGCGGCAGGGTTCGCCATTGATTTGGTATTCGCCTTCGCCACTACGATAAACGCGGCGAGTGATTCGGATCTCGTCAGAATCCAACGGCAGATGACGCGATCGATTGTCGAAGAACAACGAGGCCTCGGCCGTATTTGATGCCTTGCGGCCACCCTGACCCGAGGTCCCTTTGAAGATGACGTCCGCCATCTCCTTACCACGCAAACTTTTGGCACTCTGTTCGCCCAGCACCCATTTGATGCCGTCGACGATATTGGACTTACCAGAACCGTTTGGCCCGACAACCACGGTGATCCCTTCAGGAAACTCGAAACGAGTCCTGTCGGGAAAACTTTTGAAGCCATACAACTCCAACGCAGTTAACATTTGCCAAGGTCCAACAAAAAACAAACCATCTTGTTACGACCGCTCTGCGGCAGCGGGTCGTAGAAACCCCTGCCGACCGAGTCATCAAGATGGCGACGGATGATGATGAGAACTAACGTTCTCCAAGCCCTTTTAGTTTATCAAAGATTCCACCTGCCTTGCCGCCGGAATTCTTACGTTCCAATCCTTCCAGTGCTCGTAGCCCAGCCGGACTGATCGCCACATCGACTGGTTGCACCGGTGGTCCGTTGTCTGAATTGCCCGAATGACTGCTGCCTTCTGGTCCATGGGACGGATCGGCGGTCAACGAGTCCACGGAATTTGTGCCACTATCGATCGCTCGGTAGCTGTTTTCCAGTTTGGGTACCGCGTCGATGACCAATTGAGATTTCAGAGCCTCCGACTGACGAGACTCTTTCAGCATCCTAACCACGTCACCGTAATTAGCGCCTAGCTTAACCATATTACGAATCACATCGGAAACTAAAGTCGAGCACAATACTCGCTGTTCTCTCCCACCTGGCAAGAACCGCTTAACTTCGATGCCGTCCTCATGAGCCCGGATCGTTAGCCCGGAATCGACAAACAACATGCCCGGCCCGAAATGGTTGTCGGGGCCAAAGATGACGACTTCGGCGACTTCTTGACGCGAAATGTGAATCATCGGTCGGCTGAATGACGGAACCGTGTGTAGCATAAATTCGCGCCCCACAAATTCGCCATCGACCATAAAGCTATCGGGGATGCCTTTGCGAAGCGCCCGAAACGCACCGTACCGGGCCTCGGAACTTTCACTACTGAACAACTCGGTCAAAACCTCTTCGGCCTTTCCACCGCCCATGGACATCAAAGCGGTCAACGCGTGCCAACGGTAGGTTGGATGAGAATCCACCGCCTCTTGCAAAACCTTGACGCCGACACTGTCACCCAAGTAGGCCAACGCTTCAGCCGAATGGAATCGAACCGGGAAATCAGTGGCACGAAGGCCCCGTTTCAAGATGCTGGTTCCACCATCGCCAATCGCCTCGAGCCGCACCGCGGCCACACTGGCTTTTTCAGGATCGTGCAACTCGCGTTCTAACAGTTCCAACCGGTTGACCAAACGTTCTGGTGTTTCATCGTAAGCCATGTTCAAAACGACATTAAAGTAACGTCCCAGATTGTGACGGTACTCCTCTGGCATTAGTATCTCGATCGACGCGTCCGAAACGGGATTAGCAACGCCTGCCGGCGCTCCGGAAACGCGAGTTGAAAATCGTCTGTTCAATGATCTAGCAATACTGGCTGCTGCACGAACCGATCTATATTCCGGATGAATAACGATTCGCATCGGACGTTCGCGAGTGACCACTCCTCCGCCCGGGATCACTCCAGACAGATTCTTAGCCTGTTGGTCGCCAGTCTCGAAAACCGAATCCACGACCAGTCGACCTTGGGCAAGAGCCGTATTGTGACCTTTCTTAACTCGATTTCCGGTAACCGCGATGAACGGTTTCATTCGAGCAGGTAACAAATTTCCACCGTCTAAACTGGTGGTATCGGAATTGTTCAAAATATTTACCGAGACATCGAATCGATCTCCCTTGCGAGCTCCGGGAGGTACCAAGCCCAACAGCACGACCATCGAGTTGTCGTCGCGCGCCAACAGTCCGGTAACGTCTTGGATTTCGTGAGTTTGGATTTCAGCGACTAACTCTTTTCGCTGCGGGCCCGCAGGTGGTTCGCTACCCGTCCCGTCTAACTGGTTCAATAACCCCAGCCCTTCAAGCTTTAACATTTCCAAGCCAGACGGTGTCGCCATCTCGCCAACGTAAACCTGCTCTTCCAGATCCTCGTCGAATTCAATGCCCTCGTTATCTGGACTCTGTCCTCGCATAATTCGAGAACAACCAGTTAAACCGCTCAGCCCAATCAAAAAAATTAAGCCCGCCGTCAAACAAGTTGTCATGAAGACTTGCTGACGAGAATTGGTTTGTTGGTTTCGTGTATATGGTCGTATTTTCAGATCCATGGCTTTCAACCTTCCTTGGTTGGAAACGAATCGCGGCAATAGAATTCGCGCACGCGAAATCCATAAACTGGCTGGGACGTTAGAAACACCAACGACTGGCGTCAATATCGGCTGAATATCGGGGCACCAGTTTTTGCAAAAACCTGGCCGCTCTTTATTTAGAGGATGGATACCGAGCGGTTGAAAGAACAAAGACGGAACAAAGTCGCATCACCCACAACGCAAACCAACCAAAACACCCATTCCGCCACAACCACCAAAAACCATCAAAACGAAGACAGCGAAAGTGGAGCAAAATGAACAACGAGGAAAGCTAACCGGACCGAGAACCTTCCAGGCAGGCCAGGTATTTTGGGTGATCCGCTTTACCTGTCATTTCATACAAGAAGCGGCTTGGCATTGTGGCTTGCGGCTTACCCCATTTCATTCGTGACAGCGACAGTGAAAGCGTCAATCGTTCCTCGGCCCTGGTCACTCCGACGTAACACAGGCGTCGTTCTTCATCGATTGATCGATCGTCATCCAGACTTCGGTGATGCGGCAAGATGCCTTCCTCCAAACCCACCAGAAAGACCTCAGGGAATTCCAGTCCCTTGGCGCTGTGCAGAGTCATCAATGCGATGGAGTTGCGACCGAGCTGTTTTTCTTTTTCGTCCTGAGCTTGCCGTTCGTCCAGAGTCAACTGATCGATAAATTCGCCCAGGTTGGGTTCCTTCGAGTCCTTTTCGTATTGGCTAACCGCGTTAACCAGTTGTTCGACGTTGGCCCATCTGGCTTCACGTTCCAAGGGTTCGGTGTAAACACGATCGATCTCGCCTCGGTAGTTCGTGGCGCCCAGAATATGTTCGACTTGTTTGGTCAACGAGACGGGCGGTCGATCCATCAGGATGTCACGCAATTGATTTAGACCTCGGTTGGCAGCTGGTGACACGGCAGGGCGTTGCGAGGATTCGCAGACGATATTCCACAGATCAGTCCCTTGATTGACGGCTTGGTCCAACAATTTTTGAACCGTTTTATTGGTGAGACCCCGTGGTGGTGTGTTGATGATTCGTCGCAGCGACATCTCGTCGTTGGGGTTGTCCAACAAACGCAAAAACGCCATCACATCTTTGACTTCTTTACGATCGAAGAACGAGTAGCCCCCGATCAAAACATAGGGTAGTTTGGCTTTCCGCAATTCAGTTTCGAACGCTCGAGGCTGTTCATTGGTTCGGAAAAGGATGGCAAAGTCGCCGGGCTCGACTTCCGGTTGTTGTAGGCGATTGCGAATCTGTCGTACGACTTCCTGAGCTTCTCGCGTTTCGTTGGGGTGTTGCAGAATCACCGGTTGCGGACCGCTCGGTCGGCCACTGACCAATTTCTTGTTGTGACGTTGCAGATTGAACGAGATCAAACAATTGGCCAACGCGATGATCGGTCCGGTGGAACGATAATTCATCTCCAAATTAACCAACTTGGAATTCTTCCAATCTTTGCCGAAGTTCAAAATGTGTTCGACTTCGGCACCACGAAAGGCGTAGATCGATTGGTCATCGTCGCCGACCACACAAATGTTTTGGTGTTTATCCGCCAACGACTTAATGATTCGGTATTGGCTGGCATTGGTATCTTGGTACTCGTCCACCAAAACATGATCGAAGCGCTCGGCTTCTTTTTGGCAAATTTCCGGGAACTTTCGAAACAGTTCCTCGACTAACAACAACAAATCATCAAAGTCAGCGGCTCCCTGTTGTTTCAAGATGTTTTGATAACGGCGATAGCCGGCAGCTGCCAAAACTTGTCGATCGTCCTCGGCCAGACGGGCTGCTTCCTTGGGTCGCACGGCATGCGATTTCCATTGACTGATTTGCCAGATCAACTGAGACGGTTTAATGGATGTCTCCGGAGCCTTAATCTCGCGAAGCACGCGCCGGGCAATACTCTCTTGGTCACCTCGGTTACAAATAATAAATTTCTGAGGGTACCCCAGATGTTGCACGTGTCGCCGCAGTATCCGCACGCACAACGAATGAAATGTGGATATCAGCGGTCGTTCCTGCGACTTTTTACTGATCCGCAAAATATCGCCAACTCGCTTTTGCATTTCAGCAGCCGCTTTGTTGGTGAAAGTTACGGCCAAAATCCGCTCGGGCTTAATCCCCAACCGGATCAACTTGGCAATCCGAAATGTGACCACACGAGTCTTACCGGTCCCGGCACCGGCCAACACCAACAGCGGTCCGCTGGTGGTGTCGACGGCTTCTTTTTGTGCAGGGTTTAACTCGGCCACGCCAAAAACTCCGTTATATATAAGTACGCCGACCGCGGCACGTCTGACCCAATGGACCTGGAATTTCTCGATTTCTTCGACCAGATTGGCCAAAACGCCATGTTTCTACTCGGTGGGCTCGACATCTTACGATTCTTAGGGGTGGATCGACCAGAGGCTAAAATCCAATTCCGATCGCTAAACAACTTGGCAGGGGATCGACCTGATCGATGAAATCGATGCGACGGTTGATCGCCTTGACCGTAATTTAAGGCAACGTCTATACTTGCGGTTTGGCGAAGACTGCCAGTGTCGTAATGATGACGCCCCATAATTTTGCAAAGAATCTGCAGTTCGATGAATCAGAAAAAACGCGAACTTGAACAAAACGAATTAGCTGACGCTCTGGGCAGCAAGCTGGACGATCTCAAACCACATCTGCCGAAGATCGCCATGTTTTCCGCAATTGGGGTTTTGGGCATTATTGCCGTCGCTTTCTTCTTCAACACTCGAAAAAACGTTAAGGAAAGTCAGTGGCGCGAATTCTTTGTTTCGGATCGCTACTCAGACGGTCGAGGTTACGAAGAGTTAGCGAATATCTATCCCAACACAATGGTTGGTGACCTGGCTTCGATTAAAGCTGCAGATGCTTTTTACCTGGCCGCTGCCAACAAAATCGTTACTGATCGAACAAGCTATCGTGCAGAATTGCGGAAAGCTGCTGAGCGTTACCAAAGCATCGTCGAATCATCTAGCGCAGACGATTTTGCAAAACAGCGGGCCACCTACGCCTTGGCTTACATCAACGAAGGCTTAGGCAAGTTTGAAGAGTCCAAGAAGTTGTATCAATCGCTCGTTGACACCGCCCCTGATTCTCCGCTGGGTGAACTGGCCAAAAAAAGTTTGACTCGCGTTTCCGACGAATCTTTGACTAGCATTCACGAAGCGTTCAAGGCTTGGGAAGCACCCGCGTTTGCCCCGTCTGAAGACGCAGGTCAGTCTAGCGTGTTGCCGCAACGACCAAACATTAGCATGCCAACCGAAATTCCATTCGGTGGCGAATTCGATCCTAACCCAGTACCGACGCCAAGCCCAGAAGGTGAAACCGTCGATCCGGACGAAGGTGTTAACGAAGGTTCATCTGGTTCAGCCGAGGAATCTCCAGAAGGTTCCAACAGTGCTGAAATGGAAGAAGAATCCGGCAGTGTTGAAGAAGAATCCAGCGGTGCTGAAGAAGGTTCCAGCGGTGCTGAAGAAGGTTCCAATACTGAAG
>CAZJBW010000004.1:26649-58464 GCA_964543985.1 uncultured Pirellulaceae bacterium | reverse complement strand
TCCAGCGGTGCTGAAGAAGGTTCCAGCGGTGCTGAAGAAGGTTCCAATACTGAAGCGGAAGAGGGATCCGGCAGTGTTGAAGAAGGATCCGAAGGCGAAGAAGGATCTGGTTCCAGTGAAGAATCGGGACAGGGTGAAGAAGAAGGCGAAGGCAACTAAGCCAAATCGCTACGGGATGTCCCGCTATGTCTGTATGGAATGACATCCTAAGTACTCTGGAAGATTGGAAGGCCGACCGCCAACCCAAAGATCTAAGCTTTGGAAAAAGAGGCGAACAGGTTGCCGAAAAATTTCTGAAGAAGCAGCGCTACCGCATCGTGGCGCGTGGGTACCGTAACCATATCGGCGAGATTGACCTGATCGCGATCGACACCAAAGCGAAACCGCGAACGGTTGTATTTGTCGAAGTGAAGACTCGACAATCCGACTTCCGAGGCCTACCTGTTGAGGCAGTTGATGAAAAGAAACAACGCCAGATCACTCACACGGCCATGGTCTACCTCAAAAAAAATGACCTGTTGGAATGTCGTTATCGATTTGACGTGATCGGTATTCTGTGGCCGGAACTGGATCAAATGCCGACCATCGAGCATTTTCAATCGGCATTCGAATCTACCGCAGACGGCCAACTTTTCAACTAACGCAAACCAACTTACGCTGAAGCCGATTCCCCTTTAGAAAGTACGCCGTGCCGTTTGGTGAATTGGGTGCAGAGACAATCGGCGCGGCGGCCGCTGCTGGCGCCGCCGCATGCTGGGCTTGTTCCAGTATCATCTACGGTCGAACTCGCCTAACTGCTTGGACGATCAATTTTGCCAAGAATTCGCTAGGCTTGTGCATCGTCACGATTCACTTGCTGTTTCTGTGGTTACTCTTCGAGGCACCGTTGTTCCAATTTGGTTGGAACGCTTGGGGCCTGTTGATTGTCAGTGGACTGATCGGAATTGTTGTCGGTGACACCTGCTATTTCCGAAGCCTGCAAATCCTGGGACCTCGCCGGTCACTGGTCGTCGCCACGACCTCGCCCATCTTCGGCGCGTTCATTGGTTGGTCGTTCTTAAACGAAACGTTAACGTTCTGGCAATGCGTGGGAATCGCGGTCACCATTTTGGGAATCTCGCTGGTTGTTCTGGACAAGCAAGCTCGCCAAGAATCTCCTGGCCATTATCCGGGCAGCGAGTGGCTGGGCTTGTTGGTCGGTTTGGCAGCAGCCGTTTGCCAAGCTTCTGGCGGAGCGATCTCGAAAGTCGCCATGGAACAGTGCACGCCACTGGAAGCCACCTTCGCCAGGTTGTTGACCGCCTGCGTTGTAGCGCTGATCGCTTTTCGGTACAGCAAACAATTACTGCCGACGGTTCGGACAATCTCCAAAAAATCAAACCTCAAAATGCTGATTCCCGCAGCCGCAATGGGAACTTGGTTGGGAATTTGGTTTAGCCAAATCGGGTTTAAAAATACATCGGTAGCAGTCGCCACAATGCTAATGTCCACTGGCCCCTTGTTTGCCATACCACTGGTTCGCTACTTCGACAAACACAAGATTTCAGCGCGAGCCGTTTGGGGTACGTTGATCGCCTTAGCTGGAATCGCAATCGTGATCATTGCACCCGATATGGTTGCGGGGTCTTCTTCCGCTGACCCGTAAGTTGGGCCTGCCCAGCTAAATGTGCAGGCCCGAATGGTTGCTTGCCAATCCAACCAACTCTACTTTTCGAACGCTCGTGCCTGGCGTAGCGTCTCCTGCCAACCGTCGACGTACTGGATGGGGTCGATACGACCAATCGCGTCGAAAGCCAAGACACGCTCCACGTCGCTGCCCGTCAAACCATGAGCTTTTCCTTGGTCGTCCGGTTGGTAGCTGGTCAACGTGTTCGCAAAAACGGTCTCGAAATCCAAACCGAGTTTTCCGATCGAGGCATCTGCGTCTTTCAAAATTTGGGCTTTGTCAAATTTCAGATAGGGCAAGAATAGTTCGACACAATCCGCATCCCAATTGCCAGCTTCGAATGCGGCCCACAACGCTGTATAGAATTCTGGGCGGCAATCCGGATAGATGGCATGGTCCCCGGAATGCACACCGAGACTCAACCGTACGGTTGTGGATTGTTTTTTAGCCAACGACCACGCCAACCCGTAGGCGATCGAGGCGAAAATAGCATTCCGGTTGGGCACCACCGTCTCTTTCATGCTTTCCTGTTCGTAATGACCCTTGGGCACCTGCCACTGAGGGTCAAGCAGCGCCGAATGAAAAAGAGTGCCCAGTTGAGACATATCCAACGTTTGATGCTGCACGGGCAACCCGTGGTCTGCCAGATATTTCAAATTGCGAGCGAGAAACTGCAGCTCCATGGCATGTTTTTGCCCGTAGTTGAAGCTAATTCCGTAAACTTGATCGCCACTAGCCAGCAATTTCAACAGCAGGCTGGTGGAATCCAACCCGCCACTCAAACAGATCACAGAGACGCGTTGTGGGTCAGTTTTGTTCATTCCAGTTTAATCCAGACGAATTCGTAGTCCGTTACCTTGGCGACCAGACTTGTCAAAGTACATAATTAGCTTGTGAAAATTATGGACGATCGAACAGCGACATCAACCGTCCATTGGCCGTTAGACAGGGAAGACCATGGCTCGCAACGAACAACTGATCAGACAACACAAGATTTTACAGATCCTGGAACGAGTCCGGTTTGGAAAAACCATCGACGAAATCAAACAGGACGTCGTCGACGAACTTGGACTGAACTCCATCCACTCCAGAACGGTCCGTCGTGACCTGGAGGCTCTGCAGGCCGCCGGCATCGATGTGCAACGCCACAACACACAACGAGGCAAAGTCTGGAAGCTGGGCCCGCTGGCCAAATCCAGCACCAAGATCAGCGTCTCCTCCACCGAAATGATCGCTCTGGCATTGGGACGTCGCCTGATGTACCCACTGGCCGGTAGCCCGTTTTGGCGGGGCATCGAATCGTTCTGGAACAAAGTGCAAGACGAAATCCCTTCCTCCGTTCTGGAACACTACGAGAAGTACTGGAAGACCTTGCGAGTGATCGGGGTTCCGACAAAATCGTACGAAAAACATCATGGCATGCTGAATACGATTCACCGCGCTATCATCGAACACCGTGTGCTGGAAATGGTTTACGAAGTACCGGGCAGCACCCCGAAGACTCGCAAAGTGGACCCTTATGCCGTCGTCCTTTGGCACTCCAGCCTATACATCATCGCGGTAAATCATGGCGACCAAGGTTCTGGGATTCGCACTTGGAAACTGGATCGAGTCAAAAAAGCGACCGCCTTGGACCATTGGTACGAGGTTGACGAGGCACTGGATATCGACGAATACATTTCCGACAGTCTGGGAATTTTTGTCGGTAACAAGGCTCGCAACTTCAAAGTTCGGCTAACTGCAAAAGCGGCTAGTTGGGTACGCGAAGAACCGTGGCACCCCGATCAACAGTTAAAGCAACTGAAAGACGGCAACTACGAACTAACCGTTCGCGCGGGTCACGATGTCGAAATTATTTCGCGAGTGTTGCAATTGGGCGGCGAAGCAGAACTGTTGGCGCCCATCAGTGCCCGTAAAGCAGTCGGACAGATCGTCAAAGACTTGGCGGCAAAATACAAGTAGTCAAAAATGTATGGCTGCACGCTACAATTGCAGGCACCGCACGGTGTGATGACGGCGCAAACAGGAAAACCAAAAAAACGAGGGCTCGCCAACGGATCTTGGCGAGCCCTCGATATTTTATCCGTCAGTGACAGGTTGGAAGCAGTTCGCCACTTAGGCATGACTCCTTGAAGCCTTTGATTTTTTTACGACTAAAAATTTGAAAAGCTAATTCGATGTTTTATTAAACGCAACGAATAGTGCCTTTAATTCGAAGTTGGCTTTCACCACCGACCCAAACTTGCCCAGTGTCATCCATTGCTAAGTAAATTCGACCTTTGCGTAATAGCTTAGTTCCTTGGCTTGCACTGTATTGTTTTGGGACTAAACCCGCTCCCATTAACCACTGCGCCATGGATGCATTCAAGCTACCTGTGACAGGGTCTTCACGTAGATCGCTACTATTCTCGCTTACATCAAAGAAAGCACGAATCTCGAAATCTGTTTCCGAGCCTGCAGGGTAAGGACCAATTACACCAAGATCGAATACATCGGTTGGTGAAGTGTTCGGGTTAAGGCTTAGCACTTTCTCAGCAGACTCAAGTAATACACCGACCCAGCCAGGGCCATTGTCGATCCAGTTAGAGGCTTTAATATCAGAGCGCTCAACACCGAGGATGCGAGTAATCGTATTTAATTCATCTTCGCTGACATCACCTGAGCGCGTGATCGGTGGGGCGGCAAAAGAAAGAAGTTTGTCGTTTTTCTTAATGTTAACTAGACCAGCGCCACACTCTTGAATGATGACATCATCGCGTTTTGCCTTGCCACCATTGGCTAACCAAGCCGAGCAACTACCTAAAGTTGGGTGTCCTGCAAAAGGAAGTTCGCGGTTTAGAGTAAAGATACGTACTTTGTAATCTGCATCAGGATGCGTTGGAGTTTCAAAGAACACAGTTTCAGATAAATTCATCCAACGCGTGATGTGTTGCATTTCTTCCGTTGTTAAGCCATCGGCATCAAAAACCACTGCGAGTGGATTACCGCAAAAGGCTTCATGCGAAAATACATCAACCTGTTGAAAGGGATGTTGCGAATGATGTTTCATAGAATTTGGGTCTATAGAAATAATTGGCAGGCAGAATTATCGGTTTCGTTAACGTACTTAAAGCCTGTCTTGGTTAAGAACGTATTAAAACTGAGTGTATCATGCACAGGCACTTGAATGCCGAGTGCAGTACGCGTCCGTAGTCACTGCCATGATTAGGGTAATGGAATAGCGAAATATTCCATTGAGTCGCCATGTTACTTAAAAAACCAAGTAGTGCACTTGGTTGTTCAGGAAAAGAAAAGCGGTCAGTTTTTCTTCACTGGCTTGGCGTGCTGGCTTGTTTACTCGTTAGAACCGAGTCCTTCGCAGTACGTCTTCAGCGAATCCATGTCGCCTTCCACAGCGGACGAACACATCTTGAGCATCAACGGGACCATGATGCGTGCCAGGAATTTTTGAGGTCGTGCTTCCATACCGAGAGTCATCAAGGTGCCGCCGTCGCGTTCCTCGACGGTGAACATCGAGTCCCAAATCACACCACCGGCCTCGGAAATCATTTGCACTCGAGAATTCGGTTCGTAGATACCGACCTTCAGTTCATGAGTCATTTTTTTCCCGCGAAACTCGCGAGTCTCCAAAAACCGTGTCCCTGAACCACGAGTTTGTTCCGTAACGAACTCGGTACTCACGATGGCCGGGACGGCTTTGGAAAAATTCTCAATGTGAGCGATCGTATCGAAAACGACCTCGATCGGCGCATTGATTTGTCGAGCGGTCGTCGTTTTCGCCATAGGTTTCAATCACTCTGGTTGGCTATTGATTGATTCAGACGCCCGTCGTTTCGGTCGTTTGTTTTAGCGCTAGCCGAAATTCAACCTCACTCGGAAATCTTAACGGTCGCCTAGTGCGACAAAGTCTCGAGCGTTTTCGCCGGTGTAAACCTGACGTGGTCGACAGATGCGGAACGTCTCCGATTCTTGCATCTCTTTCCAGTGGGCAATCCAACCGGGCAGACGTCCCATTGAAAACAGCACCGTAAACATCGGCACCGGAATACCCATCGCTCGGTAAATAACACCTGAATAGAAATCGACGTTCGGGTACAGTTTTCGTTCGACAAAGTACTCGTCGTTCAAAGCAACTTGTTCCAGTTCTTGCGCGATATGGAACAGCGGGTCATCAATATTCAGTTTCGCAAGCAGTTTATCGCAAGCGCTTTTAATGATCGTGGCTCTCGGATCAAAGTTCTTATAAACTCGGTGCCCAAAGCCCATCAAACGAAACTCGCTGTTTTTGTCTTTGGCCATCTCGACGTATTTGGCCACGTTGCCTCCGTCTTCACGGATGCGTTCCAACATGGCCACGCAAGCTTCGTTGGCTCCACCGTGCAGCGGTCCCCACAATGCACAGATGCCGGCAGCGATCGAGGCAAATAGGTTGGCTTGGGATGAACCGACCATACGAACCGTCGAGGTGCTGCAATTCTGTTCGTGATCCGCGTGAACGATCAACAGCATGTTCAATGCTTTGACAAAGTCCGGATCGATTTCGTAGGGCTCGCACGGCACAGCGAACATCATCTGCAAAAAGTTTTCGCAATAGGAAAGGTCATTTTGCGGGTAGATGAATGGTTGTCCGATCGACTTTTTGAAACTGTAGGCCGCGATCGTGGGCAGTTTAGCCAACAGCCGGTACGTCGAAACGCGAACGTGCTCTTCGTCTTTGGGGTTCAACGAGTCCTGATAAAAGGTGCTCATGGCGCTAACAACGCTGGACAACGTCGCCATCGGATGTGCATCACGAGGGAATCCGCGATAGAAGTAGCGAATGTCCTCGTGCAGCAAAGTGTGCAATCGAATCGATTTCGTGAACTCGTCCAGCTGATCCTTGCTGGGCAGTTCGCCAAAAATCAATAAGTAGCAAACTTCGACAAAGTCACATTTGGTGGCTAGGTCTTCGATGGCATAACCACGGTAGCGTAAAACGCCCTGTTCGCCATTCAAAAACGTAATGGCACTTCGTGTTGACCCTGTATTGACGTAGCCTTCGTCCAGCGTAATGTAGCCGGTGTCACGTCGCAGACTGCCCAGGCTAATACTCTTCTCATTCTCGGAACCGACGACCACGTCCAAATCAATTTCTTGGCCGTCAACTGTTAACTTGGCTTTATCCGCCATAGACTCGTTTCCTGTAGCGATTCAGCTTACGCTCGCACGCCTTCCAAAGGATGCAAATATCCGCGAAAATCACGGATGGTTTGATTGAAGAATTACTAGTGTACCCGCATTAGCACTGCTCGAAAAGCTCTAGGTTTTGTCGCAAAATTTGTAGCGCCAGAGTTACTTTCCACAGACTGAAAGCCAATACCGGACCTAAATTGGACGTTGGCGGTCATATCACGCCCATGATTCAATTGAGTTACAATTTGCGACCTGTTGGGTGTTGGAAGACGCACACCACGCCAACACTTTGCAAACATCGAAACTTTCCGAAAGGGTCACCCGACTGATGGGTAAAGCCTATATCGCAATCGACTTGGGAGCCGAATCTGGCCGAGTCACCGCATTGCTGTTGGACAACAAGCAGAAGACTTTTCAGTTGCATGAAGCTCATCGGTTTTCAACCAACACTCTTTCCCTACCCAGTGGTTTGCACTGGGACATCGGTGGGATTTGGCGCGAGATCATAAAAGGCCTGCTGTTGTCGGCCGGTTGGGCTCAGGAAAACGAGCATCAAATTTGCACTGTCGGAGTCGATACTTGGGGAGTCGACTGGGGAATGATTGATGCTCATGGCGAATTGATTGGTTTACCACACGCCTATCGCGATCCACGCAACACGGATGCCTATGCAAACTTCACGGAACAAATTAGCGAACAAGAAATTTACCAACTAACCGGCATCCAGTTGATGTCGATCAATTCATTGTATTCACTGTACGCCTTTACCAGCCACAGCCCAGAATTGGCAGCGGCGGCGCACAAGATGATGTTCATTCCAGATTTGCTGCACTACTTTCTGTCCAACGAAGTAACCAACGAGATCAGCATCGCATCGACCAGCCAAATGATGGACATCCATTCTGGCACCTGGTCCACTCGACTACTCGAGGCCGGCGAGGCCGATCCGGATTGGCTGTCCGAACCCATCCTGCCCGGCACAGCTATTGGCTCGATCCGTCCCAAGGTGGCCTCGGAAACGGGACTCAACAAGCAAGTTCAGATCGTCGCGCCGGCCACTCATGACACCGCTTCGGCCGTGGCCGCGGTACCGGCCGAACCCGATACGAATTGGTGTTTCATCTCCAGCGGAACCTGGTCGTTATTAGGTGCCGAGCTAAAAGAACCGTGTGTCACCAAAGCCGCTGAATCAGAGATGTTTACCAACGAGATTGGCGTGGATGGCACGATTCGCTTTTTGAAAAACATCGCCGGACTCTGGCTGGTTCAACAATGTCGCCGAGCATTTATTTCGCGAGGCCAATCCTACACTTACGAAGAATTAACGGACGTCGCCAAACTGGCCGAACCGTTTCGCACTTTGATCAACCCCGCTCACGCACCGTTTGCAACACCCGGCAAAATGCTGGACAAAATCAACCAGTTCGCCGTGGACTCAGGGCAACCCGTTCCCGAAACGCCCGGCGACTACCTGAGATGCTGCTTGGAAAGTTTGGCGCTGGCCTATCGATCGACTTTGGATTCACTGCAATCCGTGTTGGGCAAAAAGTTCGACGTCATTCATATCGTTGGCGGCGGCGGAAAAAACGAATTGCTAAACCAAATGACTGCCGATGCCTGTGGAGTGCCGGTCATCGTCGGACCCACCGAAGCCACCACGATCGGCAACGGATTGGTTCAGGCCATGGGAATGGGGGAGATCAAAGACTTGCAACAATTGCGACAAATCGTGATCAACACCGAAAACCCGGTCCGCTACGAACCGCAGCAACAGGTGCAATGGGATGCAGCCGTGCAGTTCTTTGCCAGCTTGAAATCTCAATAGCCGCTGTCGCGAGGACTATCGAGAAGTTCCCTTTTCCAGTTTCACGTAATCGAACAGGCGGCCCTCCAAGTCAAACGATTTCAACTCAAACGTCTTTCCGTTCACATGAGCCATACAGTAATGATGGCCTCGCTTGACGTTGTGTTGAAAGAAGGGTCGATACGGCCCTGGCGTTTCCAACCCACCGCCGCCTCCGCCTGTCACCATGTACATCGTGCCGTTGTCGTAGGTTGTCGCTTGTCCGTCGCGAATCGGCCAAGTTCGCTCGTAAGAGTGAATATGCCCGTTCCAAACGATATCGACGCCGTGCTTGTCATACAGTTTCGCTAACACACGCACTCTGGCATCACCGCGACTGGACTGGTTCGTTTTCCAAAGGTTGCCGTAATCATTTTCGTCGGAAGAGTACACCGGATGATGGTGCACAACGAACTTCCACTCGGCATCGCTCTTGGCCAACGCCTTGTCCAACCATCGGTACTGCTCGCTTTCTGGATCCACTTTCTTGTTCGTGTCGATCATGAAAAAGTGAGCGTTGCCATATTGAAATTCATAATAGTATTCCGGGTCAGGCAACTGAAAATAGTCGTAGTAGTTCCCAGCGTTTTGTTCGTGGTTACCCAACACCGGGTACATCGGGACGCGGCCAATCAAAGAGTGCATGGCTGGAAAAAACTGTTCCGTCCAGTGCGAATCGTTGGTTCCCGTGCCCACCAAATCACCAGGATGGATCACAAAACTGGGCCGCTGTTCCCAGGCCATTTCGGCAACTTGTTTGGCGACCGTCGGGTTACTTTGCGTATCACTGATAATGGCGAACGCGTAAGGCGTTTCGGCATTGCAGGCGGTTTGAAACGTCAACACGTCACTGGTGACCTTAGTTGATTGACTGTCGACCGATTCGACTTGATAAAAATACTGAGTGTTCGATTTCAACCCTTCCAACTTGACGTGATGCACCAACTGGTCGGGCTTTCCATCAAACTGCTTAGCAACCTCGGCAGTCTCGCCCCATCGAACGATCGAACTGGACGGCTTGGAAGTCTGCCAGCCGATCACCATCGATGTTTCGGTGCCCATGTGCAAATAGGGATCGACCACGATGGCCTGTTTTTCGGCAGCATCGTCCAGGTTGGTTTGCTGCACTAACTTTTCTTGGTGAGCGAACTCTTCTTCCACCCATTCTGGTTTGGCGGCGACGTCGTAGATTGCCAAATCAAACAAGCGACCGTGATGAGGATGAAACTCGTTGGCGTCTCGGTACGCTCCCAAAACAAAGCTGGCCTTTTCAGGATACAACACGTCTCCGCTTTGCACCTTCGATTGGGCATCCAGCTTGCCGTTGACAAACAACTGCAAGGTCTGGCCGTCGTAGACGGCGACCACGTGATAGAACCGGCCCGTTTCATAATCCGTTTCACCAGTCAGATACGTCATCAATCCGTCACCGTCGTCGGCTCCCTTTGTTGACAGACCAATATAGAAGTTACGTTGGTTGTAACCCAAAACCCAGCCTTGCTCGGACCCGCCATTGTCCTGCAACGCGCCGGCGATGGCTCCCCACTGACGACGAGTATTCACTGAGAATCGCGTTGACAAAGTAAACGATTTTTTGGGAAGAAAGTCAGCGACTTTGCTCAAATTGTCTGCCAACAAAATTTCTGAGTTCTCACCACTCAAAAACAAGCCGCCATTGTTACCCGCCAAGGCATGCTGGCCTTGAATTTGGCCGTCGGGCCCCAACCGAGCGGTCACTCGACCATCGCTTACCGTCCTGGCGTTGAAGACCCAATGGGCAATCGGGTCTGGACCCTCGTGAGCCAAAGCTGAAGAATTAATGAACTCTGGACATACACAAAAAACCAAACAACAAGCAAGCAAACGATTCATAGATCGCAACCCTTCACAAAAAGACGTCCCAGCCACACTGCCAGTTTACCACTTGCCTACTGCAGTAGCCATTTCCCAAATCCCTTCAAAACCAGTAACTAAATATGGCTAAAGACCTAGTGCAGTTTCCAAATCTCTCCTTTTTGATACGCCTTTAACGTCATCTTCTTTTGGTTCACGTGGTTTGTGACGCGACCATTTTGAACTTGGATCGTACGGACCTTGTCGCCACGTTGACCGGATCCAATTTGGTTTTGACGTGCGATCCGATTCGCCGCTTGTCCAGATTTCTGCTGGACCTGTTGAACTTTCTGACCAAGCAAACGAATGGCCTCGGCCTTATTTGCATGCTGGCTTCGATTGTTCTGACAGAACACCATTTGACCGGTGGGACGGTGCACCGCGCGGATTGCCGTTTCACGTTTGTTGCGATGCTGGCCGCCAGGCCCGGTTCCCTTGGTGGCTTGAAAGGTCACTTCGGCCAAGTTCAATTGAAATTCGCTGGTTTTTGATTCGCGAAATACAGACACCGTGAACGTGCTGGTTTGCACTCGCCCTTTTTTCTCGGTCGGCGGAACTCGCTGCCAACGGTGCCCACCCGATTCGTGCTGCATTAGTTTCCAAGCACCCGGTCCGGAGATTCGCAGAATGATGATCCCCGGCAATTCACTAACAACTTCGCACCTAAAGACAGCGAAGCTTGCATGCTTTGATGTAAATCACCTGTTGGTCTCGAATTAACAGTTTTGCGTCGTCACCGCCCTCGGCGGCTCGCAATTCGACAATGACTGAACCCATATCGTTCCTTTCCCACATTAGATGAATCAACTGACAAGCGGACAGGTGATCGACAGAAATGGTTCACTGAAAAATGACAACTAGCTCAAACGCCAGCGACCTGCCATTCATTTTGATTATTCAGATGCGGATTCTTTGAAAACGGTCGCAAATTCCCTGTGATGTCGGGCGATTCCGCTGTCGCGTTAACCAATCGATAGTGTAAATTGTTTCCAAGGGAAAATTGGGATGGCAAACACCACCAGAATAGGCAACTTGAAAATCATTAACTCGCGGACTTGGCTTGCGCTGGCCGTTGTTGTTATGGGTTGCTTGTCGTTCATCATGATCAGGCAGTCCAGCAACACGGTCGTGATCGGCCTGACGTGGGACGACAAAGACCTTATTTCGCCGGCAAATTTCGATCATCAACCGTGGTCAGATTTGCTGCAGAAATATGTCGATGATGATGGTCTGGTAAATTACAAAAGCTGGAAAAATAACCAAACCGATCTACAGAAGTTGACCGATTACCTTGAGTCTCTTTCGCGAGTGGATGCCAATGCAACGATCTCAAATGACGACGATTTGGCTTTTTGGTTAAACGCTTACAATGCTTTGACCGTGCAGGCCATATTGCGGATCTATCCGATCGAATCTGTAAGACGGCACGCTAACCCTTTGGGGTTCAATATTTGGAATCATTACAAGATAATGGTGGACGCTCGAGCCTATTCCCTAAGCGACCTAATGGACGGTCCATTGGCGACCTCGGTCGACAACCGAACACGCTTCGGAATTGTTCAAGGGTCTGTTAGTTGTCCGAAACTGGCTCGACAGGCCTATTTCGGGTGTAAGGTTAACGCCCAACTAACCGACGTTGTCAGGAGGTTCTTTAGTGATCCACGTAACATTCGCGTTGAGAACGAACAGCGGATCCACTTAAGCCCCGTCGTTCGCCAGGTATTGAACAATCTGCAAGGCGACACCCAACAAAAATTGACTCAACTGTCCGGAATAGTGCCAGAACACGAAGCAGCTCGACTAATTCAGACTGCAGAAATCTGCTGGTTTCGTCATAATTGGAGCCTGAACCAACAGTGATATAGTAGGCGAAACGACTTGTTTGTTTCCCGATTCCGATCAAACTCAACCAAACATTGCCGATCTTATTTAGGAGTTCTCAACTCATGGCGGCCGATCCTTCGACGACCCAATCATCACCCACCACCGACCTAGACGTTAAAGAACGCTACTCAGCGGCAGCCATCGAATCCGAAGCTGCGCTTTGCTGCCCGGTTTCCTACAATCCCGAATTCCTGAAGGCGATCCCGGACGAGATCATCGAAAAGGATTACGGCTGTGGTGATCCGTCTCCCTTCGTCAATCCTGGCGAAACCGTTTTGGACCTGGGCAGCGGTGGTGGAAAACTGTGCTACATCGCCTCGCAAATCGTAGGCAAAGCCGGTTTGGTTATCGGCGTTGATTACAACCCGGACATGCTTTCTTTGGCTCGCAAATACCAGGAAGAGATGGGAATCAAATTGGGTTTCCAAAACACCGACTTTCGTTGCGGTCGCATCCAAGACTTGAAACTGAATTTGGAATTGCTGGCCAAAGAATGGGGAGGTCGCCCCATCAAAGACCATACCGACTGGGTCGAACTGCACGAACTGGAACAAAGACTGCGAGTGGAACAGCCACTGGTCAAAAGCAACTCGGTTGACTGCGTCGTTTCGAACTGTGTTTTGAACTTGGTCGTGCCCGAAGATCGCCGACAACTGTTCCGCGAAATCCACCGCATCTTGAAAGTCGGTGGACGCGCCGCCATCAGCGATATCGTCTCGGACGAATTGGTCCCCGAAGAGATGCAGAATGACGGGCACCTGTGGTCCGGTTGCATCTCAGGTGCTTGGCGTGAAGACGACTTCATCGAAGAGTTCCGCAACGCTGGGTTCCAAGGTATCGAGATTGCCAAACTGGAAGCCCAACCTTGGCAAGTCGTTAATGGAATCGAGTTCCGTTCGATGACCGTCGTCGCATACAAAATGGATGACGGTCCCTGCTTAGAGAAAAACCAAGCAGTGATCTATCGCGGCCCATTCCCTTCCGTGATGGATGATGATGGGCACACTTACCCTCGTGGAAAACGAGTCGCCGTGTGTGGTCGGACGTTCGAAACCTTGATGGCGGCACCATTCCAGGGCCAGTTCATCGCTGTCGAACCAGCCGACAAGATTTCAGACGCCGACGCCAAGCCGTTCGATTGCACCACGGACCAATTGCGTGACCCGAAAGTCACCAAGGGCGCAACATTATCGTTGCCAATCGCTGGCTGTTGCGACGAAGATAACTGCTGTTAAATACGACGAAACACGGGTAAGGGATGCCCCTTTTCCACTTGAATCAACCGGCCTGCCTTTTTGCTCATATCCCAAAAACGGCAGGCAATTCTATTCGCAACGTGGTCTTCGATGGTGACTATGAGGGTCCTTGGTTTGGCGACGCTTTGCCCGAAAAATGGCAAAGCCTGTTCGCTTTCGCCTTTGTGCGCAACCCGTTTGACCGAGTCGTATCGGCTTGGAAGATGTTTACCGAAGGGACTGTCGACGACGCTTGGCAGTTACCCGAAGGCGGTCGACTAACGTTGACTCTAGAGCAGGTTTTGGAAATCGGACTAGACGATTCCATCGCCTTCGGACATCCTCGATTCAATCAAGTCACACCCAACTCGATGACTCGTTTGAAGAATCATATCCTGCCACAAACAGCGCCCTATCACGGGCTGCAGTTTATACAGTTCATTGGGCGATTCGAAAATCTGGCAGATGACTTTGCGACCGTTGCAAAAAAACTGAACTTGGATGACCACGAACTGCCCAAAACCAACTGGACGAAACAACGATCCAGCTATCGCGAGTTCTTCTCTGAACGAGCTAGAGACTTGGCCGAAGAACTCTATCAACAAGACTTGAAAACCTTCGACTACTCATTCTAGCCAAGTTTCCAAAGTCGTTTCGGCGCACAAAAAAACACTCGGTGAATGACCGAGTGTTCAATGAGCGATTCAAATTCTACGTTGCCAATCCAGGCCGACCAACTTAGTGAGGGTCTTTGGGGACATCGACGGTGCATTTGTTCCCATTGTATTCGAACTCTAGTTCGAATCCGCTGGACTTACGGGCCAACGCAAACTCTTCGTTTTCGATTTCGAATTTGCTGCAGTTATCGTCGTCGCTATCAACGCCTTCCAAACTAACTGACTTCTTGGTACCGAATGTGTAATTGGCAGTCACCTTTTTGCAACCGATGGGATGGGCAGTCTTAGCATCTTCCCCGTAGAACTGGACAATGATCAAATTCTGACCGTATTTGGCGACGCATTCGACATTCATTTTGGCGTCCGCCACTTCAAACAATTCACCACCCATCGGGCCGTGGCGATGAGCGTGACCGTGATCGTGGTGGTGATCGCCACCCGTTGTGGGGCCGACGGGCACATCTGTATCGACATCGGAATCAGGCGAACAGCCCATCAACAAACAAGTTGCCATTAGCAAAGCAGATAGGGTATATCCGAAACGTTTCACAATTTTCTCCTTGGTATCTTTAGACGCTTTTAGCGCGGGTCGTTTTGTTACTCAATCAATTGTCAGTACTGCGAGTCTGTCGGCAAGCCCTAAGCGGCCTGCCAAGCAAAAACTCCGTCTACCAAGCAAAAACCGAGCATTTTTATTGAAAATCGGTCGATTTGAAGATTCTCGATTCCGATCAGCAGCCAACTGTATCTCCTATACGTTCGCCAAACCGGGCCAGTTCGTTTGTCAAACGGGGCCTTCTTTTGTGGGCCTTCTTTTGTCAAAACGGGCCAGTTCCGTGTTGCTGGCTACGGCATGTAAGATTTAGCGGCCACGGCTGCACAATAATGCGGATCGAGCAGACAAAACGAAGCCTCCAAGGGATACGGATTTGGGCAAATCAACGACCTGTCAATTTTCACGCAGATTCGAAAAGTAACTTGTTCCACAGTGATTAAGATACCGGTATCTTATCGACTTTGAATTTGAGGCAACTACCCAAATTCGGGACCTGTTCCTAAACGAAAGCCCCGTCAGTTGCTCCCTAGAACCGGATAGGTACTTGTGGCTAACTTTGGATTTATTATCGACAACCGACGCTGCATCGGATGTCACGCTTGTACGGTCGCCTGCAAGAGCGAACATGAGGTCGCCATTGGGGTTAATCGTACCTGGGTCAAGTACATCGAGAAGGGAAAGTTTCCCGAATCACGTCGCTTGTTTTCTGTCATGCGATGCAACCATTGCGACGACGCGCCCTGTGTCGAAATTTGCCCAGTTACGGCGTTGTTTCGACGCACTGATGGGATCGTCGACTTCGACAACCGCCGCTGTATCGGTTGCAAGGCTTGCATGCAGGCCTGCCCATATGACGCTCTTTACATCGACCCCAACACACACACGGCGGCCAAGTGCAACTACTGCGCTCATCGAATTGACAAAGGCTTGGAACCCGCATGCGTGAACGTGTGCCCGACACAAGCCATTATCTCGGGCGACCTGGACGACCCTGAATCACGAATCTCGAAGTTGAAATCGCGCGAGGTCGTGTCGGTTCGTAAACCAGAAAAAGGAACTCAACCAGCTCTGTTTTATATCGACGGCGACCGAGATTCACTGGAACCGACGGCCACGTCAACCATCGGCCAATCGCTGTGGAGCCAACAAAACGCAGGCGTTGGACACTACGCCAAGTTCGTCGAAAGCCGAGTCGCCGAAAAGGGAAAGAGTTCCAACGGAGATGGCTCGCATGTACTCGATCAGCTAAAGGGCCTGCTGGATCTAGGAGACAAGAGTGACGGCGTGCTGAACCCGGACCCCTCGAACGCCAAAACGACAAAGAGTGCGGTCGATGTCAAACAGGAGGTCAGCAAACGAGTTTACGATTCTCCAAACAAGGGTGTTTTGTGGGGCTGGCAAGTTTCAGCTTATGTTTGGACAAAGGCCATCTCGGCCGGGGCCGCTTTGGTCCCTTGTACTGCGGCGTTGTTTGGGTTCTGCGAAGTATCGCCAGCTATTCAATGGACAGCCATCGTGGTGTCTTTGTTGTTTCTCGGAATAACCGGCTACCTGTTGACCATTGACTTGGATCAACCCAAAAGATTTCTTTACGTCCTGTTGCGACCTCAATGGAAATCGTGGTTAGTACGCGGCGCCTATATTATCACGGCCTATTCCGTTTTGCTTTTACTATGGCCGTTGCTGGGAATCTTCCACGGCGACGAAAAACCTGGATGGGTAATCATGCTATTGCTGCCCGCCAGCGCAATGACCGCCATCTACACCGCGTTCTTGTTTGCGCAGGCAAAAGGACGCGACTTTTGGCAAAGTCCGTTGTTGTCAGTCCACATGTTGTTGCATGCCGGGATTGCCGGCGCCGCCATCTTCGCTGTGCTTTTACCAGCATCAGGCGTCGAAAGCTGGCAAAAGTTTATCCCGCAAACACTGATTTCATTGTTGGCTGCCAAGTTGATCGTCGACTGGTTCGAACTTTCGACGACCCACGCCACGGCTGATAGCAAGCAAACGGCGAAGTCAATTACCAATGGCAAGTACTCGACTTTGTATTGGTTCGGAGTCGTACTGGCTGGATGTGCGGTGCCCATCGGATTGCTGTTGATTGGCAACGTTTGGGCAGCCTGTTTGGCAGGACTAATTGCTTTAGGCGGACTGTATATTGCCGAGCACATTTGGGTTCGCGCTCCACAACAATTGCCACTAAGTTGACCCCTCTTTCCAGCCAGCCTGTTCAAGACCTAGAAAAACCAATCGAGTTTACTTGGCCAACGCCGCACAAGGATACAACCGACCATGCCCAAACGGTCTCTCGTAGAACGAATCGCAACCAGCCTGAAAATCATTCCGGACCTTGATGCCGAGCCCACCGCCAGCGGCCCTGACACGGCAACGACACAAGATTTGGAACGTTTCCCACCGATGGAACAGTGGGACGATTGGTCAGAATTCGACCCGCACGCCTGGCCACTTCAAAAAGAGCGTAACTACGCGTTGGTGCCAACCACGTGTTTCAATTGCGAATCGGCATGCGGTCTGGTCGGCTACGTCGACAAGCAGACGATGGAAGTTCGCAAGTTTGAAGGCAACCCGTATCACCCAGGCAGCCGAGGCCGCAATTGCGCCAAGGGCCCCGCCACGATTAACCAAATCAAAGATACCGACCGAATTCTCTATCCGTTAAAACGAGATGGCGAACGAGGCAGTGGCAAATGGAAACGCATCTCGTGGCCTCAAGTTTTGGAAGAACTGGGCGATCGGATCGCAAAAGCGCTACACGAAGAACGGCACAACGAGGTCGTATATCATGTCGGCCGCCCCGGCCACGAAGGGTACACCAACCGAGTTCTAAAAGCGTGGGGCGTCGACGGTCACAACAGTCACACCAACATTTGTTCGGCAGGTGCTCGCTTTGGGTACGCGATTTGGCACGGGTACGATCGGCCATCGCCTGACCACGCTAATGCTGAATTCATTTTGCTGGTCAGTGCTCACCTGGAATCGGGACACTACTTTAACCCTCACGCTCAACGCATCATCGAAGGGATGATGGAGGGTGCCGAACTGGCAGTTCTGGACCCGCGACTATCGAACACGGCCAGCGTCGCCGATTACTGGATGCCCAGCCAGCCGGGTAGCGAGGCGGCCGTGCTTCTGGCAATTGCGGCCGAGCTAATTCGTAACGGAGACATCAACGCCGACTGGATGAAAACATGGGTCAACTGGCAAGACTACATGCGCAGTCAACGGCCCAATCAACCGTGCACTTTCGACGCTTTTGTGGACGCTTTGAAAGAGGAGTACGCCGAGTTCACACCTGAATTCGCGGAACAGGAATCCGGCGTCACGGCGGCCATGATTCGCAAAGTCGCCAAACGAATCGGCGCCGCGGGTACTCGCCTGGCAACTCACAATTGGCGGAGCGCCAGTAGCGGAAATTTGGGCGGCTGGTGCGTTTCCCGGGCCTTGCATTTTTTGAACGTCTTGACGGGCAGCGTGGGCACCGTCGGTGGAACTTCGCCAAGTGGCTGGAATAAGTTTAAGCCGAAATTTTTTGACGAGCCACCAGCTGCCAAGTTCTGGAACAATCTGCATTTCCCAAATGAGTACCCGCTGGCTCACTACGAACTTAGCTTCCTGTTGCCGCACTTCTTGAAGGAAGGGCGCGGCAAAATCGATACCTATTTCACTCGCGTCTTCAATCCGGTCTGGAGCTACCCAGACGGTTTCTCGTGGATCGATGTGTTGTGCGACGAAGAAAAAATTGGTTGCCACATCGCCATGACTCCAACCTGGAACGAAACGGCATACTACGCCGACTACGTCCTTCCGATGGGTCACGCCAGCGAACGTCACGACCTGAACAGCTACGAAACACACAGCGGTTTGTGGATCGCTTTCCGACAGCCGATCTTGCGCGAAGCTGCCAGACGCGCCGGCAAGCCCGTCGAATTCACCTACGAAGCGAACCCGGGCGAGGTCTGGGAAGAGGACGAGTTTTGGCTGGAATTATCCTGGGCCATCGACAAAAACGAGGACCTGGGAATTCGCCAACACTTTATGTCACCTTACCGCGACGGCGAAAAAATTAACATCGACGAGTATTACCAATACATCTTTGAGAAGACGCCCGGCCTAAAAGCCAAAGCCGCCGAACACGATTTGGAACCATTGGAATACATGCGTCGCTATGGTGCCTTCGAAGTCGAAAAACGATCCTATGAAAAGCACATGCACGAGGTCCCGTCTGACGAACTGGAAAAATCAACCACCAACGACGACGGCTCGATCATCAGTGATGATGAAACGATTGCCGTCATGGCGGATGGAAAGCCTCGCCGCGGATTCCCAACTCCCTCGAAAAAACAGGAGTTCTTTTCGCAAACGATGATCGATTGGGGGTGGCCGGAACACAAAGTCCCTGGGTACGTCAAATCTCACGTACACACCGACGACATCGATCCTGCGAAAAACGAGTTCACGCTGTTGCCAACTTTCCGCTTGCCAACCTTGATTCACTCGCGAAGCGGGAACGCCAAATGGCTGACCGAGATCTCTAATCAAAACCCAGTTTGGATCCACACCAGCGACGCCGCAAAACTGTCTGTTCAGACGGGCGACTTGGTTCGTGTCACAACTGAGATTGGTCACTTTGTTGATCGAGTTTGGGTGACGGAAGCGATCAAGCCCGGGATCGTTGCCTGCTCGCACCACCTGGGCCGTTGGCGTCGCCCTCAAGATCCAGCAGCCAACCGCTGGGCATCCAATGTTGTCGACATTACCACGGACGGAAAAGGTGTTTGGAAAATGCGTCGCAAAGGGAACATCACTGGTTACGCCAGTGACGACAAGGATTCCTCGCGGATATTTTGGCAGGACGGAGGCGTACACCAAAACATGACCTTCCCAGTACACCCGGACCCCATTAGCGGTATGCACTGCTGGCATCAAAAGGTCACCGTTTTCGCCGCACAACCTGACGACCAAATCGGGGATGTCGAAGTGGACACGAACAAGTCGATGGAAGTTTATCGAAAGTGGCTGGCGATGACTCGTCCCGCTCCCGGTCCGGATGGCCTGCGAAGACCAAAATGGATGAACCGCCCCTTACGACCATCTGAAGAAATGTTCTATATGGCGGCTGACGACCAGACCCCGAAAAGCGATTGATATTTCGGAAGGCCACCGGATCCGATGACGTGGTTTCAAGATTTAACAGGCTTCCCTGAAACGTCGGCGAAAGAGGTTCGCGCTAAGCTTGAATTGGATGGTTTTCACATCACGTCCAAAGCAAATGGTCGCACCTACAACGCTGGGCGGTTTTCAACTCCTGCACTCCAACAACTGCGTTTAGATATCAAATTGCCTATTGTTGAAGACGAAAAGGCAGATGACGCAAAGCGTATCGCCGTCTCGCAAATCGTGGCCGATGTCCGTGCGTTGCACCAAGATCACACCAACAGCAACGCTGTTTTCCAGGTCGCTTCTCAATTCAATTGCCTAGAAATGGTAGCGCCGCACGTCAGTCCTGAAGATGGCATCGGCATTTACCAAAACGACCTAACACAAGGGCCCATTTGTTGCATTTGTGCAGGTGCAGGAACCATCTACCGAAACTATTTCGCGAATGTGAATGGACAACTGGGCCAAACGTCTAACTGTCAAATCGACTGTCTTGCCGGTATCGGTCGTCATTTTGGAAACGCCGCTCACCAACATTGGCAGATGCAAAACGGCTACTGTTTTCCGACCAAAGCTGGACTGAAAGAGGTCGAACAACAGCTGGCTGGTTCCGTAGAGTCGCAATTGAATGAGATTCGCGGAAAACTCAGAGTCGGCGTCCAATCACAAACTGAGGTTACTGTTGGCGAATCAAATCACTTGGTGACTCAAGTTTTTTGCTCGGCGTTACCCATCGCCTACTCAAGAATCGGCTCGCATCATTGGAACCATTTTCCACGGTTGGTTTTGGATGCCGCTTACGAGGCCACGTTTTACATTGCTTTGCAAAACTACATCGCAACCGGCTGCCCGTTGTTGTACTTGACGTTAGTGGGCGGCGGTGTGTTTGGAAATAAACTCAGCTGGATTCTTGCTTCTGTCGAAAGAGCGATAACGATGTTTGCCAACTGCCAACTAGACGTCAAGATCGTAAGCTACGGCTCTTCCAGTCCAGACATCACCGAATTAATTCACCGAGTAAACTCGACCTAGCAACGAATTAAGATGCAATTTTTCAGTTTGGCAACTCATCAAACCACTGGACGCACAAACCGGTCCGCGAGATAACCGTTGACCCGCCAGATTCCTTCTGCCAGCTGTACGTCGATGTCCTTACATTGCTAGGTCAACGTACGCTTGCCATCCCAGAAAGACTGAGAAGAAAAGTATTAAGATGGCTAACCATCGTTTCAGAGTTTTGGGCGAAGCTACATTGCAGAACTTGGCACCCAGAATGACTCCCAGCAAACTCCCCAACAGCATGGCACCGACGATGCCAATATTGAAATTGCCAGCCAGTGCAAAAAGTATCGCACCGACGAACGAGCTCAATACGACCGTACCCAATGCGACCGTGACTGCTCGATGAGGCACCAGACCGACCAACAGGACCAGAGCGGGCACCAAAATGATTCCGCCCCCGATTCCCAACATCCCTTTGACTACCCCGATTGCAAGTCCCATTGCGACCAGCAATGTAATACTGATTGGCGGCAGGTCTTTCTGATTCAATTTTTTCATTACAGGAACATGAAATTTAGACAGCCAAGGTTTGCCTTGATCTTTGTCGCTCTGCCACCACACTAGCAGCCCGATCGGTATCAAGATGATGCAAAACATTAGGTTGACGATCGAGTCAAAATTATCGCCTAAAGCCAGCTTCAGTTGGTTGTGGAAAAGAAACCCAATCACCGTTCCGGAACTGGCAGCGATGGCGATTGGCCAAATCGCCCAAGGTTCTGCGTTTCCGGCGCCGCTGTGTCGTTTCCATCCCAAACAACCGTTGACCAGCGTGAAACCCATACTGCAACCGACAGCAACCGAGGGTTCGAGCCCAAAGAAGGTAATCATGACAGGCGTTGTGATAAACGCACCGCCTATTCCAAACATGCCCGTCAAGAATCCGACGCCTAATCCAAGCAGGCTAAGCCATAACAAAATCAGCGGGTCCGCTTGCAACAAATCCATCGTTGATCCAATTTTGAAAAGTGGATCCTAGGTAGCGGTTGCTACGACCCAGTTCGGCGTGGTCGGTTGTTTAGTTTCAGAGTACTCGGATGGATAGCAAACGCTTTACAATACAATTGAATTGCAAGCAGCGTTGCGTTTCCCGTTACTTTTCCGTTTCCCAGACCTGCATCGTTCGCAGTGGTGGCGAGTAAATATGCAAAGTCACTAGATCGCTGCCGTCAGGTTGAACATTGGAGATCTGATGGATGTCTGCATCTTTTGTACAACAAACCTCGCCAGTTTTTAAAACGCACGAGCCGACTGGCTTGACCTTGTTATCACTGATTTCTTCGAACGTCGTTTCGACCCCCACCCCCTGTATTACTCGCAAGCCGCAAGTCGATTGGGCGTGATTATGGATCAAACTTTCCTGTCCGTTCTTCCAACAGATGCACAACAGTTCGTACCAAGTGTTTTCGCAGATCAGATTGCGACTGTAACTGCACTCATTGAAGTGCAAGTACTGCGTCAGGTCATCCAGAGTGACATTGAGTTCCGATAGGTGTTTTTGGAGCCCTTCAATGGGCACACGGGAATCCGCTTGGTTCAAAAAATTAACCAGCGGCTCAAGGGATTTTGGAACAGCAACGATGCTCATAAGGACACACACTCAATAGACGTTTTTGACCGGTGTCAAAATTATGTCACGAGGGGCTAACCTTGGCAATTTGGAATAAGGCGTTTTTGCCCTTCTGACAGACAAAAAGTCACCAAAACTGGCATTAAAATCGTCAGATTCCCGGCAAGCACGAGGGGCTATTATTGCTGAACCTGAATTTCGTTGACGATCCGGTAAACCCCGGGTTCCAATCGAGCCATTCGTTCAACCCGACTTCGTTCGTCGGCTGACGCGACCGTCCCCCGCAAAACGCCAGTACGATCGACGACCGTCATTTGGACATTGGAAGACATCGAACGGGTGATCGGCATGCGAGTCAGTCTCTGTTGAAAGCGATTGGCAACTTGCCGGCTAGTCACTGGCGAAGCAACTTGAATTCTAGGCACCAAGCGGCTACGGATCGACGCGCGAGCAACCGTAATCACATTGTTTTGCGCGGCTTGAAGGCCGCCGCGGTTACGTGCATTGGCTGCACCGCCAAAGCCACCACCTCCAGCTCCCGTCAGCCCTCCAGGCGTGGCTTGTTGACTGCGTGGGTGAGCTTGAATTTCTTGATCGGCGAACCGGTCAAGGGAACGACCAACGAACGGCTGCAAACGCTCGTTTTCACTAATCATGATATCAGGGGTCAAATCAGGTATGTCGATTCCGAAATTCTGCACGCCCTGACCCTGCCCACCAAAGTTTGCACCTCCCAATTGATTACCAACTGGTGCTGGCGCTGGGGCCGGTGCAGGCGCTGGGGCCGGTGCAGGCGCTGGGCCTGGTACTGGAACACCTTGCGCTTGAAGAACACTGACCAAACAAAAAGCGAGCAAGACAGTTGTGGTGCAAAGGGCAAGTCGACTGACGTTCATGGTAATTCCAAACTTCCAAATCCAGGTCCGATCGGGTTCATAACGTTATACACTCTGTTCCGGCCCCGCATCTTGGATGAGACCGCGAGTGTGTAGAGATTCGCAGTAGATGTTAGGCAACTCATTGCAACGATCGGCATTTCCAATGGGCATACACTGATTCAACACCCGTAAGTCGGCGAAGTACCGAAATTTGATGTTGGGAACCGCGGATTTTAGCTGTTTTTCCACGAAGCGGTTACGTTTTCGCCATTTCTGAAGAACCGTGAAACACCTTTTAAGAAAGCTGGGTTTATATTGGTATCGCTCTAATGCACTTAGCACCAATTGGAACCAAACCCACAATCGCATGATGAATCCTACCAAACGGCCTAGTTTCCCAAATCCCTTCGTTCGTTACTTTGGGCAATCGTTGTTGGTGAGCTTTTTGCTGGCAGCATCCATGGTGGCGTCCGCCCAGCCCGATCGCCCCAACGCCGCCGACCTGTTTCCCGAACGGACGTCCTTCTTTGTGCATGTGCAGGACACTCGCGAGCTGTTTGAAGATTTGAAAGAGTCAAATTTTGGCCGGATGTTGTCTGACGAACGGTTGGCTCCATTTATACAGAAGGCCTATGGCACGGTCGCCGATGCCTACGAGGAAGTGGAAGATGATATGGGTGTCAGCCTGTCAGATTTGCAATCATTGCCTCAAGGCGAATTCACTTTCGCAGTATTAACACCTCGCCGCGAGACTCCCTCATACGCCATCATGATGGATGTTGATCCGGACAGCGATATCGCCGAGCGATTAATTGCTCGAGGTGTCCAAGAGGCTGAAGACAATGGTGATGGGATTGATTCAGGTGATGAAGGAGATTTTGAATTTGATGTCATTCGCACTAACGACGATGACATCTATTACATTCTTCGCGATGGAACGTTTCTGGCATGCAATGACGAAGATTCCTTTCGCGAGATGCTTCTTCGCTGGCAGGAGCAGCCGCCTGAGCGAGACAAGGTGCTTTCACAAAATCGCAAGTTCATCACAACGATGAACAAATGCAAAAGCACTGAAGATTTACCAATGGCCGGCTCGTTCTTTCTTGATCCCCTGATGCTGGCTCGCAGTATTTCGGTCGACCAACCTGGTGCTCGACTGTTCTTCGGAGCGCTTCCCATCTTGGGACTGGACGGACTTAACGCGATTGGAGGATCGGTTCTGTTCAATGAAAAAGGTTATGAATACGTTTTTCATACCCATGTCCTACTTGCCAACCCACGGGCAGGCATCCTGGAAATGGTGGCTATGAAACCTGGTAAATACGAACCTGAATCATTTGTCCCCGAAGACACTGTTACCTACGCGACTTTGAGTTGGGACTTCCCAAAATTCATGAGCGAACTCGAAAATATTGTTGACACCTTTACAGGTGACGGCACTTTCCAACGGCAGATCGACGAGAACATTAACGACGAACTGGGAATCAACTTTCAAGAAGACGTGATGGCCAACCTAGCGGGTCGTGTCACCTACCTACAATGGATCTCCGACCCACCGACACTGGACGGCCAATGCAATGCGTTGGTTGTGGAAGTCAGAGACGAGGAAGCAGCGACTGGGTTTATCGAGAGCGTTATGGATAGCCTCTTCGAAGACACGAGTGACGATGATTTCCCATTCTTCGAGGACGACTACAAAGGTGTCACCATTTGGTCTTCGAAAGAGTCGATGGAAAACCAACAACGACGAGCACGTCGGCGCTGGCGAGCTCGTCGTGAAAACGTCGACGAGGAAGACCTAGAAGATGACAACGATGGCACGCAATTAGAATTGCTGGAAACCACGCCTAGCTTCTGTTTCATTGACGGCCACTTCATTTTGGCCGGTAATCCAACATTCTTGGAGCACCTGGTAGATACTCATGAAGGCGATAACGATACGCTAAATGACGACGAGACCTTCAAGGAAACTATGGAAGAAATGCAGACGTTGATGGACGGAAACTTGCCATCGGCACTGATGTACACACGGCCCGACAAAACTCTTCAAATGTTTTACGAGGTCCTACAGTCCGACAATACTCGCGACGTTATTTACGAGCGAGGCGAAAATAGCCAATTCTTCGATTCGCTAAGCACACTGCTTGAAGAAAACGAATTGCCGCCATTCGAGGACTTGGCTCAGTATTTCCCACCTCAAGGTACTTTCGTTATCAACGATGAAACCGGTTGGCACCTGCTGACTTTCCAACGCAAATCCGAAGAGTCTGAAGAAGACGACGACTAATAGGGTCTCTTCGAGATTTCAACCGACATCGCTAGAATCTACATGGCGGCGGCCGGGGCCCAAAAGGTCCATCGACCGTCGCCTGTTTTATTGATTCTCTGTTGTCTTTCGGTTGATTCACTATGAATATCGTGGTGCTGGGTGCAGGCACGGTTGGAAAATCCATTTCCGAACTGTTATGCGAGCAAAAACATAGCATCACGGTTATCGATCATAACGCGGCCAAAATCCGCGCGATCAATGACGAACTGGATGTCCGGGCCATCACCGGTTCCGGGTCTCGGTCCAGTGTCCTGTTTCAAGCCGGTATCGCCTCGGCCGATATCTGTTTGGCAGTCACTGGCAGCGATGAAGTTAACATCATCGCCGCCAGCATCTCCAAAAAAATGGGCGCCAAACGATCGATCGCGCGAGTCTTCACGCCCGTCTATCGAGACCTCAGCACCTTCGACTACCAAGACCATTTCCGAATCGATCGCATGTTGTCGCTGGAACAACTTACGGCACTGGAACTAGCCAACAACTTGCGCGGGCTGGGTTCAGCCGCTCTGGAACAATTCGCTCATGGTGGATTGGAAGTGCATGAAATTGTCATTAACGAAAAGAGCTTGGCTGCGGGTAAAAAGCTGCTGGAATTGAAAATGCCGCCCACAACGCGGATCGGAACCATTACCAGACAAGGCAAAATGTGGATCGCCAGCGCTGCCGATGAATTGCAAGTGGACGACCGGATCCTGACTTTCTGTCGCCCCGAAGACGCTGTCACAATTAAAAACCAATTCAAACAGACTCAAACTCATCGCCGCCGAATCTTTATCGCAGGGGGTGGAGAAACAGGTTTTCATTTGGCGATGCAATTAGAAAGTCAACCGTTTCAAGTCTCACTGCTGGATTCTGACAAAGACCGCTGTGAATTCTTGGCCAAAAACTTGAAGCATACCGAGGTCGTGAACTGCAATGCCTCGCAATGGGAAGTCCTGAAGGAAGAAGGGGTCGGTAATGCTGATACGTTTGTGGCCTGTTTAGGCACCGACGAAAACAACATCTTGGCCGGTGTGGAAGCACGAGACCTGGGCGCCGCCGAAGTCATGGCCGTCGTCAACCGTCAGGACTACGCCAACGTCGTCACCAAGCTGGGCATCGATGTGGCGGTCAGTGCCCGACAAGTGATGGCTCACAGCATCGTCTCGTTCCTGCAAGAGGGCTTGGTCATCCGCCGACAGAGTTTAGCGCAGGGCGAGATCGAACTGATCGAATTGGAGGTCGCCGAAAATGCCGCAGCGACCGAAGTCCCTCTATCCAAATTTGATATCAAGGTCCCGTTTCTACTGGTCGCAATCATCCGCAAAGACCAAGTCAAAGTCCCCGGCGCAGCTGATCAATTACAGGCTAGTGATCAAATTATCCTACTCGTCGAAAAACACAACGCCGATCCAATCATATCATTCTTTACCAGTTGAACATCAGTTCCAGGTTGCAGCGCAGCAAAAAACGCAGCTTGGAAACTGCGTTTTTGTTTGCTGGATATTGAGTTTTAAGATTCCAAACTGCGTTGTTTAATAGTTTGGAGTCGGCGGTTGGTAATGATCCACATTAATAGTCTTGAACCAATCAATCGTCCGTTCCAACCCTTCGCGTAACGGGATGGTAGGTTCCCAGTCCAAATATTTTTTCGCCAAAGTAATGTCAGGTTGGCGACGCGTTGGATCGTCGGCCGGCAGCGGCTTGTACACCAACTGAGACTTCGAACCAGTGATTTCAATGATCAGTTCGGCCAGCTGCTTAATCGTGTACTCGCCGGGGTTACCCAGGTTGATGGGGCCAATGAATTGTTCCTGTTCCATGATTCGAATGAATCCTTCCACCAGATCATCTCGGTAGCAGAATGAGCGAGTCTGGCTGCCGTCCCCGTAAATCGTGATCTCAGTCCCTTCCAGTGCTTGCCGAATAAAGTTCGAGACGACTCGCCCATCAAATGGATGCATCCTGGGTCCGTAGGTATTGAAGATTCGGCAAAGGCGAATATCCAATTTATGCATCCGATGGTAGTCCATAAAAATGGTCTCGGCGGCACGCTTCCCTTCGTCGTAACAGGCGCGAATGCCAATCGGGTTTACGCAGCCTCGATAACTTTCCGGTTGCGGATGCACCTCGGGATCACCATAAACTTCACTAGTGGAAGCTTGGAAAACTCGAGCTTGGCAACGCTTGGCCATCCCCAACATGTTGATCGATCCACTGACAGACGTCTTCATCGTCTTGATCGGATTGAACTGGTAATGCCCCGGTGCTGCCGGACACGCCAAATTGTAAATTTGATCGACTTCCAGATGGATTGGATACACAATATCGTGGCGAATCAATTCGAAGTTGGACTTATCCAACAAATGCGCCACGTTGGATTTTTGACTGGTAAAGAAGTTGTCAAGGCAAATGACATCATGGCCTTGTTCGACCAATCGTTCGCAAAGATGCGAACCCAGAAAACCGGCACCGCCAGTGACTAATACGCGTTGAATGACAGACAAAGTTCTAAATTCCTTAAAATGGAATGATCGAATTCAGAGCCTGAATATTGCTACAATGCGTGGAATACAAAGAGAGTGGAAGGCTCGGTCGCTAATTGCAGTGTCTAAGTATAGTTCAAAACAAAAAATTGCCTACGTCTGTCAAATCAACCCAGCAATTCACTGCAAAGTCGACCCGGTGATCAGCAAAATCTCAATCGATAACTCCCTCAATGACCGAATTTAGGATGCACAATGACACACCACGCAGCCCATTCTCCGCTATGTCGATTTTCAGTCTGGCTGATTGTAGCCCTATCTTGCGCAGTCACCTCAGCCAGCTATTTGCGACCCGATCTTGAGAATATTCCGGTGGAAAGACTGATCGAAAACATCGAACAGAAAGTAAAGGACGATCCAGAAAATGTATACCTGTTGATCAATTTGGGCCGCGTCTACGCAATGTCCTACGCCAATAAAAATCACGAATTCCAAATACGAAAGAACCGCGACCAATCCTTAATCGATGACCAAGCTTGGTTTGGTTATGAGCACGCTCGCATGCCTTGGGTCGGTTCATTGGATCCGGAAAGCACCGAAGGTCTGCCAGCCAAAACTAACTTACACAATGCCATCGAGGCATTCGAAAAAGCAATCGAAATCGATGGCGAAAACCTGACCGCGAAACTGTCATTGGGCTGGTGCCATGATCAAGACGATAACGAAGAAGATTGCATTCAACTCTATCGTGAAGTGATCGCGAAAGGTTGGGCGATCGAAAAAGAGAAAAACGTTTTTGGTTTGGGCTATCGCAGTTTCGTGATTGAGGCCTCACAGTACTTGAAACCAAAACTGGATGCAGAAGAGGACGCCGAAGAGATCCGCGAACTTGACGAACGAATTGAAAAACTAAAAACGATCCCTCGCCCCATCACGCCTCTGGCCGTTGGCCTGCACAAAGACGCGTCCATTCAAGATGTGGCCAACCCGTCGGCTCGTGTCCAATTTGACGCCGATGGCACAGGGCTCAAGAAAGATTGGTCCTGGATATCATCGCAAGGGGCTTGGCTGGTCTTTGATAAAAAACAAAACGGTAAAATAGATTCGGCGTTGCAATTGTTTGGCAACGTTACGTTTCATTGTTTCTGGGAAAACGGTTACGATGCTCTGGCAGCCTTGGACAACAATGGCGACCAAATACTCACGGATCAAGAACTGGAATACTTGGCGATCTGGCAGGATAGCAACGGTGATGGGCTTAGCGATGAGTCCGAGCTTCGTTCGGTCGGCCAGATGGGCATCGTCGGGATCCAATGCCGAACGCACCGCCTGAACGTCAGCGAATCGTGGCGAAAACATTGCCAACTGTGGAATCCGCAGGGAGTCATTCTGGAAAATGGCGAAACGTTACCAACCTACGATATCATTTTGCATGAACATCGATCGGAATCTGCTAACACGGAACGATCACTCTCCAACGAAAGACAAAAATGAGCCGCCTAACCCTTTGTTTGCTATTCGTTTGTTTAACGTTCCCGCCAGTTTGTGGTGTTGAAGCTCAGGAGACGTCGGTCGCCAGCAAGAAAGTCGTTTTCTTGGCCGGACGACCTAGTCATGGCTACGGTTCGCACGAACACTACGCTGGTTGTGTGCTGTTGGCCAAAAGCCTTGAGCAAGGAATGGAAAAAATTTCGACCGAGGTCTTTCGTACGGACTGGCCGGACGAATCTGCTTTCGAAGACGTGGATGTGGTCGTGATGTTCAGCGATGGCGGCAAACGTCACCCAGTAAATAGTCACCTGGACCAAATCGACGCTCTGGCAAAACGAGGTGTTGGAATTGTTTGCATTCACTATGCCGTGGAAGTGCCCAAGGGCGAATCGGGTGACAAGTTTGTGGAGTGGATCGGCGGTTACTTTGAAACCGATTGGTCAGTGAACCCGCACTGGCGAGCCGAATTTACGGAACTGCCTACTCACGAAATCACGCGTGGCGTGCAGCCATTTTCGGCGCAGGACGAATGGTATTACCACATGCGATTTCGCGACGAAATGCAGGGCGTGACTCCTATTCTTAGTGCCATCCCACCCGCCAGCACACTCTCTCGTCCCGACGGCCCTCACAGCGGCAACCCTCATGTGCGAGCTAAGGCGGGCCAGCCGCAGCACGTAGCGTGGGCCTGCGAACGAGAAGATGGTGGTCGAGGCTTTGGGTTTACCGGCGGGCATTTTCACTGGAATTGGGGAGACGACAACTTTCGCCGCGTCATGTTGAACGCGATCGTATGGACCGCCAAGTTGGAGGTCCCTGAAAACGGAGTCGCGGTCGATACCGTGAAGCTGGCTGCTCTAAAAGAGAACCAAGACTACGACGAACCCGATGACTTGGATGTCGAAAAGCTGAAAAAGGTCCACGGTGTCAAGGATCAGTAAATCAGTCATTGACGGTTTGGGAAAAACCATCAGACCATCCTATTTCGCTCAAAGGTAAACGTTCGCTTCGTCTTGAGAAATCCGTGCGTCCGCCAGTAGCCGCTTGATCGAATCTTCAAAACGAATCATACCCATTTGCTTGCCGGCAAGAATGTTGTCGTCGATGGTCATCAATTTGTTTTGGCGAATGGCGGCCGAAATAGTGTGATTATTGAATAGAACCTCGATCGCCAATTCACGTTTTTCGCCAGGGATGATGCTGGGAATTAAGTGTTGGCTAACGACGGCTCGCAAACTCATGGCCAACTGAGCTCGAATTTCAACTTGTGAATTCTGCGGAAAGAAATCAGTGATTCGCGAGATAACTCCTTTGGCATCGCGAGTGTGCAGTGTCGAGAAAACAAGGTGGCCGGTTTCTGCAGCACTCAATGCCATCTGCGCCGTTTCCTTATCGCGAATCTCGCCCACCAAAATAACGTCGGGGTCTTGTCGCAGTCCGTACTTAAGCCCATCGGCAAACGTCTCGACGTCTCTTCCCACTTGACGTGCGGTCACAATCGAATTGGTCATCGAATTGAATTGGTACTCGATCGGATCTTCAACGGTGATAATGCGGTAACCACCCGCTTGGACCAGTTGATTGATGATCATCGCTAGAGTCGTCGTTTTGCCCGAACCCGTGACGCCCGACAATAACACCAGACCGTTTCGAAACGAGGCCAGTTGTTTGGCTAACGGTTCAGGGAAATTCGCCCAGTTCAGTTCCGGAATCTCGTTCGGGATAACACGAAAACAAGCACCCACGGCGCTATCGTTCATAAAGTAGTTCGCACGAAAACGCTGCTGCTGGCCTTCGTGTTCCACACCGGGCGCGAAGTCCAAATTATTGAACGCCTGAAATTTTTGCCACAACGGTTCCGTGCACAGGTCTTGCAACATCAACGCTAATGGCTCGCTGTTCAATGGCTCGCTGTTCAA
>CAZJBW010000004.1:0-26549 GCA_964543985.1 uncultured Pirellulaceae bacterium | reverse complement strand
ACAGGTCTTGCAACATCAACGCTAATGGCTCGCTGTTCAATGGCTCGCTGTTCAATGGCTCGCTGTTCAACGGCTCACTATCCAGGTGTTGCAAGGCACCGTGCACTCGCACCGACGGCGGGTATCCGGAAACAAGATGTAAGTCGGACGCTTGACGAGCAACCGCCTGCAACAACATTTGACGAATATGCATTTTTGTTTGAATAGATTTCGAGCCTCGAAAACCGAATACAGTTACGCCCTCGAAACAGTTAACTCAAATTCAGCGAGTGGGTTCCGAAATTTATGGCAAACTCGAGACTCATCAGCCCCAATTGTCACCCGAGTGCCTTAAAAGCGGCCAGTGCTCGTTCACGACCTGTCTTGTAATCGACGATATATTTCGGGTAGTCCAAACCTTGGACAGCAGCCGCGAATTTGGCAACGTCGTGCAACTGATTTGCGGGGACCGATTCCAGTTCAGGACAGAACTTCTTTATAAACACACCGTCCGGATCAAAGCGTTTACTTTGGTTAAACGGATTAAAGATGCGAAAATAGGGGACTGCGTCGGTACCGGTCGAGGCAGACCATTGCCAGCCTCCGTTGTTTGCGGCCAGATCGCCATCAACCAAATTTTCCATGAAGTGCCGCTCGCCCAACCGCCAATCGATCAACAGATTTTTCGTTAGGAACATCGCCGTCACCATTCGCAAACGATTATGCATCCAACCAGTTTGTGCAAGTTGCCGCATCCCGGCATCGACAATTGGGTAGCCCGTTAGTCCTTGCTTCCAAGCTTGGAAGTCTGCAACGTCGTTTCGCCACGGAATCTTTTTCGTTTTTGCCTTGAACGGCAAATGCATCGAGACTCGTGGAAATCCGACCAGCACGTGAGTATAAAAGTCTCGCCAAGTCAGTTCCGAGATCCAGACGCTGGCTCCCTCGTCTTTTAACGCTCGCGGAACACTGGCGAGAATTTGCTGAATACACTGTCGAGGCGAAATCACTCCCGTCGCCAAATAGGGCGACAATAAACTGGTCCCGTTGACGCCAGGAATATCGCGGTTCGTGTTGTATTGCTCGGCGTAGTTGCAAAACGATTTCAATCGCTTATTGGCTTCCTTTTCACCAGCCGGCCACAGGTCGGATCGCACTTGCTTGAAATCGAAGCCCTTAATTTTGGTGGGAACCTTGGAAGCCAAAACATCAATTGGCTTTTGTTTCCTGGGCTTCGCCAAAATATCCAAATGCTCTTTCACAACCGAGTCCCAAACTCGGCGATACGGAGTGTAAACAGAGTAGAATCGTCCATCCTTGGTTTGAATCTCTTTGGGTGGGACAAGCATTCGATCGTGAAACTGATGAAACGTCATGCCTTTTTTTCGAGTTCCGTTTGCACTTGGGCATCACGACGTTTTTCGAAAATTTCGTACTCGCGATTGACCAACACATCCGTACAACTCAGTTGTCGGGCCACCTTACTGACGCACTTCGCACAGCCAGAAAAATCGTCTACGGTCTTGATCAACAATGGGATATTCAGCTTGTCCAACGACTGAGAAAGCTGCTGTAAATTCCGTCGCCAGAAATCAATTTTGACAGACGCGTCGTCGTGCCGTTGCCATTGTTTTGGAGTAATCACGTACAGACCGATAACACCGTTCCCGGCTTTCCCTTTCACCAGATGACAGGCATGCGAAAGGGCAGGGTTGTCGCAAATTCTTAGGTCACGGCGAAACCAAACAAGTGCTCGGGTCACAACATCTTTCTTTGGCAAGGTAAATTCTTGAGAGGGCAATTCTGGGATTGGCATTCTTAGGACCGCGAAAACTTCACTATCCAAATCCTGAGCGTAAGAATTATCCGTTAATTTTTCGGCAGACATAACCTCCCACAAGTCAGTTGACAGCCACAATCGGTGTGCGACCATAAGGCCTGTAAACGATCCCGTACTATGTGAGTCTTGAAATGTCAGTTGCCTCAGAATCTTTGAAACATGTCACACGCCATTGGGACGATGCCGTCGCCGAAAAACTGTCTGCTGCCCAACGGCTAGTGTATCGTTCCAATTGCTTGGGCGCTGACCAGCGAATCACCAACACGGGTGGCGGCAACACATCGTCCAAAATTCATCAGGACGATCCGTTAACGGGTCAATCCGTGGACGTTTTGTGGGTCAAAGGATCTGGTGGTGACCTACGTACCGCCAAGGTCGAAAACTTCGCTTCACTGTATATGGACAAGTTGCTGGCCTTAATCAGCACTTATCAGAACTCGCCCGACAATGGCCCCAAGACACCGGCAGAAGACGCCATGGTGGGCTACTTCCCGCACTGTACTTTCAACTTGAACCCGCGTGCCAGTTCAATCGACACTCCGTTGCATGGATTCTTGACCGCTCGTCACGTGGATCACATGCACCCCAACAGCGTGATTTCGATCGCCGCATGCGACCGCAGCAAGGAACTGACTAAGGAAATATTTGGCGACGAAATCGGCTGGGTCCCCTGGCTGCGTCCGGGCTTCGAATTAGGCCTGATGATGAAACGCGAATTCGATGGCAATTCAAACCTCAAGGGCTTGGTGATGGGCCAGCACGGGCTGATCAATTGGGCCGACGACGACAAAGAGTGCTACGAGTTAACACTCTCGTTAATCGAAAAGGCTGCCGAGTTTATCGAGAGCAAAGACAAAGGTGACGCCACGTTCGGCGACCAGAAACATGCCAGTCTGTCGCAACCGCAACAAGAAGACTTACTGGTCGACTTGCTACCTTGGTTACGCGGCCAAGTCAGTCAAATGAAAAAGTTCGTTGGCACTGTCGAGAATCGCGATTCCATTATGCGGTTCGTGAACTCGCAAGATGCCGAACGACTGGCCGAACTAGGCACCAGTTGCCCGGACCACTTTTTGCGAACCAAAATCAAACCGCTTTACGTTGATTGGGACCCGAAAACTTTCCAAGGTGATGAAGAAGCCCAACAGAAATCATTGGCGGACCTAAGGTCGAAACTTGAAAGTGGTTTGGCTCAATATCGCAAAGACTACACGGCCTATTACGAAACCTGCAAGCACGACAACTCGCCCGCCATGCGTGACCCCAACCCGACCGTGATTTTGATCCCAGGCGTGGGCATGATCGCTTGGGGCAAAGACAAAAGTGAATCACGTGTCACCGCCGAATTCTACACTTGTGCCGTCGAAGTCATGCGTGGTGCCGAGGCACTCGGAAACTACATCGCCTTGCCCAAACAAGAAGCATTTGACATCGAGTACTGGCTGCTAGAAGAAGCGAAACTAAAACGTAAACCGCCAGAAAAAGAGATGTCTCGCGATATCGTTCTGGTCATCGGTGCTGGAAATGGAATCGGCAAACAGGTCGCACACCGCTTGGCAAAAGAGGGTGGGCATATTGTCTGTTGCGACCTGGATCTAGCAGCCGCTCAGGCAACCGCTGATGAACTGAGCGAAGTCTACGGAGTTGGTGTGGGAGTCGCCGGGACAGGCATTTCCGGATGTGGCCGAGCGATTGGGTTGTCCGTCGATATCACCAAACGCGAATCGATCCGTGAAATGATCAAGCAAACGCTGTTAGCTTACGGTGGCATCGATCGGGTCGTTGTGACGGCCGGTGTCTTTGTGGCACCCGGCCGCGACGGAACGGTGACCGACCAACAGTGGAAATTGACATTCGACGTCAATGTTCAAGGCAGTTACAACGTCGTTGACGAATTGCGGACTCTGTTTGATCAGCAAGCCTTGTCGGCCTCCATCGTTCTAACAACCAGCGTCAATGCCGTGGTTGGCAAAAAAGGATCGTTGGCCTACGACACATCGAAAGCCGCCGCCAATCACTTGGTCCGCGAACTGGCCATCGAAATGGCTCCGTTGGTACGAGTCAACGCGGTAGCGCCGGCAACCGTCGTCGCTGGATCAACGATGTTTCCTCGAGATCGAGTGATCGCCTCTCTGACAAAATACGACATCCCGTTTGACGAGTCCGCTTCGGAAGACGAGTTGCGTAACAGCCTGGCCGAATTTTACGCTCAACGAACGCTAACGAAGCAATCGATTACACCGGACGATCAAGCCGAAGCGATCTATTTCTTGGCCTCGCAACGTTCCAGCAAAACCACTGGGCAAATTATCAACGTGGACGGCGGTTTGCACGAAGCATTTTTGCGATAGTCGCATTTAGACGGAAACGACTCGGTCGCCGACGATCTGTTGGGCGGCCAGTTTTCCAGGTGCCCCAATAACGCACCCGCCAGGATGAGTTCCCGAACCGCATTGATAGTAGCCGCTTAAAGGTGTGCGATATTGATTCCAACCGGGGGCTGGTCGATTCAAAAACATTTGCTCAGCAAACATCTCGCCGGCAAAAATATTGCCCTCGGACAAACCCGTCACGTTTTCGATATCCAACGGCGTAACGACCTCGCGATGAATCACCAAGTCGCGAAACCCAGGAAAGAAATCTTCCAAAATTGACTCTACGGTATCGCCCAACGGATCTCGCTGGGTCTCCCAATCTGAATCCGCCAAGTGGTAGGGCGTGTACATCGTGAAGCACGACATGATGTGTTTACCAGCCGGTGACATGTCCGGATCGACGGTCGATTGAACGCAGCAATCCACAAACGGTTTGCGACTAATTCTGCCGGCCGCTGCATCAGCATAAGCATCTTCAAGGTACTGCATCGACGGCCCGACATTTACAAAGCCAGCAAACGGATCGACGCGTCCAGCGAGCGCCGGAAACGTTGGCACATCATGCAAGGCAAAATTGACTTTCGACGCACTACCTTGAAACTTGAAGCCATTGATCCGCTGCACCAAGTCAGTTGGCATATCTTTGCTGTCGACCAGCTGGCAAAAAGTTCGACGTGGATCCAGAGCACTGACAACGACATCAGATCGCAACTCGGTGCCGTCTTCCAACTGAACGCCGTCTGCCTTTCCGTCGCTGTACAAAACTCGCTTGACACTCGCATTCGTTTGAATCGTCGCTCCAAAAGATTCCGCCGCCTTGGCCAACACCTGAGTAAACCCGCCGTTACCACCTTTGTGAAATCCCCAATCGCCGAACATTCCATCGTACTCGCCAATTTTATGGAACAACCAAACGATCCCTGAACTCGGCCCGCTGGGACTGATCATGCTGCCAATGATCGCGCTGGATGCAATATTGGCTTTCAACAAATCGCACTCGAAATAATCATTCAAAATGTTGGCCGCGGTATCGTTCCACAAACGATCAACGAACCCTTGAACATCGGACGGCAAGTTCTTTAAATACCGTTCGACTTGTTCACATTTTTCTTTCTCCGCCGGATCATCGCTCAATGGATTGGGAGGGATGGCATCCATTAACGGCTTCAGCGCGAAACAAACTTTGTCGAACAGATGACTTAAATCACGATAGGATTCTGCATCCGTGCGAGAAAACCGACTGATCTCGTCAAAATTCTCGTCTTTGTCTGGCCCCAGCAACAAGTATTGCCCGTCGTAGCCAGGTTGAAACGTTCGACTTAACGGCAAGACCATCATCCCGTGCTTGGCCAGTTGCAAGTCTTGAACAATGTCCGGACGAATCAGACTGATCGCATACGAGAAGGTTGTGAATTGAAATCCCGGCACCAATTCTTCTGTGATGGCAGCGCCGCCGACCGTTGGCCGTCGTTCCAACACAATCGTTTTCAGACCTGCTTTGGCTAGATACGCGGCATTGACCAACCCATTATGTCCGCCACCAATTACGACTGCGTCATACTTCATGTTTTTCTCGTATACTGAAAAGCGCTAAACGAATTGTTGCTTTGACATTTCGGTTTTCCGAGCCGGATTAAAAAACGGCATTCGCGAAACTTTGGCCAACACATTCACTGGTTTGCGAATCACCGTCACCTCCAAATCGACCTCTTGCCCTCGACGGCACAGATCCAATGGCAATTTAGCGAGTGCAATTGGGCGACGCAGCAAACTGGAATAAAGAAAGCTGCTGGCGTAGCCGGCGTAGTCCCATTCCTTTTCGTTGCGTCGATAGATACTCATGGTTTGCTCGCAATACTGCCCGTGTTTGGGAGGCATGATTCCTGCAGATGTGAACACGTGCTCGTAGGCATGCCAATCGATCTGCAAACCGACCGTTTTCCAGCGACTGGACTTGTCGTTCAATTCCGTTTCCAGGGCTTGGCGACCAATGAACTTCCGATTGTCCGCATCCAGATTACGAAACATCCAGTTCCAACCCAATTCGATGGGTGTTTCGCGTTGAGCGTCCACCCAGGCATGTCGCGAAGAGTGAAAGTCGACATCCATCAGCAGTAAGCCCGCTTCCAATCGCGCCATTTTCAACGCCGTGGTTCCCAGAGGCGTCACGTTGTAGTCGCGGCCGGCTTCAATAATAGCGTCCCAAATTGTCAGGGCATCTTGGGCGGGCACCCAAACCTCGTACCCCAAGTCGCCGGTATATCCGGTCCGGGATACGACGACTGGTTCGCCGGCGATGTTGGTCGGGGCAACTTCAAAGTAGCCTAACTTTTCGGCCGCATCAGTCAATCGATTCAAGATGTTCAACGAGTGCGGGCCTTGCAGAGCCAAGATCCCATACGATTCCGAGACGTCGTTGATTTCTACTCGAGACAGCTGCAGTTGCTGGGCCTGCTTTCGAAAGTATCGCAGAGCAGGTTCGGCGGCCGTCAACCAAAACTCACTCTCTGAAATTCGCAACACGACACCGTCTTGCAGTACGAAGCCCGCTTCGTCGCACCAACATGTGTATTGAGCCTGACCGGGGCGACACGATTGAATGTCCCTGGCCAAAACGTACTTCAACAGCTCGATGGCCTCGTCACCTTTGAACTGATACTTGAACAGCGGCGTTGTGTCCAAAAGGCCAGCCGAATTGCGCACCGAATAGTACTCGTCGGTCGCTGAAAACTGGTAACGAGGCGCTACCAGATAACCTGACCAGTTCTTCCAGATACCAGTCTGGTTTAACGGCTGCAGGCGTTCATGGAACGGTGTGGTTTTGGGCATGAATCGGCTCGTGGAATGGGACAATCGCTGTTATCCCAGTTATCCAAAGACAACTCAAGCGATGTTTCTGGTAGAGAGATTCTCTGGCCCCATCCAAAAAAATTCGCTAGTTCCTATTCGCCAGTTCCATGAACCAAGATTTCTAGCGAATTTCACTACGACGCTAGGTATTGCCGCAAATTGTCTACGGTCGCTTCGTCATTGATGGACGATTTGCCAAACCCTGGTACCGCACCCGCTTGCACGGCCGCATCTTGTGCTTCGGCAAAATTGCTGACAATCATCACCGGCGTTTGCTGAGTGGTAGGATCGTCTTTCAAAGCCTGCAACACCTCCATGCCCTCGGTCCCTGTCGAGTCCAACACACGGTTGATTAAGATCAAATCGAAATCGGATTGTTTCGCCAACTGCACAGCACTGGAATGGTCCGCAGCGGGAGTAATCTCGACAGAAAAATGCTTTGTCAGCAGATTGGTTATTTGGCCGGTATCGAAAGCACACTGCCCAACATTTAGAACTTTGCGAGTCAAGATTTTTCTCCTTACGGTTGCTAATTAACAAACTCATTTTTGAAAACCAAATGAACTCGTCAACCACCAACTGAGCGAATCTTGCCGAGGCCAAAAAATTGCTGCAATTTTGGCGAAAACTTACAGGCCCAACTTCGAGTCAACGAACCGGACACCGCCATTACTGAGATTTCAAGAACGCCAATAAGTCTGCGATCTGTTGAACTGTTAACGAATCTAGTTGATCGTCCGGCATCACCGATTTCTTCGAGATCGCTCGGTCCACGATGTCAGCGGGCTCCACTTCGACCATTTGTCCGTCCGATTGCATGATGAGTTCCAATTTCCCTTGCGAGTCGTAGCCCAGCGATTGACCTGAAATCACTTTGCCGGATTCCGTTTCAATTTGCACGGTCACGAAATGGGGCGCGACGTCAGCCGAAGGGTTCAACATCGATTGCAAGACGTCTCGCTGTGACGTTCTAGAAACAATTTTGGTCAGGTCCGGACCGACCTTAGCGCCCCGTCCTTGATACTGGTGGCACCGGGCACACGCCAACTGGCTAGCCGCTCCGTGAAATACTCGCCAACCTCGATCAACATCACCATCCAAATCATTTATCAAGTCGCTCCAAGCATCGACATCGGTTTTCTGAGGTCGCTGTTGCAAGATGGTTTGCTTCTTAATCGAGCCAGTTCGATTGGTGATCCCAAATTCGGCATCCTGTCGAATCGATTCCGAAAACTGATCAGCCGTGAACTTCTGCAATTGCTCGGTATCAACCTGTTTGGCCAACACCAATGCTCGCACCGCTTCTCGTTGCACACGCTGGTCGGCGTGACTTGCCAACGTCACTACGGAATCGACGGGTAAGACATTTCCGATTTGATCGACTGGCACCATCTGCAGCGCCATTTGAATCATCTCAGGCGTCGAACTCTCATCCTGCAACACAGCTAACAAGGCAGCACTCGAATTCTTGATGCTGAAGGTCGACTTACCAGTCTCGACATATTCGATGGCAGCCAGAGTCGCCGAAAACAAAGGCGCAGTCATACCGTTAGCTCGCCGCAACTGATCACGTAGATCGGGCAACAATTCTTGCACTCGCAAATCCGCGATCCAACGTGTGGCCAATAGGCGAACGGCTGGATCTTGATCGTTTAAGCCCTGTCGCAAAATATCCAAGGGGACTGGCAAGCCGTCGGCTGTTGAGTGATCAGTCTTCCAACGCAGTGCTTGCAGAAACGTTAATTTTTGCAGCGGCGACTGCAACTTTGAGAATTCGATCGCATTCAACTCGTCCGACTTAGCTAACCCGGCCACGGCGTATTGACGCGCAAATCGATCTTCAGAACCCAACAATCCCCAATCCACCGTCGCGGATGCAGCGATCGCTTGTTCTTCCAAACCAGAAAACTTGGGCCAATCGGCATCGCTGACCTGTGACTTCTTTTGCAAACGCCAGATTCGACCCTTGCCATGAACGGGGTAACTTTTGTCGACCCAGTCGGTGATGTACATCGATTGATCGGCCGCTTCTGCAAACGCGACTGGGCGAAACGAATCATCGCCCTGCACAATGACGGAACGCTTGGCCTGAAACGAGGCCCCCACGGGAACCAACTGATATCGTTCGATTCGATAATCACCCCAAGCCCCGGTCATTAGCTGGCCATCGAAATAGACCAACTCGCAAGGCGCCTCGCCGGTTCCAGAAACCATCGGCAACGTCCCCGGTAATTCGCCATCCCAGGCTTGCAACGGATGCACACCTGTCCGACCATATTTATATTGAAAGCCGAAATCGGCAGTTTCAACAATCTGCACCAGACGACTTGGAGGACGAGAATCTGCATCGTTGCCAACCGCGAACATTCGCCCATGTGGTCCAACACAAATTCCAAACGGATTCCAAAACCCCGTCGACAAACGCGTCAACTGCTGGCCTTGCAGACTACATTGAAAAATCCCACCTTCGCCTGATCCACTTTGGGCCAGTCCATCGGCGCCAACCATGCGGTAAGCCACTCCCAAATTTTCGCCCATCCCAAAGGCCAAATTCCCATCCTTTGTAAACGCCAACCCAGCCAAACCGTTGTGCGGGTACTTACCTTTTGTTTCTAGTTCGACGAGCAACTGATTCTGATCAGCGACATTGTTATCGTCGGAGTCACGAATTCGAAAAATTTTGGCTCGCGTCGCCACATACACCCACCCGTCGTCGCCGGCGCGGATGCTCATTGTGTGTTCGGTGCCTTCAAAGAAAGTGGAAAAGCGATCTGCTTTCCCATCATTGTCGGTGTCCTCCACGATTCGAATTCTGTCGGACACAGGACCTTGATAGTCCTTGAGTCGTTGATGAGTATGAGACTCGATAACCAGTAAACGACCCTTATTATCGAAAGTCGCACCGGTCGGTGTCACGATATCGGGTTCACTTGCAAACAACGTAATCTGATACCGATCGTCCAACACCTGCGGCACTTTCTGAGCGTCCACGGATGCCTGCGGCCAACCAAACAAAAACGTTGCAACGACAATCAAAGAAAGCTGAAGTGAATTCATAAATTTATTTCGCTGGCGATCGAACGACCGTGAAGTAGTTGGCAGACGAATAGAAACCACAAACAGTTGGTGGCCGGAATCTGATTCATTGGTTCCTGTCGCCCTGCGGTAATCCGTCCGGATAGTCCGGCCAGGGATGCGGGCTAGTCGCGAACCAGGCGGGGCGTTGCTCGTTAGTAATCGCCGTGTCCCGCTCGTTCATAAAGGCGGTCAATCGTTGCACTATTTCCGGATGCTTCTCGGCCAAGTTTTCCTGCTCGGTCACGGATTGTCCCAAGTTGAACAAAAACACTTGAGGTTCGCTCGGTTCTTTTTGTTTGCGAGCTCGATTGTTTTGGCGTTGCGGGTCAACCAACAACTTCCAATCACCGTGGCGAATACCGGTTAGCCGCCCGTTGGCCGTGTAGTAAACCATTTCATCGCGAGGAGAAACAACATCTGAAGTGACGGTTTGGCTAGCGTCGAAACCGTCAATTTTAGACTCGCCCAAAGGGTGGCCGACCCAACCAGCGATCGTTGGCAACAGGTCCATGGTCGTCAAGAAAGCATCTGATTCGGTATTCGCTGGAATCCTATCGGGAGCCCACATGATACAGGGCACTCGCTGTCCTCCTTCGAACGGAGTTCCTTTGCCGTTACGCAATGGATCGGCGCTACCACCATGATTGTTGAACGTCAGCCATGGTCCATTATCGCTGGTGAAAATCACGATTGTTTTTTTCGACAACTCCAATCGACGAAGAGTGTCCAGCAAACGACCGACTTCGGCATCGATATGTTCAATCGTGCAAGTGTACGCGTTTTGTGGATCGGGGTCATAAACATCGTCAGGAACGAACAACGGAATGTGAGGCATACTGTGCGGCAAGTACAGAAAAAATGGTTGATCGACATTCGTTTGAATGAACTCGATCGCCTGATCTGTGTATCGACGAGTCACCACGCGCTGATCCGTTGGCAACTCGGCAATCTCGTTCCCGATCACCAACGGCGTACGCCACAACATCACACTCGCTTGATTCTTCCACGACTCGTCACGAGTCGACGCACCTTTTGGACGCACGTTGTCCGGATGGTTCATGTCGTTGGAATACGGAATCCCAAAATACGAGTCGAAGCCTTGTGCCATCGGCAGCGTTTCTGGGTAATGACCAAGATGCCACTTACCAACGCAAGCCGTTTTGTAGCCAACTTCTTTCAAGTGGTCAGCGATCGTCACTTCGTACGGATTCAGTCCACGTTTGCTTTTGGGAAACAGGACATGCTCGTGCATCTGAATCCGCTTGGGATAGCAGCCGGTCAATAGCGCGGCACGGGAAGGCGAGCAAACGGAGCAGGGGACGTGGAAATTCGTAAACTTACGCCCCTCGGCCGCCATCCGATCCAAATGAGGTGTCTTGATCTTGGTCGATCCAAAACAGCCCAGGTCGTTGTAACCCATGTCGTCGCAAAAGATCACGACAATGTTCGGACGATCTTGCGAAATGACGGGACCGGTCAGCAACCCTGCCAACAGGCAACCAACCAGCCAAACTAGTATTTGAAAGCAGTTCATTTTTGCTCGTACAAAACAGACGGAGTGCGAGTACTCAACATCGCCATCTTAGCAAAAATTTTAACCTACTTTTCAAATCCGAAAGACTTGTTGAATCCGTCGCGAATTTCAAGAAGTTGCTTCCAAATTTCTTCATCGTCTGACGGAGACGCACACACAAACAGATAGTTCTTCTTAGAATCCTCGTCAAATCGACTTTCAATTTTCAGAGTTAAAGTTTGCTGAGCATTGGTGGCGAAGGGTTCGGTCCACACCAACTGACCAGTAAACGCATCCACACTGTCGGATTGCTGTTCTGGCTTTTCCAACTTCAAAGTAAACGAGTCCACATCGACAGAACGATCTCGGGAAACACGCTTAGCCAAACCTTGATAGTAGGCCAGCAAGGACGATGTAATGACGTCCTCGTCAAACTTCGGTTCGGCCTCGGTGCGGAAAGCATAGACATAGGTAAAGAAATGATCGGCATCCTTGTCGAACATCCCAGGCCCGAACTGCAATTCTGCTCGCCCCTTCAGTTTCAATTCCGGTGCAAACGCTGGTGGCAGGTCCACGCCTTCACTACGCCAACCTTCGGGCGCTTCGATCTTTAATTCCTGAAGTTCCTGAGCATACAACGTTGATGGAACGTGCACGAAAAACAGTGACAACAAAATGGCGACGGAATAAGCGGGCTTGATACTCATCTTTTCGTAACTCGTGCGATGCGTTGGTGAACTGAATCAGTGGCAAACAATGGCAGCTTAATATGCCGTTCTCGGACTGACAACAAGACACTGCAAAGTTCGCCGACCCAACTCTGAAATTGCCCTCGTTTCCAATTTGCGGCAGTTGCGATTTTTGTGCCAAGGCTAACTCAAAATCAAAACGCCGCCTTCACGCCAAAAAAAAGCCACTTGAACATGTTTGACCAAATCAAACGTTTTCAAGTGGCCCAACTCACTCGCCTATCCGCCGACGAGGGACTCGATGTTTCAGTGTTCTATTATTGTTGGCTATCTTTATCTTGATCGGCCTCTTTCCACTTTACCGAAACCATCGCCTTGGCAACTGGAACTTCATGCTGGTCCGCTCCGGCGAATCCTGTTTGACCAGCATACTTGACTGTAATTTCATGCTCGCCAGGTTCCGTCACCGCCCAGTCACCCGACATGCCTCGGTAACCGAAAACCAAACGTTTGATCGGGATGTCGTGTGATTGACCTGGCTGCAAATTTTTAATTTCGCCGACTTGCCAATCCGTCGTCTGTATAAACTGCCATTGAGGAATTCGGTACACGCCAGGCCCTGTCACCGAGACATCGACACGGGCAACATCGCAGTAGATATCACTGTTTACTTGCGTCACTTGTTCGGTGTTATTGGTTAGACGCAATGTCATATTTAACGTGACACCATTGGGAACTTTGACCAATTCCGGAGCTGGGGGCATTTCATTCAAAACTGACTTAGGAAACGAAAAGAGTTGATTCCTAGCAATCGCGGACTCCACACCCGCGAGCAAAAGATGGTCGCGTAATATTGAACTTCCCGCCTCTTCTTGATCCGTCTTGGGTGCAAGTTTGCCTTCGTCTTGCAGTTTTTTGGCAACAACCAACGCCTCGGTTTGCCACTCCTTCAAATCAACTAGGTACTGTTGGTACTGCTGGACCTGTTGTACGTATTCGCGAGTGATCAGAATTGGCTCGTGGACTTCTAGCGTCGCCGACACCGCCGAAACTTCCTGCTGTTCAGCGTGCTCCATTGGCACACCTGCTTCGGTGTGCTCCTGCTTAGCCACCAAGGCATGCCCACCGAACATAGTCAAATAACACAACAGCAGGGTCATCCAATTGCTTGCTTGGTACATAAGTCACCTATCTCCACGAGTTAATAGAACGATCAAAGGACATACATGACCGTGCCCTTCGTCTCGGTATCTCTTACGCACCGTTTAGCTGGTTGTTACAGCACAAATTTTATTTTGCAGAACTAATTGCCTGGCGTGCCATTTCCACAAGTTCATAACCTTCTGGATAGGTCGACAAAGAGGCCCAGTCGTTTGAAATATTGGGATCGTCGAACAATTCGTTGGCGATCGCCAACTGGGCTTCCGCCTCTTCGATTTGATCCGTTTTCGTGAGTTGCAGAGCACGCATGGCGGAACGCACCATTCTTTCAAAGTTATCAACGGGTGGCCCCTGGCGTAAGGTCGCCTGAAAACTTGCCTGGTCATCGTTCAGAAAGTGCAAGAAAGCCAGCACGGTCCAGTGGTCACTGACTTCAGGATCCAATTCGGTTGCTTTGACAGCGTAGCCAATCGACTGGTCCAGATCACGTTGATCTTCTGGAAACCAAAACGCCATCCAAGCTAGGTTGGAATAAGAACTGGCCAGTTGCTGAGGGATTCGCGTATCCTGTGGATTGTCTTTGGCCTGTTGTTGACGAACAGCCAAAGCGTTAAGAAACAACTGATCAGCCTCGCCTTGCTTGCCGGTGGTTTTGATGCAATGAGCAAGTTTGTTTTTGGCGACAGCCAGGTAGGTGCCGATTCTTCCGTTTTCGCCAAAATGATCAGCCGCCTGCTCCATCGTCTGCAAAGCTTTGCGAAGCGCAGATTCCCATTCTGCTTTTTCATTCAGCCGCATGTGAAACGTCGCCTGACGGTCATACGTTCCGGCCAAATGGTAACGGTATACGGGATGGTCAGGATCGGCAGCGATCAGCGAACCATAATCTTCAGCGGCCAACTGCAACAAACTGGCTGCTTGTTGCGGACCAACATCAGTTGCGTTTTGAGCGCGGATAGAACGAGTTGTCGCCAATCGAAAACGGTACCGAGTATCCTTCGGATTCTCATCCAACAGATCCACCAACAAATTTTCCGATTGCACAAACAACTGACTGGCCCGCTCGAATGCAGTGTTTGGATCCTCGTTTTCGGCTTTCACCAAATAAAATGCATAGGCTTGAGTCAAAGTTGCCAGATCGTAGCGATTATCGGGATCTTTGGGCACAACTGCCAGAATGTCATTCAGCAGGTTGTACGAACGTAAGAAATGTTGCCCGCTGATGGTGACCTGTTCTGGGTCTCGCAAGCGACTTCTGGCGATTGCCGAATTTTTATAAATGTAGGACAGTTCCCGCAAAGCGCCGATCGATTCAGCGGAAGACTCCAACAAGTCTTCACCGATATCGATTCCTTCATCGTACGCTGCGATTGCTTGGTCAGTCTGTCCCATGCTGTCCAAGGCTGCCCCATGCAAGGCGAAAGTGTGGACCAGTGACTGTCGCAAATTGAAAACCGATGGAAAGTCCCGCGCCAATTTCATCTGCAATTTCAGTTGCCGCGAGAATCCCTCGGCCGCCTCGGAAACTTGCCCTCGATTTGCTAGGACCGAATTTTGCTCCTGCAACAGGTTTACCAATTGATTACGAAATGCTGGCGAGTCTGGACTGTCCTGAACAACATCTTCCAAAATTGCGATTGCTTCGTTGATCATTTGCTCCGCTTGGTCGGGGCGATCGGCTTCACGTAAACTTCTGGCTAATAGATTCAGACAATTGGCGTGCCCCACGCGGACTCGATTGTCGGCAAACTTGGGCGGTATTTTTCGATACGTTTGGTCAGCTAGTTTCATTTCTTCAATGGACCGATCGATCCCGACCGTAAACCGCAATAACGCCGCATTAATTTGAGTGGCCTCAGCCAACTCGATATTCCACAACGGACTAATCCCGAATCGTTCAATTCCCAATTCAAAATTCAGCAGGGCGGCTTGCATGTGATTTGCTGCCGATTCTGGCTTGCCAACTTGGATCTGCAAATCACTTAACAAAGCTTCGCAGGACGCCGCCACCAGCGCAACCTGTTCGTCATCGGGGTCATCACGCCTTAGACCTTTTAATATTTCGAGTGCTGTTGCGTAAGAATCAGCAGCAACTATCTTTTCACCCAACAGCCAGTGAGTTTTGGCGACTCGTATATGAACTTTGGCCAGCTCGATATCCAGTCGACTAGACTGGCCCGCCATCTGCACGAACTCTTCGTAAAAACCCAACGCCTCAACCAATAACTCCCGTCGCAATTCTCCCATGCCTGGAATGTTCTCGAGCGTTTCGAATCCGACGCGTGTCAACATTTTGTCGATGGCTTCCAATGACTTGGAAAAATAGATTTGTCGAACCTCATTTTGTCGATTCGCTTCACGCAAATTCTTATTCGATTGCGACCATGCCCAAGCGAACCCCAAAATGCCCAACAAACTAACCAGCCCAACGGCGATAGCCATTCTTACAAACGTTTTGCGACGCTTCTTCTCTTCGCCAGCTCGCACTTCAGCCGACGTCCGGTCAACTTCCGCTTGCTGCAATCGTTGCTCGACACTCTCCAGGTGCCGACCTATTCGCAAAGCGACCGCACCACCATGGGGCGGACGCTGCTGAAAGTTGAGGGCCAAACAGTGTTGGCAAATCGCAACCAAATCTTCATCCAGCCCTGCTGACTCTAAATCCGCAAGCGCCTCGGTCAAATCGGCCTCCGCGGCGATACGCACAGGCTCCATCTCCGTCACACCCTCGTACAGGCGACGCCCTACCAAGATTTCAAACAGGATCGCGCCCAAAGAAAAAACATCCGATCGTTGGTCCATGTTGGCCAAATCACCAGCCGCTTGCTCGGGCGACATGTAAAAAGGAGTTCCAAAAACTTCACCCTGGGCGGTTAGCGCCGCATTACGTTCTAGTGACCGTCCGTCCAACGAACTGTCCGTGGCCTGCATGTTCGTGTCGGTTTCAGCTTGGTCGACTAGCGTTGCTTTTTCTGCCTGACAAGCCAGATCGTGAGTGTCGACACCCAACCGTTTCGCCATACCCCAATCCATGATTTGGACTTCACCAAATTCTCCCACCATGATGTTCTGAGGTTTCAAATCGCGATGCAGCACCTGTTTCGAATGAGCAAAGCCAACGGCCTCGGCGATCTGACGAAACACGTTTAAGAAATGCTGACGATTTTGCGACGGGTCGGTTCGTTCGGCCAACAATTCATCCAACGTTTTTCCTTCAACCAATTTCATGGTGAAGAATGACGAGCCTGCCAATAACGCACCATGTTCGTACACAGGTGGAATGCCTGGATGCTGGATCGAACCGGCCAGCAACGCTTCGCGGACCAATCGCTCATTGGCCGCGCGGTGGTTTTTAAAATTGGGCAACAGCACCTTGGCCGCCAAAGACCGATTCATCTGCCGGTCGTGGACTCGCCAAACCGATCCGATACCACCCTTTCCAATCTCTCCGTCGCATCGGTAGCGAGCAGGAAATAAAGGAACTTGCGACAACGGTTTCCTAGGTTTTGGTAACGGAATCGGTGGATTGAATTCCAAAATTTTGATTTTTTCTTCCATCAACATTCCCCAAGTTTTTGGGCTCTCTACCGATCACGCCGTACGCTTATTTGCGTTGCTACGAAGTTGTTACACCACTTTCCGAATTTTTTTCGAGCATCGTTCTTAGCGATCTAAGTGCAGGATCAGCTGAGCACAGGATCGGCTAAGCGGGATGCGTGGTCGCCAACGTATCGCGGCAGTAACTGATCAACTCCAAATCAATCAACTCTTCCTCGATATTCTGTCGAGTAGGATTCTCTAAAGACTGAGCGACCGACTCGATGACGTACTTGGCAAACTTTTCCCGCGCCCGATGCAGGCTGACTCGCGCCGCCGTCGCTTTCACCGGCTTGCCCAACAATTCCGTCAAGCGTTCGGCAAATTCCGGCGACGACAACCCGGGCTCGTTAACCTTGACAGTCAATATGATGAAGTGATTGGTTTTCGATTGCCGGTCATTGTTTTCGAGAGCCTGCCAAGCCTGCTCCAAAATTTCATCTCGCCATTCGGTTGAAAACTGAGAATCGTTTTCGCTCTCATTCACAACCCAATCATTGATCAAATCGGGCTGTAACGTTTTCTGTTTGCTACGTGAACGTTTGCGAAAATGCGAAGCAATCATGCGGTACAAAACCGTCTTTACAAACGCACGAAACTGACCTTTTGATTCGTCTGCATTTCGGAAACCACCCTCGACGAACTTCAAAGCAAATTGCTGAAACAACTCGTCGGCCGCATCCTGATCACGTAGTGCCGCCAGCAAGTAACGCTTAATTGCACTGCCATACAAATTCAATAGCTGTTGTTGCGCACTGACAGACAGTTCACTGTCGGTGTCTTGCGAATGACGCACGACGCTCCACAAAGTCTCAATACGACTTAGGCGACTGTTTGACACGGGCTTGCTCTCTCGTTTACACCCGAATATTTAACCTATCCAAGTTTGAAAGTAACCCAATTGAGTCTGCATCGCAATCCTTTTGCGACGCTTGCCGGTTCGATTCATGGAAAATCGACATTTTCAATTGAGTCCCCACGAATGCTTGGCATTTCTGGGCACTACCGCCGCGTCACGCTCGCCCTCGCAACATCCCTGACCAATAAAGGACCGGCAGACCGACTTTCTTGAGCATGTACATACTCCAACGTTCCTTGCTCTGGTCGAACCAAAACGTCTCGTCCGGATTTTTGTCGTAGTCAAATTCGGCAAGAATCAAACTTCCATATCCGGTAACAAGCGGACAAGAAGTATAACCATTGTAAGTCTTTGGCATTGGGTTCCCTGCGATCAAAGCCGCAAGATTGGCGGCCACCGTGGGAGCCTGTTTTCGTATCGCCGCGCCCGTCTTTGAGGTCGGCAAGTTACTGGCGTCACCCAATGCAAACACGTTTTTGAACTGGGTGTGTTGCAAGCTGTCCTTGTTCACCGAAACCCATCCATCTTCTGCGGCCAGCGGGCTTGCCGCCACAAAGTCCGGCGCGCTCATCGGTGGGGTCACGTGAATCATGTCGTATTTTTGAACCACCGCCTCATCGGTTTCCAAGTTTTTGAAGATAGCTTCTTTTGACTCGGGTCGTAGCTCCATAAGCTGGTGCTGAAACATCGTTTCGATATCCCGATCTTCGATGATTTTTTCGAGTCGCACTGCATACTTGTCGACTGGAAAAATTCGAGGTTTAGCTGATCCGAACTTCACCGTGATGTTGTCTCGAACACCGCGTTTGCGAAATTGATGCTCGGCCAAGTACATAATTTTCTGAGGTGCACCGCCACACTTGATGGGTGTTTCCGGTTGAGTAAACAACGCCGTACCACTGCTCAAGTTGCGAATATTGTCCCAAGTCGAATTGACACTCTCGTACGAATAGTTACTGCAAACCCCATTCTTGCCGAGCGATTCTTGCAAACCAGGAATCTTGTTCCAGTTGACTTGGATTCCTGGACAGACGACCAAAAAATCGTAGCCAATCGTTTGGCCATCAACGGTTGTCAGCGAGTTGTTTTCGGGATCAAACTGCTGTACGCCGGTGCGAATCCACTTGCTTCCTTTCGGAATCACAGATTGTTGACTGCGCCGAGTTTTTTCACGGGACGTCGCACCACCTCCGACTAGCGTCCAAAGCGGTTGGTAATAATGCCACTCGGCAGGATCAATAATCGCCACGTCCAGAGTTCGATTTTTCTTCAGCAGATGAGCTGCTGTTGTGATCCCGGCGCTACCGCCACCGACAATCACGACTTGATGCTTGCTTGCCATCCTGTCCTCCTGGATCCCTGTAGCCGATGAAGATGAGCGAGCGCCGTTAGGCACTCGGCAGCCATCGTTAGCACTTCGAAATCCAGTCGTTGTATGTTTGGTTGTTTGTTCATGAGCATTCAAAATCAAACATATCGAAAGATCTTTATCTGTCCATTACATGTTGATTGGGATTTGTTAAATTGTAGAAAACAGTCTCGATCTTAAATCTCGATTTCACTTGGCAAGCGTGGAACCAAACCATGACCAAACCACTACAACGAATGACCTTCGGAATCGCCATGGCCATACTGCTGACGCAGCATTCATACGGACAGAATTCTATGGAGACGGAAACTCAACAAGCCGAAGAAAAGCAGCCGGGCAAAGTGGTTGACGCCACACTTGGCAGCACCAAGAACGTTCACAAAGCAGGCAATTTGTTTTTTGCTGGGCAATTCACAAAGGACGACATCGCAACGATTGGTGAAGCCAAAGTAGCTCGCGTCATCACGCTTCGAACCGATGGAGAGATTGACTGGGACGAGGAAGCGGCTGTTGAAGCGGCCAATATGGAATTTATCAAAGTGCCGTTCCGAACTCCCGAATCGTTGACAGACGAGGTCTTCGATACCATTCGCACTCTGCTGAATGACAAAACGAAAACGACGTTGTTCCATTGCGGCTCAGCGAATCGTGTAGGCGGCGTCTGGCTGCCGTTTCGTGTACTGGACGAAGGTGTGGACCTGGAAACAGCACTCGCCGAAGCCAAAGAAATCGGCTTGAAGGCGCCTTTCCTCGAACAGAAAGCACTCGACTACATTAAACGCCAACAAGCTAAATCTTCCAACGACGATGAGGTCAGCGTCAAACCAGGCATCAACAACAGATTTGTTAATCCAAACCTGGATGTTGATTCTTATGTCAGACGATTTGAGATCGAGAGTCGCGAAGTGTTCGTCCAACGGGAACGAATCCTTGCTGCTAGTGGCATTGAAAAAGGCGACACCGTTGCCGATGTCGGAGCAGGCACTGGCTTGTTCACTCGGATGTTTTCGGTTGCAGTCGGCAACGAAGGCTGGGTGTACGCCGTCGACATTTCTCCTCGCTTTATCGAACACATCAACGCGGAAGCGACCAAACACAAACTGCAAAATATCACGGGTGTGTTGTGCGCTGAGAATAGCATTAACCTACCGTCAAATTCAGCCGACGTCGTCTTCTTGTGCGACACCTACCACCACTTCGAGTACCCCAAGTCGACTCTGGCCTCGATCAAGCGAGCCTTAAAGGACGATGGGCATCTGATCATGATCGATTTCGAACGGATTGAAGGTAAAACTCGCGAATGGTTAATGAATCATGTTCGCGCCGGCAAAGAAGTTTTTCAGTCGGAGGTTCAAGCAGCGGGATTCACTCTGGTCGAAGAAAAAAAGCTGGAAGGATTTGAAGAAAATTACTTCCTTAAGTTCCGCAAAAATTGAGCGACGATTGACGGAAAAAGTCCTCAATGCCAACGACTGCCATTTGTTTGCAAGTCCTGGCGTCAGGAAGCCTGCAGGTAGGGCAAGCCCGCTCTCTTTCTATTTTCAAAAACCTAAAACCAGCGAGACCAAAATGGACATCAAGATTGATCAGGAAGTTTACGAAAAAATCGCTGCCGAAATCCACAGCGACACCAGCCCCGTCGGCATCGACGCCAAGAAAACTCACATTCTAATCCTACAGATGCTGATCGAAATCAACGATCGCCTGAAGCGTTTGGAGTCCCAAACCTAGTCAAGCACGTTTGCACCTGTAGAACAGTGTTGATTGTTCGAACAGATGGAAACCGCGATGATTAACTCAGCAAGAAGAAGTAGAAACGCAGAAACGCAGAGACGCTGAGAACGCAGAGTTCTTGAACGCGATTCTACTCTGCGCTCTCTGCGTCTCCGCGTTTTAAAACTTCCCGTCCGATGATCAGCTCCGCAAAACCAGGGCTGATTTTTCCGTAATAATACCGGAATTGGATCGCTGAGAAATAGCCAGGCAAGAAAACGTCATTTGACGTTGGAAGAAGCGGACGGAGAGGGATTCGAACCCCCGGATAGGTTACCCCATCGCCGGTTTTCAAAACCGGTGCCTTCAACCAGACTCAGCCATCCGTCCTAGGGATGTGACCAGAGAGGTCATCGTCGTTGAATCCTCAAAAAGTTAAGCAATAACGGCCCGCAACGCAAGCCATCCTGGGCAAGTGACTGGCTGGGCAGAAAACTGGCGTGGCTAGACGTCTGGTTTGAGTGGCTGAATACGGAATATTTGGTTGGGCATGCAGCAGAATCGCCCGAACGATGACGTTAAGTTGTTGAATCTGTCGATGCATTTAACCTGTAAGTTTTCTCGGCTGCAGACGACAGCTCATCAAAGAAACGGTGGGGGCGGGGCGGATGAGACTCTATTCGAAAGAACCAAATGCCAATTAATAATGGCTGGATAAAAATCGGATCGTTGGTGGTTGCCCTGGGAGTGGTAATCGGCGGCATCGGGATTCAGCAGTTCTGCGACTTGAGCCTGGTCGAACGCAACAACACTCAATCAGTATTCATGGAACGATCCAATCAACAAGCTTGGCAGCTGATCGTTGCCATCCTGTTCCAGCTGACTCACGGATTGGCGATCGCTCTGACAGGCGTGGTCATTGTATTGCGACCGGGATGGTTACTGAATCTGGCCGCGTGGTGCTTTCTGACTGGAACCGTCGCCTACAGTGGAAGCGTCTATCTTTTGATACTGACAGACTTTTCGTGGTTGATGAACATTCGGTTGCTGGGAGTCGTGTTGCTGGTCGTGGGTTGGTTTGCTTTAGTCGAGGGGGCTTGTCCAGGTTTCAAAGCAAAACAGGCTGAGTCGACATAGAATTTTTGGTCGTGCGAATTTCTAGCGAATCCGGCTACGGCGATTGTTCGTCTTCGTTTGGCGTTGGGATTCGTGGTGGCGTTGGTGTTTGCTCGGCCTCCTCCAGCTTCTTTTTGAGCGTTGTGCGGTGGATACCTAAGCGGCGGGCGGCGGGCGAGTACTGTCGGTCGCTGAGTGTAAATGCGGTTTGCAGGATGGCCGGATCAATCACCGATAGCAGCGAGGCATACAAAAGCTCCATGTTATCGTCGTTCCAATGTTGCTGAGTCCACTCGGCGATCAACATTTGAATCCTTGCCGTCAGCGTCTCGCCGGTTCCAGTTTGGTTGTGCGGTTGTGACTTTGTGGAAATTGGCTGGTCAGATTCTGAGATGTGATCGGCGGTTAAAACGCCAGCCCTCGCCAACATGGCAGCTCGCTCGACCACACTTTGCAACTCACGAATATTCCCGGGCCAGTTTCTAGCCGAAACCACTCGCATGAACTCGGGCGTGGCGGTGACATCGACCGACGACCGACTCAAGAAATAGTCAACCAGTTCTGGCAGATCTTCGCGACGATGCCTGAGCGGCGGCAGCTTGATCTCGAACGTTCGCAGGCGGTAGAAAAAATCGTGTCGGAACTCGCCATGGTTGATCTGAGTCAACAGATCCTGGTCAGTGGCTGAGATCAAACGAAAGTCAGCTTTCACGGGTTTCAATGAACCGACAGGCGTGAACTCGCCCAAGTCCAAGACTCGCAACATCTTCACTTGCAATTCCAAAGGCAGCTCGGCTACCTCGTCCAGAAACAGCGTTCCGCCTTGGGCCTGTTGGATCAAACCGACGCGTGCCGAGTCCTGATTGGCCGACCCTTCGTTGACCTGCCCAAACAATTCACTTTCGGCGTGCTGAAGGTTCATTGCGGACAGATTGACCGCCACGAACGGACCGTCTGCACGTTGACCAAACCGGTGGATGGTTCGCGCGGTCAATTCTTTTCCGGTACCACTTTCGCCTGTGATCAATACTGACGATTCAGCGGTCGTCGTCAGAGCGATTTGTTTGAAAACTTCCTGCATCATTCTGGACGAGCCAATCAAATCCGAATCAGTCGCCAAATCGTGACGGTCTGGTGACTGGTCAGTTGACGGTTCGCTGGAATGTTCCGAGCGCAGTTTCGCAGTCGCGATTGCTTGCAGGATTGTGTCGCGGACTTTGTCCAACGCGAACGGCTTGGCGATGTATTCGAAGGCGCCAGCTTGGATGGCCTGGATTGCCGTTTGCAAGTCACCAAACGCTGTGATGATGACGATTGGCACCGGGCCCAACAGAGTTTGAAATTCTTCGATCGCCTGCAAGCCCGACATACCGGGTAGGCGGACATCCATCACGATCACGTCAAACTTGGTTTGACTGGCCAACAACAACCCTTGCTCGGCACCGGAAGCGGTTTGACAATCGATTTGCAGTTGCTTGCATAACTGCGACAAGCCCCAGCAAATACTCTCTTCATCGTCGATAATTAGAACGGTGGTCATCAGGCATCGCTCAACGGTTGGTTCTTATTTAAGTAGAATCGAAAGACGGTCGTTTGATTGGCTCGTTCCCAACAGACTGTTGCGTCCATTCGATCCGCAATCGTCTTCACCAAGTACAAACCCAACCCCGTCCCTTCGGCCGATCCAGTTACAAACGGTTGGAACAGTTTACCAGCGATTGCCTTGGGAGGGCCCGCCCCGTTGTCGCTGACGACAAAGTCGACCGAGCCTTTTTTAACTTGCAAATTCACATCAACCGCAGGCTTGGATTTCGCGAGGTCGCCGGGATTAGCACTCGCAGCGGCAATGGCATTGGAGACCAAATTCATCATCAACTGTTGAGCGTCTTCTAACGCCATTTCGATCGTCGTTCCATCGCAATCAGATTGCACACGCAAATCGACATTCAAATGCTTGGCGGTCGGTGTGACAAGAAAAACGACCTCGTCCAGTACCTTTTGCAAGTCAACCGCTTGCACGTTTCCGGCGTCAGAAGTTTTGGACAACATCATAAACTTCTTGATGTAACGATCCATGAACTCCAGTTGCCGGATAGCAACTTGATAGTTTTCTGAGTCGGCGACTGGGCGATTGTTCTGGCTTAACAACTCGACAGCCATCCTGCATCCGGTCGCCGAATTGCGAAGATGATGAGCGACACTGTGCCCAAATTGCACCATCGTTTGCAACCGCTCGCTGTGGCGAAGTTGTGTTTGCTGACTTTCAATCTTGCTGGCCATATCATTAACGGCTTGACTAAGTTGGCGAATTTCATCGTCGCGAGCGGGCAGAGAGGCCTGCTGCAGATTCCCGCCGGCGATTTGTTGAACTTGATTTTGCAACAACCCTAATGGGCGAGTCACTTGACCGGCCATGGCGAAACTGAACAACAGAGCCAATGGCAAAATCAAACCGGCGATAGCCAGAGGCGTGCGACTGGCTTGCCACCAAATCGAAGCGGTAGATTTAACTGGCAAAAAAATGTGCAACCTTGACGACGCCTGATTGGAATTGTTTTGCGAGCGAGTCAGAACCAGCGAATGCAAAAAGTGATTTTGGCCAACCGTAATTCGTTGGGCTTCATCTCGGCCACTGCCTAAGCCTGCACTCTGCAATTTTTGCAACGGAGGAGCATCTTTGGTTTTCGAAATTTGGACTCCATTGGCATCTTGCAACAAGAACTCTCCTTCCGAAAGCGATTTCATGTTTTCCAGCACGGTACTTGTAAAGGGAAACTGGGCGGCCTGCAACAATCGCTCGATTCCCGCCAGTCGTTTCTCTTCATCGGCACGGCTGGAAACAATCGTGGATCGGATGTTGGCGATCGTCACAACCGCGATGGTTGCCAGCAGCAGAAACAACATCCGAACAAAGATCTGCTTTTTCAGGGGCCAACGCACAGTAAAACCTTCACAAAAATGTCGCCGGGGCTCGAACCTTTGTCGATCAGCGCGACAGTTGTCGAATCGACAATCAAATAACTGGACCAGTGTGGGCTACGAAACGGCACGCAACCACCAAGCATTTTGTTGATCAAAAGTCCATGGTAGCCTTGAATGCATGGAACGAGGAGGCGATTACCGTCGCCTAGACTAAATTCGAATCACAGTTTTGATTTTCCGCAAATCAGCCTGTCGATTCAAGCCGCTGGAACTTCACGGAGAGGCCTTACATGAAAACGCATTCATATACGAATCTGGCACACACCGCGATCGAACCAACACCGGTCACTAACTCAAAACGGCGACGAGCCTTCACGTTGGTCGAGTTACTGGTTGTGATCGCGATTGTTGGCATCTTGATGGGTCTGTTGATGCCGGCCATTCAATCGATTCGTGCAACGGCACAACGGACGGACTGCCTGAACAACATTCGTCAGATGGTGATTGCGTCTCAAAATTACCAAGCCAACTTGCGACGACTACCACCTGCCTATGAGGTGAATAACGGCGTCGTGACCAGCGGCAACGGATCCTGGTCCATTCATGCTCGCTTGCTACCGTACGTCGAGCAGGATAACGCGTTTGAGCAAATTGATTTTGATGTAGCGTGGAGCAACGCCATTAACTTGGACACTGGCGTCCCTACGACTCGGATTCCGATGTACATTTGCGCCAGCGAAATTAACGACACGGTACGATTGCGATCGGGCGTGCCACGCGTGTATCCTCAAAACTATGGGTTCAATTTTGGTTCGTGGCTGGTTTACGATCCAGTAAATGGGACTCGCGGTGACGGCGTGTTTTACGTCAATGGACGAACCCGTTTGTCTGACATCAAAGACGGATTGAGCAACACTCTGTTGGTGGCCGAGGTCAACGCCTTCACTCCTTACATTCGCGACACAGCTGACCCGGGTCCCACACCACCCACAGCAACTGACGCCTTTGTAAGTTTCACAGGTGACACTCGACTAGGACCTGATTTGCACGACAACACGGGTCATACCGAGTGGTGCGATGGCCGCGTCCACCATTCAGGGTTTACAACGGTGTACCTGCCCAACACCGACGTCACGTATGAATTGGACGGTCAAACCTACAGCATCGATTTTAACTCGCGACGCGAAGGCACCAGCACCACCGAGTCGACCTACGCGGCCATCACATCGCGAAGTTATCATGCCGGTGGTCTCGTGAACGCAGCGTTTGTCGACGGATCGTCTCGCGCAATCAGCGACTCCATCGACTTGCAACTGTGGCGTGCTCTGGGGACTCGCGACGGCGGCGAAGTGACGACGTCCGATTTCTAAGCGGACGAGCTTCGTTATCCGTTAACTAATTGCCAGTGCATTCCGACGGCCAGCAAAGTCGCAACGACGGCGCTGGCCACCAAGATTAGAAAGCCAATTCGTCTGGTTTTCTTGATTT
>CAZJBW010000003.1:56185-116072 GCA_964543985.1 uncultured Pirellulaceae bacterium | reverse complement strand
TGTTTGATCGAATTACGATCGAGAGTGTTCGTGAGGCGTTGGGCTTGGCAATCGCACGACGCGTTCGTGATTATGAGTAGGCGGAGTGCGGAGTGCGGAATGCGGAAGGATTTTTAGAGTGAAATTTCATGAGTGAACAACAATCTTACTCGCCGCCTACGCCCGGGCCGTTTCACGAAAAATTGCAGCCGTTTGCTGGTACGTTTCGCGCCAAGGTCACGATTTGGTTTGGCCCCGATCAGACTCACGAATCGACTGGCACGATGAACAGTAGCTGGCAATTGGATGGATTGCATTTGGCCCAAGACTACGTCGGTGATCCGAACGAAGGGCCGTTTCCGTCATTCGAAGGCAAAGGCTATTGGAGCTACGACACTTGTGCCAACCAGTACGTTGGGTTCTGGGCGGACAACGCCTCGCCGATCCCGCAAATGGAAACGGGCACGGTCGATGATGCCAGCAAGGTTTGGACGATGCACTGCGAGGTGCCCAATCCGCAAACCGGCGGGTTAATGAAAAAGAAGACGATCATCACGTTGATTGACAATGACAATCACAAAATGGAGTCGTTCGTTGACACACCGCAAGGTGAATTCAAAAACATGGAAATTATTTACACGCGAGCCTGAATGCAAGATTTTCAACTAGCCTGCCCCGTCGAAGATGTACCGGAAGGCAAAATGCAATTGATCGAGCTGGATGACCGGCTGGTCATTATTGCCAATATTGAAGGGCAGTATCATTGCATCGATGATGTGTGCACGCACGACGGCGGTCCTTTAAGCGACGGTGAATTGGACGGATGCCAAATCGCTTGCCCACGTCATGGTGCCAAGTTTGATATCACGACCGGTCAGGCGTTGACCATGCCGGCGACCCAACCAACCGGATGCCACGAAGTAAAGCTCGACGGTGGCAATCTGTTCGTTAAAATAAATGAGATAGACTGAGTCCACCAAAGCAGGAACGTACCTAATATGCCTCTACAAGAAGATTCCATCCGCGAACAATTGAAGAAAGTCATTGATCCCGAATTGTTCGTCAACATCGTGGACCTTGGCTTGATCTATGTCGTAAATATTGGCGACGCCGATGATCACGGTAAATACGCCGTTGACATCGAAATGACATTGACCAGTCCAATGTGTCCAGCCGGCCCGCAGTTGGTTGCCGAGTGCAAACAGTTTGCGGGCGAGCTAGAAGAAGTCGGCCATGTCGAGGTAAAAGTGGTTATGGATCCACCTTGGACTCCCGAAAAAATGACCGACGACGCGCGTGACCAGTTGGGAATTTTCTAATCAAACGGTTCACTGAAGCGGACTTTTCCGTCTCTTTCCCCGCTTCTGTGCCAAATCCGCTGGAATCACTTGCCAGCGGAAATTTCAAGCTCAATAATCGAGCAAAGTTCTGTAGCGAAACTCACGACCCCGCGTCGTGCCCAGTTTTCTACCATGGGGTAACTCAGAACTATAAATCGAATAACCACCTCGACCAAAAACAAAATAAACACTTGGAGTTTGAAAATGAAGGCACTCGTTTCCATGGTATTGGCTGTCGCTTTAGTCGGCGGCATTTACGTCGCTGCTTCAAGCGGCTGCGGAGCTCGCGCTCAAGTTGCAGGCGATAAGATTTTGGAGCTTATTGATGCTCGGCTTGGCAAACTTGATGTGAAGCGAAAAGAAATCCAAAACGCCATTGCAGATCTGGACAAAACGATCGCTAAGAACCGTCAGGGGAAGGTGAAATCGGAAGTCATGTTGGAAAATTTTGATGGCAAGATCGCACCGATCCAAAATGAGATTAATCGTATCAAGCAAGCGTTGACCGTTATTAATCCGCACTTATCTGCGAGCGAAGATGTTGAGATTAATGGCAAGATGCGGAGTCCTTCCGAGTTGAATGAAATGGCGAAAGAGCTGCTTGAGCGCCACGAGAAATTGAGTTCGCAATTGGGTGGACTGAACGCCAACCGAGCGCAATACGAAAAGACACATCAAGCTGTGGCTAAGGCTTACAGTGTTTCGACTACCCAAATGTCAAAGCTGAAGGAATTGCTGACATCGATCGATGATAAAATGGAAGCGCTTGATCAAATGAAACAGTCGCAGAGCATTCTCAATGAATCTGGTTCGGTATCAGATTCTTTTGCTGATTTGGAAGAACAAGTGGAAGGCTTGATGTTTGACGTAGAATCAGAATTGCGTCTTGAGATCGAAAAAATCAATGAGCGAGAGGCTCGTTTGGACGACAACAATTCGGCGGCAGACGAGATTCTTGATCAGATCGAATCGGTTGACGATACCAAATCTCGCATCGATGCCATCTTGGGTGGCGGCGAATAGTTCTTATGGACCAAGTGAAGCCCGGTCGCTGTTAGATCGGGCTTCTTTTTTGCTTTGATTTTCCGACCAACTTTTCTAATCCAAATTTCGAAGAGATCAAATGTTAAAAGCCTATGTCATGTTACTGATCACCACGTTGCTGATCGTGGGTGCTGCATGGATGTTTATGAACGGCACCGCTGCTATCAACCAAGAAGAGCGTGAGGCTCAGGAACGTGTGGATGAAGGGTTTTTGGTCTCGCGAAGAGAATTCAATGACAAGAAGGAAGAGTTCCAGCGTCGCCGAGCCGACTTGGAAGTGCAAATCGAGCGGTTGGAAAGGTTGAAGAAAACGGCCTCGGACGACTTCAAGAAGTCTGGTGTGAAAACAGCCGAGGACCTGGAAAACAACTCAGACGCCAAACGAAAGTACCAGACGATCCTTCAGTATGGTGCTGATATTGAAAAGCTGAAAGGAGATATCGTTTTGTTCGACGATACCATTTCGGCCATCGAAAGTGGGTTACGTGATCTCGACCGAAAAATGTTGTTGAAAGAGGTGGGAGTCAATGATGAAACCTACCAACAGCTACGCACGATCGTCAAAGACATCGACAGTAAACTCGCCAAACCCGAAACGGCTTTGGATCAACTGGAAACTCAGGCGAATCTGGACGCAATTTTGGGCAACGACTAGAGCATTGCCAATTTTAGCGTCGTTGGATTCGCCAGAATTTCGGTCAGTCACAAAAGCCCCGACTTCTGTTTAGCGAATGTCCATGTCGGAACTGAGTCCCCCGGCGGCTGGCACGTAGCATTTGCTGGTGTAGTCCATGACCATGCGGTCGGAACTGAAACGCCAAGCCAGCGTGCTGATCGAGTTCATCATCCGATCGATCCACTTCCGCGGCAGATTATCCACGTCGCGGTCGTAGTAGATTGGAATGATCTGCTGTTCCAGGACCTCGTACAACGAGTCGGCGTCACGGCTATCGACAACGTCTTCAGATACGTGAGTCGATCCGTTGCCGATCGCAAAACCGTTGACGCCGTTGTACGCTTCGTTCCACCAGCCATCCAAAATGGACAGGTTCAGTCCGCCGTTCAAAACGACTTTCTGGCCGCTAGTGCCTGAAGCTTCCAATGGTCGACGTGGATTGTTCAGCCACACATCGACGCCCTGCACCATGTGTCGGCAAACGTTGACGTCGTAGTCCTCAAGGAAGGCGACTCGGTCTTTGAACCTGGGATCTCGTTTCAAATTTGCGATCATGCGGATGAACTCTTTCCCCGGCTGATCTTTGGGGTGAGCCTTTCCGGCGAACATCAACTGCATGGGTCGCCGCTCGTTATTCATGACCTCAGCCAAACGATCTAGATCCTGGAAGATCAATGTGGCCCGTTTGTAGGTTGCAAAACGTCGTCCGAATCCGATTGTCAGCGTTTGCGGGTCGAACATGTTCCGCAAGCGTTCCAATTCGCCGGGATCTTCGTTCCGGCGAGACGCTTGTTGTTCCATACGACGACGAGCGAACTGAATCAGCAACAGCTTCAAGGCGTTGTGTGTTTCCCAGAGTTCGCCCGGGTCAACTTGGTGGATGTTCTGCCAAGTTTCCGATTCCCCGATTCGCTCGGCCCAATCTGTTGGGAAATAGCGGTTGCAGAGTGCCTTCATTTGGTCGGCCATCCACGAATTGGTATGCACGCCATTGGTGATGTGCCCGATCGGAATTTCGCTTTCGACACGCCAAGGCCACAAGTGTTGCCACATACGGCGCGAAACATGACCGTGCAGTTGGCTAACGGCATTGGCCGTTCGCGACAACTTCAAACCAATGACGGTCATACAGAATGATTCTTCCGGGTTGCTTGGTTCCAGGCGTCCGATTCCGACGAATTGGTCGAAGTTTAGCCCAAGCTTTTCACGCATTGGACCCAGATGTTCCTCGACCAGTTCTGGACTAAACCGATCGTGACCAGCGGGTACCGGCGTATGAGTTGTAAAGACTGTTTCGGAAGCCACTTGTCGTAGGCATTCTTCAAACGAGTCGCCGGATTCTTCCATTCGTAAATGGATGGCCTGCAATGGCCCAAATGCCGAGTGACCTTCGTTTAGGTGATAGACGCCCGGACGAATGCCTAGTTCGTGCAACGCCGAAACACCGCCAATGCCTAGGATCAATTCTTGGCGGATCCGCGTTCGTTCGTCACCACCGTACAGTCGACTGGTCAGTTGACGATCTTCGGGACTGTTGCCTTCCACGTTTGAATCGAGCAAGTACAACGGCACGCGCCCGACAACGATCTTCCAAACTTTCGCCAGCAGGTTGCCACTGCGTGTTGGAATGCAAATGGTGATCGGTTCGCCATCTCGATTAATGGCCGGTCGTGCCGGAAGGTGATCGATGTTGGTGTCGACGTACTCTTCTTGTTGCAGTCCGTCGTTGTCCAAGTGTTGTCGGAAATAGCCTTGGCCGTAAAACAGACCGATGGCAACCATAGGAACACCAAGCGCGCTGGCACTCTTGACGTGGTCACCCGAAAGGACACCCAGTCCGCCCGAGTAAATCGGCAATGATTCGTGGATCCCGAATTCGGCTGAGAAATATGCAACGGGTCGCGAGCCCAGCACGCCGCCATTAGTCGACGCCCATGTGTGACGATTGGCCGTGTACTCTTTGAGTTGACGAAAGGCGTGATTGATTTTGGTGTACAGCACCAATTCATTGGCCCGATCGTTGAGTCGCGCGGGAGTGAACTCTTTTAGCAACGAGATCGGGTTATGATTCAGCTCGCGCCAGCGAACCGGGTCTAGGTCTCGGAACAGTCCAGCGACGTCCCCATTCCAGGTCCACCACAGATTGCTGGCCAGTGCTAAGCACTTCTCATACAGTTCATGGGCGCTTGAGGAGGCGTCCATACGTGAAATAATGGATGTATCAACTTCGGACATGACAGCTCATCGGGTTGGTCGGAAGAGAAAACTTGCGGGTCTTGTGGATTGTACCGATTGAAATCCAGTTGCCACAGTACAATTGAGTGTTCACAAAGCCGTATTAAATGCGACTTCGTTGCGTTAAATTGAAAACGCCACCCGTCAACACCTTCGTATCGACACCTGGTCGTTCAAAATTAGTTGTTTTGACAGCAGGGATTGTTATCCTTGTTTTCGATTCAGATTCAATGCCTATGCTGTTCCAAAAGTTAAATTCCACATCGTCTGCCGACTTGGATTCATTGACCCAGTGGCTGCATGCACAATCTGGCTCGTTGGAAACGCCCGGAGCGATACCCAAGCAACAGCTGCAAAAGTGCGCGGACGCCGATGTTTTTCGGTGGTTTTTGCCCGCTCAATATAATGGATTGGGTTTTTCGCCGCAGCAGATCGCCGACGGTTACCTTCGTTTGGCCTCCAATTGCCTGACCACAACTTTCGTAGTGACGCAGTGGGTGGCGGCCGTGAAGCGGATGCTGATCGGTGACAACGAGGATTTAAGGCAGCGATTGTTTCCGGAGCTGGTGACAGGTCGCAGCCACATCACCGTAGGGATTTCTCATTTAACGACCAGTCGCCAGCATCTTGGCCGCCCCGCCCTGACGGCCAAAAAAACAGAACAAGGATGGGTGTTGGACGGCTATTGTCCGTGGGTAACGGCCGCCAGTTATGCCGATTACCTGTTGGTTGGCGCCGATATTGATGATCGCCAGATATTGATCGTCGTCCCTACCGACTTGCCTGGGGTCACTGTACATCCGGGCCACCAGTTGCTGGCTTTGACGGCCAGCCAAACCAGCCGAGTCGATTTTCAAAACGTTGTCGTGGATCATCAGTTTCTGGTCGCCGGTCCAGTTGCCAGTGTCTTACAGTGTGCTGGGAATCAGGGAACGGCCAGTGTGCAGACTTCGACTTTGGCTTTGGCCGTGGCTGGCGCAGCGATTGACTTCTTGGGTCAACAGGCAGCAAAACGAGACGAGCTAACTGAAAAACATGTGGCTTTAAGCCAGTCGTGGATCGATTGTTATCAGGACTTAATCGGTGTAGCCACGGGAACGTTGCAATGCTCCAACGAACAACTTAGAACTCAGGCCAACAGTTTGGTGTTACGCGCGACTCAGGCGTCATTGGTGGCAGCCAAAGGTGCTGGGTTTGTGGCTGGTCATCCGGTTGGTCGTTGGTGCCGCGAAGCGATGTTTTTCCTTGTGTGGAGCTGCCCGCAAACCGTTCAGGACGCCAGTCTTTGTGAATTGGCAGGAATACATTAGCAACGTTAGGATTTGTAGTAAGTCATTATGAGCGATAAGACTCACATCGTTTGGCACGAACAAACTGTTAAAAGACGTCGTGGTTGCGTCCTTTGGTTTACGGGACTAAGCGGCAGTGGCAAAAGCACGGTCGCCAATTGTGTCGACCAGAAACTGTTTGACTTGAAAGCTTCCAGTTTTGTTTTGGACGGCGACAATATTCGGCACGGGTTGAATGCCAGTGTCGAGATCCTGGCGAAAGATAATGACCAAGGTTACGCCCAGCGGTTTGGGTTGGGCTTTGCACCGGAAGACCGCAAAGAGAACATTCGGCGGATCGGAACGGTGGCCGACATTTTTTGTTCGGCAGGATTATTGACGCTAACCGCCTTTGTTAGCCCCTATCGCGCGGACCGAGATCGAGTGCGACAATACATCGAAGCCAACGGTGCGACGGGTGATTTTGTCGAAGTCTTTGTCGACACACCCTTGGAGATCTGCGAACAGCGAGATCCTAAAGGTCTATATGAAAAGGCACGGGCCGGCGAGATCAAGGGCTTTACTGGGATCGATGCTCCGTACGAAGCGCCCCTCAATGCCGAGATTGTGCTGCCCGGCGAACAACCGGTCGAGCGGTTAGCAGATTTAGTGATTCAATATCTGCAAGATCACAACAAGTTGACGCGATAGTCGCTTGATCTATCTAACACCGCTGGGCTGGCGAGCGTACTGGCTGGGAATTTGCTCGCCAACATGGAACGTTGCCCAGACCGGCAAGTGGTCCGAGACGTCTTGCATTTCAGCGTTTGACAAGCCGTAAAGCCTTTGCAAATCCATGACTCCCGATTTATCAGTAAATTCGGGAGTCGTTTGGCGACTGAACAGAATGTTGTCGTAGGATTTCGTTTGTAGTGCGTTTGTGGCGGTGCCATCTGCAACCGCGGCGGCCAGCGATTGGATTTGCCACAAAGCTCCGTACTGACTGGGTCGTTCGTTGAAATCACCAAGCAAGATGACGTCGTCTTCGTTGTAGTTTTGAATGGCGGCAGCGGACAACCAATTGTAAATGTCGTACAACGCCGCCAGCTCGTTTTTGGATCGACTTGGTGTGATATGCACATTGGCCAACACAAATGTAAAGGCTTGGCTGGGGTTTTGTGTGCGAGTGCGAAAGCGACTAAACATCGGTTCACGTTGGATCACCTGGTAGGGGTCGCTAACGACTGCTCCCTTATCCATCAGTTCGATGCGATTGGTGTCATAGATAAAAGCCAGTTGTTCTGTTTGAACCGTATCACCCATTAACGGGCTGATCACGTACCAATAATTGGATCCATTTGAATTGACTGCGTTGACCAGCTGCTCGAGAACCGTTTGATCGTGCTTGGAGCGAATTTCTTGAATGGCTAAAACATCGAATTGACGTACGACGCTCACCAGTGTTTCCATGGCTTTGAGATTGGCGACTTTGGCGACACCAAACTGCTTGATATTCCATGATCCGATCGTGATTTCAGATTGAGTGCGTTGCAAGAGTTGAATCGAGTTCCCGATGAGGGGCGACTGTTGAAGTCGCTGTAGATTTCGATTCGTCTGAGATTCGATGATCGCCAGCTCGTTGCGTTTTTCACGTGCCAACTGTTCAGCTCGCTCGTAATCGCGTTTTGCGAGTTCGCTTTTGTGCGAAAGTTCCTCGATCTTTTCCCGAGTTTCTTCAGCAACTTGCGAGAACTGGTTACAAGCAGGTACCAAGATAACCAAGATTGCTAATGCGGATAGAATCCATCCATAGATCCAGCGACTCATCAACGCCTCCTTGCGTTGAAACTTTTTGGGAATGTCTGCGGGAGGATAAGGGAGTGGCTAGGTTTAAGCCATACGAATCGGTCGTGGCCCGTACACTGCTAGCGGCAAATCGAACCAGCGTCGGGGCGATAGCAAAGATTTACGTGCTAAGCCACGTGTCGCTGAGGCTGCTCGTCTTGCGTTTGAGACGTTTCGATTGGTATCGACAGGGGCTTCAGGTCACGCCGCATTCCGAAACGCCATTCCAGCCAGTTGAAAATGCCGTTTCCAATGGTCCCCGGCAAAACGAAACAGGCTCCCAGTAGTATTCCCAGTGACGCGCCGAACAGGACATCGCTGGGCCAGTGGGCCAGGCTGACGGCTCGTTGTAAACCAGCCAGCATGGCCATCGCCCAAAACAAATAGCGACCTCGTGGGTACAACCACGACATGCCAATGGCGAATCCAAATGCCGTTGCCGTGTGAGCCGATGGGAACGACTGCATGGCGTAATCATATTGAGTGACCGATGCTGTATCCCAGGTTGGCCACCAGCCTTCCCAGCTTTCTGCAGCAGTATCAATTTTATGCGAGCAGAATGCGGGTCGAATTCGCGCGTGAAGAAGTTTGACGGCATTGGCAATCAAGCCCGCCATAAATCCGCATGCTGCAACCCGTGGCAGGTGTAGCCTTAGGTGCGGCGAGATGCACCAAATGAACGACAGAATGATCAAGATGCCAGTTCCGTGAGCCACTAATTCGCTTAGCGCTAATACGCGTCGTGCGTCGCCCGGCAATTCACCGGCCCGTCGCAACCAATTGGCAATCTGCACATCAAATTGATAAACGATCAGTCCAGCGACGAAACAAGTCAACAGAGTCAGCAAATAAACCAGCCACGACTTGCGCGTAGCGACCCTCAGTTGTTTGCTGCGAATTGTTGAGTCTTCAAAATCTGAACGCATTGGTAAATCGAGCTAGTCCTCGATCGCACTATAACGTCTTCGACGACGGCGACGCAGGCTATGGCCACGAGAAGAGGTTTCGCCCTCTTCAAACCAAAAGCCACCCAACACTTTATAAAAGATCAGGATGACCAGCGCTCCGGCGGTGCCCACGAAAAACCCTTTTACACTAACGGGCTGAATCGTTTCGCCTTGATGAAAATACTGCAAGATGGCGCAGCCAATCATCGTGCCCACGATACCCATTAGTAGTGTGGCGACCGATCCTCCTGGGTCACGGCCAGGCATAATGGCTTTGGCGGCCAATCCGACGACCGTGCCAAATCCAATCCAGGTTAAACCTAGATTCATGTACTGTTGTAGAAGGTCAAGATCCATCATTGATTCCTATGTGCAGTCATTTGCGGGCCTTTGAATTAACAAATTTTCGTAAAACTACCCACCTCAGTTTGCCACTTTTGTCGATTTCACGTGTATACCCAAAGATTAATTGATCCAACTTTTGGACAATTCAGTTTGACCTACGACTACCAGTGGGCCTAAAATCTCATCGGGCAAACAACAAATATGGAACCAGAGTCATGGCTAGTCAGAAATTTCGGTTCTTCTCGTGCTGTTCACTTTTTGCTGGCATTGCAGTGCTTGCAACTTTCCACTCGCCCTTGTCGGCTCAGTTGATTCAGACCAGCACTCCGTTTCAAACAGTCAACGATTCTTTCTTTCAGCGCAATGGGTTCAACTTGGGATTGAACTTTGCCGGCAACGGACGGATTCAAGGACTCAATCAGGCCGGCCAGTTGTTGCCGCGGATTTCCATCAACCAAGGTTCGTTCGGCGCCGTGACACCTTCGTTTGGAGGATTCGATCCGAACTCCGGTTTGCAAACGGGCATTGCTTCGTTTGGTGGTGACGTGGGATTTTCGTTGGGGATCGCATTGCAGCAAGGCAGCAACCGGACTCTGACGTCAACAACTCCTTCGGTAACTGGATTGAACGGGCAACCGGCATCCATTTTTAGTGGATCTCAAAGGCCGTTTGTTACTCGAATTGATCCAGTGGTTGGTCTGGGTGGCCCGCGTGGGTTCAGTGGTGGATCTTTGGGCGGTGGCGTTTCGCTAATGCGTCAACCTTTGCCTGATCTTTCCGACATCAATCGCCCCAGCAAATCAAGTTTTGGGCAAACCGAAGTAGCTGGCCCAAAGATTTATTCGGACCCTAACAGTTCGGCCATACGTGGCGACCTTAGTGTGGCCGAGATCAAAAGACGAAAGCAGCTGCAAGAACAAATGGCAGACGTGCATTTGAAGGCCGAGGTCGATGCGTTGATCCGTGCAGCCGAGGCCATGGAAGAAGCTTCTCGTTTCGGCGCTGCCCGAGTCAAATACAATCGCGCCCTTCGCAAGGTTTCGGATATTCAGGAATTATCCGAAGTACGTCAGGCGCTCAAGAAAAAAATAGCGGAACTTAATGATCGTCGTTGATACGATCATTTCAAGTTGTAGTCGCTGGGGCGTTTGTTCTTTTGGAACGAACCAAAGCCAAAATTGGTTGGCTTGTATTCGTCGACGTAGTCGACATTCAACGAGTCTGTGATTTCTTCCGTTCGATCGGTCATGTGGTAAGCAGCATTGACGATCAAACGGCGTAAGTCTTCTGATTCAAAATCTGTTGACGAACCCATCGTCGTGCAAAAGATTGGCGAGGTGTTACCGCTGGGTCCCGTCCAATTACGAATCCAAGCGAGAGCCATCATGGGATCGTTCTTTTCACCTTCTAACGGTTTGGAATCGGGTTCCATCCCTTCCAGTACCTGCCCCCAAAGCAAGACCTCGGTCCCCGCTGGTAGCTCGCGGACACCGTAAACATCCGTTGGGCCCCATACATCGTCGACACCCTTTAAGGTCACAGAATCCGCTTGCTCCTGATTGATCACAGCGCGGGTGCTCTGAGAACCATGTGCCCCGTGATGATTGAACCAAGTTTCGCCCAGAACTTGCTTGCCGAAACCTCTTGGCCACTTTTCATTGCCTCGGAAATCGTAGTGGCGATAGGATGATTCGGTGTCGTTTTGAAATCGAAAGGCGTGGGTTGAAGTTCGCAAGGCGATCAAAGGCTTGCCTGACATCATGTAGTCATCGAAGTGTTTCATTTGGTCGTCAGGTAAGGCGCGAAAACGCAGTCCAATGATCACCAAGTCGGCATCGGCCAAATGTTGCATCCCCGGAATGTTCTTTTGGTAGCCAGGATGGATCGTCTTGGTCTGTGGGTCGATTGGGAACAAGACCGTGCAGTGGTAACCATGCCGTTGCGAAAGAATTTTGCCGAGCATGGGCAAGGCTTCTTCGCTTCGATATTCGTCATCGCCAGCTACCAAGACAATCTTTTTGCCGTTCGCATTTTCTTCTGGTTGGTACTCGCACCAAAGCTGATCGGAATCCTGAGTGGTTTGTCCGATTAGTTGGATGGGACACATCAGGAGTGCAAAAGCGGAAACAATGAGGGTTTTCATGGCAAGTCTCGATAAGGATTTGGGGTTTTTGGCGTATTCTATCCGAAAACTGGTCGGTTTTGGGCCCGGCGTGGTAACTGAGCATCAGGGGCTTTTTCGAAATGAGTTTTGCATAATGCATCTCTGATACATAATACCAGTGGTTACCGCTGATTTGAAATTTAGACCTCACCAACCCCGCCTTTCTCCACAAGGACCTCGTCCACAATGAGCCCGGTTCGAATCCCATTTGATCGTTCGCAATCATGCGTACTGCCAACAGGCTTGCGTAATTTTTGGGCAGTGATGATCGTCGGTTTGGTCATGCTTGGACTGCAGCCGTCAGCTCAGGCAATGAATGCCGATCCTTGCGAAGGTTGCGCCTGTGACGAAGGCATGTGGTTGTTCACTAATCTACCCAAGGAAATTTTGCGAAAGCTGTACGGGTTTGAGTTAGAAGACGAGTGGGCTCAAAAACTGATGCGGTCATGCGTGCGCTTCAAAGGTGGCGGGTCCGGTTCATTCGTCTCCAGCAACGGTCTAGTTTTGACAAACCATCATGTAGCTATGGAATCACTTCGGGAATTGTCTACTCCTGAACAAGACTTGCTTGCCAATGGATTTCTAGCCACTTCGATGGAGCAGGAATTGAAAGTTCCTGGGATGCGACTTGCTCAACTGCTTTCAATCAAGGATGTCACTGACAAAGTTAAGTCTGTCGTGACTGACGATCTGACGGATGCCCAGGCTCGTGCGAAACGAAGTGGGGTCTTTAGCGAAATTTGCCAAGCGGCCACGGCCGACACTGGATGCGTTTACCGAATCGTGACGTTGTACGGCGGGAAACAGTATCACCTTTACGAATACAAAAGGTACAGTGACGTGCGATTGGTTTGGGCTCCGGAAATCAACGCTGCGTTTTTCGGAGGCGATGTTGACAATTTCGAATACCCGCGATTCTGTTTGGATGCTTGTCTGTTTCGTGTCTACGAAAATGACAAGCCAGTCGTTTGCCAGGACTTCTTGAAGTGGAATGAAGACGGGGTCCAGGTGGATGATCTGGTGTTTGTGGCGGGCAATCCCGTCAGCACGAATCGGAACTTTACAACCGCCGCTTTGCGTTACGAAAGAGATGTGCGGATCCCTCAAGTCTTGGACCTGATTCGGCGACGCGAGATTTTGTTGCAACAATACGCTTTGGAAAGTCCTGCAGCCAAAAATCAGGTGCAAGAGGAATTGTTGGGCTACCAAAATATCCGCAAATCATACACCGGAACGCTGACCGGACTTCAAAATCCATCCTATATGGCTCAACGCGTAAAAGAAGAGTCGCGGTTGTTGGCCGAGATCAAGCGGAGACCAGAACTGACCGATTGTTTATCGGCTTGGGATGAAATTGCCACAGTGCAACAGCGGCGAAGCGAATTGCGAAAACAGAACTTTCGACTGAATACACGCAGCTACAATTTGGCCAGGACTTTGGTGCGTTTGACGACCGAGGACAAAAAGCCAAATGATCAGCGACTGCCCGAGTATGCTGACCGGATGCGTAACAATTTAACGGCGCAACTGTTATCTGAAGCGCCGCTGGCAATGGACTTGGAACAGGCTAAGTTGACCGATCTGATCTCGCAGGCTGTTGAGATTCGTGGCGTTGATTCGGACGTCGCCAACATTCTGTTAGGTGGTAAAAGCCCCGCTATTCAAGCCGCGGATTTGATTAAGGAAACACGAATTCACGATGTTGAATTTCGTAGATCAATCGTCAATGGCCAAGTGCAAGTCGCTGCTTGTACCGATCCGATGATTCGGCTGGCAATCGCATTGGATGAAGAAGAGCGACGTTTGCGAAAGATTGTAGACGAGTTGTCTGAACTGGAACGACAGGCCTACGCCAAGATTGCGAAGGCGACGTATGCCTTGCACGGGACGGAAAAGTATCCAGAAGCGACTCGCACGCTACGTTTGACGTTTGGAACCGTCAAAGGGTATGTCGAGGGCAATCGAAAGGTTCCTGCTTTTACCGAAATGGGCGATGCCTTTCACTTGCAAGAAAAGCATGGTGAGGTGTCTCCCTGGTTGCTGCCGCAAAGTTGGATCACCAATCAGAAAGATGTTTCCACCGACACCAAGCTAAATTTTGTGTGTACGGCGGATATTATCAGCGGCAATTCTGGAAGCCCGGTCGTAAATAGAGATTTGGAATTGGTCGGCGTTATCTTTGATGGCAATCGCCAATCGCTGACCTCCGACTACTTTTATTGCGACAAACAGGCTCGCGCCGTTAGTGTTCACGCCGGCGCTATTAGCGAAGCTTTACGCAGTATTTATCAAGCCGAGCATCTAGCGAAGCAGCTGGGTAAGTAACGGAACCTGCCTCGTTGGGTCTCAGTTGCCGTGGTCAGATGGATACTCGGTCACCTGTACGCACTGATTCCGATTGCATGTGACACAATTGGATGGCGTCGCGTGCCAATTGGCCATCCAAAATGGATTCGTCTTGCTGACCTTGCACCACACGGTAAGCCTCCGTCAGCTCGGCAACAAAAGAGTCCACCGGATCGCCGTCTCCCAAATCTGGCCGCAAGACTTTGCCGTCTTCGGTCAGAACTTTTAACGGCATGGCTTCTGACTGGTCTGTGAAGGCTGCAAATTCGAATTGGATGGTGGCTCGTTCAAAACGTACCTCGAAGGCATGAGTAAAAGGGCGACCTTGTTGGTGGATGACTCCGCCATGACTGGAGACGACTAGATCCGAATTAGCGAAATTGAAAAGTGAAGCGCAGTACTCGACGGATTTGTCATGCCAGCGACCTGAACTGATCACTGATTGAGGCATGCCAAATAGGGCTCGTATGAAGTGAGCGTCGTGCACGTGTAGGTCAATAAGAGGGCCACCAACGATATCGGGATCGAAAAAGCCTTGGATCCAATCGGGGTTGGAAACGGTCCTTTTGAATTCACCACCCAACAGTGAACCATATTGACCCTGCAATGCGACTTGTCTGACAAAGGCGTATTCAGGGAAAAAGGGTAGCACGTGACCCACCAATAACTGACGGTTTGACTTGTTGGCTGCCTGTAGCATTTGGTCACATTGTTCGATGGTCAGCGCCATCGGTTTCTCGCAGAGAACGTGACGCCCAGCCTGGAAAGCTTGCACTGCAAAATCGCAATGCAGTCCAGGTGGCAGGCAAATGTCTATCAGATCAATGGAATCGTCCAAAAGCATTTGGTCGAATTGTTCGAAAACTGATAGGCCCGAGAGGTCTACCTTCTCGCCCGGTGGTCCGAAATTCCCTTGAATCCCAGTCCAGTCACCGGCACGTTTTTTGGGCTCTCGACTGCAAATAGCGGCAACTTCCACTCCTGGCACTTTGTTCCATGCCAGCCAGTGGATCCAACCCATGAAGCCAATTCCAACAATCCCTACTCGCATTTTTATTTTCCAACGTGCCTCAGTGAACTTTTTTTCTTAATCCAATGCAGTCAGTTTATCGTAAACCAAGGATTCCATATAATTGGGGACCCCTGAAAGAAATGGAAAACGAAATGCCTATCGAAATGCGTCTATCGCGAATTATCATCAGCGAAATCAACGAGAACCAGTTCGTTTTCTTGAAAGAGGTTGATGGTGATCGCCAATTCCCGATCATGATTGGGATCTTTGAGGCGACCAGTATTGACCGTCGAGTTAAAAACATTCCTCGGCCACGTCCTTTGACGCACGACCTGTTGGTGCATTCGATCGAAGAGATGGGAGGTGTGTTGGACAGCGTCCACATTCGCGAGTTGCGTGAGCATACCTACTTTGCCGATCTGCGGATCCAATACGAGGGGCGTTTGGTTCCCATCGACGCTCGACCATCTGACGCGATCGCCATCGCCATGACTTGCGACCCGCCACTGCCAATCTTTGTCGAGGAAGAGGTTTTGGAAGAGGCGATCGCGGCCGAGTAAACTTGGACGGCCTAAATATCCCTACGACCGGCACAATGGGATGCAGGTTGTCCTGAGCGAAGAATAAAAGACGGGCGTTTGCGATAGCGAGCGACCTAGCATTTGGCAGAGTTACTTCTAGTCTCAATTCTGCCAGAACCATGTCATATTTTTCACGACTGCCCCTTCACGAACTTTCGGAGATGGTGGCAAAGTATCCGGACGAAATCGATCTACGACTTGCGTTGGTCGAACACCATGTACGTAACGACCAGTTGGAAGACGCTTTGCTGCAAGTCAGTATGGCGGAGGACTTGGTTTCTCAATCCCCCGAAGTCACTGCCTGGAAAGCAATGTGCCTGCTGTTTTCTGGTGAGGTCGAACAGGGGCACGAGACACTGCAACAGGTCGTCCGAAACAACCCTTGTTGTGAATTCCAAAAAATGGTGGTTACCGAAGTAGTGCCACTGTTCACCGGCGAATACACCGATCCAACGGAAGTTGATTGGATCTTGGATTTCACTGAGCTTGAGGAAGAGTCTGCAAGTTCTGAGTTCGTCCAGCGGATCAATTCTTTCATGCAGGCCGTTCAGTACCTACAGGATGCTCCCGAAGAAGGTCGGCAACGCTTGATCGAACATACCCAACAGTGGCCCGACGATATCAACGCCTGGTTGTATTTGGCGATCGCCGGTTACAGTCAAGGACAGATTGACGAAGCCGTCGCTGCCTACCGCAAAGTGATCGAGTTAGATCCGGAATGTGCAACGGCCTGGTTTGATTTGGCAGCCATCGTTGAAGATCCGCACGAAGCCATTCGTCTAACCGAACGCGGTTTGAAGGTTTGCCCGTTCGCCAAGCACGCTCGATACAACTTGGCCATGTTCATGATGCAGATTGGTGATTTTGAACAGGCCCGGGCTGAACTCAGTCGAATCCCATCGGATCACCCCATTTACACGGAAGCTTTGATCGCAAGCAGTTTGGCTTACGAAGATCAGAACAACTTCGTGAAGGCAGCTGAGATGCTGGAGAAAGTTGTCATCCTGGAACCCGATCGCGCGGACGTGCGAGGCAAGTATGGGCAGGTGCTGTGTGACTGCGGGCAACTGGATCAGGCGGTTGAGCAGTTGAATGCGTCGATCGAGCTAGACCCAGAACAATATTGCGTTTGGGCCAACAAAGGGTTGGCTCACCTGCAACTAGGCCAGCATGACCTGGCGTTAAAGTCACTGGAACATTCGTTGGAACTGAATCCAAGTTCTGAGGACGCTGCCGTTAATCTGGCAGTTCTGATGGCAGAGATCGGAAACCTTGATCAGGCAATTCAAATTCTGGCCGAAGCCCATCAGATCCACCCCGACAACCCACTGATCTGCCAGAATCTGGGTGCGTTCCACTGCAACCGCCAAGAAGTTCAAGAAGCTTTGTTTTACACCCAGCGAGCGATCGAATTGGGTATTCAATCCCCGGCGATCTACTGGAACATGGCCAACATATATTTGCATATGGGTGACCGCGATCAGTGCTTGACGTTTCTATCGCAAGCCGTTGAGAAGGACTCGGGATACGCCAAGCAATTTCTTGATGACGAGGACTTCAAAGTTTACTGGGACGACCCTGAATTCCGAGCCTTGATGGGTTAGTACCCAGGTTTGAATCCAAAAGAAAATTAGACCAAAAGAAAAGCCAGCTCGTCTTGAGCTGGCTTTCTTTTGTTTTGGTTGTCGTCCGTCGAGATTACTCGCGAGGGCGAACAGCGCCGGTCAGACCCGAGTAATCTTCGCGATCTTCCATGTGCCAAAGTGGTTGGCCTAATTGAACTCGCTTGCGGAGTGCTTCGATTTTGTCGCTCGAGCCGGCGGGAGCATCGGTAGCGTTGAAATCGTTAGCGTCGCTGGGCACAAAGTCTTCGTCGTGGCCATATCGCAGGATGGCTTCGAAAACGTTGGTGATTTGCTGAGTTTTATCTGACATTGGGGTTATGCCTTATAGAGAATTAGCGCGAAAAAAAAATTCGCAGTTAAGCTGGAAATATAACCGACCTTCACGAGTGGAAATCTATTCGTGATATTACTGTCGAGCCATCCTTGCCCCGACGTGAAGGTCACATCAACTGGTCGCGGGCCCTTCCATGAATTGTGGACGTCTTATCTGTCCGCGACTGACGACATTATTTCCTTAGCAGCAGTAATGTCAAGAAATTTCCTCGTTTTTAGTGGATATTCGCCCCAGTAATTAAGCCAAGCTAGGATCTCCGGCGCCACTTCGTAAGTCGGTTTACCTAAGCGGAAGAATCGCTTTGGTAGCAGAAACGGGTTGATGTACAGCCAGCCGATGTTGCCACGGCTTTACGTGAGTCCAGCAGGGGCTGAAATGCGGGCCCAAATGGGTCGCGTTTTCACGCGTATTTCAGCGGGTTTTGAAGCTTCGTAAACCAATGGGCATAAAAAAAGACCCGTACGACAAACCGTTACGGGTCATTTAGTTTTAATCGTTCGTTAGCCGGCCTCGGAAGATCCTGAATCGGCTGCTTCACCGGGCGCCACGGGAACGACGGGTGGTGCTTCTTCAGGACGAATCGCCTCGACAGATTTGATAATTGCGTCGGCGGAATTTTTTAACCCCATTTGCAACTCGGCGGCCAAAGTGATTTCGCGAGGTTCTGGTTCCTCAGCATCTTCATCATCGGGATCTGGCGCTTCAGGCTCAAAGACGTCGGTTTGTTTCATTAATTGATCGATGGCGACTAACAGGTTCTCCAGGGCTTGTTTGGATTCAGCATCTTCTCTGCCTATGTACTGCGAAAGTCCAACATTTGCTGGATCTCTTGGAACGCCAGCAATGGCAACTCTTACTGCATAGGCACTGTGCTTGATGCGACGCCGCACTCGTTCGCGTTGGTATTCCGGTAGAATTTCGACGACATCCTGTTTGTCCCTTTGGTTTGGTCCGCCGGATGCACCATCAGCGTCTTGACCGACATTCGGATCGTTTGGCGTATCTTTTTTTCGTTCTGTAGCTTCTTTTTCATCCAGGAATTTAACATTGAATTCGATCTCGCGAATTCGTTGGTCGATAAAATCAGATTCACCACGAGCCAAGCCCGCCAACATGTCTGCGACGTCATTCAAGACTTTTTTCAAGTCGGGTGCGTTATTCCCAAACCGCAACATGCTATAGGACGAAACAGCGTCGGTTCGTATGTAGGGGTCCAGCTGGCTATCGGTGACAATAGCGTAAAGAGAATCTGCAAATTGATTGTTGGGACCAGTGCGACCGACTAGACCTAAAATGCGGACAGCGCGACGCTTCATCCAATAGATCAGGTCAGGGTCGGTGTTTTTGTTTTCTTCTACTTCAGGATCTAAAGCCAAAATGTTAGCCATGTTTTGACTGATACGATTGGCTTCCGCTTCGGATAACGGTCGGTTGGTACCGGGTGTTCGTGCCGCAGCGTGGCGTTCGATGCCCGCCAACGCCGGAACTCTCAAATACTGAGGCAGATCAGTGGATTCGACAGAGTTAACCATAAAGGCCAGTAAAGCCGGGTTTAGTTCTGGCAAGCTTCGACTTGAGGAACGAACACTACCTTCCACTACATTTAGTTCTCCCAGCAAAACCATGGCGTTTACGCGACAGGCTGGGTGATAATTCCCTTGAACGATCTCCTGCATTGCAGGTATCACCACACCAAACAGAGTGTTACGAAGTTGTACATTTCTTGCGTCTCGAACGTAGGCTCGAAAGAATGTTGCCCGCATGTTGCCTAATTGGCTGAGCGTTTGTTCGTCGGTTTGCGTCATCATCGGGATGACGAATCCGTTGAGCCAAGGTGCCAAGTCGTTTGCTTGAGCCGTGGTCGAGCGAGATCGCATCAAATTGCTGATAGCAAGCTGGCTGTCATTTCGGAGCTTTATCACCTTGGCTTGTTCTTGACGAGTCGCGCCGTCTGGCACGCGATAAGCATCGGCGATCGGCTTGGTTAAAAATTCTGCCTGCTCTTCGCCTTCCTGGGCAACTTGACCTTGTTGGGCGGCCTGACCTTGCAGGTCGACCGGATCAATGAGAAGGCACAATCCGATTGCGATCGTGACAAAGAATGCGTGGAGTTTCATGGTTCACCAATTTTGCCGTTAATGATTTGGAACAACAGTGGCGTGGTGTGCCGAGGAAGCCGACGCAGACGAAAGCACGGATTCATTGCGAATCCGCCCCTGTTGATACCCTCTCCAAAGTACCACTGAATTGCACCAGCTGTCAATTTTTCGACGGGTCAGGAATCCAGAAAGTTCCCTTTGAATTCCGGTTATTTTCATGATTTCTGCAGGGCTGGATCGGCCGGCGTTTTCATGTGCGGTTTGAAACACCTGTAGGGGCTGGGCCGATTGCTGTTCGAGCATTTCGATAGGCACGGTACATTGGTGCCCACTCAACCCCCGCGATGTCAGTTTGTTGCTAAAGGAATGGCTATGACCGAGTTGTATCTCTATCGCTTCGTGATGATTTGTTTGCTAATCGCAGCGATGCTGTTTGGTGTTCAGCAATACGGTGATTACCGAGTCCAGCAATTCCTGGCTCAGCAAGACCACTCACTGGTCCCGGTCCAGCCGATTGCGGTTCCGTCCCTGCACCCACCTCAGTTCGTTCAGACGCCTCAATTGAGCCAACTGAATCAGCCTCAGTTTAATCAGCCGCTGCCTCGGTTTAATCAGCCAGAACCTCAATTCAATAGGCCACTGCCGCTTAATCCAAACTCGGGCGCAATGCCGGGAAATCGTGTCGTCGGCCAAACGGGTCAGCCTGTCCACGTCATGCCACCAAGCATGCCAGCGCCATTACCGCCATTCCGCGGCAAATCGCCCGGCGCATCAATTTCGCAGCCGTCCAACCGACCTGGTTTTCAGTTGGAAACGCCAGTAGGGACACAGTCCGTTACCCCGTCGAAAGTGGAAGCGGGCGACGAATTGTCCTCGCACGCTTTGAGCGATGAGATTGCAAAAATTCAGCGAGCGATGGGGGGCAGTCAGATCGCCAAGATTTTGGGTGATGAATTGGATGATGCCGAAAACATCTTCGCCAGCACTATCGAAAAGCTCAATCAAAATCCGTCCAGTGATCGATTCGCTGAGCCCAGTAGAAGCATCCACGTGACCAATGAAAAGCTGCGTCTGATCGCTCGCCAAGTCCGAGACTTAACCGAAGGTTTGGCCGCCAGACCATTTCCCAGCGGGGCGGATGTTCACGATTACGCTCGCCAAACCCAGCAGCATTGTCGAAACTTGATGGCACACCTACAGGATGTCCAAGACTTGTTGGAGAACGCGTCCGCATCTTCAAAGCAATCTCGTCAATCAAGTCCAAGTACCAAAATGGGAGCCAAGCCGAGGTCTCGCGGCACCTTTGAATTACCGCGTTGATACTGGGCCGTAATGCGACCAGCTTGGTTAATGAGAAGTCGTTTAATGGGTAAACACACTGTTTTTGACGGTTTTTCGGTTGGGCGTCGGTTAAATTTTCTGAAACTAAAATCGCCCACATCGCGACACACCGACCCACCGTTTGGTGGGTCGTCTTAAACAGGTTGCCAGCAAGTTATTGTGTGGTCCTGGGGATTTTGCCGAGGTTTGACAATCCCTCGGGGCGTGGACCAAGATATAATGTTGAGACGGCGGTCGACACTCGCGGCTTGATTTTAGCCACGTTATTCCGCTACAGACCTCATTAAACACCATCCGGCATTCACAATGTTTCTCACCACTTCACGTGTGCTGGACGATGAGTTCTATGACAAAACATCCTCGCGACCATTTCCTGCGAAAATAGAAGTATCACGCAGACAAACCCGGAGAAACCCATGGGCGACGAACTGAAGGGCTTTGCCAAAATTCTCATTGAACGCGGCGTCATCACCAAAGATATGTTTGTGGACGCCGAGCAAACCGCTCGAACCACATCAGGCGCCGTCTCAGACGCGCTGGTGAAGTTGGGTTACGCGACCGATATCGAAGTCATGAAGGCAGTCGCCGAAGAACACCAGTTGGATTTCGTCGACCTGACTCGCGCCGATGTGGCCGACGAAATTATCGAATTGATGCCTGAATCGGTGGCTCGGGAAAACGTCGTCTTGCCATTCGATGACAATGCCGGCCAGCTAACCGTGCTGATCAGTAATCCTGGCGACGTCGATACAATGGAAAAACTGCGGTTTATCCTGAATCGAGATATCAAAATCGCGCTGGCTCCTAGAGCCCACATTCTGGAATCGATCAACCGCCTATACGGGCAAATCGAGGGGGAATCGGCTGACTCGATTCTGCAGGAATTTACCGATACGGCGATCGATTTCACCGAGACCGTGGATGAAGATCTGTCCGCAGAAGAGGCCGCTGATGAAAGCAGTGCCCCGATTGTTCGCTTGGTGAATCTGATGATCACCGAGGCTGTGCAGTTGCGAGCCTCAGATATTCATGTTGAACCCTTTGAGGAAAGAGTGCGGATTCGCTATCGAATTGATGGTGTGTTGCACGAACGTGATACCCTGCCCCGTCGACAGTTGGGGGCCGTGATTTCACGGATCAAGATCCTGGCCAATATCGATATCGCCGAGCGTAGGCGGCCTCAGGATGGTCGGATCAAAGTGACGGTGGGCGAGAAAGAACTCGATCTTCGAGTAAGCATTATTCCTACCAATCACGGGCAGTCCTGCGTGATGCGTCTGCTGGATAAGGACTCGATCAAGGTGGGTATCCGCCAGCTTGGCTTCTCGGAAGACAACTTCAAAATCTTCCAGCAGCTAATTCGTCGCCCCAATGGTATCATTTTGGTGACAGGTCCAACCGGCTCAGGAAAGACCACGACTCTGTACGCCGCGCTGAACACCCTGAACCGCCCAGACAAGAAAATCATTACGGCCGAAGATCCCGTCGAATACTATCTGCCAGGGATCAATCAGGTGGAGATTAAGCACAAGATCGGGCTGGACTTTGCTCGTGTGATTCGGTCCATGTTGCGTCAGGCTCCCAATATTATCCTTGTTGGTGAAATGCGGGATGCCGAGACCGTTTCGATGGGAGTTCAAGCTAGTTTAACAGGACACTTGGTATTCAGTACTCTGCACACGAACGATGCGCCCAGTGCCATTACGCGTATGATGGAGATGGGAGTGCCCGGATATTTGGTTGCCAGCAGTGTTGTGGCCATTATCGCACAACGGCTTGTGCGAACGATTTGCCCGAAGTGCCGTGCCCGTTACACACCCCCCGAAAGAGATATCGAGGAGTTTGGGATCACAGCTGAGCAGTTAAAAGAGGCAAAATTTATGAAGGGGCGAGGTTGTAACACTTGCCAGAAAACGGGCTACAAGGGCCGGATCGCCGTCTTCGAAATGATGCTATTGGATTCAAAGGTAAGGGAGCTTATCTTCGCCAACGCTACCACTTCCGAGATCCGTAAATACGCGATAAGTAAAGGTATGAGAACACTTTACAGTGATGCGATCCGAAAGGTACTTGCGGGGTACTCGACCTTTGAAGAAGTCGCTCGGGTTACTAAGAAGACCGAGCAGGACGCGTGATAAGCGTCTGTTTGGATGCTGTTGGGCGGTGGTGGTCGCTTTTGAACCACCATTTTGGGGGTGTTAACCATCTCGGATTCCAGCTTACTCTGAATAAGCCTGGTTAATTGTCCGCGTTAGGTGTCGTCAGTTTGTTGCGATTCGAACGGTCTGTGGTCCGTTCGGTCGATTGTCAGCATTTTGCTTGGACGCAAATTCAGGTGACTGAAATTGGCAAACTGGTTCTGGTTTGGACGCGTGTGGTTGAGGTTTCAATAATGAAGCTCGAACGGACATCTTCCTTTACCACCTTCCGTTCGTAGCTCTGCTGGGCACTACGCCAAAGCAGGTTGAAAAACGCCGCTCCTCAAAAAATACCTCCGCGACTTTTTTCGCGGCTCCAAATATACACCCAGTTGTCGATTCCTGTCTTTTTAAGTTCAGCAAATTTAAGTTCAGTAAACGAATCGGTACGAACCGAAAGCCCGCCAGTTTGATGGGACTTTCCTTCGACCTTTGGGATTTGACTGCAAGCCTGAACCGCTGAATCAACCGATTATTCGGGAAGGCGCCTGAATTGTGGATGAAGTCATCCGCCAGCTGCCAATCGTCACTGGAAACAAAATACATTGAGAAATTGAGAAAGCGTTAATGGCCTCAGTCCTAATTGACAAGTTGCTTGAAGCCTGTGTGAAGCAGGGAGCCAGCGATATCCATATTACTGTCGGGCAACCCCCGGTCTTTCGTTTGCATGGTCGCATGCGCAAGTTGGAGACCAAGGTGTTGGAATCCGACGATACTGTTTCGCTAATGAAAAGTATCGCTCCCGAGCGTTGCCAACGAGAACTGCAAGAGATGGGAACATCTGACTTCGGTTTTGCGTTTGGCGATAAGGCTCGGTTTCGTGTGTCTATTTTCAAGCAGCGTGGCAACATCGCCATGGTGCTGCGGCAGATTCCCAATGAGATGCTGACGCCTGAGCAGTTGGGATTGCCTGAGGTGTTGACCAAGATGGTGATGCGTCCGCGAGGGTTGATTTTGGTGACCGGGCCAACGGGTTCGGGTAAGTCGACGTCGCTGGCCAGTTTGGTGAACTTCATCAACGAGCGAGTTGATCATCACATCATCACGATTGAAGACCCAATTGAATTCTATCACTACCACAAGCGGTCGACCGTTAATCAGCGTGAGATTGGTGTGGACGTGCCAAGCTTTGCCGAGGCGATTCGTCGTGCGTTGCGTCAAGACCCAGATATCATTCTGGTCGGCGAAATGCGTGACTTGGAAACCATTGAAGCGGCCATCACGGCAGCCGAAACGGGTCACATCGTGTTTGGCACCTTGCACACCAATAGTGCTCAGGGGACCGTGAACCGGATTATTGATGCCTTCCCGGGTAACCTGCAGGATCAAATTCGAACTCAGTTGTCAACGACATTGATCGGCGTGTTGGCTCAAACGCTGTTGCCGAAAATTGGTGGCGGTCGAGTGGCGGCTTTCGAGACGTTGGTTGTCACACCAGCGGTTGGAAACTTGATTCGTGAAAATAAAACCTTCCGTATCAACTCGGCGATCCAGACGGGTGCCAAGTTCGGCATGCAGTTATTGGACGATAACCTTTTCGATTTGTGGATCAATGAAACGGTTGAGTTGGAGGATGTGTTGGGTAAGGCTCACGACCCTGACGCATTGGCTCGTCGTATTGCGACCGCTCGCCGCCAGATGATGGATCTGGAGGATCCGATGTTGGACGACGAGGAAGACTCAGAAGAGGACGACCTGGAATAGACAAAGGTAGACAGAATCAATTTCACCACTTGGGCTTTGGATTTAGTAATCGAGAAATGAAATACGGCCAGCCTTCCACCACCATCCCGCTTTATCAGACATGAAAAAGTCAGACATGAAAAAGCGAATCTGGTCGGCAGCCAATCGGGGAAAATAAATGGCAATCAGACGCCTTGGACAAATTTTGGTTGATATGGGATTTATCACTGACGAGCAGCTTGAGCTGTTGTTGGAGGAGCAGTCCCAGCACGCGGGTCAATTGTTGGGTCGTATCGCAGAAGATATGGGTTTGGTGACTGACGATCAGTTGATTCAGGCTTTGGGCGAGCAGTTTGGTTTGCAAACGATCGATATCGAAGGGTTCACGCCGCCCGCCGATGCTCGCGAACCGGTGACTGACGCCATGGCTCAGTTGTATCGGGTGATTCCGTTGCAGTTGACTGACGGCACGTTGACGCTGGCCACCTGCGATCCGCAAAACCTGTCGATGCAGGACGAGTTGCGACGGTTTGTCGGTTACGACATTCGTCTTTTGGTCGCCACTGAAAATCAAGTCCGCAAAGCGATCGACAAGTTCTTTAATGAAGATACCGAGAGTATCGAGAGCATCATTAAAGAGCTGCAAGATGACAACGATTTGGCCGAAGCGGCTTCCAAATTGACCGGCGATGGGCCGATCAACCTTGGCGACGTCACTGAGTTGGTCGAAAGCGCCCCGGTTCGCAAGTTGTTGAACATGGTTTTGTTGCTGGCGATCAAAGATCACGCCAGCGATATTCATTTCGAGCCTTTTGAAGACGAATTTCGGATCCGCATCAAGGCCGATGGTGTGTTGTACGAGATGGTGCCGCCACCTCGTCACTTGGCATTTGCGATCACCACTCGTGTAAAGGTTATGGCCAACCTGGACATCGCCGAGCGTCGCATGCCGCAAGACGGTCGCATCGAATTATCGGTCGGTGGGCACCCGGTTGATTTGCGAGTCAGCGTGTTGCCAACCATGTTTGGTGAAAGCGTTGTCATGCGAGTTCTGGATCGCAGTGTGGTGTCGCTGGATCTGGCCAATGTCGGGATGAACGAAAGCACGATCGGCCAGTTTCGTGAAGTCATGCAAAAGCCTAACGGAATTATTCTGGTGACGGGCCCCACGGGTTCCGGGAAAACCACCACGCTGTATTCGGCGTTAAGCGAATTGAATCAGATCGAAGACAAGTTGATCACCACAGAAGATCCAGTGGAATACGACATCGATGGCATCATTCAGATTCCGATTGATGCCGATATCGATGTGACTTTTGCATCGTGCTTGCGAGCCATCTTGCGTCAGGATCCCGACAAGATTTTGGTGGGCGAGATTCGTGACTTGGAGACAGCCGAGATCGCAGTGCAGGCGTCACTGACCGGGCACACTGTGTTCAGCACGTTGCACACCAACGATGCCCCCAGCACGGTGACTCGTATGCGCGATATGGGTATTCCGCCGTTCATGATCACCGCCACGGTGGAAGCCATTTTGGCGCAACGTTTGGTACGTCGTATTTGCATGGAGTGCCGTGAGGAGGTCTCGCCATCCGAGGATACGTTGACGGACTTGAAGTTGACACCGGAAAAGGTCGCAGGCAAGAAGTTTTATCGGGGACAGGGTTGCAACAGTTGCAACAACACAGGCTACAAGGGGCGAGTTGGCCTGTTTGAATTGATGATCATGGATGACGAACTGCGTGACATGATCATGCAGAACGCCACTACAGATTCGCTGCGTGACAAGGCTCAGCAAAAGGGCATGGTTTTGCTGCGGGAAGCTGGGTTGCAATTCATGTTTGAAGGCCTGACAACGGCCGAAGAAATTATTCGTGAAACGATCCTTGAAGCTTAATGCGGACGTGAGATCGGTAATCAAAGTCGAAAAAACAACTACTAATCTAATTAGCTCATAATTCAACAAGTGACCATTATTGGTTAAGGATCGGAAATGCCAACTTTTCAATTCGAAGCGATGGACCCACAGGGTCAGGAAATTCGCGACGTCATCGATGCTCAAACTCAGGATGAAGCTCAGGCGACTATCCGCTCGATGGGCTATTTCGTAACGAAGATCTCGGTGCAGAAGTCTGAAAAAGCTGGCGATTCCAAAAACGCCAAGCGTAAGACCTTTGCACTTGGTGGGGCCGGCGGCAAGAAGATGGTGACGTTCACTCGTCAGCTTTCCATTTTGCAAGACGCGGGTCTGCCAATTCTGCGGAGCTTGAAGATTCTGGAATCGCAATCGCGACCGGGTGCTCTGAAGAATGCATTGATCGACGTTTGTGACGAGATTGAAGGTGGATCCACTCTGTCGGAAGCGATGGGGAAATCGCCCAAAGTGTTCGACCGCTTGTATGTGAATATGATCAAGGCGGGCGAAGCCGGTGGTTCGTTGGAAGTGATTCTGCGACGTTTGGCCGAGTTCAAAGAGCGGACTCAGTCCCTGAAGACCAAGGTAATTGGTGCTCTGATTTATCCGGTGATGGTTGTTCTGTTCACGGTGTTGATCCTGACGTTCATCATGATCTGGATCATTCCCGAGTTTAGGGACATGTTCGAAGAATTCGAAATTGACTTGCCCATCATGACGGAGTTGTTGATCGCGATTTCCAATCGTGTGGTCAGGTTGTGGTTCTTGTTCCCATTGATTCCGATTGCCGGCTTCCTGTTCATCGCATTGATGTGCAAGTTCCGTGCGGGCCGAATGGGTTGGCACTTGTATCTGCTGAAATGCCCTGTGTTGGGCAAGTTGCTGCAGAAAGCAAATCTCGCGCGTACGACACGTACCTTGGGGGCATTGGTCGCCAGTGGTGTTCCGATCCTGGAGGGCTTGACGATTACTCGTGAAACTTCGGGCAACGCCATGTACGAGAAAATGTATAGTCGCGTGACCGACTCGATCCGCGAAGGTGAAACGATCGCTCGCCCGATGAAGACATCTTGCATCCCGAGCTTCCACCCGGTGGCTTTGTTGTTTTTCATGGCCTCGTTAGCACTGCCGCCACTGTCGGTGCTGTTCGTGAAGCCTGACTTGCTGTTTGAAGTGTTGTACGCTTCGGCCGGTCTGGGTATTTGCGGTGGCTTGTTCTACTACTTGAACTACAAAAAACCGGTCGTTGAAGACCTAGTGATCAATATGGTCGACGTGGGCGAAGAAACGGGTGAGCTGGATGTCATGTTGTACAAAGTGGCTGACTACTATGACGAAGAAGTTCGCACGTTGACCGATGGAATGATGAAGCTGATCGAGCCCGTGATGATTATCGTGCTGGGTTTGGTTGTGCTGTTCATCGTCGTGGCATTGTTCATGCCGTTGATTGGTTTGATCTCTGGTTTGCAGAGTGGTGGCTAGTCATGAAACTTTCAACACACGTTAAAAACACAAACAAGATTTCCGGTGAACAGCCAACCGGAGTTTCCTTAAAACAATCTTTTCTAATCCCCATGGAGACTGTTCCTATGTCCGCTCCTCTCAAAGTTGTGCCAGTGCGAAGCAGCAGTAGCCGCCCTGGCTTCACGCTGATCGAGTTGTTGGTAGTGATCGCGATCATTGGTATTTTGGTGGGTTTGTTGTTCCCCGCCGTCCAAGCCGTTCGTCGTGGCGTTTTTCAAAACACAGTTTCGACAGACATCGAACAAATCAGCGCCGCGGTCGAGCAATTCAAAATGGATTATGGCCATTTCCCATCGGACTTCACTGAATTTTTAGCTGCAGATGGAACTGCTCTAGGGTTTTTCGATACGATCGATCCCATGTTGTACCCCCAATTCGCAGGGGTAACGGTGCAGACTCGCTTAGAGCAGATTTTGCGTCGCATCTCGCCGTCTCACAATGAAAGTTCTCAAGAACCAACGCAAACAGCGAGCATTTCACGTTTGCAGTTTTGGTGGGAAAACGTCGGTGTCAACTTAGCGGAAAACACGATCGGTACCGTTGCTCCCTATGACACGCGATTCCATCGCACGCGTGGTCCGCAAGTTGCCCTGTGGTTTTGGTTGACGCAAATTTACAACGACGCTCAGTTCCCACTGACGGGCGCGCGTCGCGGTTTGAATTCGCCAGATAATCAGTTCGTGATTAGCGAGCGGGAAGTGTTCTTTGACTTTGGTCCAACAACGTTGCAGCAAATTTCATCGGTCGCCTACCCTACCCCCAACGGAACGGTTTTGGCTAATGGTAACAACGCCTACCAGATTTTCCGCAGTATGCAACGCGATAGCGATTCGCCGATGGTGTACTTCCATCACAATAGCTATCGTTCGGCCGGTGTCGATTTCGACTACGAATACCTGCCCGCTTCTGAGGATTCCAGTAACTTTGCAGCTGCCTTGATCGTGCGTCCGGACTTCGATGGTGATAACACGACGACCGAGTTTTTCGCACCTACCGAATACCAAATCTTTACACCTGGTTACAGCGAATCGTTCGGTAACTTCAACTTGAATGTGCACACGCCAACCAATCCTGATGACATCGAGCGAATCAACAATGCGGACTTTAATGAATCTCTCGATAACTTGACTAATTTTGCCGAGGGTCGAATCGATGCGTTCCTTGACCAAGTTGCCAACTAAACAAGGTCTCCCATGAAAACTTTCAACTCAAGAAAAAGCGGCTTCTCGCTAATCGAATTGCTATTGGTGATTTCGATCATTGCGATCCTGTCAACTCTGGGATTGTCGATTATGGCCAGCGCGGAAGAAGATGCGTTGGAACAACGGACGATTTCCGGGATCGAACGCATCTCTCAAGTTTTGAATTCCAGACTGGAAGAGAATGTCTATCGGATCCTGCCCGTTCGTTTGCCCGCGCCATTCGATTACGACGGTGATGGGGATTTGACTAACGTTGACGGATCGCCAGAAGTCCCGACCGGTGAAATTGCTCGCGAATTTCGTCGACTGGTTTTGGCCGAGTTTCTGCGTGTTGAATTTCCGTTCCTTCAAGCGCATGTCAATCCTTCGTTTAATTTTCCGCAGAACGATACGATTGATGTCAACTATGGAGTCGATTTGGCAAGCTTCCGGCCTCAGATTTCATCTCGTTACTTTGCCAAAGTGCAAAACGAAGAATTGAACATGGGCGAATGGATTGGAAACAATACCGCGGTGTCTGCCGAGTGTCTGTTTTTGATCATGTCAACTAACTACACCGAAAATGGTCAACCGTTGATCAGCATTTTGCGAGATCGCGAAATCGGTGATACCGATGGCGACGGCATTCGAGAAGTTCTGGATGCCTACGGTGATCCACTGGAATTCATCATCGGGGATGCCGCTGGCAACGAGATTATTCTCGATCCCAATCAGACGCTTGGTGCTGGGCAAGTGCGAGGACCCGCCGAAGTTGACCAATACCGTGTTTTTATCCGCTCAATCAATGTCAGTGCGGCGACACGCCCTTCGGCATCTTCTCAATAATTCAGTGATTTCAATCATTTCGGGTGAACCTACCAAACATCTTTTCAACAATCAGAACTATGTCTCTTCCAACTAAAACTAGTCCTACTCGACACGGTTTCACGCTAATTGAAATGATCGTGGTCGTTACTGTCTTAAGCATCGTGGCCGTGTTGGTCATTCCGACCGTTCGCACGATGAATGAAGATCGCCAAGTTCGTGATACCGCCCGAATCGTGGGCGCCTTTTTCTCGAAGGCTCGCGAACAGGCAGCGGTCGACGGAGTTGCCGGTATCGAGCTGTGGTCGGTTCCTCGGAACCCAGCAGAACCTAACCGCGACCTGTGGCAATACAACGCTCCTAATTTAGCGGTGGTGCTGTATCAATTACGCGCCATTCCACCCTATTTGGGTGACACGTTAGGTTCGACGGCCGAAGTGATAGGCACCGGCACGGGGCCTAATGAGTTTGTGATCGAGTTTGCTATCGATGAATTGCGAGATTCCACTCAGCCAACATTCGAAGAGCAGTTTGTGGCAGGTTGTTTTCCTGGTGATCTGATCGAAATTAATAATTCGGGCGTTCGTTTAGAGATCGTTTCCATTACCGATGGTGGAGCAGTCGCCGGCATACCAAACCCCGACTCGCTTATTGTCAACAATCCCAGCCCCAATCCGCAGTTACCTATGGGCGAGATGGTGGACTACAAAATCTTTCGTCAACCGCAGCGAGTTGAATCTTCCGTGTTGCGTTTGCCAAACAACTTTTTCGTCAATATGGCAATGTCCGGACACGGAACGACGCTCGGAGCGAGCGGATCAAGCGTTGGTGGAAATGAATTGATGGGACGACAATTTCGCAATTTCGCCAGCCCGCTTACACCAACGGGACATTCTCATGGCAGGACACGTATTTTGTTTGCTGCAGATGGTTCGGTATCGCGTGTTACAACTCGATCCATTTTTACAACCGCTACACCACCAAATACGGAGGCTCTGGAAACACCGAACGGTCCGATTCAATTGTTGATGTGTAATGCACTTCGTGACTCAGTTGATCTGACTAACTTAGATGCACCAGAATATTTGTATGACCCTAACAACTTGTGGATCACGATCGATCATCGCACGGGTAGCGTTGTCGTTGGTCGCATAGCGTCGCAAATTGATCGTACTGGCAATATTCGCGAGCAGGTACAGGAGGCGCGAGCCCTAACCGGTCGCCGTGTCGCCATCAATCCATAGCTTGCTGAAACAGGACTATTCCCAGCACCCAACCCAAAAATCTTCTCTTCCGAAAATAGAATCATGAACAAATCAATACAATCAATCGGCAGAAATCTACGATCTGGCAGTGTGCGGCGACGTGGGATTTCTTTGTTCGAGGTGTTGATTGCTATTCTTGTCGCAGCGATTGGTATCTTTGGCGTGATCTTGCTAATCCCATTTGCTTGGGAAACCGCCGAGCGAGGCATCGATCGTGAAACGGCCGTCAACGCAGCCCAGAATTACTATACCGATTTCATAGCCTACGGGTTCACCTCGCCAGATGATACTTGGTTCGACGAGGACGACCCTCCAATACCGCACATCCCTAGCATTGATGTAGGAGCACCTCTCAATAACGAGCCACCGTTAAGATTTTTGCCAGACCCGGAAGACAACCCGACGAACATCGTTGCCGGCTGGCCATACGTTATTGATCCGATTCGTGCGATTTTGTCTAGTACACAGTTCGGATCGTTCGGGCAGGTTCCTGATGTTGCCAATTGGTTGCCGGCGAATTTGCCTGTTCCTAATCCAGGTCCCAACTTTTTTGTACCGGATGACTTGCCCGCTTTGAATCGGCTTAGTTTGTTGGATCAAACCCGCACAAATTTTGATCCCACGGGGCCCATGCGGACGCCGGTAAGTTTGGCATTGGCCAATCGTTTTTCTCGTTACGGAGATCGATTGGTATTTAACGAACCAGCCACGGATACGGGTCCGCCTCGCCAGGCGTACTCTCAAGTGGAAGCATTGCAGACCGTCAAACGTCAGACAGACGCTCGCTTTCGAACCATTTCTGTCGTGGTTCCGGAAGACGACGCAGGGATTCAATACCGGATGTACATCTTGGTGTTGAAAGAGGGTGATCGAGACGATTCGGAAGGTCGAGTTTTCGAGATAATGGATCCCGTCGCTAACAGTAACGGTTTTTGGGAAAACCGAATCGATAAGACAGTTGGAGCAAATCCTGGACGTGGTTTCAACCAAATTGCGTTGGGTGGTGGTGATCTTATTTTGAGTGAACTGTTTACACCCAACATGCCCGATCCACCTGTGCTGCCCGCTCCTGCTGGAGAAGATCAAAATCAAAACGAGGCGCGGTTGCGTACCAACGATTGGCTTATGTTGACCAACTATCACAAGCCAGCTGGCGATACCGTGGCGTTTGACGACGTGCAAATCGGTTTCTATCAAGTGATTCAATCTGACGTTGTGGGACGGAATCGTGGTGTACTGCGTGCGGGTTTCAATGCTCGTGAACGAGTCTTAAGTGTGACTTTGCAAGGTCCCGATTTTGACTTGTTCCGCGATTGGGAAGTTCGCGAAGACGGCACAACACCGGTCAATGCAGGTGAGGTCTCTAATCGCGGGACCTATGCGGTCCTGATACCAAACGTGGTTGCTGTTTACGAACGTACGATTCGTTCCGAAGGCGATTCCATTTGGAACTAAGCTCTTTGGCATCGACCAACTTTTCTTTTCACTGAATTTCTTTTCACATTCATTCTCAAAACCAAAACTACAGCGTCCTGATTGGACCGAGGGTAACAATGAGAAAACAATCAAACATTCAAATCAAGAAACGAAACAGCCATGACCGAAAAGGGATGGCTTTGTTATTCGTGGTTAGCTTGATTTTATTTATTACGTTGTTGGGGACGTCCTTTGTGGTCATCTCGCAGCAGTTCGCTACCAGCGCTCGAAATAGAACGCGGATCGATGCCACAGGTGACAATCCTCGTTTGCAGGTCCAGGAAGTGATGATGGATTTGCTGCGTGGCCCTGAACTGACAAACGAGAATTCGCCTCTGCGAACAATTGCTCTTTTGCCAGATATGTACGGCTTTGGATTCGCGGGTGACGTGTCGATGGTGACGGCCGTGGCGCCCACGGGAGCTCCAGGCGAATTTGATATTCAAGGAGCCATTGAATTTACACTCGAACCAACCTCGCTGGAACGGTTGATCGCCGAGTCTACAACCACGCCTCCGCCTTCATTCATGCTCAGCGATATCCCGGGTGCCTACAACGGCTTGGTTTTAACATTTACCGAAGGATTGTTGACAGGCACTTCCGTACGCGTGATTGGATACTCGGGTGCTGATCCAGGAGTCTATTCGGGTGTGCCTCATACCTTTGTAGTTTACCCAGAACAGACGCGTGACGTTCCCGGTACGATCACTGATGTCAACAACAACGACGTGGTCGATGTCAATGGCGTGCGAGTGGTTGTTAACGGGCGGGCCTATTCCGGATTTGGTGGTGGCGGTTTTCTTGCTGCCGGTGGATTGAGTCCAGAAGCGCTAGGTCCCAACTTGCGTGGTGTTTCCCAGGATTTACTGGCGGCCTATTCCCAGTCGGGTGTCAATGAACCATGGGATGCCGTCGATTATCAAAACCCTTGGCTTGCTGGCGGTTCTCAAGATGACGGTACGTTTGTCGCTTCGTTCCAACGCAGCAATCTTGCCGATACCGACCCAGCTGGTTTACTAATGGATCGTGTTAGTTTCCGAGCTTTCGGAAGTTCGATGGACTTGCATGTCGACAATGATGGCAACGGCGTTTTGGACAGTATCTGGGTGGACTTTGGCTACCCCGTGCAGACTGACATCAGCGGCCGTCGCTTTAAACCATTGGTCGCCGTGATGATCCAGGATATGGATGGTCGGCTGAATATAAATACTCACGGAACCGTGTTTGATTTGGATCCGGATGGAGACGGGATTATCAATCGAGCGGTTAATAGTTCCGGTACCAATCTTTTAGGAAATGTTAACCCGCTGGATCCGGCCAATCCGGGGTTACCACGCGGTTCCTATTTGGGTCCTCCTGAGATCTCCATGGCCAGCGTTTTTGGCACAGGCATGGATTACCAAAACTTGTTGTTTGATCGCTATGGCGACGATAACTTGCCCGGCAATGCGACCATTCGCGATGCATGGCCGACCTACGTTCAGTTTGGGCACCCTGATTTAGGGAATACTAACGAATCCTATCCAAACCAATTCGTTGGCGGTCTATTTGGAACTTGGAGCGATCCACACGGCCGATTTGGACGTGGGATTCCACATCTGTTTGACTCGACCGATTCATTCAACCCGGTACCAACTAATTTATCTGGCGTTGATGTTTCAACGACTTTGATCCCGATCGACGAGATCCGCAATTCACCTTACGAATTCGACCTGTTGGAAGGATCACGTTTCGCATCGACCGTAGCTTTGCTTAGCGATGACCAACCATTTACGGCTAAGGAATACGAGCGGATTCTGCGACAGTTCGACCGTGATGCACGAATGTTGCCTTCACGTTTATCTGATTTGATCGGTAACTTTGATCCACAAATGTTCGGACCAGCCAGTTTCGAAACGCCAGCCATTCCAAGCCTTCTGGTGGGTACTGAGTTCTTTTCTGTCAACGACTTACTTTACAACGTCTTGATAAACAACGGTGCCGATGTAGCGCTGATATCAAGCATGTTGACTGACATGTTGGCGCCTGAAGTTCGCATGGGATTACCCTTCGATTTGAATCGTCCATTTGGCGACGGCAAAGATAATGATGGCGATGGGATCTACGACGAATTCGACGAGCTAACACTCAATAATGAGTTTCTCAATACAGTTACTGGCGGGACTCGCGCCATGGATCCCGATGGCGATGGAAATGTAGGCACCGACAGTGAATTTAGTCGTTACCAATTTGCCAAACACCTTTACGTGTTGGCCTTGCTGGTGACAAACGATGGTGATTTTGGACCGGTAACGTTAGCGACGCCGAACGGTCAAATTACTGATGCCGATGTGATCCGTCGATTCACATTGGCTCAATGGGCGGTCAACGTGGTTGATTTCCGTGATTCGGATTCTATTCACACGGCCTTCGAATTTGACTTGGATCCATTCAATGCTGACGGTTGGACTCCTGATGGTGATCCTGCCACCGATGAAACCGGGTCGAACAGTTTCACGATTTGGGGCATGGAACGTCCTGAGTTGTTGTTAACCGAAAGTATGGCTTTTCATGCTCGACGCGCACAGGATTTATCGGTTGCCGGCGGTGGTACCGTGGCCGACGGTGACGAGCTAACATTTGACCAACGTTTGATCCCAATCGCCTCCGCACATTTCGAGCTCTACCGACCTTGGTCTCAAAATGCTGCAGAACAACTGCATCCACGAGAACTTGGGGCAACCAATAGCCAATCCGGAATCAATTTGACAGCGCAACCTGTCGCCGGCCACCCGGTCTGGCGGTTAGTGGTCAGTACGGCTGACAATCTGAATTCAAGCCGAGATGTTTCACAACTTCCTGGTCGTGATGCGATCGGCGAAGCGGAAGAGTTTCGAAGAATTTACTTCACAGAACCCGGTATGGCGGTTGAACCGGTCATCAATCGACACAAAGCCTATTGGCCCGACAACACGATTGCTGGTCAACTATCAGGTAACTCGTTCATTCAACCCGGTGGTTATGCCGTGGTAGGTTCGGCTGGAACGTTGGATGGAAGTCGTTACCGAACATTCTTTGGACGTCGTACGGATCCAGACTTTGATACGCTTTTCAGCACCACTCGCGGTATCGCGCTGCTGCCGGGTAGTGGTCAGGTGGAATTGATTTCCGACACGACTGAGGTGTTTTCTGCCGTAGCGATTCCGATCAACCAAACGGTCGAGCAAGGATCGGGTACCCCAATCACACGCTCACTTGGTCTGTCCGATCCAGTCAACGGATACTTCGATTACGTTGGTTTGTCAGATGTGATTACGAACGCGGATGGGCATGAATTTACTTCGGCTCGCGACCTGCCATTGGATCAAGATCCGTCAGTGCAAACAGACGAAAATGATCGACTTGCTGTGTTGACTAATGGCACATTTCCAAATTTTCGTAGTGTCTATTTGCAAAGGTTGGCTGACCCAACCCAAGCATTTGATGCGGTACTAAATCCCTATCTAACCATTGATCGTCAGTTAGTCGATCTAACGTCCACGAATGGTGCAGAAACGGAAACTGGAAACGAAGGTCCTGAAATTCAAGACGCTAACCCACGTAATTTCGTGTCGAATGAGCGTGGACGTCATGCGAATCCTGATGTTGTGGATGGCACGGTTTTGCCAATTCAAGAACGTCGCGTGTTGTGGCGTACCGATTTTGCTGAGGCCATCCAGGCGGCCAGCCCAATCGGCGATTTGACTCACCATTTTGATTTTGCCTTTGTTGGTTCGTTTGGTTCTCTGAATTTGACTTATCGCCATCCAGAATTCACTCAAACAGGTGCCAGCTATATTGGGTTTGGTGATTTGGCTTGGAATAATCGCCCGTTCGCAAACCATATGGAATTGCTGGATGTGCCATTTACAAGTCCGTTTGAATTTGTTTCCAACCCCTCTGGTGATCCAGAACAAGGTGGGATTGGTGCGGTAGCAGGATACGAAAATGTTGGCTATACGTTGGACAAACTAGCCATGACTGGAAATCCCTATGAGGCTGCGGTTCGCGGCGGTCAGTTTGGGCACTTGTTGAATTTCTTTTCACCGGGTGAACCAGGTAATCCAGGCAATGCCAACAGTACCGAACCAAGAAACTTGGCTAACCTGTTGGACTTCGTGCGAGTTCCTTCTCGGTTTGCTGGTACTCAGCGAGTGTTAACCGAATCTAGTACGTTGGCACCACCGTTCAACATGATCTCTCGCTATCGCGAACCGGGGAAAATGAACGCCAATACCATTTATCATGACGAAGTCTCGCAAGCTTGGTTGGGTGAAATCGGAACCGGATTTTCTGCGATGGGTCAGTTCGCTGATGGGTCGCCAGGTGCAACTTTCGGAGTGATGCCAATTGACAGAAATGCCATATTAGCCGCCACCCAATTGGATCCAGCAGTTACGATCAGTAGTCCGTTTCGTCCGGCAACGGTCGAAGCCGTTTTGCCTGCAGCCATCGATGCAGTTGGTTCTCAGGCTTCGCAAGCGGGATTGCTACGTGATGTAAGCGGTGTTGGAGGTGGAACAGCAATGCCGTTGTTCCAGGTCAACACCACACCGGGCACTGCACCACCGTGGGCTAACCCGGCACGTTCCAGTAGGTCTCGTTTCGAAACGTTGCGTCGCACTGGTGGAATCACTACTACTCGTTCCAGTGTTTTCGCTGTCTGGATCACGGTCGGCCAATTCGAAGTGGACGAGCAAGGTGAACTGGTCATGCAAAACGGTGCTGCGATTGAGATCGGAGCTTTAGAGGGACGCGAGGAACGGGCTCGTGGCTTCTATATGATTGACCGCTCGATTCCAGTCGGTGTCGAACCTGGTAGAAACCACAACGTCGAAAACACGATCTTGATCGAGTCCATTCTGGACTAAGAATCGACAAACGAAAAAAGACTAACAAACCCGATATGGCCCCGGCTATATCGGGTTGTTTTTTTGCGCGGCTTGCATTCCATACCGGCTTGAAAAACGCAGGCCATGCCTTTTCGGTCCTGGAAATTGCAGCACTTTTTGGCCAAAAGCGCACACCAAATCAAATTTGTTGTAACTCTCGAAACAATAACCGTATCCCGTTAGGTAAGCGGGTAAGAGACGGCAGTAGCGCAGCCAGGCTTCGGTCTTTGCGACTGATCTGAATTCTGGCAAATCCAGCTACCCTGAATTTAAGTGCTGACGCTGCATGAGAAAAACGGACAACAAAACGGACAACCAATCGGGCGCTAGATACGTGCACACAGCCACCACCACAAAGAAAAACCTTGCCATGAAATCCAAGTTGGAAGTCAACGAGCTTACTAAACAATACGGGCAGCTTACGGCCGTCAGTGATCTTTCTCTGCAGATTCGAAACGGCGAAACGTTGGGTCTGCTGGGTCCCAACGGGGCCGGTAAGACGACCGCCATCAGCATGATGATTGGTTTGTTGAATCCTACATCAGGTGAAGTGAACATTGACGGTCAGTCGCCGGTACTCAATCCAACGCGTCGCAAAATTGGCTTGGCACCTCAGTCGTTGTCGTTGTACGAAGAGCTAACCCCGAACGAGAATTTGAAATTCTTTGGCCAGCTTTACGGGCTCGGCAAAACGCACCTGCAAAAGCGGATCGAATGGGCTTTGGACTTTGCTGGATTGCAGGATCGTCGTCGTGATCGTGTGCAATCGTTTTCGGGTGGCATGAAACGGCGATTGAATTTGGCTTGTGCTCTCGTTCATGAACCGGAAGTTGTACTGATGGACGAGCCAACGGTTGGCGTGGATCCTCAATCACGTAACCATTTGTTCGAGTGCATTGAGCGTTTGCAAAAACAGGGTCTGACCATCATCTATACCACTCACTACATGCAAGAGGCGCAACGGCTTTGTGACCGAGTGGCAATCATGGACCACGGAAAACTGCTGGCGCTGGATACCGTCGATAACTTGATCCAAAAACACGGTGGCAAATCTTTGCTGTTGGGTCAGTTGCGTCAGCCTTTAGGATCGAGCCAACAGTTGCCCGGGGACCTGCAAGGAATGGCATGGCGGTTGGAAACCGAGGATCCGCTTTTGGCGATCTCACAAGCGGCCAATCTAGGGGTCGACTTCCAAAGTTTAAATATTACTCAGCCGGATTTGGAAAGTGTCTTTCTGAGTCTCACTGGCCGCAAGCTACGCGACTGACGATTGGTCATTCGTCAAATATGACAAAACGGATTTTTTTAGATCTCTGATTCCACCAAAGAAATTAATCGAATGCAACAAGTACTGTCATTGGCTTTGAAAGATTTGAAGTTGGTCGCACGCGATCGAATGGGCCTGTTCTTTATTGTGGGGTTTCCCATCTTGATGGGTCTGTTTTTTGGCCTGGTAATGGGCGGACCTAGCGCAGGTAGTGGTTCGGGAAATATATCGATCGTGTTGATCGATCAAGACCAAACGGATCAGTCCGCACAGTTCGTTAGCTCGTTGAAGGCGATTGAGAATCTGAACGTTGTATTAGGCGACGATGTCGCGGAGGCCCAACAACGTGTACGCAAGGGGCAGGTCGTCGCCATGGTAGTCTTGTCAAAAGGGTTTGGCGAACGTGCGGGCATACTATGGGGTGAACCGCCCGAGATTCAATTGGGGTTGGATCCATCGCGAAATTCAGAAACGGCAATGTTGCAAGGTTTCGTGATGCAAGCCATCGGTGATTTGGTCGGCAGTCGTTTTCAAAACCCCGAGTCTTTTGCACCGATGATGGACCAAGCGCGCCAAGATTTCTTGTCCAATGAATCAATGAGTGCCGCGAACCGTTTGATAATGGGTGGCTTGTTTGATTCTGTCGAATCGATGATCGGATCGTTAGGCGAGCTACAAGACTCGGAATTGCAGATGGGGTTTGCAGGCGATGATGGTTTACAGTTCGCTGATATCAAAACGATCGATGTGACACGACAGGTCGATCCAGACAGTATGGCCGGCCAACTTTCCAAAATGAGATCACGTTGGGATATTAGCTTTCCACAAGCGATGCTATGGGGAGTGCTCAGTTGCGTGACGGGCTTTGCGATTTCAATCGCCCGTGAACGGACTCAGGGAACATTCACTCGTCTGCAAGTCGCGCCCATTGAAACGCAAACGATTTTGGCTGGAAAAGCTTTAGCGTGCTTTATGGCCTCGATCGCCGTCGTCCTGATGATGACCACCATTGGTTGTTTCTTGGGCTTGCGACCGGCCAGCTTCGCGAAATTGGCGGTGGCTGTGATCTGTGTGGCCGCGGCGTTCACCGGCATCATGATGGTGGTTAGTGTTTTGGGGAAGACGGAACAGAGTGTTAGCGGGGCCGGAATGGCAATCATCATGGTGCTGGCCATGTTGGGTGGCTGTATGGTGCCGGCAATGTTCTTGCCTGGTTTCTTGCAACAGGTCAGTTTCATCAGTCCTGTTCGGTGGGCGATTCAAGCCATCGAAGGAGCGATCTGGAGAGAGTTCTCGTGGGCCGAAATGGCTGTGCCGTTATCCGTGTTACTGACTTTCGGGGCCGTCTTTTTCGTGATCGGTAATCAAATCCTAAAACGCCAGACGGTCAGATAAATGATCAGCCGCATTGCTGGTCGATGGCTTGTTGCATCTGCAGGGCCTGTCTGGTTTCCAGAACATCGTGAACTCGAATGATCTGAACACCCGCTTGTGCCAACCATAGTGATACGGCCAGTGTACCTGGGACTCGTTGGGGCGTCTGGTCATCGCTGAACTTTTTGATGAATCCTTTCCGCGAATGACCTACGAGAATTGGGCAATCCGTTTCATGAAAACGCTGGACCTTGGCCAGTAACTCAAGGTTTTGCTGGTGAGTCTTACCGAAGCCAATTCCAGGGTCCAGGCATATTCGTTCTGGTTGGATTCCATGTTGGACAAGTTGTTGTTTGCGTTGCATAAGGTAATCAAGAATCTCGTGCACAACGTTTTCATACTGCGGTTTGTCTTGCATGGTTTGCGGCGTGCCTTGCATATGCATGGCGCACACCCCTGCCCCGCTTTCCACGGCAACGCGAACCATCTCGGGATCTTGCAGTCCCGTGACATCGTTAATGATCTGGGCACCTGAATCGATCGCTTGTCGTGCGACGGCAGGTTTCGAGGTGTCGATCGAGATTGGGATGTGTGTTTCCTTAGCAATCGTGAACACCACGGCAATCGTTCGTTGTAACTCGTCCTCGACGGAAACCGGATCGCTGTAGGGTCGAGTACTTTCGCCACCGACGTCTAAGATGTCGGCCCCTTGTTCGACTAGTTGCAAAGCGTGTGCTACGGCTGATTCGGTGTCGTTATGTCGCCCGCCGTCCGAGAAACTGTCGGGCGTGACGTTCACGATCCCCATGATCGCCGGTCGGTTGGCCGTGAAGTTTAAGGTGGTCGTCTTCAGTTTCCATTGCTGTACGAACGGTGGCATCGCTAATCAAGATCCAATTGCTTGAACAGCGGCAGGTGACGGTAGTAGACTTCCAGAGTGCAAACGGCCAATGCGGTGGTGTAGATGCGGCCTCCCGATTGGCCGTACTTAAAATCACTTGAATCCCAACTGCCGGCGAACCGTCCTTTGCGTACTTGTTTGATGATCAGCAAATCACGCAGATGGTTGTTCCAGGTTTCCCAATGTTTGCCACCGTAGTGATGCATGACTTGAGTGGCGTAGTAATAGTAGTAAAGATTGTGAGTGCGTTGATTCGGATTGGGTAAGGCATTTTCCAGCAGCCAATCGACAGCGTACTTCATGCGACTGTCGTCTCGTTTCCAACCCAGGTACATGCGGCACAACATCCCTTCGGCGGTCATCGCGGCACTCGGTTTCGGATCGCGAGGCAAGTAGCGATAGAGCGTACCGTTGGGGACGAATTTGTAGGCATTGTCGCGATAGTTTCTGCTGGCCAGATCCAAATATTGATTGGCCAGTTTTAAGGTGGCATCGTCGACACGCAGTCCCGTGTTTGATCCAAGTGCACTTTGCAAAGCCATCAATTGCCAGCCGGCCACGCTGGTATCGCCAGATTCCCCGGGGCTGTATCGCCAACCACCATGTTTGTGTTGAGCCTTTTCGATGAAGTCGATCGCTTTTTGAGCCGGAGCGCGGAACTGTTCGTCGCCCGTCATAGCCAAGGCTTCGATAAGCACGATGGATGCTTGCCCGTGTGCGTAAATCCCGGCGTCTTTTTCGATCCCGTAACGCAGATCGCCGTTCGGTTTTTGGTGTTTGATCAGCCACTTCAAACCACGCGTCACCGTCTCTTTATAGATGCCGTATTCATGAGTTTGGCCGGCACCTAGGAACGGTAACAGCGCCAATGAAGTCGCAGCCGCATCCCCTCGATTCCGTGGGTTATCACTTTCTCGATAACGATTCAGGCTCCAGCTGCCATCTCGATTTTGGACACTGGCCAGCCATTTAAGGCCTCGGCTAACTGCCGCTTCGCTAAGCGTTGTCCCACCCTCGCGTCTGACCATTTCGTTACGCAGTCGAGGGTCCCGCGTCGCCATTGTGTACATTGGACCAGTGCGTACGGTGATCGAATGCTTGACCGCGTCCAAGTTAGGAAGCGGACTTGTGGGTGTCGGATCGATTAGCAAGTCGCGAGCGTCTTGGTCGGCAGCTGCACGAACCTTTGCCAATTCTCGCTCGACCTTTTCGTAGTCGGGTGGCAACTGAGTGTCGTATTCCAAGGGGTCTTCTGGGCTAACATCGATATCGACTCCACCGACCGTATCATCTGGGGCTACCGCAGTCGAAAGCGTGATGGTGGGCGGCTCGTCGAATGATTGAGGTAGCAGGATTAACGCCAGAATCAACAACATGATCAAATGCACCAAGGTACTGATTAACCAAGCTGGCAACGTATCCATCGTCTTGCGAATGATATCGATCAGGCTGCGAGTTTCGTTGATACGTTTTTGGGTATCCACGTCCGGCAAAATTTCGTTGTCGTCGGTGGCGGCGCGTTCGGTGATCGTGGCGGGTTGAGAAGACGGAGCCTGGGTCGGCGTATTGGGGTGAACCAGATCCGCTAGTTGTTGGGCGGCTTGCTGTTGTTCGTAGCTAAGTTCCATTGCCGATTCACAACGCCAGCAATCGGCGACCATCAGCCAGAGTCTCACTGAGACTGGCGCGTCGCACTCAGGGCAGCTACACATTACCGCATTGCCACTCAACCAGACGGGGCCATCGGGCGTTTCGATGACTTTAGTGCCACTGCCGTTTTCAACACGTGATGAAGTCGATGTTGGTTTGGTGGGCGTTGCGTTCAGGTTTAGCTTTGGAATCGCATTGGTGGCGTTGTTGTTGGAACTGTTTTGCAGGCGGTTACTCGACGGATCAGCAAACCCTCTTGAAAAGAGAGTCTCTAGGGTGCGATCGATAAAGTCGGTTTGCGGAGCCATGTTTTAGCAACGTGAACGGTTAGGGGTGACGCACGATTGTTTGCATTGAGGGCCGGTCTGTCAAAGATTTTCGAGTCTAGAAATGGCAAAGCCTGTAGTCTTGGGCGTAGCAAGTTTCGGTAACCTGCAAAAACGGCAAATACTGCCACATTAAAGCAAGCGATTAGTGGGTCGCTGAGTCCTGGACAAAGTTGCTATTTTGGACGTAAATCGCCCCCGAAAGCCGGCTTGTTTTAGGTCAATTCTGGCTCCCTAGAATAACTCTGGGAATTACTTTTGGCTCGCGCCGCAAGTTGTTTGTCAGAAACAGTTTGCGTCGTCGATAATATGTCGCAGGTGGTTGTGTTTGGTGGTGGAAAGTGGTACACTAAGCGTGTAAGTAATTAAGGTCCCCGCCCCTACCTAATCGGGGCAGATTCAAGGCTGAATTCCCACGTTGAAATACACTCGTTTTTCGTTCGCGAAACTATCTGAAACGCCTTGATTTTGCCAAATTTTGTTTGATTGATGGCTTGCGATTCCGCGAGCCAGATTTCTTTTAAAGGGACCGTCAAGAACGACCTGATAAGGAAGAATCTGTGTCATCTGATGTAACTCAACCTCCCGAAGACGACGATAACAACGGCGCGGGCGATGGCGGGTCCAATGGATCCAACGGTGACGGTGAAGTCTTTGAGCAAATGCCGATCGAGCAGGAGCTGAAGGAAAGTTACCTTACCTACGCGATGAGCGTGATTGTTTCTCGCGCGTTGCCCGACGTTCGTGATGGATTGAAGCCATCGCAACGACGGATTCTGGTCGCTATGAACGATCTGAATTTAGGGCCAGGATCGAATCGGGTGAAATGCGCCAAAATCAGCGGCGACACCAGCGGTAACTATCACCCGCACGGTGAAAGTATTGTTTATCCAACTCTGGTGCGTATGGCACAAGAATGGAATATGCGTCACGTGCTGATCGACAAGCAGGGTAACTTCGGATCCATTGCCGGCCTGCCCCCAGCGGCCATGCGATATACTGAAGCTCGCTTGTCCGCCGTTGCTTCTTTGTTGCTGGACGATCTGAAGCTGGACACTGTCGACTATGTTCCAACCTACGACGAGCGTCGGACGGAACCGACCGTTTTGCCAGCCAAGTTCCCGAACCTGCTGGTCAACGGTTCGTCGGGTATTGCCGTCAGTATGGCGACCTCGATTCCGCCGCATAACTTGGGCGAGGTTTGCGATGCGTTGAACCTGTTGATCGATAACCCGCAAACGTCGATCGAAGAAATCATGCAGGTCTTGCCCGGGCCCGACTTCCCAACCGGTGGTGTGATTTGTGGGCGGTCGGGGATTCGACGAGCCTACCATTCGGGTCGTAGCACGATCGCCGTCCGCGCGAAATGCGAAATCGAAGAATACAAAAAGAATCGATCGCAGATTGTCGTTAGCGAAATCCCGTATTCTTTAAGTCGCGATTCGGTCGTTGAAAAAATTGCCAACTTGGTCAAGACCGACAAGATCAGTGGCATCTCGGGTATTAAAGACGTCAGCGACTTGAAAGAGCCCGTGAAGTTGCTGATCGATATTAAAAGCGACGCGGATCCGGACGTCGTGCTGAATCAGCTGTACCAGTTCTCGCCTTTGCAGTCATCGTACTCGATGATTTTCCTGGCGTTGGTCGATGGAAAGCCTCGCGAGCTGACGATCAAGCAGATGTTGCAAGAGTTTATTCGGCATCGCGTGCAAGTGATTCGCCGAAGGACTCAGTTCTTGTTGGCTCGGGCACGTCGGCGGAAGCATACCATCGAGGGTCTGCTGTTGGCGTTGGCCAATATCGACGAGATCATCGACACCATTCGTGCTTCGAAGACTCAGGCCGAAGCCAAGGTCAAATTGATGGGTATCGAGTGTCCGGCTGCCATGATGCAACGGGCGTTGGGCGACCCTGGTTTCAATCAGTTTCAAGAAGAGCGTGGTGTTTCAGATACCTACCAATTGACGGCCGTTCAAGCGGACGCGATTTTGAAAATGACGCTGGGTCAGTTGGTCAATCTGGAACAGGAAAAGCTGGGTGGCGAGCACGAAAAGTTGCTCGCAGAAATCACCGACTACCTGGAGATCCTGGGCGACCAGCAGCGTATCTTCAACATGATCAAGGAGGACTTGGCGGACATTCGAAGGATGTACGCCAACGAACGGCGTACTGAAATTTCGGGCGAAGAACTCGGTAACATCGATATCGAGGACCTGATTGAAGAAGAAAACATGGTCGTGTCGATCAGCCACCGTGGCTATATCAAGCGAACCCCAGTCAGCGCCTACAAGTCTCAAAAACGCGGTGGCAAAGGGATGAAGGGTGCCAAGGCAGTTGACGAAGATCCCATCGAGCACGTGTTCGCAGCCAGCACTCACGATTACCTGTTGTTCTTTACAACCAAAGGCAAAGTGCACTGGCGAAAAGTTTACCAATTGCCAGCTCTGCGACGGGATAGTCGTGGACGGGCGATTGTGAATCTGTTGCAGTTGTCTGAGGGCGAGGAGATTGCTGATTGTCGCGCGATTCGCGACTTCACAGCAGAAGACCACTATCTATTAATGGCCACTCGTAAAGGTTTGGTCAAGAAGACAGATTTGAAAGCCTATAGTCGTCCCAAACGCGGAGGCATTATTGCCATCAAGCTGCGCGAGGACGACGAGCTGATCGATGTTGTGGTCACCAAGAAGGGAGACGATATCCTGTTGGCAACCGCCTCTGGGATGGCGATTCGGTTTGCTGAATCGGACGCCCGTCCCATGGGTCGAAACACGTCCGGCGTCAAAGGCGTCTCGCTTTCCGAAGGGGATCAGTTGGTGGGGATGGTTGTCGCCGACCCCGAAGCCACCCTGTTGACCATTTGCGAATTGGGGTACGGCAAGCGAACCTCGTTCGGTACCGGCGATGAAACCTCAGACGACGAAACATCCAGCTCAATGCGGTACCGACGTCAGAAACGTGGCGGCAAAGGAATTCGCGATATTAAGACGACGGCCAGAAATGGTAATGTCGTGGGGATCCTGCCTGTGACCGACGAAGACGAAATTCTAATGATGACGTCTGGCGGAAAGCTGCAGCGAATTTCATGTGCAGACATCAATCCGATCGGGCGCAATACCCAGGGTGTTCGTATTATGAAGCTGGGCAAAGACGATACTTTGGCCGCCGTCGTGCGAGTGCCGTTGGATGAAAGTGAAGACGAATCCGACGTAGAGGGAGCTCAGGGGGCAGAATCCACACCCAATGAGGAAAAACCTTCCGTAGACGTCGATTCGGAAGATAACAAGCCTACAGAAGATGAAGGCTAAAGGGCTATGAATCACCTGCTGGTAGGCAAGTGAATAGCCCGCATAACCGATAGCATGCACGTGGTAGAGTTGTAGGAAATATCCGATTCCTACCATTTTCCCGATAAAAAATAGGGGACTTGCTATTTAACCTGTAGGGACTGGATCTGTTTGTCGGTCTTGTGCTGCATACTTTCCTGACTGCTTGTACTCATTTCACAAATTCTTTTTGAAGTATTGCCCGCTCCATACAGCTGAGGCAACTTTATTAGTTGGAGATAACTCATGGATATTGCCATGATTGGAACTGGATACGTTGGTTTAGTATCCGGCACTTGTTTTGCCGAGAGCGGCAACCAAGTTACTTGCGTTGACATTGATCAAAAGAAGATCGACAACCTGAACGAGGGAATCATCCCGATCTACGAGCCCGGTCTAACGGAACTCGTGGTACGGAATGCCACAGCAGGCCGACTGAAATTTACAACCGATCTAGAATTGGCTGTAAAAGAGGCTCGTGTTCTGTACCTAGCTGTGGGGACTCCGCAAGGTGAAGACGGTTCAGCTAACCTTTCAGCATTATGGTCGGTTGTTGATTCCATCGCGCCGTTTATCAAAGACGACGTCATCATCGTGACCAAGAGCACCGTGCCCGTAGGAACCAATGCCGGTATCTACGAACGCTTGCAAAAAATAAACGGCAAAAAATATGACGTGGCCAGCAATCCCGAATTTCTAAAAGAGGGTGCCGCGATCAATGACTTCATGTATCCAGATCGCGTGGTCGTTGGCGTGCGTGATCAACATGTGGCTGACGTACTGAATGAACTGTATAGCCCTTTCTTGCGAACTGATAAGCCTTTCCTGGCCATGTCACCGGAAAGTGCCGAGCTGACCAAATACGTGGCCAACGCTTTGCTGGCTACTAAGATCAGTTTCATCAATGAAATGGCTAATCTTTGCGAATCGATGAGTGGCGATATTAACGACGTGCGTCGTGGTATCGGTCACGATCAACGGATCGGATTTCAATTCCTGTTTCCAGGTGTTGGCTACGGCGGTAGCTGTTTCCCGAAAGATGTTCGTGCCCTTTCCAACATGTCTAACCGCATGGGCTTGTTGCCAACGATCTTGGACGCCGTTGACGAGGTCAACAATCGCCAAAAACATGTGCTGATCAATCGCATTGAAAAGCACTTTGAAAACAACCTGTCCGGCAAACAGTTCGCTGTTTGGGGATTGGCGTTCAAACCAAAAACGGACGACATTCGTGAAGCTCCAGCTCTGGTGCTTATCGACCGCTTGTTGGAACTGGGTGCGAAGGTTCGTGTCTTCGATCCGGAAGCGATGGAAAACATCAAAGAGATCTACGGCGACAAGCTGGAATACTCAAACCGTTCCATCGACGCCCTAAAGGGTGCCGAGGTGTTGGTCATCAACACGGAATGGGACGTGTTCCGTCATCCGAACTTTGACGAGATCAAAGAGATGATGTCTGAGCCTGTGATTTTCGACGGTCGTAATCTGTACGACACCGAAACAATGCTTCAAAAAGGGTTCACCTATTACTCGATTGGCCGCCCACCGGTTGTCGCGGCAAAGGTTGCTGCCAAGTAGTCGTTGCGACGCAATTTGAATCACGAACGCGGCTCCAATACATGGGCCGCGTTTTTTTTATTCTTCTTCCTTTATTCTTCTTCCAAGTCCCACGAACGACGTGGCATGTGTTTAACCTGATCGACCAATTCGTTGTAGCTGGTTGAACTGTGGGTGATCAGAGTGTTGTGTCGTGAGTGTATTTTGCGTCGGTTGGATTCCACTTGCGCGTCGACTTCGTTTTGCAAAGCAATGATCCAGTCGGGAAGTTCGAAGCCGACACCGATGGGTTGTTGGGTTAGCATCTCGGCATAGTTCTCGATCAATTCAAAGGCACTCTGGCTTTCCGGCAATCCTGGGTCTTGCATCGCTTTGCCAACAAGTGATGTCAGGCGATCGACCTGCATGGGATGAACGAAGCGTTCGTTGATACGTTGGCTGACCGTTGCCATTTGAATGCTGTAGGTGTTCTGCAGCTCGCCCAGACGAGTCTCCAGTTTGTCCGCTTCCGGTTTGACTCGTTCGGAAAGCAAGCGTCGCCATTTGCTGGCCACTTGATTCTGTTCGAACCGGACGAGCGATTCGTGAGCCCAAATAACAGGTTTCAAGTTCCAGCAAACTTGATCGTACCGACTTCGCAAACGCAGGAAATCCAAGAACACATGCAGCATGCGTCCATTGTCGGACTGAGTCGTCGTGCAATTGTAGTCCCGGTACTCGTTGAAGTTTTCAATGATGGCTTCCAGAACCCAGGTCAGGTTTCGGATGGCATCTTCTCGCGGATACCCGCTCTCGATCTTCTCAAGAAACTGACAACCAAAATGATCTGACTGTTGGCGTTCGACGGATTCCAACCAGGTTTCAACGCCCTGGTGCAGAACGGCGCGAATGTTGGAAAGGTTTAGGAATTGTTGAGTGAAAATCCGATCTCCAAACTTTTCGATGAATTGCACCATCGATTCCCATTCAGAATTTTTGCGAACCTTTTCCAGCACGCTTAGTCTCAGCGTCTGGCTGTGCGTCAACCAAAGCATCCACATCGATTCAGCCAGCATTTCTAAGCAGGTAAACAGTGTCGTTTCGGATGACGAATCACTATCGGTTTTGTTTTCGGCTGCGGGCTTCGTGTCGTTTTCAGACTTGGCGACGGTCGTTTCAGAATCTTTCGCATTGTCGCGTTGATGGGATCGGATCAGCGTCTCTACCATCGCGGTGTAGCCGACATGGAACAGGTCATCGAATTCGGTTACCGAACCCTGTCGAACTCGTTGGTTGCGTTCCATCAACAGAGAAACGTGTAGCAGTTCGCGAGTTTCGTGAAGCAGTCCCAGTGCTGGTAGGTTGTCGACCAGTTGGCTTATCAGGCATTGCCGAGTTCGCGTGGCCACGATTTTCAGCGGGTCGCCACCTTTGGAAAGTGGAACGTACAGCAGCGATCGTCCAGTCAACAGTGCGACTAGATCGTCTAGTTTTTTGGAGACGACCTGACAGTCCCCGCGCAATAACGACGACAGGACCGCAATCCAAAGTTGTTGTTCTTCGTCTTCGATGAAGTCGCTCAATTCCAGAGGTTCCAATTGGTGTTCAACGGCGAGCGCTGCAGAAACCGATGACAGGATGCACGAGGCGGTGGACGTGTCGACTCGCAAATTGATGGCGTGGTCCAACAGCGTCTCTTTGTAAAGACGCTGGCGATCGTATTCACTTAGCGAATCCAATGAACCGTGAGGTTTGGGCAACGAGAAGCTTTGTACTGAGCGGATGAGGTCTTGCAGTTCGTTGCTGTTCTTTTGGGCTTGCTGGGCCCAGGTGTGGATGGTGCGGCGTTGGTTCAGGAAAAATTCCGCGTCCAAGGACTCCGCGGTTTTTTGTTGGTGGACCACGAAAAGTGCCGATTCAACCCAGTAGTCGGTCAAGGCTTGTAGGAATTCCAAGCGATCGATGACACGATGCATTTCCTCTTGAATGCTATCGTCGGATTTTTGGCTGGGGTCGTAGATCGAGCTGTCGATGCCGTCGTCGGTTGATTCACGGTAAACCATGTCCTCGTAGGCCGCGTTATACAAATCCTGGTCATCATCGGCGTTTTCAGTCAGTTCGTTTTCGGCAGTGGTTTCCAGAGCGGTTTTAGTCCCAAACGAAAACTTGGGAACATTCCAAAACTCACCGGCATTGGCTTCGACGTAATCGCAAAACTTGCGAATCCGATTCCAGGTCTCGGTGTATCGTTCGGAGGTAGGGTCTTCCTGCAGCAACCGTTTCTGTTCGGCGAACCAGCGAGCAGCCAAAGTTTGAAAGGAACCTGCGTTGCGTTGTAGCGGGATCGTTTCATTTTGAGTCAACCAATGAATCAGCAATGCCATCGAGGTGACAAAGTCATGGCGGGCGATCAACGTGTCGATGGCCAGGATGTAGGCGCGGGCTGATGTGAATAACTGCGCTCGTTGAGCCCAGAACTGAACATCGCCGCTTTGAGCGCCGGACTTTTGCCACTCGTTGATCAATTCCGCAACTTCTTTGCTGGCAGAGAAAATCTCTTCGGCGTTCACTGCGTCAACGCTGCTGACTTGATGGACAGCAAAGCGATGCCACCAATCGATGATTTTGCGAAAGTACTTGCTAACTCGGTCGCTTAAGTCCTGTTCGTCATTGGCTTGGGCAGCAATCCAGACTCGCGAGGCAAACGAAAACACTTGCTCCATCAATTCGATCAAGTCGTCAGCGCGATGATCGCGGACAGAATTTTCGGTTCCGTGAAACAGGTTGTAATTCGCGTCGAAGCCCAGGATGTTCCAGGGGTCAATCATGGCTCCGCAGTTCACCGCGCGTAGAACCAGTTCGAACAAACGTGGCAAGGTTTCACAAGCCGTTGGCAGATCCAGCGTCTGCAAAGCCTTGTCGCCCGAATACATCAGGCATTCAATCTGGCACTGCATTCTGGCCGAAGCGACAGGTAGGACATTGGCGTGGCGGAACGCGGCGTCGGTGTAACCCATTCGTGAAAAAACTTGAGCCAGATTGACGTGCACCATTTGAAAGGCGCGGTTTCTGGCCAGCTGTCGATTCAGGTGTTGGCGAGCGGCCCCAAACGGTTGTTGGCGAAAGGTCGCTTCTTCGATCAAACGAGTGCGATGAGGTTCGGCCAAGCGGGTCATCAATTGAGCATAAAACTGATCGCGGTAATGGGCGATCATGGGCAGCAAGTTTGCCAGTGTGACCGTCGAGTCGTGAGCACCGGGGCCGTATCCACAAATGCCAGCCGCCATCAAGATGGTTCCAGCCAACACCGACCCCGCCTCGAATACCAGTTGTTCTCTAGGAAGGTCGGTTTGTTCGTGAGTTCGCGACGTCAGGGCGTCCAGCGTGACTTGGTGAATAACGAATCGGCGATAGTTCCCATCGTTGTCCAGGTGATGTTCGTCCCATTGCCCGAAGTGGTGGTTAGGGCGTTTGTTGACCGGGTGGTCAAAGTCAAATGAGCGTGGGTCGATAGCCAATTCGTCGAGCAGCTGCGGATCGAATTGGGCCATTTGCAACAGCGAGTTATCCGTTTTTTGCAGCAGCTCGATCGCACAACTGACAACCTCTTGGTAGGGGCCCTGAGCCACGCCTGCGCCGCCAATATAAATCGGGATTGGCCGGACCCATTCGTGTTCGTAGGGCTCGCGTTTTTGAGTCTCCAAAATTGCGACCGGGCGGTGTCCAATGAAGTCGTTCAGTTTGCCGACGACGTTCGGTACCAGTTTGTCAGGCTGTTGTAGGAACTGAGAGAACTGTAGAACGGCCTCGAAGACCCGTCCGACAAAAAAGGAGTTGAACAGCGAGGCACTATCGCGATGGAACAGAAGGTCGCGATGGTGAGCATGATAGGCGGGCAGGACGTGTTGAAACGTTAGCTCCAAAACTTGCCGGGCTTGAGTAGCATCTTGCAGAACTTTGTTTTGCGATTCCGATTCGGCCGAATCCAATTGCTCGTTTAACAGCGTGGCCACATGCTCGTGCGGCAGCAGATTGGATTGAGGGTCCTGGCACAAGGCGAACAGCTCGTTCAGATCTCGCAGCATGGCGAGGTCTTCGGAACCGGATGAAAAGTTCAGGTAGCCGAGGACTCGCGTGGCCAGTTCGCGAGGGCGTTGGTTAGCGGGTGCGTTCATCGTTGAATTGGCCCCCTATCCGCCGTACGCTCAAACGGTTGAGCCGATTGCATCGCCCAAACGCTTTTAGTTTGTTGATTTACAATCCAACGCATGGGCACTTGCACAGTGAGGTGTCAACGAATGGGCCGTCATTGTTGTTTTGCCCAGGGACGTCTGTCAGCGAGGTTTTTGCCTCGTTATGAATCCACATGTTACGAAATGCCTGATTGAGTGGTCTATGGGGGCCGAATTGTACCTGTTGGCACGGAACCATATGACCTGTTTGTAGGGGGTGGCGGTTCGGTTTCTACGGTTTGAGCGGATCTGTGCGGAAACCCGTGAATTTCGACTGTTCAAGGTGCTGTCTGATCGAAAATTAAAATGGTATTTCGGCGGAGTGCAGCTTAAGATTGGTGGAAGGAATTCTTGGTTATGACGGGAATTCCGGTTGCTTTATTGGCGTCACTCTGTCGCCTAAAGGGTAGGCAACGCCTACTAAATCAACAGGATCCAATTTTCGGTACATGTTATGAATCGATTCGTTGCCTATTTGGCCTCATTCGTCTGCGTGGTTGCACTCTGCTTGCCGTTCTGTATCGGTTCGTCGAACAACCCAGGAAACCAAACCAATAACCTGACGACGCATTGGCAGAGTCAACTGAAATTGGACTCCACCCGAGAACAAGTATCGGAGGTTCATCTGCACGTTCACGACGATCAAGCGACTTCGTATTACGAAATTCGCTACGGTCGATTGCGTGAAACGATCGGGTTGGATGATTTGAATCCGCGAGGCTTGGCCTTTAGCTCGTTGTACGAAGATGTCACGCAAGGTGCTCGTGAATGGGCCGAGTTGCGAAAAGAGGTGCTGGAAGCGGAAGGCTATACCGATGTCAACATTGAATTGATCACGGTTCCAAAGACGACGCTCTATTCGTTGTCAGCCAGTGGTGGTATCTCAGCGATCGATGGTGAAACCGGACAAACCCGCTGGCAACAGCGAGTCGGTAAGGTTAACGATCCAACGATCGGACTGGCTGCCAGCAACACGAAAGTCGTTGCCGTACGCGGCGGGCAAATTCATTGTCTTGACGCCAACAACGGTACTTTGATTTGGTCGCGACCCATCCGTTACGCACCTGGCGGCGGTGTCGCAATTTCCGATGCCATCCCTGGAACGGGTACGAAAAAGATTGGCGAGTCACCTGGTTTTGCCTATGTCACCTCAGTCGAAGGACGATTGCAGATCTTTCCGTTGAATTCCAGAGGGCTGCCCAACGTTAATTTCTCGTCAAGTGGCGCCTCTTCAGACGATCCAGAAGTCACCGCAAACACCGTCTCGTGGACAACGGCCCGAGGGTTCTTCAACGTCGCAAGAAGCAGCCGACCCGAATTGCGTTACCGACTGGACACCAAAGACGAATTCCAAGCTTCCGGAACATCAGTCGGTCCCTACCTGATTGCTAACTCGACCACGGGAACCGTTTACGCGTTGAACGAAGCCAAAGGTTCGTTGCAGTGGGAATACCGAGTTGGCGAACGAATGGATCGCAAACCTATTGCTCTGGGACAAAACGTTGTCCTGCTAATTAGTGCTAACAACAATTTGTTGGCTTTGAACGTTCAAACCGGCGACTTGGTTGAAGGTTGGCCCCAGCGAGTTCCCGGCATTAGGGAGTACGTTGGCGTTAGCGAAAACGCAGTTTACTTTATGGATGTCGCAAACAACCTGGTAGCGTTGGATCGCAAGACCGGTGTGACTCTTTCGCGAACCAATCTCGGAGCCAATACCATTGCCATTCCTAACGTAACGACTGATCGCTTATATCTAGTGAGTGGCAGCGGGCAACTGATTTGCTTGCGAGAATTCAATAGCGTTAACCCCTTCGTCCACGGCGACGGCTCTGGTTCCAAAGATGGGTCAGGCTCGAAAGACGGCTCTGGTTCCAAAGAAGGTTCCGATTCGAAAGACGGCTCTGGGTCCAAAGAGGGTTCCGATTCGAAGGAAGGATCAGACTCAAAAGAGGGTTCCGATACCAAAAAGGTCGACGACGATGACGACCCTTTCAACAATCAATAGACGCGACAGATAGACTCTAAACCGGCTTCTAAGCCAATTTGTCGACTGCTTGATTCAAATGACGAACGCTTCAAGCGTCCAAGTCCAACACCATTGAATCAAAAGCGTGATGCCGGTCATCACGCTTTTTTTGTGCGCATTCAGGTATTCAGCTCTTGAATTCGACGGCTCCCAGCTTACAAATACGGCGACGCCAAAGTGACGTGAACAAGACAGGTACACTAATGAATCAAGCAGCCTTCATGGACGAGAATCAAATCTCTGACACCGTAAAAATCACCCGTGCACTGATTAGCGTCAGCGACAAGTCGGGCATTGTCGAATTGGCTAAACTGCTGACAACCATGGACGTCGAGATACTAAGTACCGGCGGAACCGCTAAGCACTTGCAACAAGCTGGAATCGCGGTGACCGACGTTTCCAGCTACACCGGTTTTCCAGAAATGATGGATGGCCGAGTCAAAACGTTGCACCCGAAAATTTTTGGTGGCGTTCTGTTTCGGCGTGACCATTCTGCAGATCGCCAGTCAATTGACGAGCATGAGATTTTGCCCATTGATCTACTCGTCGTCAATTTGTATCCGTTTGGCGAAGTCACCGCCAAGCCAGATTGTGATCGAGATCATGCTATCGAAAACATCGACATCGGCGGACCTAGTTTGGTACGCGCGGCAGCCAAAAATTGTCGCTACGTGACCATTGCGACCGAACCGTCGCACTACGATTCTATCGCTCAACAATTGCGAGACCTGGGTGGGACTTCACAAGCATTGCGAAACCAGTTAATGGCGGCAGCGTTTCAACACACGGCATCTTACGATCGAATGATCGCCGACTACTTTGCTGGAGACGGCGATTCCCAATCGGCATCGGAAAACCAGATGCCTGAACATGTGACGCTGAAGCTGACGAAAACTGCGGACCTGCGATACGGCGAGAACAGTCACCAGCAGGCAAGTCACTATCGATTGGAAGACGAAATAGGCATCGGTCTAAATCAATTAACACAACGGCACGGCAAAGAACTGTCGTTCAACAATCTGCTGGATTTGAATGCTGGCTTAACGATGGTCAGCAGTTTTGACGAAGCGGCTTGTGTCGTTATTAAGCACAGTAACCCGTGCGGAGCAGCGTCTGGCCAAGATCTGGCAGACGTATTTGCCCGAGCGTTTGCGGGCGATCCACAAAGCGCCTTTGGCTCGATCGTGGCAACGAACCGTACAGTGGATGTGGCAACGGCCGAGTTTTTGGCGACAGAAGATTTGTTCGTCGAGGCGTTGTTGGCTCCCGCATTCGATTCGACCGCTCTGGAAATTTTGAAAACCAAGCCGAAGTGGAAAATGAATGTGCGGCTAGTGGAATGCCCGATGCTGACCGCCGCGAATCCGACCGATATTCGCAGAGTGCATGGTGGGTTGTTGATTCAGCAGTCAGATCATTTGCGAGTTGATCAAGAAGGTTGGAAATCGATTTGCGATAACGAAATTCCTACCGAGTTGATCAACGAATTGCAGTTCGCCTGGAATATGGTTCGTTTCGTCAAATCCAATGCTATCGTGTTGGGACAACAGCAAGCTTTGGTCGGCGTAGGAGCCGGTCAAATGAGTCGAGTTGATGCGGTGAGGATCGCCATTGAAAAGGCAGGCGATCGTGCTGCCGGAAGCGTCTTGGCTTCGGATGCGTTTTTTCCTTTTGCCGATTCCATCGAAGTGGCTGTGGCAGCCGGTATTGCGGCAGTCATCCAACCGGGCGGATCGCGACGAGATGACGAGGTGATTGCAGCCTGCCAACAACACCAGTTACCGTTGATAATGACCGGGCAAAGGCACTTCTTACATTGATCGATGGTTTTTCTTGACATCGTGATCACAAAACCTGAAATTAAGATCGGTCACCGTTTTAAGTTTGTTGTTGCGAGATTTCGATTTCCAACATCACTTTGGGGATACCCCAAGGCTTCTGATTAACTGCGCACTTCAGTTTGTGAAAAATGGTGCGTCTGCCGACGCACAGAATTTCACATTCGACAAGTTTCGTTAAAACGGTGGCCATTTTCCTTGGTTTTAGTTTCCAACGCGGTTCATGATGAAGCGAATGAAGCCTGCTAAACGAACGGTGGTGGAATCTTTAGCAATCGCGATTGCTCGGTCCGAATGGACCGTCGTCTCGGCCAGCAAGATGATGAAAAGTTTGTTTCGAGGGAAGCAAGAATGGATTCCATCGCTGGCAGAACGTATCATCATCGCGCATCCCAATCCGGTTTCTGTGTACCAACTACAAAAGTTGCTGGTGCAAGATTCGGTCTTGCGGCAAATCATCAAAACGAAAAACCTTAAGCCCTTGGATGTGACATCCATTCTTGATCGTGGCTGCGTGGCCAGTTTGGATTGGCGTTTGCCACGTTTTTCAAACATTGGTGACTTAGCCAGTCGCCTTGGGATTACGACAAGCGGTCTACGATGGTTGACCAGCAGCCACTTGCCAGCCGATCAGCGCCCCAGGCACTATGTCGCAACGTGGATTCGCAAACGCAGTCGTGGTTACCGTTTGATCGAGTCTCCAAAGCCGTTGCTGAAACGTATCCAACGGCAGATCCTCAGCGAAGTCGTCGACTTAATCCCGCCTCACTACGCGGCACATGGGTTCAGGAAAGGTCGCGACGTGGTTTCGTTCGCGCGGCAGCATGTTGGGAAAGCTTTCTGTTTAAGGATGGATATGAAGGATTTCTTCCCTTCCATTTCTGCGGCCAGAGTCAGCGGGATTTTTCGAGCGACTGGTTATGATCGTGACGTTTCCAACGCTCTGGCCAATTTGTGTACGACTCAGACGCATGAAGATGTTGTGCAGCAAAAACGCCCGCCCGGACAACTTGGCGTCTGTGATGTATCGCGTTTGTATTTGCCCGCGCACTTGCCACAAGGCGCGCCGACATCCCCTGGCTTGGCGAACTTGGCCGCCTATCGATTTGATTGTCGCTTGAGTGGCTTGGCTGACAAGTTTGGCGCAACCTATACCCGATACGCCGATGACTTGTTGTTTTCGGCGGGAAAATCGTTGTCACGAATCGCCAACCAGTTCTCGATCTATGTTGGAGCAATCGCGATCGAAGAAGGATTTGCGATCAATTTTCGAAAAACGCGTTGGCAGAACTCGTCACAACGACAAACGGCTGCTGGTGTTGTCTTGAACCAGAAGGTCAATTTGGCACGCAACGACTTTGACCAGTTAAAAGCGATACTGCACAACTGTGTAAAATATGGACCACAAACGCAGAATCGATCCAGCGTTCCAGATTTCCAGGCTCACTTGCATGGCAGAATTCAGTGGGCTGCCAGATTGAATCCCAGCAAAGCGCAAAAGTTGTTTGGCTTGTTTGAAAAAATTGACTGGACGGAATCGATGACCAGTCGTGTTAATCGGCGTGAAAACAAGCAATGAAACGACAAGTTGCCATCTTAGGACCGACCCCCGCATTCATTCGCTGGTCGATTCGCCAACGCTGTTTATTACGTGCCGACACGGATTTAGACTCGGTCGACCAAACAGAAAAACGTTTGCGGGCTTTGCGAGCGCTTAGTGTCGCTGTCCATGAACAACGAGTTCTCGACGGATTTGCGATTAAAAAGTTTGCCGACCAATGGAAAGCGTTTCGAGTCGCTGAGATCACTCAGGCTTTCGGTGGGATGTCAGCCGTAGAAAGTTGTTGTCAGAGGTGTCCCGCTAACGTGACGAAAGATGCTTCCGAGGTTGGACCTTGGGTAGGTTGCCACGGCTGGTTGTTCAGTGAAACAGAAGAAGGCAATTTGATTGACGCATTGCAGCAAGTTGCCAATCGCAGTGCGCTGGACTGGCCGACATGGGTGCTGCCCACTGACCCCGCTTGGTTCGGAGTTTGGGCCTTGCCATTCTTGCAGGGCGATTCACTGGCGTTTGTCAGTCGATTGATTCGACTGGCCAGTCAGCTGTGTCCCGAGATGGTCGCTTTGCAGCAGTTCAGCAATGTGTTGAGCGAATGCCAACGACTAGACTTGACCATCGACATTGAATCCATGCCAGAAGGGTTCAGCGACGGATTGATTTGGGAACTAAAACGTCACTGCCACCGTTGCAAAGCGACTTACGAGCCCGAAGCAAGACAATGTCACGTGTGTGGCAAGTCGGGAAAAGGACATCCCGAAATCAAAAAGAGAGTGTTAGGGTTACGTCCTTACGTGGATTTGGACGTGTTGATGACCGGCGAAAGAGTCGACTTGCTGTTGAAGAGTCTTCGCCAGCTGGGTCCTTAACGGCCAAAGTACTTTCGCAGAGAGACCTTGGTTTGCCATTCGGTGTTCTTGTCCAGCAGAGTCTGTAGCTCTCGATCCAGCCAAGCAACAAATTCAACCGCCGATTCCACCGAGTCTTGGCTCGCTGGTGTTTGTTGGTTGAGTGGTTTTTCTGGGTGGCTAGGATTCATCTTTTTTTAGTCTCCTAAATTTGGACGGTGTTCCGTTGGGAAAGTTCGCTCTGTCTCTATAACAATTAGCGGCAAACCGAGTGCCAACGTTACCAGGGTTTCTTGGGTTTTCTCGTAAGTCGTTTTTCTGTAGAGGTTTGTGGCTTATGTGAGACCGCTGGGGATATCCGTTGTGGCATTTTGTAGACGTCCGTCAGAAGCCAGCGTTGTCAAAACGATATTGTTGACTGGTAAATGACCTAAGTCCTGTGGTTTGCGTAACTTCGGATTTGAGTGATTCTGCGGATTTTGAGTGGCTAGAGTCTATTCCTAGACAATTTGGCTTGTTAATATCCGACGGTGTTAGCAAACATCCCCAGAAACCAAAATGTGGATTAAAGGACAATCATGCGAAAGTGCATTGTTTTCGCGGCCTGTGCCGTATTTTCGATAACTGCGTTTGCCCAGCAAACCGACACCATCCAAGAAGTAGCTCCGGCCGCGGCCCCATCGAATTCCGTTTTGGACCAAGGTGTGATCGTGGCTGCACCTGATGGACCTGGTCTGGAAGCGCCGACAAACGCTGAATTTGCCGAAGTTGCAGAGGTTCCTTCCGTCGATCTAGACCAACCATCGATTCAGCCGACAGATTTTCAACAACCAATTATCCAACAACC
>CAZJBW010000003.1:0-56085 GCA_964543985.1 uncultured Pirellulaceae bacterium | reverse complement strand
ATCCAACAACCTGTTCAATCTGGCCAAGTTAGGACGATTCCTACCGTTCAGCCTTACAATACGGGTTCTGGCTGCAACCAGGTGGTCTATTACCAGCCGTACTATGGGGGACAGGCGTACACTGGGGGCCAGTTCAATCGGTACAACCAATCGCAGGTGTACACATTCCAACGTTTTACACCGCGAACAACCAATTACACGGTTCAGGTGCAACAGCAACAGTACTACGTTCCTCGCTATGCTCCATTCCGTCGAGGGTTGTTTTTCCGACGCTAAAGATGGATTTCGTGACATAGTCAGACAATGAGATCAACGGGCCTGTTTGGGCCCGTTTTTTTTTGCGCTTTTCGGTGTTTCGCATCCGCTAACGTGGCTCAGGCTACTTGAGCGGCGGGTAGTAATCGTGTTAACTTTATGCCTGATTGAGGCCAATAGAAGGTTTGCTTTGCCGATGATTCCAAGGCGCGGCAACCTATACAATGTTACCCGGTAAATCTTAGGAGATTTCCAGATGAAAAGATTCGTCGCATTTGGTGTTGCAGCAATGTTTGCTGTCGCCATCACAGTTTCTGTTAATGCACAATGTGGTGGTTGTGGTTCTACCGCACCTGTCAGTTACAACGCACCGGTGACCTACTCGGCACCTGTGAACTACTCGACACCTATGAACTACGCACCAGTTCAGTCTGGCTGCAATGGTTGTGCTCAAACATCGTACGCTCAGCCAGTACAAACATCGTACGCTCAGCCAGTACAAACATACGCTCAGCCCGTACAAACTGGCTGCAATGGTTGTGCTCAAACATCGTACGCTCAGCCCGTACAAATGGGTTGCAACGGTTGTGCAACAAGCACTGTAGCACCTGTCGCCAACTACGCACCTGTTCAATCAGGTTGCAACGGTTGTGGGCAAGTCAGTTACAACGCTCCTATTGCTAACTACTCGGCTGCACCGACTTACACTTCGGCTCCCATCAACAACTGTGGTGGTTGTGGTACAACTTATGCCCAACCGATGATGAGTCAGCCAGTTTACGGCACTTCGATCGTAAATGGATGCAATGGTTGCAGTGGTCAAGTCATCATGGGTCAAGGCGTCACTCAAGGCACCATCATTACCGATGCGGTTCCTGCTGATGGTGTTATCGTGACACCTCCACCAGCATCGACAGAAGCTGATACTCCTCCAGCACCTGAGACAACTTCTGACGACACTTAATTCATTTTCATCCTGGTAGCCAACTGTCTACCTGTTGAAAACTATTAAAAGAGGGCCAACTTGCAATGAGTTGGCCCTTTTTTTTGTGTCGTTACAATAGGTTGTGAGAGTTTCCGTTTGTTGCCGCCATCCTGTTGAACTTCCATTTGCCAAGCGTTCGCGATATGAGAATCAAAGTCAGGTCCCGATCCCGAAACCAATCTGGAATTCGCAGGCACTACCGCACCAACACCATCAACATGAATGAGTTGATGCATATCGTTCTTAGCCTTCAGCTAATGTTTGGTTCGCGACGTGCCGTTGGTGCTCTTCTGGCAATCTTGCTGTTTTGTGGTGTCGGCTACCTTGCATACAACTACTTCACTGATTCTTCCCGGGCTCTTCGCAAAGCTGACGAACTGTGGAATCGAGACGAGAATGTCGAGGCGATCCGAGAATACAAATCGTTGTTGTCTCAGCGAGACCCCCTGGAACCTCAGTACGCATTGTTGCCTCGCGAAGATCGACCTCGGTTGTATCGCCGCATCATTTCGCACGAAGCTCGGTTTGGCAATCGCGCGGAAGCGCGAGACTGGATCACGCTGGCTTACAACGAAGGTATCAACTTTGAGAAACCTGATTTCGAGAACGCAGAGGTTTTCGAATTGTGGGAAGAGGTGGTTGGGAACGTGTCGCCACATGAGGCGACCAAGGAACGCAGTTTATTGGATGACTTCCTTGAGCAAACGCCTCGTTAGTCGTGCTGCTTTGGTTTTGAATGCTCTCTAGAAATAAACCACGTGTGTGGAGTCACCGGCATTGATTCCATGTGGAAGGAAAACGCTTTTTGAATCAACATGCCCATCAACAGAAATTATCAATTCTGCATTGCCAGAACTGAACGATTGCGATGACTCGCGCACGACAAAAAAACTAGACCCAACGTGTGACAGAGCCAGTTCCATTCCGCACACAATTAATGTCAAAACTACAGCTGACGAGTAGCTGGATTTTTTTATGGACAACGATCTATTCCCGTTTGTAAAGAAGTACGGTGATAGTAACGGCTGCAGAATAGTACTGGAACCCGTTTTGGGGCAAGAAATTTGAAGCGTAACCCCTTCAGCTTAGAAACGCCAATAAGTGCATCCAGTGAAATTCGTTGAAGCGAATGCGATTTTCCGTTTTTCTTGGTCTGTGTAGATCTACTAGATCAGCGCCAAAAAAAACGCGAGGCTGCTTGGCCTCGCGTTTTGCAAACTTTTGAAAATCGATCTGGTATTTATTTACTCCCAGATATCAATGACTTCGCCGTCATTTCTTTTAACCAGATTGATAAAGATCTCGCGCAGTTTCTCTTGAGAAAAGAATCGAATGCTTCCGTCGGCCATAGCGACATTGACGCCTCCGTCCCAACCATCGAACAGCGCCCCAACGGGATCTTCACCTGACCAATCCAGGTCTTCCGGCTTGGTCCAGATAACGGCTTTTTCTGCAGTGACTTCAAAAATCAAGCCCGTGTTCGATGTGCCGTCTGTGATGTCGGCAATGTCGATTCCCTTGGCGCCCGCTTCGCTTGCTGGGGGGATGGCCGTATCGTCTCCAGCTGCAACAACGAAAACGGTTTTACCTTCTTCGGGTCTTGCCGTTGGGTGCATGAATGCCTCAGGCATTTGAGCGATCAATGCCTTGTTGTGCTCACTGTCCCAAGGCTCGTCCAAGTGGAATTGTTCGTACAAATCGTTTTCTTCGATGTATGGAAGAATGTGGACACGCCAGCTAAGTAACGGTTCGTCCTCGGCATTCTTGGAATACTGTGCCGGAAAAGCAGTAGTTGCGGATTCAAAGTTGAGCATGGCCAAGGCCAATTGCCGCATTCGATTGGCGCCGTCGGTTCTACGAGCTGCTCGCCGAACTGTGTACGCCGCCGGCGCCATACCAATCCCGGACACGGCCAATAGGCTGCCGGGCGAACCACCTGGAAATGTTTGCACTTGCATCATCTGGAATCCGTTTGGGGTTCGGTACAGACTAGACAGGTTGGGTTTCATATTCGCGGTTAACGTTTCAATGGATGGTATATCGTCCATCCCAAAACCAAATCCATCAGGAAAGATCTCACCGCCAAAGATGGTTAGTAGCGGCAAGCCGACTTTGATACCCGTCGAGATGTCGACAGAGGCAACCATCAATGGCCCTTCGGCTTCCATTACTGGTCGGTCGAAAATTTGCTGGAACCATTCGTTTTTGGCGAGTGAATCATCGGCATCTTCGTCTCGTCGCAGGTGCCGACGCAATGAAGCGCTGTCCAGCGAAATCAGAATTTCACCATCAGTCATGCACCATGTGAAGTTGGGCATGAAGCCCCATTCCGATTTGTCTTTGACGCTGTAAACCGGGACCTGGTTGATTTCTTTTTCGTTGAATTCGATCTCAGTTAGCTCGGTATTTTCCTTAATTAGGTTGGTGATCTTCTCGTACGTGGCGGTCAACTGCAATTCATTACTGGCGCCCAGGCTTAACACCCAACCCGCCGTTGGGTCTGCAAAATTGACTGATCCGTAAACGTAAACTTGGTCATCCAGTTGGGCAATTACATCCTCTTCCAAGTCCAGGTCAAGCATCGTGTTAAGTTGACTTAATCCGGATTCAAATTCCGTTTTAGTAAAATCGTCGATAGATGCCACTTCGCGCACGAAGTCAAATAGTTTGACGGGTGAAAGGCGAATACCAGTCATTACCATTCGGTCATCGGCAATCTTGTTATAGGTTTCCGGTTCCAAGTCCTCGCCCGTAAGCACGCCCAAGATCCCTTTTGGTTCTCCTTCAATTCGGATGGAGGTCCGAGTCACGAAGGCTTCGTCGTTTAGGCCAGCGATCCAGCCGGCAGTCCGCAATTGATTCATTCCGGTCAATTCAAGTACTTTAGCCGTCTCTTCGGGACTGAATGAATCTTCACTTAGCAACTTGACCAATGGTTCGATATTGATCCAGGTCATATTCGATTCTCGGTCGACAGGAATTTCGGCTCGCATGTCTTCAAGCCACTGCGGCGCGTCGGTTTTTATGTTTTGCAAAAGACGTTTCATTTCGTCTTTGCCCATGGTGACGGCCAAGTATTGGTTTTGAACCAATCCAAATTCGAAGATTGTTGATTCGTCATCGAATGTCGTTACGGTCGTTCGAGTGATAGAGGTGCCATCGATGGTGTCTTTCTCAACGGTGATTTCATCGTTTTCCATCGCGGCCAAGACAAGTGTCGCTATCCGGGCGTAGAACGCTTCGGCATCATCACCCAAGTGGAACATGGCACCGCCTTCAAAGGTCGGCCCTTGATCTCCGTTTTTGAATGTGCTGATATAGAAGCCAGCCGGATTCCGCAAACAGTTTTCTGCAAATTCGAAGGCGGCTGCTGAGAATTTACGTTCCTGTTCGTCGCCGCTGTCGTACTGGTTTTTCAGAGCTTCCTTCAATTTGTTGAACGAAGCCACCATTTCAGGTTGGGCCATCCAGCGTTCCGTGGCGTTTGTCGAGTCCGCCGAAGGTGTGGTCGATGGCGACCAGCTGGTATAGAAGATGCATTCGGCAGGGGCAAATTGGGCCATCATCGGGTCGGCCGGACCAGGCGGTACACCCAGCGGCAGTCCAGTTTGCCCCGATGATAAAATGAGCAAAAGCAAGATTTCAGTAAAACCAGTCCCTATCATGGTAATTCTCCCAGGGGTGCCGTTGTCTGAGCGGTGTGATGCGTAACAGAGACTATTCTATCGTACTTGGAATATATTGTGAAAAATTCTCGAAAGTTGGTTGTGGAAGGCGGCTAGTCGCGGGCTGCTTCTTGTGAAGATCTCAGTCAATTTTTATAATCCGACCGCGTTGTTTAGACCGCGGTCAGCGTTCCGTGGAAAAGGCCAAGACTCCTCTCACTCGGTTTGTGTCGGCTGCATTGCACGATCTGTCATGCAGTTTCTTCAGCAAACCTAAGTTGCAGCCGCCAACACTCAAGTATTTGATTCTATTGACTATTAATATCGGTCGTGTTTTCAACCGATTTTTCCAACCCGCTAGAAGCCAGCTTATATGAAGATTCACGAATTCCAGGGTAAAGAACTATTACGTAAGGCGGGCGTCGCCGTGTTACAGGGCCACGTTGCCAAAACGGCCGAAGAAGCCGCGAAAGCATTCGAAACGTTGGGCGGTCCATTGGCGGTTGTTAAGTCGCAAATTCACGCTGGGGGTCGTGGTAAGGGCACATTCAAACAGCACCCGGAACAACACGGTGTGCAACTAGTGAAAAGCGCTAGCGAGGCCGCTGAGGTTGCTGGGCGAATGTTGGGCAACACCTTGGTGACCATCCAAACCGGTGAAGAAGGCAAGACGGTCAGCCAAGTATTCGTCGAGGCTGGTTGCGATATCGCTCGTGAACTGTATCTGGGAATCGTGCTCGATCGCGCGACATCGATGCCTGTCTTGATGTGCTCTAGCGAAGGAGGGGTCGAGATTGAAACGGTCGCCGCTGAGACTCCCGAAAAGATCTTCAAAGAACGTTTTGACCCCGCACAAGGGATTGAGAGTTTCCAAGTTCGCAAGCTCTGTAAACAATTAGGAATCACCGGCAAAACGGTTCGCAGCGCTGACCGATTCATGAAGGCACTTTGCCGCAGTTTCGTTGACCTGGATTGCAGCTTGGTCGAAATCAATCCGTTGGTAATCACCGGCGCAGGCGAAATGGTGGCTCTGGATTCCAAAATGGCGTTCGATGAAAACGCCATGTTCCGACACAAAGACTTGGCCGAATTACGCGACCTAAGCGAGGAAGAAGAGTCGGAAGTTCGAGCCGGCAACGCGGGACTAAGCTACGTCAAGTTGGATGGAAACATTGGCTGTCTGGTCAATGGGGCCGGGTTGGCAATGAGCACGATGGATATCATTAAACTACATGGTGGCCAACCTGCGAATTTTCTGGATGTCGGTGGCGGAGCCAATGTCGAGTCGGTGACGGAAGCGTTTCGCATCCTGCTTGGCGATCCCAACACCAAGGCCGTGTTGGTGAACATTTTTGGTGGCATCATGCGTTGCACGACGATCGCCGAAGCACTGGTATCGGCGGCAAAAACGGTTGGTTTCAGCGTGCCATTGGTGGTGCGTTTGGAGGGCACCGAGGTCGAAGAGGGACGCCAGATTCTGCAGGAATCGGACGTCGCTTGCATCATCGCCAAGGACCTGGGCGACGCCGCTCAGAAAGTCGTCGAAGCGGCTACCGTCAGCGCCTAACAAAATCCAAAAACAAACATCAACCATCCAGAAAAGATAAATCCCAAATGAGCATCCTGATCAATAAAGACACGAAAGTAATCTGCCAAGGTATCACCGGCGGCGCAGGTGGCTTTCACACTCGCGGTTGCAAAGAGTATGGCACGCAAATGGTCGGCGGAGTCACTCCCGGCAAAGGTGGCCAAACGGCTGAAGGCCTACCCGTTTTCGATACCGTGATGGAAGCCAAAGCGGAAACAGGTTGCGACGCAACCATGATCTTTGTCCCACCTCCCTTCGCCGCCGATGCCATCTTGGAAGCCATCGATGCCGAAATCGGTGTGATTGTTGCCGTGACCGAAGGCATCCCGGCCATGGATATGGTGCGAGTCTACCAACGAGTCAAAGCCAGCGATTCGGTGTTGGTTGGTCCTAACTGTCCAGGTGTGATCACTCCCGGCGAATGCAAGATTGGAATCATGCCAGGCTACATTCACCAAAAAGGCAAAGTCGGCATCATGAGCCGCAGTGGCACGCTGACCTACGAAGCGGTTTGGCAAACTTCGAATTTGAAACTGGGCCAATCCAGTTGCGTCGGCTTGGGCGGCGATCCGATCGTCGGGACCTCGTTCATCGACGTATTGAAATGGTTTCAGGACGACGATGAAACCGAAGCCATTTTGATGATCGGTGAAATCGGTGGCAGCGCCGAAGAAGAAGCCGCCGAATTCGTAAAAGAGTACGTGACCAAGCCGGTCGCCGGGTTCATTGCCGGTCGCACCGCCCCTCCCGGCAAACGTATGGGCCACGCCGGTGCGATTATCTCAGGCGGAAAAGGGACCGCGACCGAAAAGATCAACGCCATGGAAACCGCCGGAATCGAAGTCGCTCAGTCGCCTGCCGATATGGGTGGAGCGGTCGAACGTGCGATCAAAAAAGCCGGCTAGTTCCGAGTCAAATTCGGAATTAGGACTGGTGATAGGGATTGGACTTAGGAATTCTCGCGAATTGCACTACGTGTCAATTCAGGCTGCGCGTTGCCTGATTCGTCATAATCTCACCAAATAGCTGGTCCAGGGAATCAGATGCAGTAAAATTGGTCGATTCGTACTCGGAATTGACCAGACTAGTCACACTGGGTTCGAAGAATTGAAGGATCGCTCTGCTCGCACGGAATTTGATTTGTCTCCAGAATGCCGCGTCATTCAACAGATATGTCAACGGGCAGAATCACCAAATGTCTGGTAAGGGCCAGCAGTGATTAAACGGATTGAACTTGTCAACTTTATGTCTCACGAGCACTCGGTCTTTGAATTGACCGAGGGGCTGAATGTGTTGGTGGGCCCCAACAATTGCGGCAAGAGTGCCGTCGTGACCGCGCTGCAGATTCTCTGCTACAACGACAACTCGACCTATGTGATGCGACATGATACTCGTCAATGTAGCGTGACGGTTGAAACGGAAGACGGACATACCATCCGTTGGGCTCGCAAGAAAAGTGGAGCACCTTGGTACGAAATCAACGGACAAAAATTCGATCGGCTACGCGGTAGTGTGCCGGTTCAGGTCCACGAAGCTTTGCGGATGCAGCGTGTGACTAGCGAGAAGGATCGCTTTGACGTTCACTTTGGCGAGCAAAAACAACCTGTCTTTTTGTTGAATGATAAGCCCCGTCAGGCAGCTGACTTTTTCGCCTCGTCGTCCGATGCCCGCTATCTTCTTGAGATGCAAAATCTGCATAAGCAGCGAGTTCGCGAGGCCCAATCTAGTCACGATCAGTTGCAACGAGAATCCGCAGAACTTAAAGCGGAACTGAACCAGTTGAAGATCGTCGATGAATTGTCGAATCAATGGCAAAAGTGTGCTCAGCAAGAACGTGCGATCAACCAGCAAGTCGAACAAACGCTGCATTTGGGAATTGATTTTCAAGCGATCAAACATCACCGCCAACTGATTCAAAGCCAGGATCGATCGTTGGACGTTTTGAAGGAATTGCCGGCACCGCCCGAATTCGTTGATGAATCCAGTCTGGCGGATTTGGTGTCTGAAATGCTTTCGGCGAACGAAAGAATGGACCAAGCTGAAAAACGCTTGCGAGTCTTAAATGAACTGCAACGCCCAAAATTGACTGACCAGCGACCGATCGACGAGCTGGCTATTTTGATTCGCCAAATGCGAACTGCCAAACATGCTCGAGATATTGGACATGCAACCGAACAGGCTTTGCAAGCGTTGGCACCCCCGCCCAAACCCCAGTCAATTGACGATTTGCAATCTGTGATTCACGAAATCAATTCGGCTGCCGCAAATCTGCGGTGCGTGTCTGACGAGCTAGTCGAAGCGGGATCTCGTTTGCAGCAAACTCGCGAGCAGTGGAAGCAATGGATCGCCGAGAATCCTGAGTGTCCCACCTGTGGCAACGAACTGACTGCCAGTCAGATCACTTCTCAGGGGACGCGTTGCCATGACTAAAACGTCCTCTAAATCACGACTTTCTACAAAACCGATCGAGTACACAGGCTTGTTGGCTATCGGCGATCCACACGTTGAGGCTCGCCAGCCAGGGTTTCGTTGCGACGATTACCCGAACGTTATCTTGCAAAAGCTCCGTTGGTCATTGAACTATGCGATTCAAAATCGCTTGCTGCCGATGATCCTGGGCGATCTGTTTGACAAACCGCGTGACAATCCTAATTGGTTGATCCATCAACTGATTGAAATGATGCAAGACATCGAAGTGATTGGCATTTTCGGTAATCACGATTGTGGGCATCAATCGGAGATCACAGAAAACGAATCGCTTTCGATCTTAGCGCAGTCGGGTTGTTTGAGACTGGTGACCGAACAACACCCTTGGCTGGGCGAGATGAACGGGCGACAGGTTTTGGTTGGCGGTTCATCCTATCGCCGACCTCTGCCAGAAACGATTTCATTGCCAACGCCCAAAGGATTGTTCGAAGGGGTTCCACTGGCCTTTTGGTTGACTCACCACGATATCGACTTCAAGGAAATGCAAGCGCCTGGAATGTTGGCGCCTTTCGAAATTGAGAATTTGGATTATGTCATCAATGGACACTTGCACAGGCAGATGCCAGATGTGCAAAAAGGTCAGACCACTTGGATGAATCCAGGCAATATTAGTCGGCGCAAACGATCTCAAGCCACGTTGGAACACAAGCCAGCCGTGTTACGGATTGATGTTCAAGCCGAAGCGGTTCAATTCGAACGCGTCCTGGTACCGCATCAACCATCGGCCGAGGTGTTCTACGAAGCAGTTGTTCAACAAGCTGCCGAGGCTTTGGATTCTCAATATGTCAGTGGACTGCGTGAATTACAGATGCGAAAAACAGACACAGGTGCTGGCTTGCATCAGTTTCTGGATTTGAATTTGACTGAGTTTGATTCCAACATTGCCAACGTCATTAAAGCCTTGGCCAAAGAAGTTACGGAAACCGAGGAAACCCATGTCTGATCGACCCCAAACTATCGAGCAACTTCAAAAACGCTACGAGAAACTGAATAATTCGAAAGTTCGGCTGCAGGCGGAACGTGACATCGCCGCTAAGGAATTAGATCGTCTGAAGAAAAAAGCAAAAGAACAGTTTGGGACCGATGATGTTCAACAATTGCAGGATCAGCTATCCAAATTGCAACAACAAAACGAAAAAATGAAAATCGAGTACCAACAAGATTTAGATTCGATTGACCAGCAATTACAAAGTATCCAGCAGGCGTCTCAAGCAGATGCCTAGCAAGTTGTACGTTAACTGAAACCTTGTCGGACGACCGGAACGTAATCAATGAAATCTCAAGCAGACATAGATCGAACGACTACGACGACAGACTATCCATTGTCTGCCGATGCCGTTCGTCGTCGCTTGGATCGGTTGGTTGGGATCCGCGAAGAAAAAATGAATCGTTTGGCAAGCAACGAAAATCGACTGAAGAAATTGAATGAGATTCTAAGTTTGGCCGAACCGGTAACTGAGGCATTGAAATCGCTAAGCGATCAATTATTTCGGCAGGAACTGTCAACCGTCGAGCAAATGCTTACTCACGCTCTGCAGGAGGTGCTGGAGCAACCTATCAAATTCAAAGCCACGCCGGACTTCAAATCAGGATCAGCGATTGTCGATTTCTATATCGAACGTGATGGTCACTTGGAAGACGTGCAGCGAGGGCAAGGCGGTTCAGTGCAGAACATTTTGAGTGTCGGTTTGCGAATGCTCGCTTTGGCGACTCTAGGAAAGAATGACCAGCGAGGGTTTTTGATTCTCGATGAACAAGACTGTTGGTTGCGATCGGAGTTGGTGCCTCAATTGGTCAGAATCGTCAAACAAGCGGGTGATGAATTGGGCTTCCAGATTTTGATGATCAGCCACCACCATTTGAACCTGTTCGACAACTATGCCGATCAAGTTATCCGGCTCGATCCTAAAGGTTCGACCGTCACGGTGCATACGGTTAACCAACTGCCTGTGAACTCGGACGAGTAGATTCAGGGCATGTGGATCCGTCTGTCTGGAACGCGATCCTGGCGGCGTGGGTAAGCAAGTCCACGGTTCTGGAATTTGTCGTATGCCAGCACATTTTGAAAAAATTACCAACGTCAAAATGTGGGACTCGCCCTAATATCGCCGTCGACAAAATGACACCTCAGTCAACGGCGGTAAACGGTATGTTTCGGCAAATTAAAGAACGTTTGAAATTCGGAAGTCGATGGTTCACTCTACCCATCCACGCCGGGCCCTTGCGAGGCTTGAAATGGATCGCATTCTCGGGCAAAAACTTCTTGCGAGGGACCTACGAGCCGGACAAGACCGAGGCGGTGTTGGCTTGCGTGAAAGAAGGTGATACGGCTTGGGATATTGGCGGGCATGTCGGCTACTACGCAATTCTGGAATCCAAGCTGGTTGGCCAGCGAGGTCAGGTTTTTGTTTTCGAGCCTCGTCCGCTGAACGCGGCGTACATTAAACGTCATATGAAACTGAACAATATTGAAAACGTGACTTTGATTGAGTCTGCGGTTTCTGATCAACCTGGAATTGCCCGATTCGAATCTCGAACGGGGACTGGCACTGGTCACCTATCCTGCGATGGTAATCTGCAAGTCGAAACGGTGACCGTTGACGAACTGGTAGAGCAGTTCGATTATTCACCGCCAGACTTTATTAAGTTGGATGTCGAAGGTGCCGAAGTAGAAGTGTTGAACGGAGCGTTGCGCACGATTGAACGGTTTCGTCCACGGATGGTCTTGGCGACTCACGACGATCAGAAACATGAATTTGTGGTCGAATTATTGCGTCGCTTGGACTACGAATTCGAAGTCTTGGAGAATGCAGGTGCCGACGTGGAAATCGTCGCGCTGCCTCGCGCAGTTTAACGATCTAGCGACTACCAATCTTTTTCTTCTTCGGCGGTTGCTGGTCCCAGTTTGCCCTTCACACTGTCCAGCAATTCAGCCGAGTCATACACCACACCGGCTCGGACAACGGTCTGGACATTGCGAGTGTTCTTGATATCGTCCAGCGGGTTACCGGTAACGATCACTAGGTCACCCGATTTTCCAACGGCAATCGAACCGTGTTGTTGGTCGATGTTTAGTGCTTCCGCTCCGTTGATCGTCGCGATACGCAAAACGTCTGCGGCTGGGATGCCTGCTGAATTCAAAATCTCCATTTCACGATGAGCCCCGAAGCCGGCAAGATAAGTGCCGTTACTGAAGTGGTCCGTGCCCAACGAGATTTTTCCACCGGCTGCAAAATAGTCATCGATCGTGGTTTGCTTGGTTTCGAAGATTTTGTGGAATCTCATCATTGGGCGGTAGCTTTTTTCTCGCTCAGTGACCAAGGCCTGGACATGCGGTGTGAATAATTGCCGTTCGTCGTACCAGTAGTCGTAGAATTTTTCGCGAGTGCCAAAATAGCCATAGGCTGAAATCGTGGCGTCAAAGACCGTTTCAGTTTCGATGAACTTTTGCACGATCGCTTTGAATTCTGGCATGTCGGCCGTGATTTGACCGAGCGTCGAATAGGCTGGTTGGTCGTTGCCCATGGCATCGCCGCCCAGGAAGTGTTCGATGCGATCGATGCCAAGATCGATAGCCGTCGACGGATTCACGGAATTGCGGAACCCAGAATCCAAGTGCCCTGTCACAGTCAGATCGTGTTTATGAGCTTGTTCGATAAGTGCCTTCAGCGACGGGGGATCGATCAATTTAGCTTTGAAACCACCTACTCCCTTTTCTGCCCAAAAGTCGACTTCCTCGCGGACCTTGTCCGGATCAGCGTGCCATGGTCGACGAGCCGTTCCGAAGTAGGGGCCTGAGTTCAATAAACGAGGACCAATTTTTTTGCCACTAGCGATATCGTGCTTTAACTTCAGCATGCCCTCGGGATTGTATTCGCCGCACGAGAACGTCACAGTGACTCCATTTGCCAGATACTGGATCGGAATGACCGTGAATTCCTCGCGACGTTTGCGAATCAACCGAACATTGTAATGAGCATGGCAATCGATCAGGCCAGGCAAGATAAACGCATCGTCTTCCAATGTGATTGACTGAACCTGGGCTGAGTCATCTGATAACGACTTGAACTTGCCATCTTCAATCAACAGACCTTCGTTTTTGACGAAGACGCCGGCAGTCGTGTCGAAATATTGCCCGCCGACAATTTTGACGGACCCCTGTGTAGGGTTGACTGCTTCTGTGGTGGTTTGAGCGATCCCAACAATCGTTGGTAAAGCAATGAAATAAAAGGCCAGTCCAATCGCCGCCGTAAATGCAGTCTTGATTGCTGTGCGAGTAAGAGCGTGATTGCGGTGTATTTTCATAGCGTAGGGTTTCCACGGAAGTTCGCCGTTTGCAAATATCAGTCAGCATTATCTGCGAAGCCACTGCGAACTGCCAGCATGCAAGGTCGACTGGCACTAGAAAATGCAGGATTTGCATGTCGCTACACAAAAAGCCGTCACCAAAATTGGGCGACGGCTTTTTCATGGGGGTTTTAGGTGACGCGGGGGAGCGTCATTGTGGGGACTAGTCCGTTATGCGGAGGCCATGACGGCAGAGACCAAATCGTGCAGATTGCAATCGACGACTAACTGTTCCGTTGCTCCCGATTCGTTCTTCTGTTTGGGTTTTGGTTCCAAGCGTTTGGTGGTCGGGCGAGATTCCGATGAGTCGCTGGCCACATTAGATGCACGGCGAGCCTTTTCAGGCAGTTCACCGCGTAGCACTTTCATGCTGGACGGTGCTGTGATGCCGATACGAATTTGTTTGCCTTTGATTTGTAGAATTTCGATGCGAATGTTGCCGTTAATCACAATCGATTCATTCTTTTTGCGAGATAGGACCAACATAGTAATTCTCCGTGAAAGTGAGTTGACGTTTTTGTCTTGGCGGAGGGTTGGTTTGGCTAACCGTCCCTTGCCATTGGAAGTATCGCGAGCGGCTGGACAACACTGGTCCGCTAGCACTTTCTTCTTTCAGAGAAACGCAAAAAAGAATATTTCACACGGAATCTGGCTTCGGATTGAGATTCGTTGTGCAAACGCCCGATGTTAAACTTTGACGGTTGTGCGGATCAGTTAGATCGTTTGGCCGTAATGTCCCGATAATCTGCAAAAGCAGCTTAAACGGAACCGCACCTCTGTCACGATAACACAAGACAGAAATGAATATTCGGCATGTGTGCGCATGAAGTGTGTACGTGTTGAGTTTGATAGGAACAAATCGGAAGCAGACTTTCCCGCGAGACATCGTAAAGGTGTTGAGAGCCTGTCTTCCAATTGAATCAGCAAAATCACCGCAAGGAGGTAGAGATGTTGCTTCGATTTCGCAACCAAGGGCGTGACTTTAAGCTGGCATTGCTGGCAGTTGCATTGCTAATGCCCGCTACCGCTGTTCACGCAGTGCAGGATGCCGAATTGGTTGGTGATGCTGAGAAAGCAGGAGCCAAGGTCCAACAGGTCATGACGCAAGCGCTTGATCCTGAGGGTTTGGCTGGTACGCCCAACGCCATGACTCCACCACCAATTTTGGCCAAGCAAGAACAGGCTGAGACTCCGTCTGCAGAGACGACAGCACCTCAATCGTTAGAGCCGCGGGTTGCCTCCGCTCCGCCGCAACAGGAAGGCATCTGGCAAGTGATTCCCGAATCGGGAACGTACGCTCAGCCAATGGCTCTTTCGGGCACGACCTACGATATCACGCCACCGAGCATTGTTGAGAACGAGACGACCTACCAAACGCCTCAGCTGCGAATGACAACCTTGGGTCCTCAGCAAGCCAATATTCACCGCCCCAGCCAGTTTCGATTCCGCGTCATTAATGACGGACCAGCCGTTGCTGAAGGAGTCAACCTGGCAATCGATATTTCGGGCAGTGGTCGAGTCGTCTCGACTTTCCCGGAAGGCGGAGTTCAACAAACCGAGGCTGTCTACTTCCGTGTCGGCGACATGAAGGTGGGCGAGATCAAGGAGTTTGGCTTCGAGTTCCAAGCCGATCAAGCCGGTCCGATCAACGTGAACCCTCGTTTGACCACCAGTTCGACCAGCAAATTCACAGCAAATGTGACAGCACCCAAAGTCGACATCGATATTCAGGGTGAACAAAGTTTTGTTGTGGGTCAAAAGATTAGCCAGCGAGTTGAGATTCGCAACGATGGCCAAGAGATCGTTCGCAACATCGTCGTTCGCCATGCTTGCACACCAAGCAATGCATTCCAAAATGTTGAAATTGCAGACGGACAACAAATCATTGATGCCATTTTGCCTGGACAAAGCCGTTGGGTGGACGTTTACGCTACCGCTGTTCAGCAAGGCAATGCCACGATGAAGATTGTCGTGGATGGTGAAAACGTGCGAGGCTCGTCGGCCAAGCAGCTTAGCTTTATGCAAAGCCAACTGACAGCAGTCATCCAAGGTCCGGAACTGACCTATCTGAACAGTATGGGTACCTATGCGATTCGCGTTTCCAACGATCAAGGTCGTGATTTGGAAAACGTCCGCATCCGAGCTTCCTTACCTTTGGGTATGGTCGTGAAAGTTGTGGATCGCAAAGCGGAATTTGACGCTGCCTCGTCTTCCATCGCCTGGACCATTCCCAAGTTGGAAGCTGGTCAGACGGAATCGATTCCCTTCAAAGCGACTCTGTCCCAGTTCGGACAGCACATAGTTAAGATTTCGGTTAGCAACGAAGCTGGAGCCATGACTCACGCTCAAATGACCACGCAAGCGGTCGGTCGTGCGGATATCGATTTGAAAGTGATCACCAACCCTGAGCCTATTGAGATCGGTTCGATGACTTCGGTGATCGTGCAAATTCAAAACCGAGGGACTCAACCGGCCAATGATGTTGCTGTTAACGTAACTTTGCCAGACACGATCAAAGGCATTGAATCAGCTGACTTCCTGATGAATGATCAAGAGGTTACTTTTGATACCTTTCGTTTGGCTCCCGGTCAAACTCAGAACTTGACGATTCCGATCAAGTGCGAGACCGCCGGCGATCACATTATTCGTGCGTCCGTGCAAAGTTCGGCTAGTTCGAAAGCGATTGCTGCCGAAAACAGCCTGTTCTTCTTCTCGAACAGCACGACACAAAACGCTGGTTATCAAAACGATCGTTAGTCTCGTTCATCCACGACAACAGAGGCGTGGTGCAAACAAGAACTGATTAAATAAAAACAAAAGCCCGAGTCACCAAACGGTGGCTCGGGCTTTTTTGATTTAACTTAGCCAACTGGTCAGATGGACGCAGTCTAAGTGGTGGTCCGATTAACGACGGAAGCCGCCTCCACCATTGCCACCTGTGGGGTTACTTGGTGGGAATGGTGGTAGTCCGCCAGTTGGTGGCGACGCGTTTCCTGTCCCTGAATTAGCCCGAGGTACCAACGGTGCCGATGACGAATTCGTGCCCGGGTTAGGTAGCGACATCCCAGAATCCATGACCGGTGGTCTGCGACCGCTACCGAGATTTTGAGGCCGCCCTTGACGTGCTCCATCCATTCGATTTTGACCGGGCAAGCCTCGTCCGGCGGCTGGCTGGTTGATGCCGCGATTAAACGACGGATTGTTTCTGGGTGCCGCAGGCATGCCAGTGCTTGGCGGTGTCGTTGACTGCTGGTATGGCGTGTCGGCCAAGTTGGCTTGCCGCAACCCGCGATTGTTAATCGTGGGTTGCGATTCTGCTGCGTTGGACTTCATCGGGATCAGCATGGCAACGGACTTTTCGGCACTGTGGTACGGTCGAACTGATAACGCATAATCAGCGATACTCTGATTGTATTTCACCACGCTACTGATAAACGATTCTTGGCTCTGTCGACAGATGGCCAGTGTGTGCAGAGCAGTAGCGATCGGTTGACCTTGAGCGATTGCTCGAATGTTTTGCATGGCAGCGTTGCGACTACGTTGTACGGTCATCGCTTGGTTGCCGATCAAAACTTGTTGTTTAGGTAACCAATCATCGATCGCTCGCAAGTTTTGGTGCATGTGCTGTTGAGCATCATAAATCTCAAAGTTCGTGCGATACCGAGTCACCAGCGGTGTGTCGGAAGGCATCGGCAGCGTTTCCGATTTGGGACCGCCAATGAATCCATTCAGTAGGTGTTGTTGGCGATTCAATTCCAGGGCTGCAGAATCTACGGTATCGTTAGCAACTGATTGTGCAGCTTCTATGGCAGCGCGATCGGACTCGTTTCGTGATTGCGACATCTGTTGCAACCATTGTCGCTCGTCTACCGCAAACCGATATTTGGCCCACGCTGAATAGGTTTGCCAGTATTGGTTGACCAGCGCCTTGCGTTGGCTGCTGTTCGGATTCAACGTCACGATGTCCAACAATTGCATCGGCTGCCCAGTACCGTTCATGGAAGCTTGAGCGTTGGTTAATTCCGACAACAACGACTTGGCCATTTGCGTGCCTTGCGACAGCTGGCGAGGCGCTGGGGTCGCCGCGGCCGTGCTCGGCTGGTTGCCGGCGATGCGTGGTGCTGTGTTGGCGATTGGCGCCGAATGAACGACCGGTTCGTTGTAGCTGGCTGGCTGCAAGTTGGAATCTGTGATCACACCATTCGTTGTGGGTGGCGTTTGAACGTTGGATGGCATCACATAATTTTCCGCTTGCTGTGGTGCCTTGGGCTGAGCAATCGGGGGAAGCCGGCGCGCGGGAGTCTGGCCAGCTTGTTGTGGCGCCGCCGGTGGCGTGTCACTTCTTAGATCGTTCTGAACAAATTCGGTAGTGGCCGAACTTGCGGGCGGAGTCGCCGATTGATCCGATTCGTAATTTCCGAATGGGTTAGAATCGTCCTGTTGTGGTTCGCTTTCATAATTCGCGAACGGATCGGACTGGTCCTGTTGCGGTTCGGACTCGTAGTTGGCGAACGGGTTGGATTCGTCCGGTCGATTGGCTGGTCGCAATGGCGGCAAAACACCTTCTTGGACTGCCAGACTGGTCGATGGATTAAACAGAGTCGCAATTGTGCATATCGCAGCAATCACAATGACACAACAAACTGGTAAAGGTCCGCTGTTCTTGAGCAGCATCCTTGCACCCCCTATATAAATGTAAGTTCTGCCCGTTGTGTCGACATCCGAGTCCAACGAACAGATGGGCTAATTCGAACTATGACCAATGTCCGAATATCGCAAAATCAGTCAATGCGAAGTTTTGACGCGATATCAACTAACAAAAACGCTAGCAGTTTCGGCACGGCCGACGGCGTGAAACTTCAAGTCTTGGTGACAAAACAACTTATTGAAATAGCAAGAGCTGTTGCCAAGGTTCGCCAGGCAACAGCTCTTAATAATTGTTAATGAATTGAATCAGATTTCAGCTTCAAAATTTATCGTCCAGTTACAATGCCATCGCGGGGCAGCAGGTGATCCAAGTTGGCTGTCCCGTAGGCTCCGATGGCGATCACAATCGATGAGTGTTTCTGATATTCCGGGACGACGGTTTCGAAAGTGTCATACTGCGTGTGGTGCGTTGTCCGATAGGTCGCTCGACCACGTTGCATCCAGAAGAAGCCAGGCACGCCGGCTCGGATAAACGGCTGGTGATCACTGCCGCCACGCGGTTGCATCTGTTTGATGGTGGCGATCTGAAACGGTGTACGCTCATCCAAATTAAGGGCTGGGGCAAATACTTTCTGAAAGTCCGCCTCCATGGCTTCCGTGCAACGTAGCCCAGCAACGTAGTTTGTACCACCATCGTGGACAAATACAGCTGACACATTGGCGACCACGTCTTTGCGGTTTTGTTCGACGTAGGCACGCGATCCCAGCAGTCCCTGTTCTTCGCCCGACCACAACATGAAACGAATGGTACGTCTGGGTTTAACGCCCGCAGCCATTAATATTCGTGCAGCTTCCATCGTCGTTGCACAACCGGCTGCGTTGTCGGTGGCACCAGTCGCTCCGTCCCAAGAATCGATGTGGCCTCCAACGATGACACACTGTTCGGGAAACTCAGTACCCGGAATTTCTGCAATCACGTTGTATAGTGGGATGGGGCCTTTGCGGAAATGATTGCGGATATCGAAGGCCACTCGAACTTCCTCGTCGGCTTCGACCATCGCTTTGATCTCGTCCCACTGCTCTTTCAGCAGAGTCACACTAGGAATGGTTGGCAGGTTATCGATATCGACCTTGTAATTGCCTCCCGTCAAAATCAGTTCACCAGAAGTTGGGCGAACGAAACCGGCTGGCCCACATTCGCTGATGGCATTTTGAAGTTCAAGTCTTTCGGCGCGAGTCAATGGTTTGGGTTGGTCTGGATCAGGCGTCTCTTCTTGTCTGCCTCGTCGTCGACGCGGCGTACGTTCCACAAGTAAAAACGCATCGGCAAGTTCGTCACGTCTTTCTTCCAGCTCCTCCATTGTTTTGGGAGCCATGACGACGTTGCCAATGACTCGTCCCTGAGTGCCGGCGGTCCACGAATTCGTGCCGAATTCAAGCGACATTTTCTTGGGTGACAACAGTTTGCCGAAAGATGCACCGCGTTCAAAACCGACTGGGAACTCGCCCCACTTTTCCAAACGAACTTCTAGGCCCATCTCTTTGAACTCGTCACGCGCCCATTCACAGGCGGCTTGTAGGCCCTCGGAACCAGTCAGGCGAGGGCCAATGCGATTGGTCAAATAGTCTAAGTGTTGTTGGACCTGATTGTCAGCTCGCCCAACCTCGATAATCTTTTGGACAACCGGATCAATGGCTGGTTCTGTTTCGACTTCCGTTTGCTGGAAACAAAAAGCCGTTATCGGAATGAACGTAAGAATCAAAACGGCGACGAGAATCGGAAGGCGGTTTTTCATTTTGATACCACAAGTGATTCAAAGGGACGAATTAGATAGGACACCAGTATATCCGCTGGCTGAGCCCAACCCAAAGCAGGCCAATGCCCACGAATCGCCCATTGAGAGCTTCCTTAGCGTAAGTTCGGGCACAAAGGATCGGTAAAACAGAATCGATAAAACGCCGATCACAATCTCGTTTCATTCGCCGGTCCATCAATCTTCGTGCGCTTTATTCGCCAAATCAGTGTTTGGTGTTGAGATGGCTGGATTGGACAAGTGTCTACAAACCGTTTGAGGTAAACACAAACAACATGGAAAGAATCTCCATGAAGTGAATCGCTGTCCAAAACGGCCAAAATAAGTGCAATTCGAAAATACCTGACTTATTTGCCAGGCGGTAAACGTCAATCGAGGCGAGCTTCGCGAATTCACAATCAATCTGAACTCAGATTTACATCGCAGTGTTGTAAGTATGAGGTCGGTCCTGTCGTCAATATTGTGTCACGAGATCTATTGAAATTCACAGCGGTCTAGACTGGAGATCGAATACCGGATTTACCCTTGCTAGAAAATCTTGTCACACACTTAGTTTGACGTTAGCATTGGCCGAACTCAAACACCCAACGGCACGTTATAGTCATGAAAAAATTCAAGCTTTGTTTCTGGCGCTCGTTCACAGCTGTTGTTTTAACGGCGACGTTTTTGGTGTCTTCCGTTCAAGGCCAAGGAATCGAACAAGAACGTGCAGTGATCCAGCGTTTGATGGATGAATTGTGGCTTGGTGGTTTGCAGGCTCAGCGTCAAAGTGAAAACGACTGGGAAGCCTATGCCAGATCCAACACCGTTTCCGCTCAGGCGGAATGGGCATATGTGCTGAACAGAATTAAGTTCAGGCGATTTCGAGATGCTCGTGCTTTAATTGATCAAGTTGCCGACAATTTTCCTGAAGACCCAGACGTGTTGTACGCTGAGGCTTGGTTGAAGTTGATGGTGGATCAATTCGACTTGGCCTTGCTGGATTTGCACGCGATGAAAAGAGGTTTTGCTGCCAAGTTCGATCCAAGCAATTCGACCGACGAAACTCTCGAATTCTATTCACGTTTGGGGCGATTGGTTGGCTTTACCGAAACCGTTGGGCAAAGCAAAGTGAACGCTGTCAATCTGGAGAAAACGGTCACAACGATCACATCACTTTTAAACGATGCGGATCTGGGTGCCTTCGAAGACCACCGTCTTCAGGTCCAGCGTCAGTACACAGATCTAGTCGATCAAAAAAACACAAGAGTCGCCGAAGAGTTGAAGGTGACGGTCGAAAAGAACGCCCAGCGTTTGACCGAAATACGTATGGCCAGCGATGACTTGGATGTTCGCCAGGATGTGATTACCGACCAGATTTCACAGCTGCGAACAACAGCCAACGAAGAAATAAACGTACTGCGAGCCGAAGCAGCTCCACTGGAACGACGACTGGCCAGTCTCGAACGTCAGCTGGTTACTTCTCAGAATCGCCTATCGCGTTATTTGAGCCGAGTGGCACTCTTGAACCTCGAGTCAGATGATCAGACGGGCACAAGGGAAAGGGGCTTTGGGTTTAGCGGTTCTCGATTTCTACGGCGGCAAATTCGAGATGAGGAACTTCGCTTGTTTGAATTGCGTCAAGAGTACGACTTCTTGTTGGGACAAGTGAATTCTTTGCGAGCGCAGATCAACAATGCCGAACGCAGCTTTAATAGCCAACTGGCAATTCGTAACAACCAAATTAAGCAGATCGATATTCAACGACGTCGCGATGCTCGTGAGCTAAAGCGTTTGCAAAACCCTCGTACAAAACGAACTGGATTTGTGCGAGCAGCCGATGCCAAAATCCAGCATCTGCCAACCTACGATCCTTTTCCAGCTGACGTGGTTCGACAACGATTGTTGGATGCCATCAAATAGTTCAACGATGGCTTAGCTTAACTTTCCAAGCCACCTGACATGGCCTTCAGCAGTTCCATCGGTAAACCGACAACGTTGCTGGCGGAGCCTTTTCGGATCGACACCCAATCGATGCCGTCCTGGTATCCGAACGCACCCGCCTTTCCTTGCCACTGTCCGGAATCCAGATAGTCCTCGATTTGCTGATCAGTTAGATCGACCATTTCCAATTCGGTCGATTCCGTACGTACAGTTTTTCGATCATCGGGACGTCGCCACAGGCAAACGCCAGTATGGACGAAGTGGACTTTGCCTCGCATGGTCTTCAGCATTTCACTGGCGTGTTGGCGGTCGGTGGGCTTGCCCAGTACTTGGCCCCGGCACTCGGCAACCGTATCGGCAGCCAAAACGATGCCTTCTGTCGTTCGTGCCGCGACATTGCAGGCCTTATAGAACGCGAGGGCTGCCACCAGCTCAAGGGGCCTCAAATGGATCCCACCTACCGATTCTGCCCCTTCATCGGGTACGTCTACCTCGAACGAATAACCAGCGTCAGCCAACAATTGTTTTCGGCGAGGAGATTGACTTGCCAGAATCAGTTTCATGGTCGTTAACCCAGTGAGCGAAAATCAACGTTGGAGTATGATATCGGGATGTCTCGATCTATGCGCGAACCCGAAGTCATTCACGAAGATAACCATCTAGTGGTGATCGACAAGCCACCTTTGCTGGCGACCATGGGCGCCGAGCCCGGTCAACCAACGCTAGTCCAATGGACTCGCGACTGGTTAAAAACCAAGTACAACAAACCGGGAAACGTCTACTTGGGTGTGGTTAGTCGTTTGGATGCCTTCACATGCGGTTTGATCGTCTTGGCCAAGACGTCCAAAGCTGCGGCCAGGTTGACCAAGCAGTTTCAAGCAGGAGAAGTAAAAAAACGGTACACGGCTGTTGTGGCAGGTGAATCGTTGGAAAGCAGCGGACGGTTTGTGGACTGGGTTTGCAAAAACGACCAACGTCGCCGCATGGAAATCGTTGACCAAAAAATGGCGGGCGCCAAACGGGCCGAGTTGACTTGGCGACTAATCGGTCAGCACGGCAGCCAATCTTTGGTGGAGGTTGATTTGCTAACAGGACGCAAGCATCAGATTCGGGTTCAATTTGCCAGCCGAGGCATGCCGATTTTAGGTGATCGGAAATATGACAGTCGTATCGACTTTGAGCCTGGTATCGCTTTGCAAGCTAGTTATCTTTCCCTGATTCACCCAGTCCAAAAGGTCGAATTGGAATTTCACCTTAAGCCGCCAAAAGCCTGGAAATTGAACCGATTTACTAGGGATTGAAGCAAAAATTAGTTCACGAATGGCTTAGCAAAGAGTATTCTAAAAGAGTCGCAAAACCTACGCATGGTTACGACGTTTCTTCTTTTTTATTCGTGCTTGGATTCCATCAAACGTGAGCGTTTTTCGCGAAGCAGCATTGCAAAGCAAACTCGTCACGCCTCAACAACTTCGTGAGGCGATGAGTGGCGTTGTACGCAATGTCGGACGTTCGTTGACGGTTGATGAAATCGAAGACAAGGACCTGGCGGCAGTGCTGGTCGAAATGAATGTAATCACTGCCTATCAAGCCGATCAACTGATTGCCGGTCGCACCAAGTTGAAATTGGGCGCCTACATCATCACCGACTGGATCGGGCAAGGTGGTATGGGGCAAGTCTTCAAAGCGGTTCACGAAATGTTGGGTCGCGAATGTGCGATCAAAGTTCTACCTCTGCAAAAATCAAACCCGGAATCGATCGCCAACTTTCGTCGCGAGATTCGAACTCAGGCGCAGCTGAACCACCCGAACTTGGTGCAGGCCTACGATGCGGGCGAAGACGGCAGTGTGCATTTCTTGGTGGTCGAGTATGTGCCAGGTACTGACCTGCGAAGACTCGTAAGGGCGCAGGGGCATTTGAATATCCAACAAGCCAGTAACGTCATCCAGAAAGTAGCCGAGGGGCTAGCGCACGCGCACTCGCACAACCTGATTCATCGCGATATCAAGCCCGGAAATATTTTGGTGACGCCCGATGGTGTTTCGAAACTATCAGACTTGGGATTGGCCGGTTACCTTCACGATCCAGATGACCCACGAGCAGGCAAGACGGTGGGTACGGCCGACTACTTGTCTCCCGAGCTGATTCGTAGCCCTGACGATACGACTCGTGTCAGCGATATTTATTCATTGGGCTGCACTCTTTATTACTCGATTACCGGCAAGGTCCCCTACCCTGGGGGCACGCCTAGAAGTAAGGCCCGTCGTCACCTGGAAGAAACTCCTTGGCACCCTCGGCGTTTCAATGAAGAGGTCAGTGACGAATTCGTTGACCTGATCGGCGATATGATGGAAAAGGATCCGATGCAACGGATTCAAACTGCCCAGGAGGTTGCTGAACGTTTGTCGCCTTGGGCGAACGATGCTAGTCCATTACTGGGCGAGCAAGTGGATCGTTCGCGATGGATGCCGGCGCCGGCTAACTTCGAAGGTGAACAAGACACGGATCCAGAAAACGACGTGGCGTCGATGGCCATGACGGAAATCAGCGGACTTAGTGAGACCTCGCATGGTTCCAGTCTTAGCAACGATTCGCTAACACCTCCGCCACCACCAATCACTCAAACGATGGTTGGTCAATACAAGTCGGCTGGACATGTCGATTCAGGGGAACCGACCGTGTCAATCAATATGGCCGTGGCGATCGGCGTTGGCTGTTTGGCGCTGGGACTGATTGTTGGATTCTTGCTTGGCAAACTGATCTAATCTTGCTCGGTTAGCATCTCTTGCTTGATTCCGCCCAGAATCTTGATCGCATGTTGGATCTCGGCCTTTTGCCTTTCCGGTTCCTCAGGGATTTCGCGTTCAATCGTCAGTGGCCCTTGGTAGCCCAATTCCTGCAATACTTGTAGGTATGCCGAAATGTTTACTTGGCCATCACCCAGTGGGACTTCCTGGCCCCATTCTTTTCCAGGTTGGTCAGCCCATAAAGCATCTTTGCAATGGACACTGCGGACGCGTTGGCCAAGTTTTCGCAACGCGTCCAGTGGTTCACCTGTTCCGTAAAGGATCATGTTGGCGGGATCGAAGTTCACAAAAAGGTTGTCTTTCGCCACGTCGTCCATGAACTGGATCAACGCTTCGGCCGTTTCTTGTCCTGTTTCCAGATGCAGGTTTTGCCCATTCTTTTGACAGTAATCACAAAGGTCTTTAGTCGTATCAACGATCTGTTGGTATTCGATTGAGTTGGTGTCGTGTGGGACAAACCCAAGGTGTAACGCAACGACGTCACATTTCAGTTTTACCGTGAAGTCAGAGATCTCGCACATCTCCTGATAGCGGGCTTGCCGCAGTTTGCTGGGAACCAGGCCTACGGTTTGTGCGACGGTTGGGATGTCCGCATAGCTTTCACCTTCAAAACCTCCGAACACCGCTGTTAACTGGATGTTCATCTCGGAGATTCGTTTAAGGAAGTTCTCAGCGATCTCGGTGGTTCGAGAAGCTTTGTGGGGAGCGTGAATTTGAATGGTGGGGACTTTCAATTCCCCGGCGACGTCCAGGCAGACACCCAACCCAGCATCGACACTGGTGAAGACTCCGATGGGCCATTGTTGCATGACGGTTCCGTTTGATTAGATGTAGTTTAAGGAAGGATTTAGGCACCATGTTGATCGCCCGCTGTGCGAGCGTCAAGTAACGTGTTTTGAAACACGTCGGCAACGGCTTTAGTCCGTGTGTGTTTCAACGTCATCAGGATAAAAAAACATCGCTGCCAAGATGACAGCGATGTTTGAATTTTCAATTGCAGAATGCTTAAAGCGTTCAGATTTACGGAAACTGTTGTTTAGTTACCCGTGTTAATCTGATTGGCCTCTTCTTCCGACTGGATAATAATCCGCGGAGTCACCATCAGCATCAAGCTTTCCGTGTTCCTGGAAATACCAACGTTCTTGAAAAAACGATTGACGTACGGAACATTGCTAAGGAATGGTACCCCAGCCTCACTTCGTTCTTCCGCTAACGCCTTGATACCACCGATCAATACCGTTCCACCGTCGGGAACACTGACCGTTGTATTGACCGTCGTATTGGCGAACACAGGAAGCTGCACTGTCGTACCGGATTCGATGATCTCCAAATCGGAACCCAAGCCGTCATCTGGAACACCAGCAATGGCATTCAAGATATCTTCCAGGTCGGTGCCACCACCCTGACGGGTTGTGGTGCTGCCTTCGAAGGTGAAGGTATTGACCTGTTCGATTTGACTAAAGAATGGCACCAATGTCATACGAACGAAACGTCGGTCTGCCGAAGCGACCGCTTGTACGTTCAGTTGAGTACCTTCTGGCAGGACGGTAATAATTGGCTGTTGTGCAGCCGCAAAATCACCAACCACCGGAACAATACTGGTTACAAACGGTTGCTGCGTACCACTGAATACAGAAGCATTCTGACCGTTAAACATGGTTACGGTCGGTGCCTGAGTAACATTCGTACGAGTATCGCTTTTTGTTGCTTGCAACAAGAAGAATACTTCAATATCGCTAAGAATCGCAAAACCAAGCGTCACACCAGCGTCTACGTTTCCGGTAAGCATTCCCGGAATAACCGAGGCGAAACTATTTTGAGTAATCGGAATGTCCAAGTTACCCGTCGCACCTGCCGGTGTAAAACCAACAGCGAATCGACCACCGTCATTACTGGCTTCATCTGGAAGGGTTGCTTGAGTGAAGCCCGAGTTATCTTCCAGTTGCAAGTCCAAGTCGATTCCAACTCGCTCAAAGAAATCGTCATTCAACGTCAGGAAGCGTACTTCCACAACGATCTGCACGTCATTCAAGTCACGAAGTCGAGTCAACAACGATTGAATCCGGTCCTGGTTTTCTTGGGTTTGTGTAACGATCAAACTCAAAGTCGACGGGAACGGACGCAGTCGTCCGCTACCACCGTTAGCTTCCCAGCTGTCAGGGTCGACGGTTTCTTGAATAAGATCAATCAATTCGTCGAAGTCATTGGCGGTAACACCACCTTGGCCAAACGTTTTGGCACCCCAAGTGTTGTATTGAGGCATGCCCGTGGATTGAGTGTGCGGCATTGCAGCACCCGACCATGACGGACTACCAAAATCCAAAGATTGCTGAGGAGCCTGTTGGTTGTACGAAACGGGTACAACGTCGTTACCACCACCTGCGAATCCGCGATTGCGAGGCTGTGCCGTTTGGGGGGTGATGAACTGCATGTTCAACGGATTACCGCTAAAGTCAGGAATCGGCACCACCAAATCACCCACGTAGTAGGTCACAGCGATCGGACGAGCCTGCAACGCCTGCTTGTTGGTAATGATGACCGATTCGTTTTCTACTTTGAAAACCAAGCCAAAGTCACCCAAGATGATATTCAGAGCACTTTCCACCGAAATCGGATTGGAAATGTTCTTGGTCACAGGAGCATCCAAAGAAACTCGCTCTAAATCCAAGGCGCGAGTATCTGGAATAATGTTGACCCCTGCTCGCTCCGAAAGGTCGGACAAGACGTCTGAAAGTGGTGTCACGTTGTAAGCAGCATTGATAGTTTGATTCTTCAACGCCGACCAAATCAATATTTCGCGTTCACTTTTGTAGTTACCTGAACCGACAGTGGTGTCACGAATAGTTTCGATCTCATCCCAACGATTAACGTCAATGTTTAACGGAGATTCGGTGGTCACGTTAGCTCTAGCAGCCAAATCCACGCTGTGAAGTGAATTGATAAAGCCAGCCTCTTTTTCCTCTTTAACGGCTTCGTAACGCGCGTAATTGCCCTGCAGTTTTACCTTCTCCCTCATCAGCACGGTGGCTGGGTTTTCAGGATCCAGGTCATAGGCTTGGCGAGCAATGTACTCAGCTTCTTCGAATCGTCGTTCGTCAACCAAACGGTTGTAGTCGTTGACCAGTGAAACAATTTTCTTGGCAACTTCATCTCGATTTTCGCGATCGATTTTAACTTCTTGCTCGCGACGAGCATTCTTTTCGTCATTCTCGATCAACGATAGATTTTGCTGGATGTAATCTTCCATCTCCGAGATTTCACGCTCGATGACGGCGATCAGCTGCTTCTTGCCAGCCTCGTCCAAATCGGACTTCATCACATCGTCACGAACGTACCGCATGTGATTCAAGGCACCACGTGGGTTGCGATTTTCGACCATGCTTTGGGCAACGGTACGATGTCGTAGGACTTCCGAGAACATTTGCCGACGCAGTTCGTCACCACCACCAACAGGACTAGCGTCTTGAGCGAACCCTGCAGACGCATTGGAGGTGTTGGGAGTCGTCGCCGTTGTTTGCGGCACGTTCAGTTGCGTCAACTTGGACTGTAGATCCTGGCGATCATTTTCATCCAGTTGGTCGCGGTATTGCCACGCCATGCGGAAATAATCCAGAGCTCCGTCACGGTCGCTGTGTGACAGGGCGCTGATGCCGGAATCATAAAGTCGTTTGCCGCGAGAATCGGTAACCGCAAATGGATCTTGAGTTTCATCACCAAATTCGATTTCCGTACCACTCACTTGAGCGTTACGAGTTGTATCCAGTTCAGGATAGTAATCGGCTTGCTGAACCAAACCACCATTGGCTGCGGTGTTCATGCCAGAACTTTGGGCAGTCTGACGAATCTTCAGTTCCAATTCCCAAGGCATGACCGAATGGCCAGCAAAGGCATCTTCTGGAAGATTGAGGTCGTTGACCTGTTTGATTAATTGGGTAGCCAGGTCGATTTGACCTTTGTCGTACGCCAATTGTGCCTCGGCCATGATTCGTCCAGCTTCCACCTTGACGTGGTCGCTTACCACGGCTGGGTGAGTTGCGATGCCAGATTTCAATTGTTGGATGCGGTTGGTAACAACATGAGGGGTCAAGTCGCCAGCCTGGTACTGCACATCGAAGGCTTGAGCACTTTGTAGCAATGCGGTGGCTGATTGGAAGTCATGGTAATCGGCCAGTCGATCGGCTTGTTCCAGCAGAAACAATGCAGCGCCATAATTGTAGCCTTGCAGGTTTCCTGCCTGAGACATTGCCACCAGTTCCATGTGGCGAGCGATCATCGCTTCCACACGCTCTGGCGTGTCTGAGACACTGGATTGATTGGATGGATTAAGACGTACGGTCTCTACCAAACGTTTTGCTGTTTCCACGTCACCGGCTGCTAAAGCCTGCCGCGCTTTTAACAGCGTGTTGGTGTTGCTGGCCGGTAAAGCAGCAACGTTTTGTTGGTTCATGTCAGCGACCGGTGGCGCTGATTGCGGTACGACGTAGTTACCTGTGTTTTTTTCGCCTGTGGATTGTGCATGCAGTTGCAAGGCACACCCCATGGCCAGTGACAACGAAAGTCCCGTCACTGAAAACGCCTTCATAAATTTCGAGGAGGCTTTCAACGCAACACTCCTTTTCGCGAGATGCTTGAATCGTATTGTTGTCCAAAATTATGAACGGTGCCGCGAGCCAATGCGTATTACCGCTGCTCGAAAATACTTACCGTCCAAGAGACTGCAAAATCCATTTCACAGTCGGTTAAATCGCCGTGACTCCCTACCGCAGACGATTAACTTGTCCTGCCGTACTGGTGCCTAGTTCAGCTGAACCACCTCCATCAAGAGGTAGTCACGGGCGGATAATTAGACGGCAATTCTCGACACGTCAACGCCAGTTTCTGCAATGACTGAAAAAACTTTTTTGCCGCTAGCGACGAGCTAGATTTTTCGATCGAAGGCCGTTCGGCAGGCCATCTTTGACACTTGAATCATTGTTCCGATTCGCAGCAAAATACTCAGAAATGGTTGGCGGTTTGGGTGGGCATCGCAGACTAGGAAGGGCATTCCCGTCCGTTGGTCGATTCTCTTCACAGCGCGGATTGTGCAAACGAGTGGCATGTCAAAAAAACGCCAACGAGCGATGGCTCGTTGGCGTGAAATTTCTTAAGGATTAAACCGCGGATGTCCACGGTTCGTGATGCGTTTAGTTACCTAACTCATCCCCTTCATCGTTGTCGTCGTCACGTCCGCGACCACGTTTTTCATCTTCGGCGTCTTGGATCAAGCCTTGATTCACTTCGCTGATGAAATTCGCATGGCGATAGCGGGTTTCATCTTCAATATCATTGTGGAAGTGAATATTGCCATTGCGATCCATGATCAAACATTCACCAGGTGCGAAGAAGACATCCCGGTTCTTGGAAAACGGTTGGCGACTGCCACCCATGATATCCAGGATAACGGCATTCGTTTCGAAACGACGCCCTTGCTTCTCGTCTCGGGCATTCTTACTTTCAAACACTTCACGGATTTCCCAGGTCAACGGATCAAGCAAGTGCGTTACGGCATTAAAGTTCAACAGGGAACCGCGTAAGGCTTCCGTTTCAGCAGGTACGTTTGTGTTTAAATCATTTTGGAATGTGTTGGCCACGACCTTGATCGAATGTTCGCCAACGGTTAAACGACCACCATCAATTTTCTGCGAGCTAGGTGCGTCAACTGGACCAGCCACAAAAGTTTCAAATTCAGCATTGATTTTGATGGGCTGAGTCGTCTCGACCCATTCGGTTGGTCGGGCGATTGCAAACAGAGTTGCAAACTCTTTCGCACCAGCTGCAGCGTTATTGTTTTTGTTACTTGCGGCAACAACATCAGCAGGCGCCTCAGGAGGCGTTCTCAAGCGATCCCGGACCTCTCGTGAAAGGTCGAGTTCTGATAGAGGTTTTTTGACTTTGGCAACGCCACCGCCGCCTCCGCCTCCGCCGCCACCACTACCGCCATCTGCGTCAGCCGGTCCGTCTCCCCCCCCACCAATATCGGGGCCTTCTACGCCACCCGATTTTTCTTTTACAACAACGTTCACAGCTGTTGGGTTGTTGGGATCTTTCAACCAGACCCGAACACGGTAGTAATAGGTTTGACCAACTTCTTTGGCGTATAAGTCGAAGAATCGAACTAGTAGTTTTGGGGCAAGACCGTCCACCTCTTCATCAGCGGCTACTTTTTCAGGCCCTTCGCTTTTGTTATCTGATCCTTCTTCACCTAATGAATTGTCGTCAAAAACGTCTTTTGTGTCACTGCCTTCGTCTTTCGTGTCACTGCCTTCGTCTTTCGTGTCACTACCTTCGTCTTTCGTGTCACTGCCATCTTTGGCACCACTTCCTTCAATTTTGGCGCTTGGAATTCCTTCGACGACAGAAATATTTCGATAGTCATACGACAGGATCGGAGGGATCGGCATGGTCAAAGTTTCATCTAAATATTTCGGGTCTGCCAGATCCTTTGCTGGATTGGCCAGCAATCCGCGATTGGTATAAACGTGATAGGTGATGGGCACCCATTCCGAATCTTCCGTTCGGCGTTCAACTTCGATGGCGGCGTATTCAGGGATGTCACGAATGGTGTCGTAACCGCGTTGGAACTGAAAGTTTTCACGATAGTTTTTGATTTGTTGCGTGACATCAACGATTGCCGTGCCAACCACGACGTCTCGGGTCAACAGGCGGTTCTTGTTGCTAAGGTGTTTGTCTGGACGATAGGCGAACATTTCACCACGTTGATCGACTGGCATAACCAGACCAATCTCGGATTCGGGAAGATTCCCGATGCCACCGGCGGATGGACGCGCAGAATCTGAATTTGGATCTTCCTTCATCGCAATTTGCGCTCGGATGTGTTGCAATTCAAAATTTTTGGCGGCGACAAATGCTGGGTCACGTCGCGGATCCAGTCGATAAATGGCCGTGCCAAAAATTTGGTTGAATTCGTACGTGTTTGGATCGACAGCAGGCGCTTCACGAATTCTTTCTGCGGCATTGGTGTCAGCCACGCGGTGTTCTGACAGCGTGGACCAGTGGCTACCATTGATATATTGGTTCGCTTGTTTGGTCATGTCCATCATCTTGTCAGGCGTGGTTCCATCGTAGGCTGGCGTCTTAAAGCCAAACCAGACGAAAAACAATACCAAGGCGCAGGTCATGCCGAAGATCAACTTTTCGACATGTCGAAAGAGAAAGTCCTGGATGCCCTGTTTCGTTAAATTGACTTTGGGTTTCTTCATTTCAATTTCTCGATTTTGTCTATGGGATGATTCAACGCTGGTGAAATTCAGAGTTGAATCTTGGATATTGTGAAAATGTGATTGCTGTTGGTAGAGCGTTGGTTACCGGTTGGCACCTGGAGTGGCATCTGGATTATCGGGTTTCTCGTCCGGGAAGAACAATGATCGACTGACAGGATTGTAAATCTTGACGATGCCAATGAATTCGATGCGGATATTGAAATCGCCACGTAATTCATGTCGAAATTTAAAATTGGCGCCAACGCCACTGCCGCCGGCAGCACCGCCCCCGCCACCACCACCGCCGCCGCCATCTGCTTCAGCCGGTCCGTCGCCACCGATGGACGGACCTGCTGGGGGGCCATCTTTTTTCTTGCTACTGCTTGCTGCTTGGCTTTTACCAACGCGATCGACCGCTTTAGGTGTTTGATTGATTCGTACCTGACGAATTTCAAATGCGAAAGGCGAGTTGGCTGCAGCGGCCAGGAAATCGTTGATTCGGCGCTCGTCCATTTGTAACGCAATACGCACGGGAACTCGTTTGGCAACAGCCAAGTAAGACTGTTCGGTGAGTTCGTCCGAGGTAATAGCTTCCGTAATGACTGATTCGTCCAATTGGCTGTAGTCACGATTGACGTAGCGACCGTGGAACGGCGATTCTGAAGCTGCAGGATTAAACACTTTGGCTTTGCGAGACTTTCGCGATCGGCTTGCTTTGGCTCGACTGCTTTTGCGTTTCTTACTACTGGTTAATTCACTGCTTCCGCTATTCCGTTTTGGTGCACTGGTCACCGCTTCGCCCGAAACGGTAGTGACTTCGCCAACATTCTTAGCGACACCTTCACGACCGATGTAGATATGATCTAAAGCTTTAATGGGTGCTAAATCATTGGCCGAGAAGCCTTCGTTGACGCTAGACATCGCATCGAAAATACCAGCCAAGATCCACAGATCTTGTTGTAAGGCCAGCATTTGTTGAGACGATGGTTCTGATTCAAAATTGCCGTCCCACCCGGTGAATTCAGTTATCTTGCTGTTCCAAAGTTCTTTATTTTCGTCGTTCCAGTAAATCAGATCGACTACCGCATCAAACGCTGCTTGCTCTTCTGGGTTGGTGAATTGAATTTCATTTCCATCTTTATCGAAAGGCCATTGAGTCCCAATTTTGGAAGCCAGAGCCGGCATCTGTCGCGCGATCCACTTTTTGTAAGTCTGTCGTTGAGTTAGCTCTAGTAGTTCGGATTCCAATGGCAATTCCATTGGATTGTGACTCTCCAATTTTTCAACTATATGATTGGGTAGCCGGTCGTTTTCGTCGACATAATCAGGGGCAAATTTCAACAGCTCTTGTTGCTTCTTGTAGCGTTCTTCCCAGGCTTCCAAGGCACCTTCTGCTGCGACTTTGATACGTTCTTGCATCCCCTTTTCAGTTTCCTTGTTGGGGTGCACCTTCAGACCAGGTTCGTCTTCTGCATCAAGAGTTGATTTGGGAACCGTGCTTGTAATCACCGATGTGATTGAACTTTTTTTCGATTTCAATTTGGTCACCCGTTCGTCACGGGCTTTATCGATACCTGACCATGCCATGTACCAGGTAATGACGCTGGCAACCGCGACCAGCCCACAGGTGATCCAGAAGCGATGCTTGTATAGTGCTTGTAATACAGGTTGAAGCTTTTCCATGATTTTGTCCGTGCGGAACTCTGATTATGGGTACGTGTGAGTGGGAACGAGGGGTTTGGTTGTTAAGCGGTTTAGCCTTCGGTTGCACCGCTGTCTTCGGGTGTGTCGCCACTGCTTGCGTCACTGTTTTCACCAGCCTGTTTGGCTGCTTCGGCTTCGTCTTCTAGTTCAGCTTCCAGACGTTCGGCACGCGCGGTATCACGTTCGACTGCTGACGTCGGAATGAAAACCATCTGCACGACAAAGTTGTACTGCGGAACATTAAACTCTTTGGCGATTTCTTTGGTCGCGGAGCCCTCACCTTCTTTGGTGTCAGACCCTTCTTCATCGCTACCGGTATCCTCTTTGGTATCGGTTTTTTCCTCTGAAGACTTGGTGCGACCTTCGCGGCCAAAGTTCGGGTTAGTGATTGTCTTCGGTACAGGTAAAGAATTCGAGACCAATGTGGGGTAGAAAATCCCAAAATCAGTCGGCTTGTAATTTTGAATCTGGCCTTTGGAATCCAGTAGTTTTACTTCACCATCGATCAACTCGGCCAGTAACCGTTTGGCAACAAAGTCCTGTCCATGTACGGAATTGCGAACTTTTTCTTCACTGTTGTAGAAGTGGTATCCGGTTAGTTCCACAATGAAACCTTCGTCAGGGATTTCGTACAGACTAACGAAGTTGCGTTTTTTCTTTGTGCTGCCGATTTCCGTGACTTTGCCTTGTTGGAAAAGAAACAGTGGCTGGATCAATCTTTGCCAAGTCGTCAGGTCGTCACGGTATTTCGTTTCGATTTTATCGATGAATATTTCTTCGCGATCGACAAAAGGAATTTTGTCTGGATCGGCGGCCAGGATCAGGCTACCATCCTCGGCGATCAAGTCCGGGTGACGTGGCAACAACTGGTCAATCGCCGACAAAAATTCTGGCCAAGCGGCCTGCGTCTCGGATGCTTCGGACAGTTCGGCCGAGATCGCATTGATACGTTCCAGCTTTAATGTTTGGGCTTCCAGTTCCTCACGCAATAGAGCGCTGTTGCCGGCTTCGCGTTCGACAGCCTTGGCGGCTTCATCCCAGGAAACTCCGCCCGCAACATAGTCCTTGTGAACTCCCCACCATTGCAGGTTGGCGAAGAAGTAACTGGCCAACAGGCCCAGCATCAACAAACTGACCGATGCCAGAACCCAAGGTTTCTTGGCGCGGACGATACGTTCGTTGACGAATTCAACTGGCAGAAGATTCGTGTCGACTCGCGATTGTTCCAGACCTTGAAGGCATAGACCGTAGACAGGTGCGAATGACAGGATGTTTTCTTTGAAAGCTCGTTCTTCAGTGACGGGGCCTTCCAAACGATCGAATCCAGTGATCTTGGCGATATCCATTTCCAATTGCTTGGTCAGATACTGTCGCAAGCCCGGCAATCGTGCGGCGTTACCCAGCAGAACGATTTTGTCCAAACTGGCGTCTTTATCCATGCCGGCATAAAACTGCAGCGATCGATCGATTTCTTTTTTCAGGTCACCAAAGACTTTCCGCATAGCTTGGAAAACGGTCTTGGGATCTTCGGCTTGGCGAGCGTTCCGTTTCAGGTGCTCGGCCTTGGCATGTGTCAGCTTCAGTTCACGAGACAGCTCTTTGGTGAAGTGGTTACCGCCGATCGGAATGTTTCGCAGCCACAATTTGATGCCATTGGTGACGATCAAGTCAGTGGCTTCGGTGCCCATGGCCAGGATGACCATCGAATCTGGCATATTGTCGGGGTCGATTTCCGCATCATCGGGAATGTCGGCCATCAGTTCGTGGCACACAACATTCTGAGTCGCCAATGGAGACAACTGGACAACGTCGACTTCGATGTCTTTTCGTAGAAACGGTTGCAAGGCGGTGTAAACCGTGTCCCGCTTGATCGCAAACAAGCCAACTTCGGCGTCCACAATCACGTTGTCCATTTCCGTGCCGCCCATGCTCTGCCAATCCCAGATCACATCTTCGATTGGGAATGGGATTTGCTGACGTACTTCGTACTTCACGATGTCAGGCAGAGTGCGCGAGTCAACGGGAGGTGGCTTGAAGAATCGGGACAGTCCGGATTGACCGGATACCGTCATCGCGATTTGATCGCCACGTACGGCGTTACGACTAAGGAACGTATCAAGGGCTTCCTGGATCAGCGTTTCTTCATCCGCATCGGGCAGGCATAACGCTTTGGGGTATTCAATGAAGTCATACGAATCTGCAACGACTTTACCGTCCTCGTTCAATTCGCAACGTAGGGCTTTCAGGGCGGTCTGCCCAATATCAATTCCCCAGACGCCTTTAGTCTTAGCCATGTAATTTCCTATCACTGGTTTACGCGCAAACAACTTACGCAGTCTAACTATCGCACGGGAAGCATCCACAAATCATTGGAACACGCACCATATGCCATTGGCATATGAATACCGATCAGCACTTGGACACACTCAAAATAGTCCCAGTGCCGGCTGTCGTCGCGATTATGTTGGAAGTGGTAGAATGAGACGCAGCAGGCACTTGCGAAAAAACCTTCCCACCTACAATTTACCGACAAATTAAGGGAATTGTCAACTTTTTCAGGTGCGAAAGATTGGTTCTGTAAGGCACTTACCCTGCCACAAAACCGCAAGGCGCCAAAGCCAAGTCTCGCACTCGTAGACGCTACTGATTGCCAGCAAGTTCCATTGTTTTTAGAAATCTTCTTAAATGGCCAATTCAACCCAGCGATGTTCAGCGGCCAAATGCGGGCATTCAGGTCGATTTCAAAGCGATCATGTTTCTCGAATCGCCAAATGTTGTGTTCCGAAAATCCGGCACAAACGGACGTTTGTAGACCGTTCCCACGCCTCCGGCGGACTGATCAATGAGTGAAGACGAGCACCGAAACAGCCCGAACCAGACACCGCAAACGACCAATGTGCGATTGGCGTTGGCCGTGGACAGCCACGGTTGGGAGGACTTCCCAACCCACCTGAAGGGGGCACCTGCCGCCGAAATCTTGGCTGGCTGGACAGCAATGTGGCACCCGGCCGTACTGCACGTCTGCCGAAACTTGCCAACGTGGCAACGCATCGATGTCCTGCCTGATGCACCCATGGGCTGGTTGATCGCCGTACCTCAGAACGCCAAGTCTCAATTGGCTGAAAAGGAACGAAACCGTTTTTGCGATACGGGAGGCGTGATTTGGACGGTCACGGCCGAGCGCTCGTCTTGCGTTGAATGCTTGATTGAACATCTGCAAATCGAAAATGAGGTCGTCGATACCATTGATCCGCAGACGCAGGATTTTTTCTCGCTAGGTTATTGCTACCTGCAAATTCAATTGATGACTCGGCAACTACGCTACTCGGGAACTTTGGACGAGGATCTGTTTGCCAATCAGGTCTTTGACACACTGGACCTCGCATTCGAAAAGGACCAGCAAGCCTACCGCCAAAGCCTACAAGCGTGTTTCGATTTACTGTGTGAAGAACGGATACGCTACTACCCCACTACCGCCAAGATCATCGACTACGTCTTGTTGGGTTCATCAACGTTGGGTCGTAGTTTGGATCTGACGTTACAACAACGGCATCCGCTAAGTTTGGTTGCGGACGGAGCGACATGGCAAAAACTTTCTGGAGAACAACAGAACGTTGATCGGTTAAATCAAAAGGTAAAAGATGGAACCATCACGGTGGCAGGCGCCGAATACGCCGAACTTCCTTTCCCGTTGCTGGCCACCATCAGTCACGCCGCACAAATTCAAGCGGCTTGCCGAGTGCAGCAGAATTTAGTGGGCCAACAGGTGGGCAAATTCTATGCTCGTCGGAAATTTGGTTTGCGAGTCGGGTTGCCTGGTTTATTGGAGCAGTTTGGTTTCGCCGGTGTTGTGCACTGCACGATCGATGACGGTGTGTTTCCACAAACGGTTGGCAACAACATGCGATGGGAGGGGCAGGATGGTACGGTGATCGATGCATTGGCAGCCAAACCGGTTCCCGCTACTCGACCTGAAACCTGGCTGCGTTTGGGAGTGCAAATCGGCGAAGCGATCGACATGAGCCAATACGCCAGCCTGCCATTGGTGCGGTGGGCCGGACAATCGCACTCGCACTTTGTCGACCTGACGCACTCACTGCAATTCGGAAACGTCCTGGCAGAATTTGTTACTCTGCAACAGTACTTTGACGAGACGGTTGATCCCGGATTCACTCAGTTTTACATGACGGACGACTATCGTAGCCCCTACCTTCAGCAACGAATCGGTAGGTGCCAGGAAGACGCGTCCGCGCCCTCGCCGATTGGCAGCATCGCAAGCTATTGGAGTCATTTGACTGATTTGATGACAACCAACGGCATGCAGGCCATGGCGTATTTGCGGGCCGGCCAAGTTGGTAATGAGTCTGCCAAGCGGTTCGCCGAAATCGATCAAGCGTTGCAACAAGCCACCGCCGCAGTCGAGAACCACGATGCTGACTTCGAGACGTCTTGTGACGATCAAAGATCGACGTTGACCGGGGCTGCAGCCAGTGAGTTTCTAAAGGACAAAACTGCCGCGAACGGTGTTTGCCTTTTCAATCCATTTTCGTTTCGTCGTCGCGCGCTGGTCAAGATTGCCAATGCGAACCTCAATCACCCTGCCGTCTTGTTTGCAGACTCGCAACAAGCGGTTGTCCAGCTGCCGGGTTGTAGCCTGACTCAGTTTGGAAACGGTGATTCATTTGATACCAACAAGGCAACCAAACCACCATCCTCAAAAGCGAATCGTGGCAAACAGCGAATTCGGAAACAGCCGCCGTTGGCTGAAGATGTTTACCTGCGAAACGAATTTTTTGAGGTCGAAATTGACGAGGCAACGGGTGGCATAGGTGTCGTCAGAAAACATGCGTCTCGTCGAAATCTGATGGGTCAACAATTGGTGTTGCGTAAGACGGCACGACGCCAGTCTCGGTCAGGTGGCCGCAACACCGACACGACGTCGATGGTGGCTAGTGATATTCAAGTCACCCAAGTCAATTCTCTGTGCGGGCAAATTTCAACGACTGGCGATTTGAAGCTGGGAACACAAACCGTGGCCTCATTCAAGCAAGTCGTGACGGTGACACGAGGAATGCCAACCGTCGATTTGCAAATTGAGTTGGACTTCAACAACGACTTGCAAAACGATCCCTGGCACGAGTACTTAGCCAGCCGGTTTGCCTGGGGTGACGAATCCGCCGAGGTTTACGGTTGGCAGAATGAATCGCGTTATTGCAGCTCGCGACCTCGAATCAGTTCTCCCGTTGTTGTTGAGGTAAATCAGTCCGCCTGTCGCACGGCGATCCTACCTGGTGGGCTGCCATTCCAGCAAATGATTGGTCGCCGAAAATTGGACTGTCTGTTGGTAGTGGCCGGTGAAACGCAGAGAAAATTTAACCTTGGAATAGCGATCGATGTGCCATACACGTACCAGCAGGGATTGGCCTTTCTTGCCCAACCCGTGCAGGCTGACGGAGTGGTGGATGGGCGGGCCGATCAGGCTTGGCTTTTTCATGTGAATTGCAAAAATGTACTGGTCTTATGGTGGGCTGCGATTCAAGATAGCCGCAGTGACGAGACTCCGCGGGAAAACGATTCAGCTAACCAGTCGAGTCAAGGTTTGCGAGTCTTGTTGAAAGAGACGGAAGGTCGACGCGTGGATTCGTTGATTCGAGTCTGTCACGATTTGCGAGCGGCCGAAATTCGTACCCTGGATGGAAAATTTATTCGCGACTTGAAAGTTCAGGCTCAGCAAGTCGAGGTTTCGTTAGCGTCGTTTGAAATGGTTGAAGTAAGTTTGTACTGGTAGTTGATGATCATCACCATTGACGGTCCGGCTGGTGCCGGCAAAAGCACAGTCGCCAGAAAACTGGCCAAACGACTGGGCTTCGAATTTTTGGACACCGGCGCCATGTACCGGGCAATCGCTTTCGCGCTGACCCAATTGGAAATCGATCTAGAGGACCGGTCTCGAATCGTCGAAGCTTTGCAGGCCCTTTCTATCGATATTCGCAACCAGCGGATCTTCGTCAACGACCACGATGTGACTCGCCAAATTCGCACCAACGAAATCGCACAAGGTGCTTCGGTGGTGGCGACGATTCCTGAAGTCCGAACGTTGTTGGTGGACCTGCAACGTCAGATCGCCGAACGTGGTAATTTTGTATGCGAGGGACGTGATCAAGGAACGGTCGTTTTTCCGCATGCTTCTTGTAAAGCCTTTCTAACCGCAGCACCCGAAGTTCGTGCCCAACGCAGATGGAAAGAGATGACTGCCAAGCAGCCCGATTTGCTGCTGGAAGATGTCATCGCCGAACAAAAGATCCGTGACTTACGTGACGAGACGCGATCGGTGGGACGATTGGAACAAGCAGTCGACGCCACGTTGGTTCGCGTGGATCAATTGACCGAAGAGGCGGTTGTCGATTACCTGGAAGCTTTGGCGCGAGCGGCTCTGGAAGAAGCGGCATCGAAATAACGGTGATGCATGGCGAAAGATTTAAACGTTTCAAACCAGAAAAACTCTCAATCGTTTCAACGTTCTCGCATGCAACGGGCCAGCTATGGAGTGATGCGACACGTGCTGCGAACGGTTGCCGTGTTTGGGTGGGGTGTGCGTTGTTTTGGCCGAGAAAATCTTCCCAGTCAGGGTGGAGCTCTGATTTGCGCCAATCATCAAAGCAATCTGGATCCGCCGATGATTGGTATTTTGTCCAATCGCCGCATGAACTACCTAGCCAAAAAAACACTCTTCAATCACCAACCGTTTAAATGGTTTATCGAGCATCTAGATGCCATTCCAATCGATCGCGAAGGGATCGGTATAGGTGGGATCAAGGAGACGATTCGTCGCTTGCGACGCGGCGAACAAGTGCTGATCTTCCCCGAAGGACAACGGACTTTCGATGGAGAATTGTCGCCGTTTATGCCAGGGTTTTGTGCCTTGGCGACTCGTACGAAAGTTCCATTGGTCCCCATCGGATTCGATGGTGCTTTTCAAAGTTTGCCTCGCGGTGCCAAGCTGCCGTTCCCATCGCGATTGTGGATGGTTGTAGGACAGCCAGTGACCTATGAAGAATACTGTGACATGAGCAATCAGGAGTTGATGCAGTTGATGGAACAGCGAATCCGAGATTGCTTTCTGCGGGCTCGCGCCTATCGGGAAAATGGCCACCGTGAACTTGGCCAGCATGAACTTAACCAAACTGCCGAACGCGATTCTTCAGCAAAGCCAAACTAAAAAATGGTGAAGCCAGGTAAGCCATCGATTTCCTGGTAGATCTAGAATCAGACCTAGCACCCGACAGACCCCAGGATAGGAAGTAAAAAACCCCCCTCGCGGCGACAACGCAGCGAGGGGGGGGTAATGTCTATTGAATATTCGATATTCGTGTTAGCCGATCTAGAGGATCGAAACCAAGTCCACTTCGAATACCAAAGGTGTGTCTGGGCCGATGCTTGGCGGCAGGCCAGCCGATCCATAGGCTAATTCAGACGGAATCAGTAATGTGATCGTGCCACCTTCAGCCAGTAGTTGCAGACCCTCGGTCCAACCACGGATGACTTGGGTCAGTCGGAAGTCGACTCCATCAAAGGACTCGAAGACGTCACCGTTTAAGAAGCTACCTGTGTAGTTCACTAACACTTGGTCGGATGGAACGGGTATTCTGCCCGTGCCGAATTCGTCCAGAATGAACCGCAAGCCAGAATCTGTTCGGGCTGGGTTAAGATCGTTTTGCTCGACGTACAGGTCCAGTAATTGCTCTTCCGTCAAATCGGTGGCAGCTACCTCAACCGTTCTTGCGGAACTGGCATTCAACCCTTCGCGTGCGACAGTGAACTCGACAACCCGGTTTGCTGTTGAGAAGTCAAAGTCTCCAAAGCTAGTGTTGTTGAATGTCACGGTTCGCAATAACGCTTCGTAATCGCTGGCCGTCCCTGTTCCGGAGAATGAAAGAGTGCCAGTCGATTGATCGAATTCGCCGTTGATGTTTTCCGTCGGCGTGAACGACAGGACGTCTCGTTCCGCATCGAACCCTTCGGTGATGCGTACGGTTGCACTATCGATTACGGCGGTGTCATCGTTGTTATCGGCGTTGATGTCGAACTCAGAGTCAACCACGGCGGCTTCGGTCAGCTCTTGGAACTGGCTGGTGCCTTCAGAAGCGGTGACTTGGATTGTTTCCGAGGCCGTGATGGTAGCGTTGAATTCGTTGGTGACACGTGTCACTCCGTCAAACACCTCGAAGCGAATGGTTCGCGTACCGTTTTGCAAATTGATGTTGGATGTATTCAGGGCGACGCTACGTAACGCTTCTTGGTATTCGGCAATGCTACCTACACCTGAAATTGCCAGTTCACCGGTTTCGGCGTTAAAGCTTGTGACCAAGTTGCCGACCGGGTTGGTCAGCTCCAGTACGTCGCCATCTTGCAGTCCGTTAAGAATGCGAACGGCAGCTGATTCGAAGGTTGGGTTGTCCAAGTCAGAGATTTCGACTTGGTCATCCAGTACCAGCGGCAATTCGGCTAGGTCCTGGTCAAAGTCAATGTTGGTGTCGCGACCCGTCAACTCTGGAATATCGTTCACTGAAAAGACGTTCAAGGTGCGAGTCGAAGTCACTGAACGTGTCGCAGTGTTCACTTGGAATACTAAAGTTCGTGCCGAGGCGTTCGGCGATTCGCTGGCGTTTCCAAACACGACAGATTGCAATGCCAACTGGTAATCACTTAATGAGGCGTCACCCGTCAACGTTAGAATTCCAGTGGTGTCGTCGAAGTTACCGACGATGTTGCCATCACTAGCGAAATCCAAAACGTCTTGACCTTGTGCAAATCCGTCGATTTGCACCGTTGCCGAATTGACGACAGTGTCACTAGGACCATTCAATTCAATTAAGTTGTCGACCGCCAAGTTGCCACTGTTTTCGGTGAAGTTCAGTGGGATTGAGGTATTGGTAATGCCCAGCAGGAAGTCCGAAGTACCGCCAAACAAAGTTGGGTCGATGCCCGCTTCGGCAATGCGAGTAAAGACGTCGTCTCGGGCTGCGTCCACATCGTATTCCAGGATCTCAAACGCGGTGACGTCTGAATCGCTAAGACCTTCGCCGGAGTTGTTGTAACCGTCGTTGCCGTCGCTACCTGTGATCTCAGCTCCGAACGTAGTCGAAACCGCGGCGTCCAGTGCTACGTTGTCATCGCCACTGCCGGCGTCGATGCTTGTGAATCGTTGAATTTGAGACGTCCCCGAATTTTGCTCAGGCAGGATTCCCAGGAAGTCATTGCCGTCACCAAGATTCAATTGCGAATCTCGTCCAATAAAGGTATCCCCGGTGAACAACACCTGATCCGCTTGAGCGCCGGTCTCGACGGTCAGTTGACCAAACATACCCAAGTTGTCGGCGACCAACACGTCCTCACCAGCTCCTCCAAACAGAGAAACATCACCACCGACGGCGTGCGAGTAAATTGCGATGACGTCATCGCCGCCTTGAGTGTTAATGACTGATGAATTGATCGCCCAGACGCTATCGATTTCCAACAGGTCATCGCCATTGCCTGACTGAATATTCAACGAGCCAATGGAGCTGTTGCGAACGAGCAGGTCGTCATTGCCTGCTCCCGAAAAAATATTGACGCCGTTACTGAAGCGAGCGTTGGCCACTTCCAAACTGTCGCCGCCCCCTCCCAGCTGGATTGTGGCGTTGCGGAGCCCAGGCAATGGCGAAACAAACTGGGTGTCGCCACCATTGATCGTTGTGTCTTCCAGTCCAATGACTGTCGCACCACCAAACCGGTTACCAACAATTTGAATTTGATTGTCGGCCGAATCACCGATGACCACCAAATTAATGTTGTCGATAAAAACCGTGACATCACCAGCCAACAGCAAACGAGATTCCAGTTTTTGGAATTGCAGGCCGTCGGTCTTGCGCTGTCGCCCCGATCTCTGTGGGTTGGTTGATTTGAAATTGCGTTGGCGAAAAATTTGAAGTTGTCGCTTGAAATTCATGACTTGCCGTCTTGCGATTGTCGGATTGGAATCTGCAAATAATTTGGTAAACCATCACCAAATGAGACTTACCAGTCTAGATAGAGCTCTCAATTTAAATGTAGTCGGTGTTTAAAGAACGTGCAGATTCTCATTTTGGACCTCGCTAAATCGTAACTCCTTGTCAGCTATGGAGTTCTGGTTTTGCGGAAAATGTGGGTTGGGAATAGCATTGGTGGCGAACGTGGGTTGGCTTACTGCCAGGCGTTAGACGTGTTGGGTTCAAACAGCTGTTGCAGCTATTCCTTTGCTTTCTCTTCAGAACGCAATTTTAAGTGCATGTCCGCCACGGCACCCATCACCGTACCTTTGGGCAGTGGATTGATCTTGGCTGCACTGCGCATGGATTCCATTGCTTGGTCATCTTCGCCCGTCATCTCTTGGTACAGCCCTATATATAAGTGAGCGTAGTAGGTGAATGTTGTGCGTTCCTGTTCGGTGTGGCTGGAGTCTTGTGCGGCGTCTAGAACATTTTGGACGCTGCCTGTTCCGGCAAACATTTCAAAGACTTGCGACATGGGTACTCGCCGGTCACCCGAAATGGGAATCATTTCGGAACGAGCGGTTTCCAGGTTGGCGACTTTGGTGTGACAGAGCATATGCCAAACGGAATTCTCGACATCCTGAGTGTTCACGGTTCGATGAATCTCGAATTGTTTTTTGCCGAGTTCAAATTCGCCAGCATAGTACAGCGCCAAGCCACGTTGCCAACAACGAGGTGCCATGTCGGGACGAATCTCCAGTGCTCGGTCGTAGGCAGCGACGGACTCTTTGGGTTGGCCATTCATGAAATAGGCGTCGGCCAGCGAAAAGTGATAGTTGAAGCGATCTGGAAACGCGGTTGCCAATTTCTTTAGCGACTCGGTTGCCTGTTGGTACTCGCCGGTTTGCAGTTGCTGGCTGGCTTGACGAACGAGTTCTACTTTTTTCTCGTCTGACATCTCCTGACCCAGCAACCCTTGGCTTGGAAACCAAATTAAAAAAGTTACAGCTAACAAGACAGGTAATGATTTAGATTTCATGGCAGCCGCTTGTGGGGTTTGGTTTCTGTGTTGTTTGAAAAGACGATCATTGGCAATCGATCCTGCAGGTTACTGTTTCAACACGCTAAGGTGCCAACAGCGATGGATTCTTTTGTTGCGGAAATCTTCAGGTACCGTTTGTTTACTGATCTCGTGGATTTGGAATCCGGTCAAATTGTCTTCGTCCAGTTTGAACCGTCGAAAGTTGGAAGAAAAGTATACCGTGCTACCGGGGCGCATGACGCCATGCAAAGTGGTCAAAAGTTCCAGATGTCTTTTTTGCACATCCCAATCATTGTTGGTTCGCTTGCTGTTGGAGTAGGTCGGTGGGTCGACGACCGCCAGATCGAATTGCTGATCCGTGTTCCGCAAGAACTCTATCGAATCATCGCTGACAAACTGATGGTTGCTTAATGATAGATCGTTGACACGAAAATTCTCGCCAGCCCAATCCAGGTAAGTCTTCGACAGGTCGACGGACGTGGTCGATTTTGCGTTGCCCGACGCAGCGTAAACAGAAAAGGAACCGGTGTAGGCGAACAGGTTCAAAAAGTCTTTTCCTGCGCTTTGTTCGCGAACCATTTCCCGTAAATTGCGGTGGTCTAAAAACAGACCCGTGTCGACGTAGTCGGTCAGGTTCACCAAAAATCGCAAATCTCGTTCTTGAACCTCGATGGTGCGATTCTTTTGATCGACTTTGCGGTACTGTTGCAGATGCTCGTCACGTTGTTTTAAGTGCACTCGCTGAATGGGGATTTCCATCGCCGAAGCGGCCGTCTGCTTCATCAAGTCCAACCAAGCGGCATCGCGAGCAAGGTCTCGATCATGAGGCCGGTCGTAACATGTCATGTGCAAATGGTCAGCATACCGATCAACCACCAGAGGGATCTCGGGGATATCGCGTTCGTATAAGCGATAGCAATGGATGTCGCGTTTGGTAGGCCAACGTCGAAAGTGCCGAATGCGTTTGAGTAATCGGCTGCGGAACAGTTCCGCTTGTTCGTGATCTTTGGGTTGCAGGCCACCGAAAATCGGTGGAGTGGCGGGCTTTGGTTTTTTCGCCGTTGTGTTTTCTGCTGTCGGGTTTGGAGTGTTTGATTCCGGCGACGTGTCGTTTTGAGGCGGTTCACTCTGATCAAGTTCATCTTGGTCAACGACATTTTGATCGGATTCGTTTTGTCGATTCCGATCTGGTCGAGGGCCCAGGAACTGGAAGTAGGTGCATTGGATGCGTCCGTTGTACAACTTGCGTCGGCGAGTGGCCGTCTTTTGGACGATCCGTTCGAAGCGCGGCATGTTGGTGATCAGGTACAGCGACCAAGTCGGCACACGTTGGATCACCATTGGGATGCTTTGGTACAGCGGCAACAGTTTCTCAGTATCTTCCAGTCGTTCGCCGTAGGGCGGGTTGGTGATGACGCAACCGTGTTGTCGCTTGCTGCGAAAGTCCTCGAAGTTCTTTTGTTGGAAATGGATTTGCTTTTCGACGCCGGCTTTTCGAGCATGAAATCGCGCCATCTCTAAAGCGTCATCGTCGCGGTCGGTGCCGATGATTTGCATTTCAAGGTCTCGACGAATCTCGTCCTTGGCTTGATCGCGTGCTTGGTTGAGTTGTTCGATTGGAAAGTCAGCCCACTTTTGAAAACTGAATTCTCGATTTATCCCCGGCGCGATGTTCATTCCGATCATGGCGGCTTCGATCGGAATCGTCCCCGTGCCGCAGAACGGATCAACGAGCGCCCGTTCGGGATTCCAGACACTCAGGTCCACCATCGCGGCAGCCAAAGTTTCTTTAATGGGCGCCGATCCGGTAAGAATTCGATAGCCGCGTTTGTGCAGGCTGGCTCCGGTGGTATCCAGTGTGACGGTCGCGGTATCTTCAAGTAGGGCGATTTCGATTTGGTAGGTCGCACCTGTTTCGGCCAGCGTCGCGGTTTGATGTTCGCGAAGTAGGCTCTCAACGATTGCCTTTTTGACGGTCCGTTGCACGGCTGGCACACTGGTCAGTTGCGACTTGCGGCTGCGACCAGCAACGGGAAAAACTGCGTCGACGGGTAACCAGCGGGTCCAGTCGTGATCTTTGACGGTGTCGAATAGAGCGTCAAAGTCGGCACAAGGAAACTTCAGGACCTCAACTAATACTCGGTCCGCCGTTCGCAGCCAAAGATTTGTGCGAGCGACATCAGCCCATTCGCCTTGAAAGCCAATTCGGCCAGGTTGGGTGACTTTCGGCTGATAACCTAGTGCCAATAGTTCTCTTTTTACAATTGCTTCCAAGCCGAAAGCACAAGCGGCGACAAGATTCAAGGGATGACCGGAAATGCTGGCTTAAGAAGGTTTTGTAAGTGAATCGCGTCTACGAGACCGAAAGTGGCATACACTACAGACACAAATCGTACAGAAGTAGCCATTTTATCGAAATGGCTTGCCCGAAACTATGCGGCACTGGAAACGTTTAATAAAATCAAAGCCACGCGTTTGCACTGCTGTCGTGGGTAGAATGGTTGTTTTCAACAGGATGTCTGCCTGGCAGACCTGCCCGTCAGATCGCCTGAAGAACCGTTTAAAGGACAAAACGATTTACCAACCGCATGAAACTTTGACCGCCAAAATACCTTTCTCTGGGGGGTGTGCATGATGCTTCGTGCGATGTCGTTGATTTTGCTTGGCTGCCTGTGCGGCTTGACCGTGTCCGTGCAAGCTCAGGATTATGAAGAAGCTGAATCACTAAATTTTCAAGGTCAGTACGAAGAGTGTATTGATCAAGCCAGCATCGCGATCGCCAGCGGAGATCTTTCGGAGCGTTGGTTCATTTTGCGAATCAATTGCCAGTTGACGACCGGGCAATACAAAGAGGCCTTGGATTCACTTCAAGAAGGACTGGTCGCTAACCCTAACAGTATTGGCTTGCGACTGATCGGACATCGCGTTTTCCGTTTGAACAATGAAGCTCAATTGGCCAAGGAAGCGTTGGTTGAGATCGAGGATCTGATCGATTACCGTCAGTGGCGTTATCGCGACGCGGTAAACATGGTCGCGCAGGGCAGGTTCAAACTTCTAAAAAGAGTAGACGCTAAAGAAGTGATGGAGCAATGGTTGACCCCTGCTTCGACAAAGTCACCTTATTACGCTGAACCGTTTTTGGCGATTGGCCAATTGGGGTTGGCCAAACACGACTATCAATTGGCGGCCGACAATTTTCAAAAAGCGGCCGAACTGCAACCGAGCAATCCCGCTTGCTTCATTGGGTTGGCCGAGGCTTGGCGTCCTAGCGACTTAGAAAAAAGCAGCGAGGCCATTGGGACGGCCATGCGATTGAACGACCGGTACTTACCTGGTCTTTACTATCTGGTTGATGATCGGATCGATTCGGAAACCTACGACGAAGCTCAGGAATACATCGATCGCATCTTGAAGATCAATCCTCAAGACGTGAAGGGTTGGACCTATCAGGCCATCGTTGCGCATTTGCAAAATGATGTCGATCTGGAAGCGAGTGCTCGTAAGAAAGCGTTCGCTCCTTGGGACGGCAACCCGGACGTCGATTACTTGATGGGCAAGAAGTTGTCTCAGAAGTATCGATTTGCAGAAGGTGCGCGGATGCAACGACGGGCATTGACCTACGACCCCGATCACCTGTTGGCCAAAATTCAGTTAGCAAATGATCTGCTGCGACTCGGTAATGCCGAAGAAGGTTGGCGTTTGGCCGACGAGGTCTACCAACGTGATGGCTACAACGTTGTGGCTTACAACCTGGTCACACTTGGCAACAAGGTTTCTAAATACACGGCGTTAGAACGCGACGGGTTCATCGTTCGCATGGAACCGCACGAAGCCAAAGTTTACGGCCAGATGGTACTGGACCTGTTAAGCGAAGCAAAGAAAGAGCTGACGACCAAATACGATGTTGAGGTCGCTGAACCCATCTTCGTTGAGATCTTTCCACGTCAACAAGATTTTGCTATTCGGACGTTCGGCCTGCCCGGCGGTAGCGGTTATCTGGGTGTCTGCTTTGGTCGAGTGATCACGATGAACAGCCCGAAAAGCCAGGTCCGCTTGGGTAGTAACTGGAAGTCGGTGCTGTGGCACGAATACTGTCACGTGGTGACGCTGCAAAAGACGGCCAACAAGATGCCTCGCTGGCTAAGCGAAGGAATCTCGGTTTACGAGGAAGTGCTGAAGAATCCAGCCTGGGGTCAAATCATGACTCCCGAATATCGCGAACGGTTTCTTGAGGACGACTTCAAGCCGGTTAGCGAATTGAGTAGTGCGTTTTTGAAAGCCTCGTCCGGAGCCGATGTGCAGTTCGCCTACTACGAGTCCTCGCTGGCGGTCAAGTTCCTGATCGAAAAGTATGGAATCGATACCCTAAAACGAATCTTGAATGATTTGCGAGTCGGGATGTCAATCAATCAAGCGCTAGGTCGGTACGCCGGTGACGTCCAGTTGGTCGACAAAGAATTTGCTGAGTACGCCAAGCAGCAAGCCCAAGCGTTGGCTCCGCAAGCCAATTGGGACAAGCCGGGTGAAGACATGGCCGCGGCGGACTTATCAGCCTGGCAAGCATGGAACCAGGCTCACCCCGATAACATCTACGGGCTGCGTGCCGAATTGGGTGCTCTTTTGGAAAGTGGCGATTTGACCACGGCCGAAGCGACGGCCAAAAAATTCTTGCAGCTGTATCCAGGTTACCGAGGTGCCGACAACGGATATGCCGTTCTGGCAAAAATTGCACTTGAGAAGGGCGACGTTGAATCGCATTTGCAAATGCTGAAGGCTTCGGCCAAATTGCAGGCCGCCAGCACAGATACGTACTCGGAGATTATTAATCTGTCGATCGAGAATCAGGATTGGCCAGAGGTTTCCAGGCAGGCGGAAAATTGGTTGGCGGTGAATCCGCTGATCGCCGCCCCACACCGAGCAATGGCTTTGGCCTCGGAAAAAACAGAAAATTGGGCAGATGCCAGCCAGTCGCTGCAAGCCTTGACTCAAATGGACCCCGTGGATCCCGCCGAATCGTTCTATCGATACGCCTTGGCTTTGCAGCAGGACGGCCGAAAAGAACTTGCCATCCGCGAAGTGTTAAAATGTTTGGAGGAAGCACCTCGCTACCGACAAGCGCACGAACTATTTCTAAGCTTGGTCGAAGAAGAATCCGAAAGCGATTCCGATCAAGAAAGTAACAACGACCCTACCCTTCCGCAGGATAATTAGATGTTTTCCAGTAGGTTGATTTTGACTTGGATCCTTGTGGGCGCGACGACCGTGGTTGGTTTAGCTGTGGCTCAAGAATTTCAAAGGCGTGGCGGACGCTACCGCGATCGGACGCCTCGTCTGGTAACTGAGCCAATGTGGCCGGCGAACGAACCGTTTCAGGACGATGTCTTTACGTTTGCTCGCGTGCAGTACACGTCCTCAGGTGTGCAGTGGGGCCAGCCTCAATGGTCGGTGGATTACCCGGATAGTGATTTGAATCTGTCGTTTCGCTTGAATGAACTGACGTCGCTGGAGGTTAATCCGTTGCCGGTGATCGTGCGGTTCGATCAACCGGACGTATACAACTACCCGTTTCTGTACCTGATCGAACCCGGTCTGATGAGTCTGACGCCCGATGAAATTGAAGGCTTCCGGCAATATATCGAACGCGGTGGTTTTGTGATGGTTGACGATTTCTGGGGAGAGCGAGAATGGGCGGTCTTTGAATCTCAAATGAAACGCGTCTTTCCGGATCGCGATATCATCGACGTGCCTTTAGAACATGAAATCTTCAACATGATCTATACGATCAAGGAGAAGCCGCAGATCCCTAGCATCGGTCACTTTCGCATGGGCTACACAGCCGACCGTTGGGATGCGCCGCACGCCAACTACCGCGCGATTCTGGACGAACAAGGGCGAGTCGTCGTGATGATTTGTCACAACACGGATCTGGGTGACGGCTGGGAACGTGAAGGCGTCGATACCTCGTACTTCGATTTGTATTCGGAAAAGTACGCCTACCCGCTGGGCATCAACATCGTCATGTACGCGATGACTCATTAGACGGCATGGCCCGTTGTGACGTAGCGTGAACACAAAACACAATGAATCAATTCAATTCAATCAACACGGAGACCTGAGTGTCCAGCAGCCTTGAACAATACGAATTAGAAGAACAAGCCGTTCGGGAATTACGCGAGAGCGGTCAGAAGATTCGCGAACAACTGTCGCAAGTTATCATCGGTCAACAAGAAGTCATTGACCAGTTGTTGATTAGTCTGTTTGCCGGCGGGCACTGTTTGATCACAGGTGCACCTGGATTGGCAAAGACTTTGTTGGTCCGCACGATCTCGCAAATCTTTGATCTGGAATTTAGTCGCATTCAGTTCACTCCCGATTTGATGCCAGCCGACATTACGGGAACTGAAATTCTGGAAGAATCGGAGGACGGTGGACGTCGTTTGCAGTTTGTCAAAGGTCCCATTTTTGCCAACGTTATTTTGGCTGACGAAATTAACCGGACGCCTCCCAAAACCCAGGCTTCTCTGTTGGAATCGATGCAGGAGCATCAAGTAACAGCGGCCGGTGTGCGTTACGAATTGAAGCCGCCGTTCTTTGTGTTGGCGACTCAAAACCCGATCGAAATGGAAGGAACCTATCCGCTGCCCGAGGCTCAACTCGATCGATTTATGTTTAACGTAAATATCGACTATCTGCCGGAAGATGACGAAGTGGCGGTCGTGAAACAGACGACGATGTCGGTGTCTCACAATATTGAAAAGCTGTACACGGGCGAGGACGTCTTGCGGTTTCAGGAGATCGTTCGCAAGGTGCCGATCGCAGAAGACTTGGTACGCTTTGCCGTTCGATTGGCAGGCGCTAGTCGACCGAATCAACCAGGCGCTCCTGACTTTGTGAACCAATGGGTCAGTTGGGGGGCCGGTCTGCGAGCCGGACAGTATCTGGTTTTAGGAGCCAAGGCCCGAGCCGTGATGCAAGGTCGGCCTAATGTCAGCCGCGAAGATATCGTGGCATTGGCCAAACCGGTTCTGCGACACCGAGTGTTACCTAGCTACCGCGCGGAAGCAGAGGGCGTCTCAGTAGAAGATGTAATCCAAAAAATTGTCGAGCACGTTGGTAAGTGATGTCTTTTTTGGATCGATTGTTTGGAAAACCCCCAGCGGCCAGTCCGCCAAAGGGGCAGTCCGTATCAGCTGACGCCAACGGGCAACGGAACGGATCGAGCAATGATGTTTCGATCGACCCGACGGCGTTGATGCGTCTGAAGACTTTGGAGCTTCGCGCGAAAACCGTGGTGGAAGGGTTTATGTCAGGTATTCACCGCAGCCCCTACCATGGGTTCTCGGTCGAGTTCACCGACTATCGCCCCTATTCGCCAGGTGATGATGTTCGCTATATCGATTGGAAGTTGTTCGCGCGGCAGGATCGGTATTACATCAAGCGATTCGAAGACGAAACAAATTTGCGTTGCTATTTGGTCGCCGATCTAAGCGGTTCGATGGAATTTGGGACATTGGAATATTCGAAGGCCGACTACGCACGCACCTTAATGGCAACGTTTGCCTACTTTTTGTCACTGCAACGTGACGCGGTCGGTTTGTTGACGTTTGACCAAACGATCGGCGAATACATTCCACCAAGATTTCGTTCAGGTCACATGCGTCGTTTGATGTTGGCCTTGGAGCGAGCGACCTCGGGCAAGCGGACTGAAATCGCACCACCCTTGGAACAAATTACGAAACTGGCCAAACGACGCAGCCTAATCGTGTTGGTGTCTGATCTGTTGGCTCCGATTGATCAACTAGATAAAAAGCTGGCCTATCTTAATTCGCAAGGACACGAAGTAGTGATTTGGCGAGTCTTGGATCCATCCGAAATCCAATTCAATTTTGAAGACGCCACGATCTTTGAAGATCTTGAGAGTGGCAAAAGGTTATTTGTGGATCCCGAGGCCGTTAAGAAAAACTACTTGAAGCGATTCAAAGAGCACGCGGATCAGCTGGAAGAGATTTGTCGGCAAAAAAATTGTTACTTGTCGACGATCTCGATGGATGAGCCTTTGGAAAACGTTCTGTCCGAGTTCGTGCGGTGGCGTTCGCTTAATCAGAAATCCGCTCGACGACATTCAAATCAAACGCGAACCATCGCAGGAGGGGCCTCTTGAGTTTCCTGACATGGTTGTTTGCATTAGGTGGCTTAGGGATCATTTTTCCGATCCTGTTTCACTTGATTCGACCGACACCAAAAGGCTCGCAGAAGTTTAGCTCGTTGATGTTTCTGGGTGAATCACCGCCTCGAATTTCAAAACGAAGCCGCATCGATAACTGGTTGTTGTTGCTGTTGAGGGCTGCCGTAATCGCATTGTTAGCCCTGGCCTTTATGCGTCCATTTTTTCGCACGGGTGGTGAGATCTTCGTCAGTGACATGCCGGGGAATCGTGTGGCGGTGTTGGTCGATACCAGCGCAAGCATGCGAAACGGTTGGGGCGACGTCCAGGAAGTTCTTGACAACGTGTTGGATCAGTTAGAAACGAACGACAATGTCGCGCTGTTTGCCTTTGATGATCGATTTCGTTCGATTGTTGGGTTTGCAGAAGATAACCAGAAACTGGATTTGGAATCGCGAAAGAAATTGATTCGTGATCAGTTTTCAACTCTGGCGCCGACTTGGCATCGCACTGATTTAGGAAACGCCTTGGCCGCCACTGCAGATGCCGTTTCGGAGGTGGAAGAATCGCAGCGTACCGAAACGGGTTTGCAGATCGTTTTGATTTCAGACATGCAAAAGGGTGCTGATCTAAGCGGACTGCAGTCCTATGTTTGGCCCGAGGACGTGCGGGTGGACGTGCGAGCCGTCGTGGGCGATCCGAAAAGCAATGCGACGATCCGTATGCTGCCGACCGCAGACGCGGTTCCGCTGAACGAAACCCGTCGTGTGCGGCTGACCAATGCCGAGTTCTCGAATCGTGACTCATTTAATATCTCGTGGGGCGAGGGCAACGATGTGGATAAAGATTCGCAGATTTCGTTGTACGCCGCGCCAGGAACTAGCCACGTTTTTCAAATGCCCTTGTCGAAATCGATCGAGGCAGATCGGTTGTTGGTGGATGGGGATGCCATCGAATTCGACAACCAGTTCTTTGTAACTAACCAGTCGCAACAGAAAATCTCCATCGCCTACTTTGGCACCGACGAACCCGAAGACGCCCAAGAGTACTACTACTTCTTAAGCCGCGTGATCCCCGATTCTCGTTCGCAAATCGTCTCGCTGGATTATTACTCGACCACAGAATTGGCAGACTGGAAGGACGGAATCACTCCACGAATGGCCGTCGTTACGAACGCTGTTTCGGAGGAGGTTCAGGGGCAGTTGGAGGCCTTTGTAAAACAAGGCGGAACGCTTCTGGTGGTGGCCACTGACGAAGCGACCTTCACATCGGTCTCGGATCTGCTACCGGCCGCTTCGGTAACGCGTCGTGATGTTACGGATCGAGGTGGTTACGCGTTGTTAGGAGCGATCGACTTTTCGCACCCACTGTTTGCTCCGCTGGCAGGCCCACAATTCAATGACTTTACATCGATTCAGTTTTGGAACTATCTGCCTGTCCAGTTAGATGTTCCTGACGACGAAGACGATCGGCAAGCCACGGTCGTGGCAGCTTTCGATAACGACCTAGCGGCTATTTGGCAGAGTCGTATTGGAGAGGGGTTGGTGCTTGGGATGGCGACGTCATGGCGGCCCGAGGATAGCCAGTTGGCTCGCTCAACCAAATTTGTCCCATTGATTACCAGCCTGTTGCGAATGACGGATAGGACTCAGAGGACTCGCGAAAACTATTTGGTGGGTGAGACGATTGGGTTGCCGGAATCTCAGGATGACTGGACCGTCAAAACGCCAAGTGCCAACAGCAAGGTGACGATCGTTGATGGCCAAGTTAGTCCGTTTGACATGCCGGGCGTCTTCGAATTTCAAAATCGAAATCAACAATTCAAAGTGGCGGTGAATTTGCACCCGCACGAAAGCCTGACCAGTCCAGTCGATGCTTCAGGAATCGAGTCCTACGATGTGCGGTTGGGTACTCAGCCGTCCAGCGAAGAGGTGGCGGGCAGTCTGCAGAAACGCAACGATCGCCAGTTAGAAAATCGACAACGGATTTGGAAGTGGTTAATCGTAGCCGCAATATGTATTTTGGTCCTTGAGACATTGGTTGCTGCACGGCAGTCATCCCCCAATCGAAATGAGGTTAGTCCCGCATGATTGATTCAGCACTTTATCATCGGTTGGCACCTGTCACGCGTCGTTTTCAATTGCGACGAATGTTTCTTTACCTGGTCAGCATTTGGTGTGTGGCGGCCTTGATCGGGCTGGCGCTTTGGTGGTCCAAGTCGACCGGCAATGGTTGGTCGCCCTGGTCGCTTACGGCTTTGTTCGCCGGCACATTCGTGGCCTCGATGGTGGCAATTTGGTTGGCCACTCGGAACGAGGACGATTTTACGAAGGCGGCTCGGGATATTGAACAAGCTTTTCCGGGCCTGGATAGCTCGCTAGTTACAGCCATCGAACAACAGCCGGCGACGCCACATGGAACATTGGGCTTCTTACAACAAGAGGTCGTGCGTCGGGCGGTCTATCATGGATATCAGCACTCATGGAATGGCGTCGTTCCAAAGTGGCAGATGCTGGCCTTGCCCTTGATGGCAATCGCTAGCCTGCTGGCCTTTTTGACGATTGGGTTTGGCCAAATGTTGACGCCCAACTCAACCGTTGTCAGTTCAACGAACGATGTCGAAGCTGAAAACGCGCTGCTGATTCCAGAAGGTAGCTTCCAAATTGAACCGGGCAACACTGAGATCGAGAGATTTACGAGTGTCATGGTGCTGGCCCGATTTGGCAGCGAACGTTTGCCGTCGGAAGCCGAATTGATTTACTGGAGCGACAATGGCGATCAAATTGTTCAGGCCATGTCGCGATCGTTGGACGATCCAGTCTTCGGAACTCGGATTAGTTCGGTCAAACAAGACACGCAATACCAGGTTCGTTTTGGCGGTGAGACGTCGGAGACCTTTCGTTTGAAAGTCTTCGAGTTTCCTAGTCTGAAAAAAGCCGACGCCAGATTGAGTTTTCCTGAATACACGGGCCAGGAAGACAAGTTGGTGCAGGATGTTCGCCGGGTAGCGGGTGTCCCCGGCACGCGAGTCACCTGGGTCATGGACCTGAATAAAGAGATCGCCAAAGGGCGTCTGCTGTCTCAGGACGCTCAGGAATTCCCGTTGGTCGCCGACCCAACCAAGGCAAATCGATACTTGGTTCAAATGGATTTGCGAACCTCGATGAAGATGACTTTGGAACTGGAAGATGATGAAGGACGCACAAACAAAGTGCCGCCAAAATTCACGGTGCAGGTTAATGGCAATCAGCCTCCCGAGATCCGTCAGTTGGCACCCGGCAGTGATGTCGAAGTTTCGCCACTGGAAGAACTGACTCTGGACGCTACTTTCTGGGACGATTTCGGAGTGCACCGCGCTGGCGTTACGTATGGGATGGTCGGCCAGGAAAA
>CAZJBW010000002.1:15287-118318 GCA_964543985.1 uncultured Pirellulaceae bacterium | reverse complement strand
AAAATCTGGGGTTCACTTCCCGCAGCAACCGGTGCAAGTCGTTATCGGACTTGAATCCACCTCTGAAACCCGAGGATTGATAGCCTGAAATTCAGAAGCGACGCCAACTCCGACGCCCCAGACGTTCAGCTGGCCTGCTTCGGTGATTTACACGCGATTGACACCGATGCAGCGAAGGATTTCACTCAACCCACTTCGGATTCATCGTCCGATGCATGTTCGCAATCCACAGATTTGAACCTTCGAACCTTTTGGCATGAAACGCCAATTCTTTGTTCGGCCTCTTTTACACTCCAAAACCAAAGCAAATTGGCTTCTGAATTTTGTTTGGTTTCAAGGAGTTGGTTTGGCTCAGCTGAAAAATATTGTCGTGGATTGCGATCAAATTGATCTGCTACAAAATGCGTGCAACATTTGCAATCAGCATACGTATCCTCGCGCTCACTGTTCGTGTCATCACCAAACGCTACGACCGTTACAACCACTGACACAAGAGTGTACCGGAGATTGCCATCCCAATTTCGTTATCTGGATTTCCAGAGGTTGATGTTATCGATGTCGTTGGCGGAGGGAGGGCCGGGTGTGGTGCGTCCGTTTTTGACGTCGTGTTCCAAATGTTGGAGCAACTCGGCTGCGACTTCTGATTGAATCAGGTATAAGTTTCTTTGCTCGGCGGCGTCGTTGGTCATGGAATACAGTTGAGCCGGAGGCCAATCTTGGGGCGCGTCGTTTTCTTTTGGTGCGCTCCAACCACCCGACGCTTTCGCCAGAACAAGCTTCCAGTCCTTCGTGCGATAGGCGAAGTGACCATTGATGGAGTGGTGGATGATTCCATGACGCGCGGCGGTCACCGGCTTGCCTTGCAGGGCTGGCAGGAAGCTGACACTGTCCTCGCAACTGTTTTCTGGCACGGCGACCTGTAGACAATCTGCAATCGTTGCGAACATATCGGTCAGCCCGACCAATTGGTCGCTTTTGGAATCCGGTTCGACGTGGCCTGGCCAGCGAACGATCAACGGAATGCGATGCCCACCTTCCCAAATGTCAGCCTTGGAACCACGGAACCCGGCACTGACGTGGTGCCCCTGCTTCTTGAGTTCGCCGATCTTGGCAGCTCGCGAGCATCCGTTGTCGCTCGACAAAATCACCAACGTATTTTCAGACAGGCCATTGTCCTGCAAGGCTTGCAACACTTTCCCGATCACGTGATCCGTTTGCATCACAAAATCCGCGTAGGCGCCCAGGCCACTTTTGCCTTGCCACTCGGCGGTCGGGACGATCGGTGTGTGAGGCGATCCTAAGGGCAGGTACAGCATAAAGGGTTGCTGGTCACTCGCTCGTTCTTCAATGTAGGCCACCGACTTTTGTTGCAGCGAGGGCAAGAAGTTAATCTCGTCATCGTGTTTGGTAACGACGTTTTGTTGGATGATCGCTTTCATACTGCGTGCATGATGAATGCCGTAAAAGTAGTCGAAGCCGCGGTGCACTGGACCGTCAGGAGAAGTCGCGCCGACCGGCGGAGTAAACTTCAACGGTCCCCCGGCCAACTCAATGGACTCGTCTTGCGGGTCCATGAACCGCATATTCAGATGCCATTTACCAACGATCGCGGTGTGATAACCCTGGCTCTGCAAAAACGAGCCAATCGTTGGTCGGTCTTCGGCGATCAGACAAGGCTGGAACCCGGCCACGACACCTTTCTGCAGACTCGTTCGCCAACTGTAGCGGCCTGTCAAAAGCCCGTATCTAGTCGGTGTGCAAACCGACGACCCCGAGTGGGCATCGACAAACGACATACCTTCCGCCGCCAATGCATCGATGTGCGGCGTTTTGATTTTTCCCAAGTCTGGGTTATAGCTCTGGACGTCCCCGATCCCCAAATCATCGCACAAGATTAAGACGATGTTCGGCTGTTGTTCGCCTGACAAAGGGATACAACCGAGCACCATGCTGATAGACAAAGTCCAGAGAACCGAGCCAGCAAACTTCATTTTGAATTCTCCGAAAACTAAGACGGATTTCCGGACGTTGGTCGCTCCGGATAATATTTCTTTGAGACATTCTAGCCAACCGTCGCAACTTTTTTCAGTGGAAACATAGCTGCATTGCCACAATTCCAATTGAAGCGCGGTAAACAACATGACGATTGAGCGTGAACTTAGTAGAGTGTTCAAGAGCCACCAAAAATCACTCAACCACCAAAAACATCAGCTGGGCCAACCTTTGGCCACTTCGTTAATGAAAGCCATACAGTTAAAAGCCCCACGCGAATTCGCACGAGTCGATATCCCGTTTCCCGATCCGCCTGGCGCTGGCATGGCTTTGGTCCGCAGCCATCGGATGGGCATTTGCGGCACCGACTACAGTTGTTACTTGGGCAAGTTTCCGTTCTTTGACTATCCGCGCATCCCGGGTCACGAATTGGGTGTCGAAGTTTTGGCGATCGGTCAGGATGTTTCCGAAGTGAAAGTGGGCGATCGTTGCAGTGTGGAACCGTACATGCACTGCGGCGAATGTTTTGCGTGTCGCAAAGGCAACACCAACTGTTGCCAAGCACTTAGTGTGATCGGCGTCATGTCCAATGGTGGTCTGTGCGAACAGTTTTTGATCCGCGCCGACAAACTTCATGCCTCGCAAAAACTAGACTACGAGCAATTAGCTCTGGTAGAAACTTTGGCGATCGGTTGCCACGCTTGCCAACGTGGTGCACCCAATCCTGGAGATCATGTGCTAATCATTGGCGCTGGGCCAATCGGCTTGGCGACTCTGGAATTCGTACGCTTGGCGGGTGCGACGATCACCGTCATGGATAAAGTGCAGGCTCGGCTGGACTTCTGCCGCACGACTTACGGCATCGAAAACACGATCTTGTTTCAAGGTGACGAGGGCGAACTTGCCCAGGCAGAAAAGATCACCGACGACGATCGTTACTCGGTCGTTATCGACGCGACGGGCCATCACGCATCCATGTCGCAAGCGTTACAGTATGTGGCGGCCACAGGAACGTTGGTCTACGTTGGCATTACGACGTCCGAGATCAATTTCGCTCACCCGGTCATGCATCGACCTGAGATCACGATCAAGGCTTCTCGAAACGCATTGCCGGCCGACTTCTCAAGAATCATTCAGTTAATCGAGGACGGAAGTATCGACACTAGCCCGTGGGTCACTCATCGGACTCGTTTTGACGATGTGATCGACGAGTTCGCAGCGTTCACCAAACCAGAATCTGGTGTCCTGAAAGCTGTTATCGATATTTCTGGCGTCTAAAGAAAGATCGGTAGCGGGGAGACCAAGGTTTTATGACTGACCCGATAAAGAAATTGGCTGAATGGAAACTCGTTCCGGTCATCGCGATCGATAGCGTCGATGACGTGACGCCACTGGCCGATGCGTTGCAAACGGCTGGCTTGGCCTGCGCCGAGATCACTTTACGCACCGACGCCGCCGTCGATTCCATCAAACGACTGGCCCAGCGAGACCACTTTCTGGTTGGCGCGGGCACGGTGCACAGCGTCGAAGATGCCGCCCGAGTTATCGATGCTGGTGCCCAGTTTATCGTCACTCCGGGACTCAATCCAAAAACCGTAACGTGGTGTTTGGATCAAAAAATCCCGATCATTCCAGGCATTTCAACGGCCACTGATTTAGAGTTGGCAATCGAGTTGAATCTTTCGATCGTCAAATTTTTTCCAGCAGAAGCCTGTGGTGGCATCAAAATGTTAAAAGCCTTAAGCGGCCCGTACGGCTCATTCCAATTCGTGCCGACAGGTGGAATCTCGCAGCAAAATCTGGCCGGCTACTTAGCCCTGCCCTGCGTCCTGGCTTGCGGAGGCAGCTGGATGGTTCAACGAGACCTAATCCAGCAGGGTCAGTTCGACGAGATCACCAAGCGAACCCGCACGGCGATCAAAACAGCTCAATCGATAAGTTAGAACGGAGCCCATGGCGTGTCCCAAGAAGAACTTTTCAATCTACGCCTGGCCGACGAGTGTCGGTTCGACCAAGTATCGTTGGGCGAAGTCATGTTGCGACTGGACCCTGGCGAAGGCCGAGTTCGTACGGCTAGGCAGTTTCAAACTTGGGAAGGTGGTGGCGAGTACAACGTGGCTCGCGGACTACGGCGTTGCTTCGGATTACGCACAGCGGTCGTGACCGCGTTTGCCGACAACGAGGTCGGTCGCCTGATCGAAAACTTTGTGTTTCAGGGTGGCGTCGATACGAGCCTGATCCAGTGGAAACCATTCGACGGGACCGGTCAAACGGTTCGCAACGGGTTGAACTTTACGGAACGAGGCTTTGGAGTTCGCGGGGCCATTGGCATATCGGATCGCGGCAACACCGCAGCCTCGCAAATCAAACCGGGCGACGTCGACTGGGACGACTTATTCGGAAACCAAGGTGTGCGATGGTTTCATACCGGTGGAATCTTTGCGGCGCTGTCGGCCGATTCGGCAGCCACAACTATCGAAGCCGTTCAAGCAGCTCGGCGACACGGGACCGTCGTTTCTTACGACCTGAACTATCGACCGTCTTTGTGGCAGAGCGTCGGTGGCATCGACCAGTGCCAACAAGTAAACCGGAAGATTGCTCCGCACGTCGATGTCATGTTGGGTAACGAGGAAGACTTCACAGCTTGTCTGGGTTTCCAAGTAGAGGGCGTGGACGAAAAAATTTCGCAGCTACCGATTGATGGGTTCCGCAAAATGATCGACCAAGCGGTTCAGTCATTTCCAAATTTCAAAGTGGTCGGGACGACTCTGCGATCCGTAAAAACGGCGACCATCAATTCTTGGGGAGCCATCTGTTGGGCTCAGGGCGAATTCTACGAGGCCACCCGTCGGCCGAACCTCGAGATTCTGGACCGAGTCGGCGGTGGAGACAGTTTCGCGTCCGGCCTGATTTACGGACTGATCAATCGACTTGGCCCCCAAAAGGCCGTCGAATATGGGGCCGCTCATGGCGCATTGGCCATGACCACAGCGGGCGACACGTCGATGGCCAGTTTGGCCGAGGTCCAACGTTTGGTCCAAGGTGACGGCGCGCGAGTCGTCAGGTAGCCAGCTGTCGGTTATGTTAAATGCCCCCACGTTGATCATGTCCGCTTAGACGGAGAAAAGGAAACGGTAAATGTTTTGCACTCTGACTCGTCACGTCATCACTGGCTTGGTACTCCTGCTATTGGTGTTGGCCAATCCTTCTACGTTCGCTGAAACGCCGACCTCGGAAGGCAAACCCAAAGGCGTCATTCTCATTGTGATTGACGATATTGGTTACGGCGATATCGACGCGTTGTATCCGAGTGATTTAGAGACTCCGAACCTTGATGCATTGTATCGCGAATCCGTTTCGCTGACCGACTTTCATGTGGGCACGACTTGCGCACCTTCGCGTGCATCTTTTTTAACTGGTCGAAACATTAATGCGGGTGGCGTTTGGCACACAATTGTCGGTCGCGAATTGTTACGCGAAGACGAAAAAACAGCAGCTGATGTATTCGGCGCCAACGGTTGGAAAACTGGCATCTTTGGCAAATGGCACCTGGGAGAAGGCTATCCCTTTTCGCCTCGCTTCCGCGGGTTTGACGTCTCCGTGATCCATGGCGGTGGCGGAGTCGGGCAAGGACCCGACTTCTGGAAAAACGATTATTACTCGGGCGTCGATCGAAAAGGAAGAAAGACTCAGCCAGACACTTACTGGGAAAACGGAGAGCTTATCGAGGCGGACAAGTTTTGCACCGATTTTTGGTTTGACCGCTCAATGCAATTTATGACCGACTGCATCGACAATGAGCAACCGTTCTTTTGCTACATCCCTACTAACGCGGCACACGGTCCGTTCAATGCTCCCTACCAAGCCAAAGAAGGTTTCGATGGCTTGATTGAAAACATCGACGAAAACATGCAGCGGTTGGATCAGTACCTGAAAGAAAAAGGCCTGCAGGACGACGTGTTGCTGATCTTCACTTGCGACAACGGAACTGCTGGTAGTCGCCTGGGAGGCCTACGAGCTAAAAAAGGGAGTCACTACGATGGTGGTCATAACGTTCCCTGTTTCGTGCGTTGGAAAAACGGAGGCATCGGCGGTTCGGAATCTAGTCGACGAGATGTGAATTTCTTGACCGCCGGAATGGATCTACTACCGACATTTATGGATGTCTGCCAACTGGAACCACCAACCGACAGCAAGCCATTGCACGGCGTCAGCTTGAAAGAGATGCTGCAGAATTCCGACTTTATCCCACAGTCTCGTACCATCACTGTGGACACTCAACGCACGGCAGGATTAGACAAATGGATGCGCACCTGCGTGATGCGTGACGAGGTAAAAAAAGATACGTTGACGAACAAGTGGCGATTGATTCGCCAGAACGCCAATGCCCCATTTGAACTATACGACTTCACTGCCGATCGCGACACGAATGACAACTTGGCCGCCGATCATCCAGCTTTGATCGAAAGATTGTCGGCGGATTACGAAAAGTGGTGGGCGGAGATTGAACCGGCGACTCGTGAATACTTGCCCTTCGTCGTCAATCCAGAATACGAACCAGAACTTACCCTGTACGCTCACAGTTGGATCGGAAAGGGCGGATCGCCTTGGCATCAAAACAACATTCGCAATGGAAGCGAAGGGACTCGCACGCACTCAATCCGCTTTGACAAACCCGGTCGCTACCGCTTCGAGTTGCGACGATGGCCACGCGAAGATGGGGGACCAATCGATGGAACCTGCCAACAAGGACCAGGGCAAGCCCTGCCAATCGTCTCGGCAAAACTTACGATCGGCAAACTGGAAAGTGATACCCAAACCGTCACTTCAGGCGAAGCTTCCGTTGTGTTTGAAATGGACGTTCAACAAACCGAACGCACCGACCTGGTAACATCGTTCATGGACGCCGAGGGCAAAGTGATAGCCGGCGCCTACTACGTTTACATTCGCCCTGCAGATAACCCGTAATTTCGAGTTCGATAATTGTATTGTCGTTGAACAACTAGTGCATCTGCTGGCAACATCTGCTTCACCAATGGTCTCGCTCTATTGTGGCAGCCATCCTTAGACGTAACCGCGCGAATCGCCTTATGTATTCAAGCGGCGAGTCTTTGCGCTAAACGACCGAAGCAGCAAATTCATGGAGGGAACAAAGTACAAAGCCAACATGGTTGCTCCGCCCACACCTGCCGAAATCACAATCGCCAGGGGAGGCCAAAATTTTCCACCGCCTATTACTAAAGGCAGAAATCCAATCATGGTTGTTAGAGTCGTGGCCAAAATATGACGGGTGCAACCAAAAACCACTTCGTCCAAGTCGCGTGGCGTTTCAGCGGGTTCGGTCTCTTCTGTTTCTGGAAGCACAGGATCCAAATCGTCGCCAGCGTTGGCCGGAAACTTCAATCGATCATTCGCACGGATCGCAGCCAACACCACGATGGAATCGTTAATGGCAACTCCCACCAATCCCATGGTGCCAACGATTGCCATAAACCCAAACGGAAACCCGAACAAGTAAAGAGCCAACGGTCCTAAACCCACAGCCAACCCACCGACCGAAGCGATGATTAGTGCCGATCGGAACGAACCGAGCACGGCGACCAAGGCCAACAACATCAAAGCGAACAAGATGACAGCGTTGGCAATTAAGTTTGAGATCGCCTCGTTGCGTTTTTCAGATTCACCTCCGATTTGCAACTGGTAACCGGCGGGCACCTGGAAATCGGCTGCGGCCAAACGTTGTTGCAACTGATCCAGGACGACCGACGGCAAAACGCCCGCCTGCAAGTACGCTTTCACTTCATTGGCCCGTTGCCCATTCCAACGAATGATGGCTGCGACATCGGAATCCAACCGAAACTTGCCCAGGCTACCTAGCAACGGAGCCACCGGACCCGACGGACGACTGCCCGGTTGTTGCGGGTTGGCACCGCCGGGACCGGGCACAGCGGAACGTGACTTTTCAGAGTGAATTGATAGAGCGGCCAATGTTTCTACTTGCGACCGATCTTGAAAGTCGACGGTTACTCGTAGAGGGATCTCTTGGCCTCCTTCGAAGCGAGTTCCCGCTGGTGCGCCCTCGACTACCGTGAACAAAAACTTGGAGATATCGTTTCGTGTCAGCTCAACGTCTTTGGCGACCGACTCGTCCAGCTGCAACGTCAATTTAGGGACGGTGTCTTCCAAGTCCGATCGCGTATGAGTCACGAAGTCGGTTTCAGCCATGATTTTTCGTAGCTGAGTGCCCAATCGTTCCAACGTCGCCAGGTCGGGTCCCAACAATCGCACTTCCACTGGAGCGTCGAATGGCGGACCCTGTTCCAACTTTCTAACGATGACTCGCGCGTCCAAAACTTGCTTGTCGATCTTGGACTGCAAATTCGCAACCAGTTCGTTAATCGAAGCCTTGGAATCGACATCCACGAATGCCTGAGCATAGCTTGGTGTACCGCGTCGACGAGGAATCACGTTGTAGTAAAACGTGGGCGCACTTTCACCAAGAAACCAATTTTGACGAGCCACTCGCGAATCCTGCGCAACGATCTCGTGAACTCGTTGCACCGTTTCTTCGACGGCCGCTAATGAATTTGCAGCGGGCAATTCCAACTCGATTTGGATTTGCGAGCGATCCGTTGCTGGAAAGAACTGCCGATTCAATTGACCAGATGCCAAAAACCCCAGCGCAGGCAACAACGCCCCTAACACCACGCCCAACAACGGGTAGCGAAAAGTCACTCGGAGCGTCTGGCGATACCAAGTTTCAATCCGCTTGAACCGCAAACCATATTCAAAGAAGCCCATCCGCCCATCGCTGACTCCGAACATGGCGACCAGTGACGGAATCAGGGTGACTGCCAAAAGAAAGGATGCGGCAATGGCCAAAATAACACTGATGGCAATCGAGCCTACGAACTCGCCAGACGGACCGGGTAACGTCGCGATCGGCAAGAACGCCAAGATCGTGGTCAACGTCGATCCGAACAACGGCATACTCAGGTGCTTGACCGCATCCACCAATGCTGACAGCCGATCGACGCCTTGAAAGATTCGCGAACGCACCTCCTCGACCATCACGATCGCGTTATCAATCAGCAGACCCAATGCGACAATCAAGCCAGTTACCGACATCTGGTGGATTGGAATATCTAAAAATCGCAATCCACAGATCACCAGCAACGCCGACAAGGGCAATGAAATCGCAACCACCAACATGCATCGCCAACCCATCAGCAGAAACACTAGCAGCACGACGGCCAGAGTGCTTAAGGACAGATTGGTCAGCAGGCTGCCCATACGTTGATCGATCTGCCTGCTTTGCGAGAACAGTGACTCGACTTGATAGTTGCCTGGAAAATCCAAGCGAAATTGATAGAGCACGTCTTCCAATTCGCGAGCCCACAAATCGACTCGCGACTGGTTGTCGACCATCACGCCTAACACGATTGCTGGTTGGTCGGCGATAATCGCCGCAGTCGATTGAGCAGACGCATGACGTTTTTCAATTGTTGCAATTTCAGACAGACGCACAGGCGGTTGGTCGGGGCGATAGCGAATAAATGTATCGCCTACCTGTTGCTCCAATTGACGATCGTTGGCGACATCCACGATCAACTGTAGTCCGTTTTGCTCACTATCGCCTGCTGGCACCGCCTGCCCTTGTTGGATCTGCTGGGCGATGTTGCCAGGGCTCAAACCAGTGGCTGCCAACATTTCAGGACTCAATTGAATGACGAGTTCCTCACCGGGATCGCCAAAAATCTGTACCGATTCAGTAGCTGAAAGATTAAGGACTCGTGATTTCAGTTCCTGGACCAACCGTCGTTGTTGGAATCGATCTGGCTTCTCTTCAGTCGATTGAATCGCCAGGATGGCGGCGAACGCCTTGAGCGGAAACACCGTCAGTTCTGGATCCTGACAACCTTCTGGCAAATTGGACGCCTTGGACAGAATGCGACTTTCAATCGCCGCCCAAACATCCGCCGTCTCGGTAACGCTGTCTTGCAGTTCGATCACCACGTTGGAACTGCTGGTCCGAGTGTTGGAACGGACCTGCTTGATTTCAGAGAACTCGTTTAGCCATTGTTCGATCGGGGCTGTGACCGTCGATTCCAATTCGGCCGGATTGGCGCCTGGAAACACCGTGCTGATCACGGCGACGCGTGGACGTAGTACCGGGTCTTCCAACCGAGGCATCACCAGGAAACAAGCACAGCCAGCGATCACAATCGTGGCAATTAATAACCAAACGATCCGAGGGTTACGAAACAGGTAACGCGTGATCACTCGTCATCTCCGGACGAATCATCATTGGGGTTCGTGAACTCAATCAAGTTGGGTTCCACCGATTGCCCTGGAACCACGCGGTGCAAGCCGTTGGCAACGATCTGAACATCATCGTCGAATTCGGATTCGATTAACGCGAATTGATCCATCAACTGTTTCACACTGACCAATTTCCGTGTGACCGTAAAACCGTCTTTCCCGGACTGCTGTTCGGTTAACACAAAAACGGACCACACGCCATCGTGGCTACGGCTGAGTGCATCGATGGGAATCCAATAACCAGACTCATTGGTCTCGAAATTAAACTTTGCCTCTACCGTTTGCCCAAAGTTCAAACTGTCGACCGAGGAACTTGATAACACATCGAAGCGAACCATGATCGTACCGGTCGGCTTTTCGGAGATGGCTTTTTCGCGCAACGTTCCGGCCAACGTTTGTTCATCTGCAATAAAGATGATCTGTTGTGTGGATTGAACCCATCTTTCAATTCGTCGAGGTAGTTGAATTTCAACGATTAGATTTTCGGCGTCCACGATACGCACGACGGCCGACCGCGCTGGCACCAAGCTGCCTTCGAATGCCAACGTCTCCTCCACAAAACAATCGAACGGCGCCGTCAACGTGGCCGCTTGAATCTGTTCGTCGATGGCATTGATTTGACTTTGCAAAACAGAAGCTTGTTCAACTTGACCAGCCGTCTGTGCTTGTGACAGACGTTCCTGTAGAGACTCTTTTTGTTCTTGTAGATCTTGCGAGTCCATCTCGGCGATCACTTGATCTTTTAGCACTCGACGGCCTACTGCGACGATCGAATCTAAACGACCGGCCGTCCCAAAACCCAAAGTGCGTGAGGCCGCTGGCTTGAGGATTCCGAAGTATGAGGCTGTTTTTATTGAATTGTCGGTACGCTGTAACTCAATAACGTTGACGCTAAGTGGTTCGTCAGAGCGGTCTAAAACAGCGTTTGACCCAGAATTTTGGCAGCCAAAAACGTTCAATAGGCACGCCAGCAGCAAAACAACACCCAAATGCCAGCCCTTAAAGTGATGTTGATCTGGATGTTCAAACCGACGAAAGTTGTTTCGTGGCAATGGATTGTTACCAGGGTCACGCTGACGGCTCAAACGCGACAAAGTTGGATCGCTGTTTGAACCGAGGAAACACATTGCAAATCGACCCTTTGTTTACTTTCGATGTTAAAACGTCAGAGTTAATATGGGGTAGCAAAACTGATGTAACCAAGACGATACTTGATGCTGCAAAATAATATCACCTCTCCTCAGGCAAGTTCGCAGCCGGAATTGAGTGGGAATCATCTGGACCTGAATAAGTTTAACGATTGGGTAAACAAACAGGCCAGTATTTCTTTTCAACCGACTGACGAATCTCTCCAACGCCTGAACGCGTCCGTCGATGCTGTCACCAACGCAGTAGGCGACGAGAAAGTCATTTACGGGGTCACCACTGGTTTTGGTGGCATGTCCAACAACACAGTCGGCTGCGCAGAAGCGGCCGCCTTGCAAAAGAACCTGCTGTCATTCTTGGCAGCCGCTGCTGGACCTGAGATCGACAAACAACATACTCGTGGCGCCATGTTGCTGCGCGCCAACGTTCTAATGCAAGGCAAGTCAGGGGTCCGTCCCGAAATTATTCAACGTCTTGTGAATTTTTGCCAGGCGGATGCTATCCCTGTGGTTCGTCAGTTTGGATCCATTGGTGCCAGCGGCGACCTGATCCCTTTGGCTACGATTGCCAGATCCGTAACCGGGCAGGCAGGCAACGCCAAGGTCCGCATTGGCGAGCAAACATTATCGGTCACTGAAGCTCTGAAACATTTGCAACTGGATCCGATACAGCTTCGCGCCAAAGAGGGACTTGCGCTGATCAACGGCACCTCCTTTTCGTCGGCCATTGCCGCCAACGCAACGATCGCTGGCAAACAAGGTATGGCATTAGCCATGATGGTGCAGTCGATATTAATGCGAGCCCTACAAGTCGACTTGGATCCATTTCAAGAGTTCGTACATGCCAACAAGCCGCACCCCGGACAACTGTGGAGTGCTCAAACGATTCGTTCGTTGTTGGCTGGCGAGTATCATCAACAGCGAGCGACCAGTCAGGTTCAAGATCGCTACTCGCTACGTTGTTTCCCCCAATACAACGGAGCAATCATCGAGGGCTTCGCGCGGATCCAACAGGTTGTGGAAACCGAAATGAATTCCGTTTCGGATAACCCTTTAGTCGATCCGGAAACTGGCCAGTTCTATCAGAGCGGCAACTTCCTGGGTCAGTATCTGGGCATCGCCATGGATGACCTGCGGCGCTTCATTGGTCTGTTGGCCAAACACCTTGATGTGCAAATCGCCAGTCTTGTCGCGCCCGAATTCAATGGTGGACTGAACGCCTCGTTACGTGGCAACAACGATCAGGTCTACAACATGGGTTTGAAGGGACTGCAAATATGCGGCAACTCGATCATGCCGATGTTGACCTATATGGGTAACCCAATCGTCGAGCACTTCCCGACTCACGCCGAACAATTCAATCAAAACATCAACGGTCTAAGCTGGGGTGCAGCCAATCTGGCTTGGCAGTCCATCCAGTCATTCCAACAGTATCTAGCGGTGGCTTCGATATTTGCCGTTCAAGCCATCGATCTGCGTGCTCAACAGACTTGCGGTCACTTTGATGGTCGAGAGTTGCTAGGCGCTCAAAATCGAGAATTCTACACGGCCGTTTACGAGCGACTTAACGCGCAACCGGGGCCCGAACAGCCGTTCCTGTTTAACGACTCTGATCGTTGGCTGGAACAAGACATCGAAACCCTAGCTCGAGATATTGCGGACCAAGATCGACTTGTTGATGCCACCCAACCGACGATTGATTCGTTCGACCAGTTCTTTGAGCTCAACCAATGAACGTTTGCGAAAGCCTAACTGTCACTGCCAATTTGGTTCCCAATCAAACAGCGATTGTTTTTGGCGACCATCGTTTCAGCTACCGGCAATTGAATGAACTGTCGATCGCGGCGGCCGTTCAACTGAGCAACGCGGGAGTGCAATCGGGTGATCGAGTCGCTTTGATGCTGCCCAACGCGCCATCATTTCCCGTTTGGTACTACGCGACGCTGCGATTGGGCGCGATTGCTGTATCGATTAATACTCGCCTGGCCGCCTCAGAAGTCGAGTTCATGGTCAACGACTGTCAAGCCAAGGTCTTCATCGGCAGTAACCAATTAGACGATTTGGTGGTTGATTCATTGCCCAGTTGTGTCACGACCAAGATGAGCGTCAACGATGTGACTGCAGAAACTGCGGACGGGCCCAAAACAACAACACCTTCCACCAGCAACAACGCCTGGCATGACGCGGATCCGGACGACGCGGCACTCATTCTGTACACATCGGGGACGACCGGGTTCCCCAAAGGCGCCACTCTATCGCACCGCAACGTTCGCTCTAACGTCTGTGCCTTCAATCACCTGTGCAACATGCAGAAGGATGACCGAGTCCTACTGGCGGTCCCGCTGTTTCACTGCTTTGGCCAAAACGCGTTGCTGAATTCCGTACTGAATGTGGGGGCAACCATTGTCTTACAACAACGGTTCGATCTTAACGAAACGAAACAGCTGATCGCTGAACACCAAGTGACTCAACTTTACGGAGTCCCCATGATGTTTGGCCTGTTGCATGACAGTTGCAGTCCCACCGATTTGCAAAGCGTTACTTATTGCTTCACAGCAGCGGCCAAGATGCCTATCCAAACCGGGCAGGCGTGGCGGGAAAAATTCGACATGCCAATTTACGAAGGCTACGGGCTGACCGAGACCTCGCCTTTCGCAAGTTACAACCATCGCTTCTGTTTCGAGCCAGGTTCCATTGGCATGCCCATCGACGGCGTCGAGATTAAAGTCGTGGACACCGAATCCAACGCCGAATGCCCCACTGGTGAACTTGGCGAAATTGTCATCCGCGGCCCCAACGTCATGCTTGGTTATTGGAATCGCCCCGACGATACTGCGGCCGCCATCCGTGACGGTTGGTTTCACTCGGGCGACATCGGTCGCATCGATGATCGCGGTTACCTGTACGTCGTCGATCGCGTCAAAGACATGATTGCCGTCGGTGGCCTAAAAGTGTTTCCGGCCGAAGTGGAACGAGTGCTCTTGGATCACGAATCGGTCAAGCAAGCGGCCGTTATCGGAGCGCCTGACCAAGTCTTCGGTGAACAGGTCGTGGCTTATTTGGTTTTGCATGACAGTGAAGATGACGCGGCAAGTTTGCAGCAAATCGAACAGCATGCCAAACAACACTTGGGTAACTACAAGGTTCCTCGCCGTTTCATCAAGATCGACGAATTGCCTCGCAACCCGTCCGGCAAAGTACTGAAAACAAAGTTGCGAGAACAAGTCGCGACCGAAATTCCGATCGACAGTGACCTTGAACCGACATTGGCAAACTTGCGCCCGGCACAATTGGCCGACAAACTGAAGTCTGTCCACCCATCCGAACAACATCGCACGACGACTCAGTTCCTTCAGCAACTGATTCTGGAAATCGGCGAGGTGGACGAGCAACCGGGACCCGACGAATCATTCATTGAAGCCGGTATGGATTCACTGGCCATCGTTGGCTTGAGCGCCCAGCTGCAAGTCGAGGTTGGGCCAGCGACGAACTTGCCTCCGACCCTGCTTTTCGACTACCCGCGTATTACTGACTTGGCCAAGTTTTTGGTCGACACCCTACGTCCTGCTGATAAACCAGAACCTGGTGAAACCTTAACGAAGAAAGTCGACTCCGAATTCGCTGACTCGACGAAATCCGGCGAACTCAAAAAAGAAGTCGAGCAAATGAGCGAACAAGAAGCTCTTCAACAACTGATGAACGAACTGCAATAACACCCGCCAATTTGCAACTCCTCTGAATGCCCATCCAAGAATCGCCCAATGACCAATCACTCAGAACCACTCTCGCCAAACAAACAGGCGTTGCTGAAAATTCGCGAGCTAAAACAACAGCTCGCCGAAGCACAAAATCAAGCAAATGAGTACTCGCAAGAATCGATTGCCATTGTCTCGATGGCCTGTCGTTTCCCTAAGGATGCCGATACGCCAGAAAAGTTCTGGCAACATTTGGTTGACCAAACGGACTTGGTTAGCGACATCCCCGATGACCGCTGGGATATGACGGCCTTTCACGACGACGACCCAGATGTGCCCGGCAAGATGTACGCCAAACGCGGCGTCTTTCTGGAAAACCTGGATCTTATGGACCCCGAGTTCTTTGGCATCTCGCCTCGCGAAGCCACATGGGTCGACCCTCAACAACGCCTTTTAATGGAGGTCGGTTGGGAGGCGATCGAACGTGCCGGTTGGATACCCGAACAGATTGGCGAGCATACCGGAGTGTTCGTCGGTTGGATGCACAACGACTACCAGAACGAGGCCAGTGATTCGTTTCTGAATCTGAACCCCTACATTGCAACCGGTGCAGCAGGAAGTTTTTTGTGTGGCCGGTTGGCTTACTACTTGGGTTTGCAAGGTCCCAGCGTGGCGATCGACACGGCCTGCTCGTCGTCGCTTGTCGCATTGCACTTGGCCATCCAGAGCCTGCAGCGCGGGGATTGTGATCGAGCGTTGGTCGGTGGCGTTAACGCTATCTGTTCGCCAACCACGAACATCCTGACTTGTAAACTCAAAGCGCTATCGCCCAACGGGCACTCGCGCGCCTTTGATGCAGCCGCGGACGGCTACCTGCGAGGTGAAGGTTGTGGTGTCGTCACACTGCGACGACTATCCGACGCGGAAGCTGGCGGTGATCCAATCCTGGGCATCGTTCGTGGTTCGGCGATCGGTCACAACGGATTCAGTAGTGGACTAACCGCACCCAATCCCAAGTCTCAAGAAAAAGTGATCCGCCAAGCATTAGATCGCGCGGGCGTGGAACCCAATCAAATTGGCTACTTGGAAGCTCACGGTACCGGCACCGAACTGGGAGATCCGATTGAGGTCAATGCGGCCGCAGCAGCTTACTGTGCCAAACGCACTCAACAAAACCCGCTACTCATCGGTTCGGTAAAGACCAACATTGGCCACCTTGAAGCGGCCGCTGGTATGGCTGGAATCATCAAAGTTCTGTTGGCAATGCAGAACAGTTCCATCCCAGGCCAGATGAATTTCGAGACGCCAAATCCGCATATTCCGTGGAGTGATATCCCGGTGAAGGTGCTGACTGAACCGACCGCTTGGCCAGCTGCGGAACGTCGCCTGGCTGGCGTTAGTGCTTTTGGTATGAGCGGCACCAACGCTCATATTGTGATCGAAGCACCTCAGCAGAAACCTCAATCGGAATCGACAGCCTCGAATTCGAGTTCGCCGGAAAACATTAATTCCAACGAGCCACCTGCGCTGATCACATTGTCAGCCAAACACGAAGAAGCGTTATTTGAACTGGCCGAATCGTACAGCAAGACCCTGCACAAGCACCCCGAGATCGGATTGGCCGATTTAGCGGTCACTAGCAACACGGCACGCAGCCACTTCGATCATCGGTTGGCTGTCGTTGCTCAAGAACGTTCGCAAGTAGTCGATTCGTTGCAACAGTTTGCTCGTGGCAACAAGAACGCCGACTGTTTCCAAGGTCATCATCGCCGCAAACCGCGAATCGCTTGGCAATTCACGGGCCAAGGATCGCAATACGTCGACATGGGCAAAGACCTCTATCGGACTCAAACGGTTTTTAAGACGGCCATCGATCGGTGCGAAGCTTGGTTGCAGCAGATTCGTAACGAATCACTTTTGAGTGTTATGTTCGACGACTCGACTGACTCTCCAGCGATCAACAACACCTACTGGACTCAACCAGCCATCTTCGCCGTGCAGATGGGATTAGTGTCGCTACTGAACCATTGGGGTCTACGTCCCGATGTCGTTCTCGGACACAGCGTGGGGCAATACGCGGCGGCCTGTGTCGCGGGCATCATGAGCTGGCAAGATGGCCTGACCCTGATCGCCGAACGCGGAAAACAGATCGGACAATTGCCCACCGGCGGCAAGATGTTGGCCGTGTTCACATCAGAACAAAAAATTCAAACAGCCATCCAAAATCGCGAAGACGTTTCGCTAGCCGCATTAAATGGCACTCACGTTGTTGTCAGTGGAACCGAGGATGCCATTGCTGACATCCAGAATGAGTTTTCAAATGCCGCAGTGCGTGTCAAAACCTTGACCACTTCACACGCTTTCCATTCACGGCTGATGGATCCCATCCTCGATTCATTCGCCTCGTTCGCAAAACAAATCGAATTTCAACGAGCCAACATTCCACTGATCTGCAACCTTAGCGGAACGGTGATGCCGGCCGACCAAGTCCTGGACGGTCAGTATTGGGCGCAGCACATTCGTGGTGCTGTTCGTTTCTCGCCTAGCGTGGAAGCTGTGCAAGAACTTGGATGTGAACTGTTGGTCGAACTGGGCCCGCAATCGGTCCTAACACGGATGGCCGCTGCCAATTGGAAGTCTCCATCCGAAAATTTAGTTTCATGTTTAGCCAAAGACCAGGATGATCAATACGCGTTGATGTTAGCGACAGGTCAGATGTATGCAGCGGGCTTAACACCCGATTTTGGCAAACTTCACGAACAACGTGATGGCCAGAAGGTCGCTCTGCCAACCTACCCATTCCAACGACGACGATTCTGGGGACCGGACAAACCGCGAGCCTTTCATGCCGAATACCATACGGCGCATCCATTGCTGGGCGGCAAAATCGACCTGGCTGGAATGGAAAACGAACAACGCCGTGAAGGCTTCATCGATCAAGACAGTCCGGCCTGGATGCCCGACCACGAGGTCATGAACGCCACGGTCTTACCGGGTGCCGCGTTGGTCGAAATGGCGCTGACAACCAGCACTCATATGGCATTGTCCGACGTGACGTTCTTGCAGCCGATTCGACCCAGCGGTCGCACGGCTCTGCAAACGGTCACACGACAGATCGAAACCGATGGCGAAAAAAAGTCTCTCATCGAGGTCTTTGCTGCCACCGCTGGAACATCCAATTGGGTACGACATTTCCACTGTGAACCGCAAAGCAGCACTCCCAATCGCCCTGCCCCGATCGACCGAAAAGCAATCTCCGGTAACCTGCAAGAGACGGATTCGCCCGAACGTTTTTACGAAAAGATGAACTCGCTAGGGCTGAACTATGGTGCCGCTTTTCGATGTATCGATCAATTACAGTACTCGGATGAACAGGTTTTAACGCGGCTGGTAACCAACAACGATGTTCGAGGGTACAACATCCCACCAACTCTGTTGGATGCAGCATTGCATTCCCTGGCTGTCGGGCTTTTGAAAGAGGACGACGGAAACCTGTTTCTACCGGTCGGTATGAAAAGCGTGTCTGCATTTGCCACAATCGAAGATGCGGCTTGGTGTTTTGCTGAGTGGACAAAGAACGATGGGCCAAACCGGACTGCCGATTTGGTACTGGCCGATGACGACGGCAATGTGCTACTGGAAATTAAAGAGTTACAAGTTCAGCAAGTTAGCCTGGCAGCACTGCGACAAATGAGTGGCGCGGGAGCCGAACGTCTGGTTTACGAATTGAATTGGAAACCAACCAGGTTGGCCGCCACCGTTTTAGAGCCCAAAAACTGGCTAATCGTCTCGTCATCATCGACGACTCAAACGAACGAACATCCAAGCTTGGCAACCAGTATTGAAAATAAATTGACCGAGCGAGGTCACCAAGTGACCACGCTGGATTGGATGCCGCTGGCAACCAAAGATGATTGGCAACAACAGTTTCAACAATTGGCCGACTCGCAAGCCGACTTCCAATTGCACGGGATCGCATGGTGCGTCAGCGATGCTGCAGCGGGCGACGCTTCCAAAAAGTTAGACGACAGTGACCAACTAGCAGCCGCTCTTTCTTGCGTTCAAGGTTTGCTGGCTTGCGGGCAAAGAAAGTTGGATTGCGGCTTTGAATTTTTGACTCGTCAAGCGATTGCCGTTCAACCTACCGAACCAGTCGATCCGGACCACACCAAAATTTGGGGTCTGGCACGAGTCCTGGGCGCCGAGCAACCAGAACTGCGATTTCGCATGCTGGATTTCGATGGTTCGGTAGAGCAGGTGCAGGAAAAAGCTGCCATGGCGACCGACATCCTGCTGACCGAAACGCCCGACAATCAACATGTGATTCGAGACGGCCAACTGTTGGTTCCGCGAATGAATCAAGCCAAACTGACGAAACGAGATTCGTTTGCGGCCAACCCAGACGGTTGCTACTTAGTGACCGGCGGACTCGGCATGCTAGGACGCGAAGTTGGCAAGTGGCTGGCGGAAAAAGGGGCCAAGCAGGTCGTGTTGGTATCGCGTCGCGAACCGGACGATCAAGCGAAATCGTTTATTGAATCGATTGCAGCGCTGGACTGCCAAGTCGTCGTACACTCGGCCGACATGACTAGCCACTCGGACGTTCAGCAACTGTTCCAACGATTCGGCAATGATCTGTCCAAGCTGTCGGGCGTCATTCACGCGGCCGGTATCCTGGATGATGGCCTGGTCGAATCGCAAACCTGGCAACGCTTCCAAAAAGTTCTCGCTCCAAAGATCATCGCCGCCGATCTACTGCACGAAATGACGAAGGATCTGGAATTGGATCTATTCGTGTTGTACTCGTCAGCCGCCTCGGTCTTGGGATCGCCCGGCCAAAGCAACTACGCGGCTGGCAACGCCTATTTGGATGGCTTGGCGTGGCGACGTCGACAACTGGGTCTGCCCGCAGTCTCAATCAACTGGGGGCCTTGGATCGCAGGCATGGCCGACGACGAACGAATTGTCAAACGCCTAGCATTGCAAGGGATCACACCACTAGGTGTCCGCGAAGCACACGATGCACTCGAAAAAATGTTGGCCGCTGACACCGTCCAAGCGTTGGTCATGGATGTCGATTGGCGTCGCATGAAGATGGGCCCTACAGGCGACACGCCGGCCATGATCCAAGAACTGGTGGGGGCTCGTCGTCAAAAACGAGGTGCCGATTCAGCCCTCGTCGGTAAACTAAAACAACTAAAAGGGAGCGCCCAACGCGAACTACTAGTGAAGACGGTTCAAGATTCACTGCAACGAATTCTGTCGACCAATGAAGCACCCGAAACCGATCGACCTCTGATCGAGATGGGTTTGGATTCTTTAATGGCGGTCGAATTCGGTACCGAGCTACAACAAATGCTGGGTGACCAATTCAACATCGGGCCAACCATGTTGTTCGATCACCCTACGATCGATGCGATCTCGGACCACGTGTTGGAATTGATTGCCCAACAAGGACCTGGTGAAGAATCACTGGCCGGTACCGCGTCAAAAACTCCTGAACAGGAATCGCGATCTCTGGAACGCGAAGACGTGGCGATCGTCGGTATGAGTTGCCGGTTCCCTGGCGCTCAAGATGTCAATCAGTTTTGGCAGAACTTGCTGGATGGAGTCGATTCCGTTTGCGATATTCCGTCCGACCGCTGGGACATCGACCGTTTCTACAGCGAGGATCGTCAAGCGGGAAAAATGTACACTCGGCAAGGCGGTTTTTTGGAAGACATCGCCGACTTTGATGCGGCGTTCTTTAACATCTCGGACCAAGAGGCCTGCTGGATCGATCCTCAGCATCGGATGCTACTGGAAAACAGTTATCGTGCATTGGAAAACGCCGGTATCGCTACTGCACCGTTGGCCGATTCCAATGTTGGCGTCTTCATGGGGATCATGGGACAAGACTACGCCTTCATTCCAACCTTGGACGATGAACAAGTTATTAAAGGGTTCCAAGGTGCTGGACTTTCGCACAGTGCCGGTGTGGGCAGAATCAGTTACCTGTTTGGTTTTGAAGGGCCCTGTGTTTCGGTCGATACGGCCAGCAGCAGTTCACTGGTTGCCGTTTATCAAGCGATGCGAAGCTTGCAGGATGGCAATTGCAACCTGGCATTGGCCGGCGGTGTCAATGCGATTCTGGCGCCTGTGAATTCATTGTTGATGTCCAAGGCGGGCCTGCTTTCACCCGATGGACGCTGTAAATCCTTTTCTAAATCGGCCGACGGTTTCGGGCGTGGCGAAGGTTGTGGCGTCGTCGTGCTGAAGCGACTGAGTGACGCCGAACGAGATGGCGACCGAGTGATGGCTGTGATTCGTGGCGGTGCGGTCGTGCATAACGGCTTCAGTGGCGGCATCACTTCGCCTAGCGGAAAGGCTCAAACACGAGTCATCGATGCGGCGGTCAAAGACGCCGGTATCGCCCCTTCGCATGTGCAGTACCTGGAGGCACATGGCACGGGCACCGAATATGGCGACCCAATGGAATTAGGGGCCGCAGTCAAAATTTACGGAAAAGGTCGCTCGCCCGAAGATCCTCTACTGGTCGGTTCTGTCAAAGCGAATATCAGTCACTTGGAGGCCGCCGGCGGAGCGTCTGGCTTGATCAAAACAGTACTCGCTTTGCATCACGGCACGATCCCTCAACAAATCCATTTCCAAGAACCAACGCCTCACATCCCTTGGCAACGCATGCCCTTGCAGATGGTCACCGACAACCAGCCTTGGCCTGAATGCCAACGGCGCACCGCTGGAATTACCGCACTGGGACTTGTCGGCACGAACGCGCATTTGATCCTGAGTGCCCCCGAGGCCAAAGTCCAAGCAGCAGAGCCAAACCAAACGGACAACGAACCTGTATCATCCAAGTCCGCACCCAATGAACCGTCCGCGAACTTGCTGGTGTTAAGCGCTCGCTGTCAACGATCTTTGCGTCAAGTGATCGACAACTACACAGCGCACCTGGATTCAAAGCCTGAAACGAATTTGTCCGATGTCTGTTTCACCGCAGCCGTAGGACGTCGCCATTTCGAGCAACGAGTAGCCGTGGTTGTTGAATCACAGCAAGACGCGTTACAGAAACTTCGCGTCGCGGCCGAGTCCCTGCCCAACCCTTCTCATGCTTCCAGCAACGGGCAACACTCATCCCAAGTCACCAGAAAAAGTCCGCCGCGCATCGCTTGGTTGTTTCCGGACCATTCCCAAAATGAGTCCGAGCAAATGCTCGTCTTGCGACAGCTATGCAATGCCAACTGTTCCGTTCGCGATTTCGTCCAGCAATGCCAACAACGGTTGGTTAGTCATGACGCAAGAGCGGCGGCCCATATGACTGAGTACCTTCAGGGTGACACCGAGGCTGCACCAAATGAGTTGGACCAACTACCTTCCACGCTCGAGTATCTAAAGCAAGCCAGTTTAGCCAAGCTGTGGACGTCCTGGGGTATCGAAGCGGACGTTGCGTATGGTACTGGCGTCGGCCAATACGTTGCTGCCTGCGTTTCAGGCTGCCTCTGTTTTGTAGATGCGTTCGAGTTAGTCTATCGTCGCGAACAAATCCTAAACTCCGAAAACAAGGAACACGCGGAAGCATGGGATGGTTTCGAAAAGTTCGCCGATGACTTCAACTTCTATCCACCGAACTTGCCACTCGTTTGTAGCGTTTCTGGTCAGGTGGTCCCCGTCCATCGCTCGCTGGGCGGCAGCTACTGGCGAGAACATGCCCTCAGCACACCGAACTCGGAAAACGCCGCTGCGGCACTGAATGAATTCGATTGCCAAGTCGTGATGACGTTTGGAGGGCCTGAGATCTCAGAATCGTTCAAACAGCAACTCAACAACGTTCAATTCTTAAGTTGTTTGGATGGAAGCTCGAAATCGATTTCGACAGTCGCCAGTTTAATGACTACTTTGGGCGTACTGTACTGTCACGGTTGCGGGCCAAACTTCAACGAAGTCTTCGGGCAGGGCCATCAACGGATTAGCTTGCCGCCCTATCCGTTCCAGAAGAAACGGTACTGGATCACCGAAATTGCTCAGTTCATGGAATCGAACCAGACACAGGAAATCGAAACGACTCGATCATGATTACTCAACCGGAACAAAATCTAGAAACTAAGTTTGACGTAACCATTTTGGGTGGCGGACTGGCTGGTCTTACGCTGGCTCGTCAATTGCTGAAACAGCACACCAAATTGCGAGTCGCTATTGTTGAGAAACGCAAATTCCCCGTATCCGAAACGACTCACAAAGTAGGTGAATCGACAGTCGAAATTGGCGCTCATTATTTCGGCGAAGAATTAGGGCTGAAGAAACATTTAACCGACGACCAGCTACCGAAATTTGGCCTGAGATTCTTCTTTAAGGACGCCTTTCAAAGCTTGGCCGAGGGCGTGGAAGTTGGCGGCAGCACCTTTTTCGCCGCACCCAGTTATCAAGTCGATCGTGGCCGGCTGGAGAACTTCTTGGCCGATTCGGGTCAACAAATGGGTGCCACCCTGTTCGCCGGTGCGCGCGTTCGTGAAGTCTTTTTAGACTCGTCGGAAAACGGGACCAAGGACACGGAACATCGCGTCACTCTGCAACAAGATGGCCAACAGCACACCATCTCCTCGCGCTGGATCGTGGATGCCAGTGGACGAGCGGCGTTCATCAAACGCAAACTGAAACTGGAAGAGGATCTGCATCACGATATCAATGCGGCTTGGTTTCGCATCGATTCACAGATCCAAATCGATGCCTGGTGCGACGATCAGAACTGGCAAACGCTGACCGGAAAAGTGCCACGTCGCTGGCTAAGCACGAACCATTTGATGGGCGAAGGCTATTGGGTTTGGCTAATCCCGTTGGCCACTGGTTCAACAAGCATCGGTATCGTCGCCGACCCACGAATCCATCCATTGAACTCCTTTAACAGTTTCCAAAAATCGATGGATTGGTTGCGTCAACACGAACCCGAATGTGCCCAAGCCATCCAACCGCACGCCGATCAAATGCAAGACTTTTTGGCGATCAAAAAAATGTCTCGCGGATCACGGCAAGTCTTTTCGGTTGATCGTTGGGGCTTAGTCGGCGAGGCCGCGGCGTTCCTAGATCCTTTCTACTCGCCAGGCAGCGACTTCATTGCGATCGGCAACACGATGGTTGGCAAGCTGATCGAGGAAGACTTGGCCGGTAACTCAATCACCCACTTGGCCCCGACACTGCAGAGCGTTTTCCTGACGCTGTTTCAAAACAACTTACTAACCTACCGCGACCAGTACCCGCTGTTCGGCAACCCCAGGATCATGGCGGTCAAATTCGTTTGGGACTACGCCGTCTATTGGGGGTTCCCGGCCCTGCTGTACTTCAATGGCAAACTAACCGACGCCGGCTTCATTCAAACTTTGTCGCGAGGCGTCGAAGAAATTCGCGACATGAACTTGAAGATGCAAGACTTCTTCCGCAGTTGGTACCAGGCCGATCCGAATGTGAATGCGATCCCAGCCTTTGTCGATCAGAGCAAGATCGAAGTCATGACTCGCCTGAACGCTGAACTGACTGACAAACTTGACGACGCGGCCTTGCGTGACCGATTCAATGACAACGTCGATTTGATTCGCGACTTGATGCTGGAGATCACTCGACGCGTCCGCCAATCGCAACCTCAAATCGAAACGTCGATCCCTAGTGAACTTGCCAGCCAGGAACACTTGGCCCCCGTCTTTGACATGCTGAATGTTTAGGAGTGCAACGATGAACCAAACGAACTCGAAAACAGACGTCGTCGTGTTAGGCGGTGGGTTAGCAGGTCTGACATTCGCTTTGCAATTGCGACAGAGGCTTCCCAATTGCTCGATTACCGTTTTAGAAAAACGCGAACACCCAGTTCCCGAGGCGGCTCATAAGGTCGGCGAATCCACCGTCGAGGTCGCGGCGCACTACTTCGGCGAAATCCTAAACTTGAAACAGCACATCAAAGAGTGTCAACTTCCCAAACTGGGGCTGCGATTCTTTTTTCCATCCGGTGATAACTCGAAGATTGATCAACGATTGGAACTGGGCGGTAAACGATACGCGCCCTGCCCCAGCTATCAATTGGACCGTGGGCGATTCGAGAATCATCTGGGGGACCTATGCCGTGAACGAGACATCCAGTTTATCGATCGAGCAAAGATTAAAGATGTCACCATCAACAAGTGGGGCAAACACTCGGTCGACTACGAAGTCGAAAAACAGCCGCACCAAGTCAGTGGCAAATGGGTGATTGATGCGAGTGGCCGTCGTGCGTTTTTGAAACGAAAACTGGGCCTGCAAAAACCATCGGCACACGTGGCCAACGCGGCTTGGTTTCGATTTGGCAAGCATATCAAGATCGATCAGTGGTCCGATGATCAACAATGGCACGCCGGTCACGAAGGCATGACCGCGCGCTGGTACAGCACCAATCACCTGATGGGTCAGGGGTACTGGGTTTGGCTGATTCCGCTGGCATCGGGCTCGACCAGCATGGGGATCGTGGCCGCCGAAGAATTCCACTCGCTGTCCGATTTCAACTCGTTCGAAAAAGCCGTCGCCTGGCTTCAGAAACACGAACCTCAGTGCGCTGCCGCCGTTCGGCAACACACCGATGTCTTGCAAGACTTCCGCGCCATCAAGAATTACTCAACGGAATGCCAGCAAGTGTTTTCGCCAAACCGTTGGGGCATCACTGGCGAGGCAGGTTTCTTTCACGACCCGTTTTACTCGCCCGGTAGCGACTTTATCGCTTTCTCGAACACGTTTTTAGTCGACTTGATTTGGCGAGACATGAAATGGAAAGGCCACCGTATCCGCGCCATTTCCTACGACAAAATTTTCAAACGATTTTACTATGGCACTCTGTCAGCCTACAGCGACCAATACCAAATGTTTGGTAACCCAGTTGTCATGCCCACCAAGATTCTATGGGACTATCTGGTGTATTGGTCAATCACTGGCTTCATCTTTTTTCACGAACGCATGTGTCACCAAACGATGTACATGCGAAACTTGGGACGTCTGAAACAGCTGGGCGTCATCAACCACTTCATGCAAGACTTCTTTCGTCAGTGGCATGCCGCTACGGAAAATCAAGCAGCGACAGGCAGTGTCAACATTTCCGAAATGCCGATCATTCGCGAGATGAATCAACGATTGAAAGACGATCTTTCGGGCAACAAGTTCTTCGAACGATTTGATCTGAACTTAAAACAGTTACAAACGTTGGCTTGTGAAATTGTCAAACATTCGGGTGTACCAGTAACTCCGCCCTTTGAAGGTTCCACTGTCCAGTCGATTCGACCTGATGCCTTTCAAGCAATCTTCGATTCAACACAGATAGCCGAATTGACAGAACCGACTGACTGCGCCAAATCCAATGGAATTTTGGCGACCTCTTGAGAAGAACCACTCGGCAGGAAACTTGATTCTAAAAAACAGCAAAGAGCCAAAGGTCCGACCGCTTGCAAGCGAATGCAAACGCCAAACCTTTGGCCCTAGTTTTTGACTTCACGACATGCCCCGCCTTTTAGGCTGAGCTTAGGCATTTGGTACAAGATATTGTCGACCTGCGACGCAGGTCATTTGGTCACCTATCAGCCAAGGTAATCAACTTTGCCTGATCCCAAGTTGTAGTAGCCTGCAACCACTTTCAATTTTCCGGCCTGCACGGCGTCACGAATGATCTTGGATCGGTCTTGAAGTTCGGTTGCCGTCAGCTGAGCATTCTTTTTGACAACGTCATTGACTTCGCAGCCGTCCGTTTTGGCAGCTAAGGCGGGCATGACGTGGGCCAGCAGGTGGTTCAAGTTGTAGCCATTGTCGCCACCACTGATCGCAGCCGTGACCGCTCCACAGCTTTCATGACCCAGTACGACTAGCAGCGGGCATCCAATATGAGCGACCGCGTATTCGATGCTACCCATCGAAGAGGTGTTGGCAACGTTTCCAGCCACACGCACAACAAACAGCTCGCCCAAACCGGCGTCAAACGCCAACTCAGGTACGACTCGGCTATCAGCACAACTCAGGATGATGGCGTACGGCTCTTGGCCGCCTGTTAATGATTGACGGCGTGAACTGTCTTGCAGTTGGCCGTCCAGCTTGTCTGCCACAAAACGTTCATTTCCATCTTTAAGTCGTTGCAAGACTTCGTCAGCATTCATATTGTTGGTCACCTTGAATCAAAAATTTCCTGAAAACTGGCCATTGGTTGGCCGAAAATTCACTACGCAATTTAACGACTCTGGCCAAGAACCGCAAAAAGTACCGACAACTACACCGAAGGTTAACACGGAAACTCTTTACAGGGCCGTCGTGATAGTTATTTTATGGGCTTGAACAAGCATAACGCCCACCGGATCCAAATACGTCGTGGAATAAATTAGATGTCAAAAAAGCCATATTCACTCGATTTCTCAAATTTTCGTGGCGACGTCCTCGGCGGAATTACAGCCGGCATCGTTGCGTTACCTCTGGCATTGGCATTCGGGGTTAGTTCGGGACTGGGTCCTAGCGCTGGACTTTACGGCGCCATCTTTATTGGGTTCTTTGCAGCGTTGTTTGGTGGCACAGAGACTCAAATTTCTGGGCCCACCGCTCCGATGACCGCCGTCAGTATGTTGATCATCGCTGGAATCATTGCTGCTAATGATGGCGAGGTCTCCCAAGCCCTACCAATCATCCTAAGCGTATTTCTGATCGCGGCGATATTTCAAATAGGGCTCGGTGTGATGGGATTAGGGATGTATATCAAGTACATACCCTATCCTGTAGTCTCGGGGTTTATGACGGCCATTGGCGTAATCATACTCGTGACGCAAATCTTGCCGGCGATCGGGTACTACCCCAAAGAAGACGTCGAGTTCGTTGAACGATTCAAGCCTCAGGCCGAAGAGGTCATTCTTGAAAACATTCTGCGTGAAGAAGCTGGCGAGGGCATATTGGTGCTGGAAGATTTCGAGGAAACGATCCAACGATCAAGCGAAATCACTCAAGAACAAATTAAAAAAGAATCCCAAATTCTAGCTTCCGGTCAAACGTCAGGAGTCTTAGGAGCTCTAAAAATCCTGCCGCGTGCTCTGACCAAAATCAAATGGCTAGAATTGATTTTGGCGCTGGCGACGATTGGGATCATTTACGGATTCAAACGGATCACCACCAAAATCCCGTCGACACTGGTCGCTCTGTTTGTCGTCACTGGCGTGGCCTATTTTGCCAACCTGGAATACCGTCCGATCGAAGCGATTCCCACGGGTTTACCTAAGCCGTACTTTGAAATCTTTACCAATTTCAGCCTGACGAGTATCGCTCCTTATATCTTTACCGCGATAACGTTGGCGTTGTTGGGTGCCATTGACTCGTTGTTAACATCGATCGTCGCCGACAACATGACTAAGACGCGACACAACCCAAATCAAGAGTTGATTGGACAAGGTATTGGTAACGGGCTCGCATCGTTTTTCGGTGGCATCCCAGGTGCGGGTGCAACCATTCGTACCGTGGTCAATATTAAGGCTGGTGGCGTTACAAGGATTTCGGGGATGGTCGCAGCACTGTTGCTGTTGGCGATCCTGTTGGCACTCGGACCAGTGGCCTCAAAAATTCCCGCGGCAGTTCTGGCAGGAATTTTGATCACCGTTGGAATCGGCGTCATGGACTACAAGGGCCTGAAAGCTATCCCTCACATGCCCCGTTCAGAAGTTGCGATCATGCTAACCGTACTAGTGTTGTCGTCGGTTTGGAATCTTGTATACGCGGTTGGGATTGGCCTGATCATTGCCTCACTTCTGTTCATGAAAACGATTGGCGAATTCACTGCCTCCCAATCCAAAGTACAGCCTCTGGGTCCAGAAATCCCCTGGAAGGACGAAAAGCAGTTTCCGAAGCATCTGGAAGAGAACGTATTCATTAAGCACGTTAACGGGCCTTTGTTTTTTGGCTCGACAAGCGACTTCCAAACCTTAATGAAACAAATCCCCAATACCGCCTCAGTTGTAATCATCCGCCTGGCGAAAACGAATCACATCGATCAATCCGGCCTGTATGCCATGGAAGATGCGATCGCCGAGTTGGACAATAATGGGATCAAGGTGTTGTTAGTCGAGGTTCAAAAGCAAGTGCTGTACATGCTGGAACGAATCGACCTAGTCCCCGACCTGGTCGCCCGAGAACAGATTTTCGATAGCTTTGACGACTGCCTGCCATGGCTGGAAAAAAACGTCAAGGATGTCAAAAAGTAGGCCAGGGCAATCGGCGCAAATCGCAAAAACGCAGCTTAGTTAATCTTGGCGCTTTATTGATGTTGGGGATCGCGGAGAAGAAGCGCTGTTAACTTTGCAGCGCCAGCACTCTTTTCAGATCATGCCGCCTGCGATGCCAGCAGTTTCCGTATTCATCTAAAAATGGATTGCGGATACAAAGGGACCTCCTCCCCCACCAGCAAAGGATTGCGGTATGAACAAAAAGCTGTTCGTCTTGGACACCAATGTCATCCTTCACGATGCCAGCTGCATCGAGAACTTTGCCGAGCACGAAGTAATTATTCCGATCACCGTGTTGGAAGAAATCGATAAGTTCAAACGCGGTAACGAGGATATCCATTTTCAGGCTCGCCAATTCATGCGAACCCTGGACTGTATAACGGGTCCGCTGCTCAGCAAAGAAGGTGTGTCGCGAGGCCCCGGGCTGGGCACTCTAAGAATCGTTTGGATGCCCAAACTGGACGAAGAAATCGTCGCGGCGTTCATTATGAAAGATAAGCCCGACCATCGCATTTTGAATGCGGCTGTCTGGATGCAAAAACAACGACCCGATTCGCAAGTCATTCTGGTCTCGAAAGACCTGAACCTTCGCATGAAGGCCAAAAGCATGGGGCTGGTCGCCGAAGACTACGAAGCGGACAAAGTGGCCACCTTCGACGAGTTATATACGGGTAAGCGGCTAGTCTCGGATGTGGCAAGTGATGAAATCGAACCGTTTTTTGACGGCATTGGCATCGTTCCCAAGGATCAAGTGCCCAGCGTTCCGAACCCCGTCGCTAACGAAAATTTCATCTTACGCAATGGTTCCAAGTCGGCTTTGTTGACGTTCACGCCAGCCAACACCAGTTTTCGACGAGTCAACAAAGTTACTGCCTATGGAATTCAACCTCGCAACGCTGAACAAACGTTCGCCCTACGCGCGCTGTTGGATCCTGATATTCGACTTGTCACCTTGGCTGGCAAGGCAGGAACAGGCAAAACGATTCTGGCCTTGGCCGCCGCGTTGGAAACGGCCACCAAGTATCAACAAATCTTGTTGGCTCGACCAATTGTCCCGCTAAGCAACCGTGACTTAGGTTTCTTGCCAGGAGACATTCAGGAAAAACTGGACCCCTACATGCAACCGCTGTTCGACAACCTGAATGTTATTCGGCACCAGTTTCGTCGCAACGAACAGCACCTGAAACGAATCCAGCAAATGTTGGATGAAGAACGGCTAGTCATTACACCGCTGTCCTATATCCGCGGACGAAGTTTACAGAAGATGTTTTTCATCGTCGACGAAGCTCAAAACCTGACGCCTCACGAAATCAAAACCATTATTACTCGAGCCGGCGAGGGCACAAAAATCGTCTTCACTGGCGACATCAATCAGATCGATCAACCGTACCTGGATTCTCTCTCAAACGGCTTGAGTCATCTGATCAATCGCATGAAAGGACAAGCGATATACGCTCACGTCACTCTTGAAAAAGGCGAGCGATCCGAGTTGGCTGACCTAGCCAGTGATCTGCTGTAGCCAAAGCGGCCTACCCACAGGAGCGTTTGTTCTTAATGCGGCATCTGTGATGAATAGACCGGCGAGGACAGGGTTAAACAGCAAACCAAACGAGTTTAGAACGTGCGAAATGTTGATTGAAAAGTGACCTGAAATACTGAAAACACGATTTTTACGAATGAACTTGCTCTCATTTGGCAACCTACTAAAATTGCCGTTCAATTGAATATCCATTCATATCAACGGCCGTTGAACTTAGTATGAATCAAGATGCCAACGAATGTGCCAGCATGCTGAAAGTCTTGGCAGACGAAACGCGTCTATCGGTGGTTGCACAATTGATGGATGGACCGAAACACGTTGCGGAAATCAATTCGGTCTTAGAAATTGAGCAGACTCTGCTTTCACATCACTTGCGAGTGCTTCGTGAAGCAGGTTTGGTAACGGCGGAACGGGATGGCAAGCAGGTGGAGTACGCTCTGTCTAAGAACGTTCAAGGACGTCGACAAGGTCGAGCCATCAATTTGGGATGTTGCAAAATTTCATTTGATTAACTTTGTGCGAAATCTAGGAGTAACCGTGGGTCGTTTGGCATCATTTATAGGCATCGTATTAATGGCGTTCATTACCGTGATGGGATGCGCCACGATGTATTCGAGCTCGGCCGCGCTGGGCGGTTTGTCAGGGAACCTCAATATTTCGGGATCCAGTACGGTTGCTCCACTAGTCGCCGAGATCGCCAAGCGGTTTGAAGATGAGAACCCTGGTGTCAGAATCGATGTGCAAACGGGAGGGTCCGGCAAAGGGATCGCCGACGTTCAAAACGGTTACGCCGACATCGGAATGGCCAGTCGAGCATTAAAGTCTGCCGAGAATTCAGTGGTAAGCTACCGAATTGCAGCTGACGGTGTCTCCATCATTCTACACAAAGACAATCCCGTTAAGAATTTGGACGACGAACAAATCATCGCCATTTATCAAAATCGGATCACCAATTGGAAACAGGTCGGTGGCCCGGACCGTCCGATCACGGTTGTTCATAAAGCCGAAGGGCGAGCGACTTTAGAAGTCTTTCTGGCCTACTTTAAATTGAAAAACCCTCAGGTAAAACCCGATGTTGTCGTTGGCGATAATCAGCACGCAGTCAAAACGGTGGCGGGTGATCCAGCAGCGATTGGATATGTTTCGGTTGGTACCGCCGAAGCGGAAATCCAATTGAACACGCCTATTAAGTTGTTGCCTGTTTCGGGTGTCGAAGCCACATCTAGCAACGTTTCCAGTGGTGAATTTCCGCTCAGCCGACCGTTGAATCTGGTGACTAACCCGGACAAGCAAAGTAGCCAAACCGAGTTGATTCAAGCATTCATTGATTACTGTCAGTCCGAGGATGTGCATGATCTCGTGGATGCGCAACACTTTGTCCCAGCCTCCAATTGATCGCGGTCTTGGTATTGCCACGACGGTGGCAGCACTTTTCTCAGCGGCTCTCGTATTATTGGTCGTAGGCTTCCTGGTTAAGGAATCGATCCCTGCGTTCCAAGAAGTTGGAGCTCGTCGTTTTTTTAGCGATGAAAGCTGGCACCCTCTTTCTGGTCAATTCAATTTGGCACCGATGATGGTCGCCACTTTGTTGATATCGTTAGGGGCGATCGTTATCGCTGGCCCGCTGGGAATCCTGGCCGCAGCCTTTGGTGAGTTTTATGCGCCCGCAAGACTCGGAGTCTTCTTTCGTCGTAGCGTAGAACTTTTGGCTGGCATCCCTTCCGTCGTTTTCGGACTTTGGGGCTTGGTGGTTCTGGCACCGATCATGTTAAAGCTAACTGGCCGCAGCCAGTCCATGTTGACCGCCACGATCGTGTTGTCGCTGATGATTCTACCCACCGTCATGCTGATCACATTGTCAACCTTTCGGTCGCTGCCTGCGGATCGAGTCATGGCGGCGGCGGCACTAGGCTTCAACCGACACTCGATGGTATTCAAATTGGCGATCCCATCGTCATTTCGTGGCATCCAAGTTGGTTTGATGCTGGCTATCGCTCGCGCCTTGGGCGAAACGATGGCCGTCTTGATGTTAGCAGGCAACGTGGTGCAGTTTCCTGAATCATTGACGACGCCCGTGCGAGCCCTAACCGCCAACATTGCTTTGGAAATGGGTTATGCCACCGCCAGCCACCGTTCGGTTCTTTTCGTCAGTGGCCTAGCCTTGATGCTAGTGTCCCTGGTATTCGTTTTTGCTGCTTCCATTACACCCAGGAGGCATTGTGAAAACGACCGGTAATAGTACTGCGTTAGGAATCGCCTGCAGTGGAGTGCTTTGGATGGTCGCGATTGCGATCACAGGCATCCTAGGCTGGATCATTGTTGACGTATTCATCCGTGGCATCTCGAAATTGTCGTGGACTTTTTTGACTAGCGAGGTGGAAGCGGCGGGGATCGAGGGAGGTATTGGTCCTGTCGTGGTTTCCACATTGTTGATCTTGATGGTTACCTTGGTGGTCTCCGTTCCAATGACATTGCTGACCTCCGTGTTCTTGAATCAAGCTCGCCGCAGGTCCCCGAGACTGGGCAACTGGATCCGTGGAAGCCTGAATCTGTTGGCGGCAGTTCCATCGATCGTGTTCGGGTTGTTTGGCAACGCTTTGTTTTGCCAAGTCATGGGCATGGGATATTCGATCGCCGCCGGTGGTCTGACACTGGCTTGTATGGCTTTGCCAATCATGATCCGCACAACAGAACAAGCTCTGGCCGACGTACCCAACGACTTGGAACTGGGCGCTCAGGCTTTGGGACTCAGCCAGTTCTCGACCCTGCGACATGTTTCCTTGCCAGCCGCCGCACCCGCATTGGGTGGCGGTTTAGTTTTGGGAATCGGTCGAGCACTCGCTGAAACCGCCGCGCTAATTTTCACCGCCGGCTACGTTACTCGCTGGCCTCAGTCGCTAACCGATTCAGGACGCGCCATGAGCGTTCACATTTACGATTTAGCTTTGAATGTGGCGGGCGGAACGGCCAACGCCAATTCCACTGCGTTGGTTTTGATCGTCCTGTTATTGCTAATCAACGGTACGGCCATTTTTCTGGTGAGCGCCGCCAGCGATCAATCCGAGCGTCAACGATTGAGGATCCGTCTATGATTCGGACTCACCAATTAGGATTAAACTACGGTTCTAAACCCATCTTGCGCAATGTTTCATTGAACGTCCCGGAAAAACAAATCACGGCCATGGTCGGTCCATCAGGTTGTGGAAAGTCCAGCCTTTTGATGGCGATGAATCGCATGACGGACTTGATTCCAGCGGCAAAAGTCACTGGCAGTATCACGTTTGGAAGCGAAAACATCTTTGAACGAGAATGTTGTGCCGTGCAATTGCGAAAAGAAATTGGCCTGATCTTTCAGCGTCCCAATCCGTTTCCGTTCAGTATTCGAAAGAACATTCTGTTACCACTTAAGGAACACCGCATCGGCACTCCGGCAACTCGCGACGAAACGATGGAGCGAGTCCTTCGCGGGGTCGGATTGTGGGACGAAGTGAAAGACCGGTTGAATGATTCAGCGACCAAACTTTCGGGCGGGCAGCAACAAAGACTATGCATCGCCCGAGCGTTGACGTTGCAGCCCACCGTACTGTTGATGGATGAACCTTGTAGCGCTCTGGACCCGATTTCATCCTCGAAAGTCGAATGCCTGATTTCAGAACTCAAAGAAAACTACACCATCTTGATCGTCACGCACAATCTAGCTCAAGCCAAAAGAATCTCGGATCAACTAGCCGTCTTCTGGATTGAAGACGGAGTTGGCCAGTTGATTGAACAAGGGCCAACCCAAAAGATGTTTCAATCGCCCACACATCCAGTCACTGCACAGTACCTAGAAGGTCGACAAGGGTAGTACCGACTGCCAAAGGTCGAAGTCAGTTAATATCCGAAATCAACTGAGCAGTCACGCGGTGTGGCCCATCATCTAGTTTGGCAGCTTCCCTGTTTACAACGACGACCGGGCAGTCGGGTGCGATACTTGGCGAAGACGCGATAGCCCAGATCCAGAGCGTGCCGCACGATGGGTAGCCGCGATAGACGCACACACTTGGTGAAACCGGCTGCTTGGTACAACTCGCGAAACACTTCGACACCTTTGACCCATTGCTGGTCTGCCGTCAAGCCGTGAATTTCTGCCATCAGTTCGTCAAAAGTTTTGCCGTAATCGGTAGCCGAAAAATCTTCGGCTGCAATATCGACGAAATGAATCACATTTTGGCTATCACGTTTTTGAAGCCAACGAATCTCGCGCAGACACAGTGGGCAGTCGCCATCAAAAAAGACGCGAAACCGATCTGCTGATTCGTTCGACATGATTGAGGGCTCCGGCACTTCTAGTAGATTAACATCTGGTAGATCGGGCAGTTCATTCATTCTGAACCTGGACATGCAGTCCACAGGCCGGAGGCCTATGCCACCTGGCTCATACGAAACTGACCGAAAAACGCTCCAATCGGGCAACTGGAAACATCCAAAACGTTCATCTACATGGCTCAAAATCGTTCACTTCCAGTGTACCTACACAACGAAAACACTCTCAAATCCCTTAAAATACTTGATAAATCTGTTTTAATTGAATCCTTTGAACGGTTATGGGAGAATACAAAAACGTCCAAAACGTTCACGAGCTTCGAATTGCGATTCGAAATCGCTCACTTGCAAGAAGGAAGCATCAATGAAAGAAGTGAAACTGACACCCAAGAAAGTGGCTTTGGCGATTGGTGTAAGCGAATCATCGATGAAACGCTGGTGCGATCGGGGTTTAATTGATTTCAAAACGACCGCTGGCGGCCATCGTCGCCTGCTTCAAAAGTCAGTCATTGATTTCTTGCGGAACAGTAAGCATTCACTAGTGCGATCTGAGTTACTGGGACTGCCCGCTGGTATCCGACCATCGGACCGAGATCAATTGACCGCCAAACTCGATTTTCTGACAGCCGTTCTGGACGGCCAGGAACAGGTCGCCCGTCAGATTGTCTTTGAGCTATTTATCAGCGGTCTGAGCGTTGCAGACATTGGCGACAAAGTTGTCCGCGAGTCGTTCTCTGAAATTGGACGTCAGTGGGAATGTGGCCGGCTAGAAATTTTCCGGGAACGGCGTGCTTGCGAGATCACTCTACGCGTGCTTTCAGAACTGCGCACCTTTTTGCCCGAGCCACACGAAAACGCCCCGTTTGCCATTGGCGGATCGCCAGGCAAATCGGGTTACACGTTACCAACAATGTTGATCGAAATGCTGTTCTTGGAACGAGGATGGCGAGCACAATCGCTGGGCAGCAACCTGCCCTTCTCGACATTGATGGAAGCCGTTCAACATCAACGCCCTAGACTGTTTTGGCTGAGTGTATCGGACGTCGAAGATGAAAACACGTTCCTGGCTGAATTCAACCAGTTTCGGCAAGTTCTGCCTCGCGAAACGGTATTGGCTGTTGGCGGAAGCGCCCTGACTGCTCAGCTACGTCAAAAAATGCAATTCTCTGCCTACGGCGACACTCTGAAACAATTGGAAGCGTTGGCCGATTCCCTTAAAGGGAATGCCGTTACTGTTAATCGGCTAGGAAACATCTCAAACTACTAAGTCCGTCGAACCTTAATTTCACCCCATTCTTGACCAACCGGTTATTAAAATGAAATCAATTTGTTGCTTCTTGATTCTGTTGACCACGATTGTGGGTAGTCCCATGGTATTGGCTCAATCAGAAGAATCTCCAGACTGGAATCAATGGCGTGGCCCGTCGCGCGATGGAGAATTTCGTGGCGCGAAACTCCCTGAAAAGTTGGACGACTCCAACCTGACTCAGCTTTGGCGAATCGAAATGGGCCCTAGCTACTCAGGGCCTCTAGTAACGGAAGACCGTGTTTTTGTCACTGAAACAAAGGACAAAACCTATGAGGTCGTTACGGCGATTGACCGCAAGTCTGGCGAAATCGCATGGCAATCCCAGTGGGAAGGCTCGATGACCGTTCCGTTTTTTGCAAGCGAAAATGGCAGTTGGATTCGCTCGACTCCCGCGTACGACGATGGAAAGATCTACGTCGGTGGCATTCGCGATGTGGTCGTCTGTTTGAATGCGGAAGACGGTAAGACGGTTTGGAGTATCGACTTTCCAAAAACCACTGGGTCCAAAAACCCTGACTTCGGATTCTCTTCATCGCCGATGATTCACGGCGATGCCGTTTATGTGCAAGTCGGCGGTGCTTTCTACAAATTAAATAAACAGGACGGCAGTGTCATCTGGAAAGCCATGGACGATGGCGGAGGCATGTTGGGCAGCGCGTTCTCATCGCCGTTTGTAGCCACCATTGATGATGTCCAACAGATCCTGGTACAAACGCGCACCACACTGGCCGGCGTCGATATGGAATCGGGAAAGACTATTTGGAGTCAGGACGTTCCCAGCTTTCGCGGCATGAATATTCTGACACCACTGGTCTTTGATAACGCGGTATTCACCAGTTCCTATCGGAATTTTTCATGGTTGTTTCGCCCTTCCAAAAATGATCAAACATGGACGGTCTCAAAGGAATGGGAAACAAAGAAACCAGCCTACATGTCAACGCCCGTTAGCAAAGACAATTTGCTGTTTATGCATCTGCAGAACCAACGCTTCACCTGCTTGGACTTGAAGACCGGCCAAACGAAATGGACCAGCCAACCCTATGGTAAGTACTCAAGCATGATCGTGCAGGGCGACAAGGTTTTGGCCTTGGACCAAGGTGGCGAGCTAGTGATGTTTCGCGCAACTGGCGACCAATTCGAACTACTAAGTGAGCATCGCGTTAGCAATCAAGAAACTTGGGCCCATCTGGCCGCACGTGACAATCAATTGTTTGTGCGAGAATTGAACGCCATCGCTGGGTACGAATTCGAACCAGGCAAATAACTTTGCTGTCGTTGAAATACTCGGTGGATTACTCGGTGATTTCGCCTCGGAGAGGCGAGCTACTATGTGCTCGATGTTCTTCGCCTCGCGAGAGGCGAGCTACTAACCAACTTGAAATGACACGGTGCCCAGGTTTTGAAACTCGGCGGTCACTTGATCGCCGGCTTTCATTGGCGAGGCGGCGGTGGCTGCTCCCGCCAAAACGACCCATCCGGCTTGCAGTGGTTCGCCAGCTAACTCGGCCAAGCGAGCTGCGTGTACCAACGATCGATAGGGGTTGCCCAAAATGGCCGATGTCGAACCATAGTGTTTCGCAGTGCCGTTCAAATTCAACACGATTCCCAAGTTATCGATAGACTCCTCGGGTGCGGCCCAGGGTCCGATCACGTAACCGTTGGACGAGGCGTTGTCGGCGATAACGTCGGCCAACGAGAACTTGAAATCTCGATAACGACTGTCAATGATTTCCAGCGCGGGTGCGATCGCTTCGACACACTGCATTGCCTCGGGGATCGTCACTTGGCCACACAAATCGTCGCCCAAGATAAAGGCGATTTCCGGTTCCACGCGAGGGTGAATAAAGCGCCCCTGCCACTCCACTTGTCCACCTTCGGGAATCATCATCGCGTCGGTCAGGCGACCCCAAATTAAATCATGAACACCCATCTGTTCCATTTTGGCACGGCTGGTGAATCCCATCTTGATACCACTTCGCTGCTGGCCACGCTGCACGCGTCTTTCAATCGAAGCGGCCTGAATTTGGTAGGCCGTTTCAAGATCGAACGCATCAGCTGCGAACTGTTCGATCGGTTCTGCCACACGCGCGGCTTCATCGACTTTGGCTGCAACTTCGTCCACGGTGATTTTTGTGTTTGCGGTCATCGTACTTGACTCAACCTTTATTTTTGAGGTCCAGGGCAACATCGACAATCATGTCTTCTTGGCCACCCACCATTTTTCGCTTTCCTAGCTCGACAAGAATTTGGCGAGCATCCACATCGTGTTTTTTACTGGCGCGTTCGGCATGTAACAAGAAACTGGAATACACACCGGCGTAACCCAGCATCAAAGTTTCTCGATCTACTCGCACTGGCCGCTCCTGCAATGGCCGCACCAAATCATCTGCCGCGTCCATCAAGGCAAAGACATCGCAGCCGTGGTGCCAATCGTAGCCATCGCAAACCGCTAACAGCACTTCCAAGGGAGCATTGCCGGCCCCGGCGCCCATGCCTGCCAATGAACCGTCGATCCGCGTGGCCCCACATTCGATCGCGGCGATCGAATTGGCGACTCCCAAGCTAAGATTGTGATGAGCGTGCATGCCAGTTTCCGTCTCCGGCTTCAGAACTTGTCGATAGGCCAGCAACCGAGATCGCACATCGGCCATATTCATCGCGCCACTGCTGTCCGTCACGTAGACACAATGAGCACCGTAGTCCTCCATCAACTTGGCCTGTTGAGCCAAGGGTTCCGGTTCGTTCATGTGAGCCATCATCAGGAAACCCGCCACATCCATGCCATTTTCACGAGCCCAACTGATATGTTGTTTGGACACATCCGCTTCAGTGCAATGCGTTGCGATCCGCACCGACGTGGCCCCTAATCTTTGGGCTTGCTGCAGGTCTTCAACCGTGCCAATACCGGGCAACAACAAGACAGTTACTTTGGCATGTTTGACAACATCTGCCACGGCCTCGATCCACTGCCAGTCGGTGTGCAACCCAAAGCCGTAATTGAAACTTGAACCCGCTAAGCCATCACCATGAGTGATCTCGATCGCGTCCACCTTGGCTTCATCCAGTACCTTGGCGATCGCCACCACGTCCTCAATTTTGTATTGATGGCCAATGGCGTGCATGCCATCGCGTAGAGTGACATCTTGGATATACAGCTTTTTGTCAGGCGTCATTTTGTTGTTCATACCTGAACCTCCTGACTACGCATTTCGATCAGACGTTCGGCAGTTTTCAAAGCGGCTGAGGTCATGATGTCCAAATTACCAGCATAGGCGGGCAGGTAGTGGGCTGCTCCTTCCACCTCCAGAAAAATCGTCACTTTCGTTCCAGACTCCACATGCTTGACTCGCGGATCCGTCAACTGATTCACCTCGTCAAATTGCACTTCTTGCTTCAAGCGATAGCCTGGAACGTAACTTTGCACGGCGGCAACCATGTTGCTTACCGACTGACTAATTGCATGTTGATCGGCTGCTCCATCTACCAAGCACATAATCGTGTTTCGCATCAACAAAGGTGGATCTGCAGGATTCAAGATGATGATTGCTTTTCCGTGTTGCGCGCCACCGACCTTTTCGATGGCCTTGGCCGTGGTGACTGTGAATTCATCTATGTTGCTGCGAGTCCCCGGTCCGGCACTGCGTGATGAAATCGAAGCCACGATTTCGCCATAGATCACCGGATGGATTTGCGAAACGGCGGCCACCATTGGGATCGTCGCCTGCCCGCCGCAGGTCACCATATTCACATTTGGCGAATGCAAGTGCTCGTCCAAATTGACAACGGGAATCGTGTACGGGCCGATGGCAGCCGGTGTCAGATCGATGATCTGTTTCTGATGTTGCCGCAAAATCTGATCATGTTTTTCATGAGCCGCGGCACTGGTAGCATCGAACACTAATTCAATTTGCTCAAAATTGGGCAGGCCCACCAAGCCATCAATGCCTTGGTGCGTCGTGGGAATGTTAAGTTTCTTGGCACGAGCCAATCCGTCTGATTCTGGATCAATGCCTACCAAGGCAGCCATGTCGAGACGTTGCGAGGCATTTATGATCTTGAACATAAGGTCGGTGCCAATGTTGCCCGAGCCGATAATTGCTACTTGAGTTTTGCCTTCACTCATTCTTCGTCCCTTGCAAATTGGGCTCGCACGCTTCCCAAGCCATTGATCCTGGCCGTATAGATGTCGCCCGGTGAAACATTGGCCATTGGCCCCAATGCGCCGGTCAAGACAACATCCCCTGCTTGCAAAGGCATCTCTTTTTCCACCATGGTACGAGCCAACCACACGGCTGCATGTAATGGATGCCCCAAACATGCCGCACCACAACCGGTTGATACTGGCAATCCATTTTTCTCCATCACCATTCCGCACAATCTTAAGTCCAAGTCATCTAGCCGACGTGCCGGTCCGCCCAAGACGTAAACTCCGGACGAAGCATTGTCGGCGACCGTATCAAAAATACTAATCTTCCAATCGGCAATACGACTGCCAACCACTTCCAATGCTGGCACAACATAGTCCACGGCACGCATCAATTGCGGTAAACCGATTCCTGGGTCCGGCAATGGTTCTTTCAGTATCAATGCGATCTCGCATTCGATCTTAGGTTGATGCAACCTGGACCATGGAATGACTTCACCGTCTTGGAATTCCATATCGTGAAATAGAACTCCGAAATCAGGCTGGTCGACACCCAACTGAGTTTGAATTGCATGGGATGTCAGTCCAATCTTTCGCCCCGCCACCATTCGACCTGACTTGATGTGGTGCTGTGTGTTGGCGTGCTGGACACGATAGGCACAATCCACGGTCAACTGGGGCAACTGGTCTTTGATCGGGCCAATCAACTTTCCAGAAGAATCAGCCTCACGAATCTTTTCTGCGATGGACTCAATAGCCACTTCACTCACACCTACGCCTCCCAAAGGGTCTCATAAGAATTCGGCAGTATATCCCATCGCAAATCCTGAGTTTCAAAATCCAAGCAACCCATCGGCAGCCCGCAGAAGGCTGTGTTGGGAAATGCCCGCACAATCGTCACACTGCACTACACACCCCCTGAAATGACCGCTAAACATGGGTGTTGTCCATCGAACTTAAACTGTTTAACAGAAACAACTTACATAAAACAATTCGGCTTGTGGGGTAGTTTGAACTAGAATAGAGATAGACCCATTTTTCTTATTGCAGCAGACCACCCCTCTACCAGCTGCAAACACGGCGACAAGCAAATCGATGGCAGGATTCGAATTTGCGGAGGCATTGCGGAGTCGCCATCCCATGGAGCAGTCGGATGTTTGCGCAACGCAATAATCGATCTCATTCACGTAACCGGCGCGCCAAACTTGCGCGACCAGTTCGCCGACAACGCAAACGCGAGTACGCGAAGGCTAGGCGTTCATTAAAACGTAACCGAGACAATTTTTTTGATGCACCCGAGGTGTGGCACGAGCCAACGGGTCGTCAGGGCTTTCAAATCTGTTCGCTGCCGCCCGGCAAGTCTTACCGGCATGTTGTCAGTGCCGATCAAGTGAAGACTCGGTTGAGTAAGCTGCCCAAGCGATTTCTGAAGGGCCTGGAAGTTGTTCAGTTAAGCACGATGACGCACAAGAAACGTTGCCTACCATGTTACGGGTTACAGTGGGGTTGCGCGATTTATTTGTACCCGTTTCACGACACGTTGGAAGAGCACTATCATTCACCACCGCCGCAAGCGCTGGTATTGGAAACCAAAATGTACGGGGCCAGGTGGGACCATCCCCAATCTGGGCTCTGGAGACTTCGCTGGACTGAGAAAACGGCTAGAGACTACTTGCTGAACAACATCTTGGTTCACGAGTTAGGGCATCTCGTTGATACCTGGAACACGAACACGACCGACCAAGAGCGGTACGCCGAGTGGTTTGCGATCGAATACGGTTATCGCTGGACGGGAGGTAACCGACGACCCCATCGCCGTCGCAAGGTTCGTAGACGTCACCACTAACTAAGCTCGTGGTGTCTGACCGAATCGTCTTAGACCAACATAAACATCAGCGCGTGAAAAACGCGGCCCGAACGGCCGCGTTTTTTGTTGCTCTCTTTTTTGGTCGCTTACTTGCGGCGTAGCAAGTGGCTTCCCAATTGAAAGTGCAGTACCAAGTTGATAACACAGTTGATTGCGAAAGCGGCAACGATACTGATTGTTAAAAGCTTAGTTAGATCGCTGCTACCCTGGGACGCCAATGCGATGGTGCCACCGAGTACTGAATACGCCAGCAGTTGAATCCACATGATTCCGCGGGCCGTGGCCGCCAATTCGGGGCGTCCCGAGGCTTTGGCAGTATTCTTGATGAAGAACATGTAGGCGAAAAACATCACGAACATCAGGCCCATCGCAGCGTAGTTTAGGTAGTCCGCCTCGACAATCAATGTCGCATAGTCGTAACTGCACAGGGCCTGATAAACGCCCAGGCCGAGTATCCCGACACCAAAGACCAATGCAGAAACTGCCCAGCCTTTAGCCTTCGTTTGACGAGGCACAAAGCAAGTCAACAAAAGGCCCGTTAACAAAAACAGCATCCCGACACCCGCGGCCACTTGTAACCATGTGTTGGCTTTGGAGAGTTCTTCGATCGCAAGGAACTGGGATCCAATCGCCGTCGCCGCTGCCAGGCCAGAAATGGTAACGCCCCAGGCCACCATCAAGATGCCATTGCCGGTTGGTTTAATACCGGGAACCGACGACACCAATTTACTCTTGGAGGCTCGCTTGGATTGAATCACTCGCTTGGATTCATTCAACTTGGCTCTCAACGTTGGAATTCGCATCCGAGCTTGGCACTTGCTGCACTTGGCTTTGCGGCCACTCATATTGGCTTTGATCTTGTAGCGAGTGTTGCAAGAGGGACAGGTGGCAACTAATTTTTGCGTTTTGGCTGAGGAAATGGAGATACTTGACATGTTTTTACCCTTGGTCGGTGTGTGAGTTATTATGTAGTGGCCAATTTGGCAAGTTGCGGGGACAAAGTCGGGCAGTAAACGAATGTCATTACGCCAGCGAACCTTTCATTCCATTGCAACTTTCCAGCCACGCATTCAATAGCGAAAACCAAGAGAGTCTGTTACAGGCGGATTAAAATGGCCAAAAAACCGGCCTTTTTGAAGATTTTGGCAGCTTTGTGAACCGAAAACCTGTTGGCATCTTTTGAAAGAAAAATGTCGCCGTGGCCGCCGTGGAGCGTTTATCTTCGAAAGAGCTACGGATCTAAGCCACCACAATATTTAGAAAATGAGGGCGGGCACGGATGTACGGGTTTTTTACAAACTTGGCGATATCTACTGAGTGAGTACCGTTGTCGATCATGACGCCTCCGCCACTGACCGAACTTGCAAACGGAAAGTCGGCCTAGCTTGCGTTGGTCTAGCCTAAACCGAACCTAGTAAGAAAGGTTATCGCAGGATTCGATCAGCGATTGCAATCTGGCGATGTTGGCTTCCATGCGAGCCGACTCGTTTTTGGTCGCGTCCTTTTCGATCTCGGCAGCCAGTTTACTGATCGAGATTGCGCCCAACATGGCGGATGACCCTTTCAAAGAATGAGCGGACATTTTTACGTCCACCCAATTGGACTCGAGAAACGATTCTCGGATCTGATCAATATGCTCAGAGCCAGACAACTTGAACTTGTCCAGCATGAATTTGGCAAAGTCTGGGTTCCCACCACAGATTCGTATTAACCCCTCCAAGCAAATTGGATCGTTCTGATGTTTCGTTCGCATTGGTTGCCCCGCCTGTTTTATAAGTTCACACAAATGAACATTTACATTTGGGTGACAGCGCCACGTTGCTCAATTCACCCTCTCAATGAAAAGGTGGACTAGGCTGGCCAGTTGGAAAGTGATTCCGGGCGATTATCGGGGAAGCCCGCCAGTCAGGAACCGCGGCTGGGGCAAGAAAACTCAAATCCCGACGGGATGAGTTTCTGAATTCGTCCGCAGCATAGCGGTTAAACGAATGATAAAATCGATGATATTCTGATTGCGTTGAATGTCAGTCCAATCAGAATACTCCAGCTCCTTAGCTGGCTGCACAAAGTCCTCAAGACCGATCGTGGCCGCGGTACCTGCCAACCAATGTGCCAAGTTCTTCAGCTCGGCGCGATCGTTATTGCTCCAAGCGTCGACAAACTCGGGGACGCGTTGTCGTAGGCGGACCACGAAATCGTCGTGGATGTTGCGGATCTCGGGATCATCTAATGGCATTGTGCATTTGATTTCCGAGGGTAGCTCTAAAGAACAAACGGGTGCTGCCGGCTCGGTTGCTGCGGGTGCAAACAGATCGTCACTCAATCCTAGCCCTGCCAAAGTTTCACTTAGGCTATCATCGATAATATCGTTGGTGGTATCGCTCTTTTTGTGATTGGAAGGGACGATTTCTTGAGAAGGAGCAGGCTGAGAAAGAATAACTGAGGTGGTTTGAGACGGAGTGCCGTTTGCTGGTTCGACTTCCACAGTTTGAATTGCCGCAGCGACTGTCTTGCTATCGAACTGCAAAAATTCTTTCAGAATCTCGATCATGCCTGCCATGCGAATTGGTTTTCCGAGGAACGCGTTGCAACCAGAATCCAAACATTTTTGCCGATCCTCTTCAACAGCCAATGCCGTCAAAGCGACGATCGGAACTTGAAAACCGCTTTCTCGCAATTGGCGAGTCGCTGTCATTCCGTCCATGACAGGCATATTCACATCCATCAGGACAACGTCGTAGTTGTTATCAGTGATCTTGTTGATTGCTTCCATCCCGTTAGTCGCTTGATCAGATGTCAAACCTAACCGCTTCAACATGATGGCGGCGAGTTCGCGGTTGGCAGCACCATCGTCAACGATTAGAACGTGCCCGCGTTCGAATCGAACCGTATCGGTGTCTTTTTTCTCCTGCTTTTGATTCTCCGTCGAGATATCTTGATTGGTTAACCAACGGACGTCCTCCAGTTTTCCTGGGTCAATCTGGATACTAAAGACCGTTCCTACATTGACCTCACTGGTAACGGAAATCCCGCCACCCATGGTCTCGGACAGTTGTTTACTAATCGCCAACCCCAGCCCGGTCCCACCGAATTTTCGAGTGACTGAGTCATCCGCTTGGCTAAACGGTTGGAAGATTTTCTTGAGTGCTTCGGCAGGAATCCCCACGCCGGTATCAGCCACATCAAATTGAATATGTTTCCCGTTGTCTGCCATCTTAGCGAATAGCGCCACCTGCCCTTGCTTGGTAAATTTGATGGCGTTGCCAACCGTGTTGATCAAAACCTGACGCAAACGAGTTTCGTCGACGGTGATCACGTCTGGGACTCTGCCATCGATCTGCAGTGAAAGTTCCAAGTTGCCTTGGTCGGCGCGAATCTTTAGGGTCTCGATCACTTGAGTGAGAATCGGAATCAAACGGCACTGTCGATTCTCAACCGTCATTTGCCCGGCTTCAATTTTCGACAGGTCCAAAATATCGTTGATCACATCCAACAGGTGCTCGCCGCTGGTATGGATGGTCCGCAGATACTTGGCTTGGTCATTTTCGTTTCTAACTCCCTGTCGCAAAATATCGGTGTAACCAATGATGGCATTCATGGGTGTACGGATTTCATGACTCATGCGTGACAAGAAAACGGACTTCGCTTCGTTGGCTGCATCGGCTTCTTTACGAGCCAGAATCAATTCCCGTTTATTTTCTTCTAACATCGTAATGTCGTCGAACGTGACCATCACACCGCGACAATTCCCCGTATCTCCCATGACTGGCGAGGCGTTGACACTGAACGTTCGTTCGGTTCCATCGATTGCGTTCAATTGAACGCCCTTTACTGAGACGGAACTTTGTTTTTCCATAGCTTCTCGCCACGGCAGACTCTCAGATTTCCAAGGAAATCGATTGACGTCCTGACCGGTTAGTTTTTCAGGGTCGACACCCACCAGTTCACCAAACGTGCAATTAGCCAACATGATTCGATCATTACGATCCGTAATCAGCAAACCTTCTGCCAAGTTGTTTAATGCTTCGCGAACACGTCCAGGAACGGCTCCACGAGGATCCAGTTGTTTCAATGTGCGATACAAGATGAAATTGAACATGAAAAAGGAACCCAACAGTAGAAAGCCAGCCAGTTTGGCGACGTCGGACATCAACCATGATTTGAAACTCATCAATGGCTCGTAACACAGTTCCAACTGTCCGACTTGTTCGCCCTGGCTAAAAATGGGAACAAACATATAGCGATCATTGGATTTGCCGTTTTCCGGTCGCTCCCATTGCTGATCGTGCTGACCAATATTTATGTCTAACGTTCCATCGTTATTACGCAGCCCAATCGATCTTAGATCGTCACAGCGTTTCAGCGTATTCTGCAAAGTTCGTTCAAAGGATTTTGAATCTTGAGTGGTTTCAACAATCGAGCTACCGGTTAACGCCAGAGTCTCCGTTTGTAGCTTCCGCGCTTGCATCTTTGCGCGATTCGTATTGGGCAACAAACCGAACAATTGAGCAACCAAGATCAGGCTGAGCACCGAAACTGCCAACCCGATGGATAGCCGCATCCGAGTGTTGATGACACGCCCCCACCATGACAGGATCGGGTAAAAGAACGCGAATGGGTTACGTGATTTTTTCATTTTATTAACAGGATAAATGTATTTCATTGATGCGTCGGCAGACGCACACGTGTCGTTAAATGGATCAAGAGGAACTAGTTGTCACTTCCGCATCGCTCGATCTTGTTTGTTGGTCCGCAACTTTGGCCGAAGCCGTATCGATAATGTCGTTGACAGATTCGTCATCAGATTCTTCGCCGGCGTAACCAAGCACGACCAAAGGGTCAATAATTCGCCAAGCTGGCATTTGGGCCATCAAACTAGTTACTAACGCTCCGCTTCTTAACACCCAACTGACGACGCCGATCGAGATTCCAGAAAGCGAAACGACCGAGCTAACGAAGGCGACGCCTACGTCGTCAACAACGTTTTCTAAGTCTTGACTGAAGTTGTCTAACGAAGCAAATACTAGCGAGTAGGGTGCCTCATAGACTTCAGAAAGAAATGACGTCGAAACGACTTCCTCAAACGATTCACTTGAGGTCACTGACGTTGCGACAATCAATTCGTTGTAGATTTGACGCAAATCAATAATATCCTGGGAACCTAACGACGATTCGGGGTCAGTGCTTGGTGCTGGAATTGATATGGCTTGAGTGTTGGCTCGGATGTCCAATGGTCCAAAATCGGAATTCTCGCCTGGTTCGCCATCGGTCGTTGTCGGCGCGACCAGTTCCTCGATTTCAACTGGCTCTTCCTCAGGCTCTGGTAAGGATTCATCCACTACATTGTTGATGTCAAGTGCCGGAGCCACGACCTCGATCACGACTTCGCCCACTTGACTAAAATCTACGCCATCGGTGGCCTGAAACTCGAAACGGACAGTTCCTACAAATCCAGGGTCCGGTTGAAACTCAAATGTGCCATCGTCATTGAGTAACAGAGTCCCATTTGCGGGTGGCGGCGACACCAAATCCACCATCAGGCTATCCGATTCGGCATCCTGAGCGTTATCAAGCACGTTGCCCGCCACAGATTCGGCAACGCCTACACTAATCGATTGATCTTCAACCGTTGGTGCGTCATTGACCGGAACCACATCGATTTCTATCAAGTGATCAACTGAGCTTCCGACGCTATCGGTGGCGCGAATGATGACATTGGCAACGCCAAACTGATTGTTTTGGTAGTCCAGAACCAACTGGCTACCCTGAAACGACACATCTACCAAGCCTGGGTTATTGTTGGAGACCAGCGAGTAGCTAAGGACGGAATCGTCAACGTCACTGAAGACATTCGTCAACTCAAACAGTTGGTTCGCAGCATCCTCGGATACGCTAACACTGTCGATTGGGCTGTCCAAAACTGGGGCATCATTGAACGGACTGACAGTAACGGCGATATCGTGCGTGATCATCAACCCGCCGCTGTCTGTCGCTTGAACTTGAACAGTGGCCGTTCCATTGGCATTCGACTGGTAATTCAGTACCAACTGGTTACCCACGATAGAAGCGTTCAGCAGAGTAGGATTGTCGTTGGTGACACTGTAACTGAGCGTCAAGTCATCGATATCACTAAACAGATTGGTTAGGTCGAAAGAATCATTTGAGTCGTCTTCGACGGCAAAGTGCTCATTGATTGGGTTCGCGACGAATGGTCCATCATTGTCTGGCTGAACGGTCACAAACACGGTCGCTTGATCGATGCCACCCTGCCCATCACTCACTTCGTAGACGAATGAATCACTCCCCGCGTAATCGGCGTCGGGGGTGTACGAGACGGTATTGTCACCGTTGACGACGACCGAACCGTTGCTGGGACCAAACCCTGGAACTAGCGAAACACTTAAGGATTGATTGGTATCGACATCTTGATCATTGCCCAACACGTCGATCGTGACATCCTGGTCCTCATTGACCATTGCTGAGTCGTTACTTGCAATTGGATCATCGTTTTCACCCGTGATAACGATCGTGGCCGTCTGAGGTACCGACCCGCCATTGCCGTCTACGACTTCATAGGTGAACGAGACCGTTTCCGTTTCACCTGACGACAAATATCGATAGGCGTCAGGATCAACATCCAGTTGGTTTCCATTCAAAGTGATTCCAACATCGTTTCCGCTAACTAAAACAAACGAAGCAACGTTCAGGTTGTCCAATAAATCTACGTCCATCGCAAAATCAAGCAAATCCAAGGAGTAGGCTGGATCGTCCTCGGTCGTCAGGCTGGAAATGGCTTGGGTCACGATCGGTTGATCGTTGGTACCTGTGATTTCGATCAATGCTGTTTGCGAGACGCTTCCACCATTGCCGTCCACCAAATCAAAGGTGTACGAGATCTGATGAATTTCACCATCGGCTATAAAGTCATAAGTCGTCAGGTCCACTTGCAGTTGGTTGCCAACCAATTGGATACCGCTGTTATTCCCACCCACCAGTACCAAATTGGAAACCGTCAAGGGATCACCGTCAGCGTCCATTGCGTTCTGGTCCAAATCAACAACTAGAAGCGCGGGATCATCTTCGACGCCATTGGCGACGATCGAGTTGGAAACGACGGGGGCATCGTTGGCACCTGTGATTGTGATCTCAGCGGTCTGACTAACGTTGCCACCTTGCCCATCATCGATGGTATAGGAGTAGCGAATTACTTCTGTCTGTCCGACGCCCAAGTCGTTGTAGGCATTTGGATCAACTGTCAACTGATTGCCCACGACGGTGATGCCAACAACGTCGCCACTGACAAGCGTTAGCCCAGTGACGCTTAGCGTATCATTCAGGTCAACATCACTAGCTCCGTCCAACAGATCGACCGTAAAGGCAGAATCATCTTCTGAGGCTGTTGCAATAATTGGTGCCGATACGACCGGTGTGTCATTGAGTCCCTGGAATGTCAGAGTGGCCGATTGTATGACCGTGCCACCGTTGCCATCATCAATGTTGTACTCGTATATCAACTGTTCGAACTCGCCAAAAGCCAAGTCATTGTAGGCTGCCGGATCGACGTTAAACGAGTTACCAACCAGTGTGACTCCACGATCATCACCACTCTGAAGCGTGACGTTAACGACGTTCAACGTATCGGATGTATCAACGTCCGTCGCACCATCCAATAAGTCTAAGCTGGTCGATGCATCATCTTCTGTGTACGTTTGCGAAATCGCTGTGGTGATCGTGGGCTGGTCGTTTTGCCCTAAAATATTAATGGTCGCCGTTTGTGAAACCGTATTGCCCTCGGGATCGGATACTTCGTAGGTGTATTGAATTACGACCGATTCGCCAACAGCCAGGTTGTTGTAAACCGTAGGATCAACGATCAACGAGTTCCCAGAAACGGTAATACCTGCGGAGCCGCCTTGGACGTTGTTCAAGTTTATGACAAACACCGAACCACCATCAGGATCCGATGCGCCACTCAACAGATCGACGACGGCAATGGAATTATCTTCTGTATAGGTTTCGACAACTGGTCCTGAAACAACGGGAAAGTCATCGACGCCCACGATTGAAATCGTGGCCGTTTGCGTGACCGACTGACCATTTCCATCATCCACTTGGTAGGTGTAGACAATCGTCTCGACTTCTCCACCCAACAATAAGTATGCCGATGGATTCACTTGTAAACTATTCGATCCGATGGTAATGCCCAGTGGATCTCCGCTAACCAACGTAATATTGGTGGCTGTCAACGTATCTGCATCGGGATCGATTGCGTTTTGTAACAGGTCGACATCGAATATAGGATCGTCTTCGAGGGCAGTCGCCATGACCTCAGCACTTACAACCGGGGCGTCGTTTTCTCCGATAACGGTAAATGTGATAGTTCGTGAAATGACACCGCCGTTTCCGTCGTCGACGTCAAACTCAAAAACAATCGTCTCGATATCCCCGACCGGCAAGCCGTTGTACTGATTGGGATCGATCTCAACCGTTCCATTTCCATTGAATGTTACGCCACTAGCATCCCCCGAAATTAACGTCACGCCATTGATTGTGTGAGTGTCGGTTAAATCTGGGTCGATCACATCAGCCAACAAATCGATCGTAGTAACAGGATCGCTTTCGTTGACCGTCTGTGTGATGCTCGTCGTTGCCTGCGGTCCATCATTGGCGCCAACGATTTCGACGGTCGCGGTCTGCGAAACCACGCCACCGTTTCCATCTTCCAAATCGAATTGGTAGACAACTGTTTCAATTTCGCCAACGGCCAAGAAATTGTAGGCGAATGGATCGACTTGCAGCTCGTTTGGACTAACAGCAACCCCTACTGCGTTACCTGAGACCAGTGTCAAATTGGCAACCGCCAAACTGTCACTGCCATCGGGATCGGTACTGCCGGCTAACAGATCGACATTCAACGACCCGTCATCTTCCGAGACAGACACTTCGATTGGCCCCGAAACGGTCGGCACATCGTTGGTTCCAGTGATTGTAATACGTGCCGATTGTGTGGTGCTACCGCCTTGGTCATCCTGGACGTCATATGAGTATTCGATCGTGACTTGTTCACCAACCGCTAAATAGTTGTAGGCGGATGGAGCAATCTGCAACTGGGATCCCATCACGGTAACACCCGAATCATCTCCAGAATCCAAAACAAGGTTTGCAACGCTTAATATGTCATTGACATCGGGATCAGAAGCCCCGTCCAGCAGATCGACTGAAAACACAGCGTCGTCTTCATTGGCAGTACCTGTAACGATACCGGAAACTTGTGGGTTACCGTTTTCACCAGTGATTGTGATTACTGCCGTTTGGTCAACCGCAGCACCTTCGCTATCAACGACTTGGTAGACCAAAACAATCGTTTCGACCTCGCCAGAACCTAAATCTGCATAGGCAGAGGGATCGATGGTGACTGAATTTAATGCCACATCGATTGTCAACCCAGTCACATCACCCGTTAGCGTCAAATTTTCAATCGTTAAACTGTCGGATGCATCGGGATCGACGGCTCCCTGTAATAGGTCGATCGTGAAACTAGGATCGGACTCGACCGCCGATCGAGCAATTTGCCCAGTTACGGTTGGTTGATCGTTGGCTCCCTGGATAACAATGGTGGCTGTTTGGGAAGCCAGACCTCCGTTGCCATCCGAAACGTCGAATGAATATGTGATCACTTCCGTTTCTCCAACGGCCAAATAGTTGTAAGCGTTGGGATCAATATCTAATGCGTTTCCATTGATTGTAATTCCTGCGGCGTCGCCGCTAAGCAAGGTGACGTTACTAGCCGTCAACACATCGTTGGTGTCTGGGTCGAACGAGTTGTCCAACAAGTTCAAGGTAGTAGACGAATTGTCCTCGCTCAGGATTTGACCGACGTTTCCAGTAATTGGTGCATCGTTGATTCCATCGATGGTAATGGTAACCGTTTGTTGAATCGTATTTCCGGTACCATCTGTAATGTCGTACTGATAGACGCCAGTTACCGATTCTCCAACGGCCAGAGAATTGAAAAAGCTGGTGTTCACATTCAAGAAGTTACCCGCTTGCGTAATGCCACCGGCAGTCCCGCTTACGAGCGACAGGTTGGCGACGACTAAATTGTCGCCATCGGGATCCGAGGCATTTGTCAACAGATCGACTACCGCAACTCCATCATCTTCGGTGTACGTCGCCTCCAGAGGTCCCGATACGACGGGTGCTTGATTGAGGCCTGTGATCGTGATGGTGACCGATTGAGAAACCGTTCCACCATCCCCATCATCGATTTCGTAGCTATAGATAATCTGGTTGGATTCACCTAGCTTCAGACTTACATATGCAGATGGGTCAACCGTTAGTTGATTAGGCCCAATCGTGATTCCGGCGTCGTCACCAGAATCCAACGTCAAGTTGGTTACCGAAAGGATTGGGCTATCGATGTCACCGGCGCTGGCTAAAAGGTCGATGGTGGCCGCGGGATCGTTTTCCATGTAGGTTTGATCGATAGCCGACGTGACTGTCGGTAACTGGTTGGTACCCTGAATGGTGATTGTCGCTGTCTGATTAGTTGCCAGCCCTTGTAAATCTACCACTTGGTAACTGTAGGCAATGGTTGATGATTCTCCGACATTCAAAGATTCGTAGACGGATGGGTTCACAATCAAACTGTTGCCATCCGGTCCAATCGTGATGCCTGAGCTGTCTCCCGAATCAACACTCAGGTTGATCACATCAATCGAGCCGCCTTCGGGGTCCGAGGCACCTTGCAATAGGTCTACTGAAAAACTCGAGTCGTCATCAAAAACACCAACTTGGACAGGGCCACTAACTTTCGGAGCATCATTGACGCCCGTCACCGTCACAGAAACTACGGCTTGGTTAAGATTACCGCTGGAATCTGTGGCTTGATACGAAAACTGATCGACAACCGTTTGACCATCAGCCAAGAAATCAAACACATTACCTGAATCGTAGTTGTAACTTCCGTCCGCATTGATTGTGACGGAAGCGCCCGCTGAACTGGTCGTGTCATGAGACGCTACAGATAAGAAAACAGCATCGTGAAGGTCAGCTACCTGGCTATCATTTAGCAGTTCGCTGAACACTCGAATCACGGAAATTTCTCCATCAAACGGAGTAGAATTCCCACCTAGCGTTGACGTGCTGCCGTTGACTACTCCAACGCCTGTCCCACCAACAAATGCAGTCCAACGTCCTACATCAGGGTTGATTTCCGTTGCTTGCAATTCACCATTGACGTAGATTTTGGCCGTTCCTGTGTCGGTGTCCAGGTTAGTGACCACATGAATGAATTCTTGCTGCGTAGGATTAGCGGTAATCAATGACGATAGATCTGCAGTCACTGCGACAGCATCAGCTGAGAAAGGGGGAAGCGTGAAATCGTTGTATAACACTTCTAGAGTCGTGTCATTTAGTACTACGCTTGTTCCAGACGCAAAACTACCAGTGTGGTATATCAATTCTTGACCCGTTTGACCGTCTGGGCGGAACCAAAACTCGAAAGTTACTGGACTCTCACCGATATCCGGTGCAAGAGCAGTCAGCGCTGTATTGTTAGTCGCGCCGAAGCCGTCGAGATCAATAGAAGCAACGATTCCATGCGGTGCGCCAGACAAGTTATTCAGACTGCTGACCCCCGGATTCAATGTCAGATCAAAATTGCTATCTCCAGTTTGATTTTCTAACACTCCATCTGCCGGCGTACCCTGTTCCGCGGTGTATTCAATGACAGGAACGGGGTCGATTTCGTGGTTCTCTAAGACATCATTGTCCAAAACATTACCAGTCGCTACGCCCCCGGCGGTAATCGCCGCACTGTCATTGTTGGCAACGACGTTGCTTGGCAAAATAAACATCCATTGCGATTGAATCTCAGCACTAATTGCGATCAGAGTATCGACTTCGCCGGCAACAAATTCCAAGTCCCAGTCGCCACCTAACGACTCATGACCAGTGGTATCTTCACTAGCTGCAACATTGGCACCGGTGATTTGCGCCAAGGTTTCAACGAAATCTTGACCTTCATGGTTTCCAGCTAGGTCACAACCGTAGAACAACAGATCTGCGCCGCTGGCCAACGATTGGCTCCATTGTGCCAGTTGATCCTGATAGGCAGAAAGATTGTGCAGACCGAAATCCAGGTCACCCAAATTCACTTGCCCTTCCTGGCCATGTGACACAACATGGATCGCTTGAATGTTGCGATGTTGCGCCAATGTGTCGGTGATTTGCTGGATTCCGTCTCCCGATTCTAACAGCACCACTTGCAAATTCGAATTCAATGCAGCTTGAGCTTCCAAATCTTGAATGATCAGCTGGTAGTTGGGGACGTCCGTATCAATAAAAACGATTTCGTCTGGTGATTGGAACTGGGCTTCAGACAAGGAACTGAAATCTTGAACGTCTTGAGGCCAAACATCGACACTGGTGTCGACTGCTGCATCGTTTCCTGCAACGACCTCGACAGCATCCACCATTGGATCGCCGTCCATCGCTTCGACCGGGAATGGACTGGCGCTGTACATCACCCGATGCTCTAACTCAACGGCTTCCAATTGATAGCCACGTGGCTTCGTGTCGCTGCGTGCATGCGTTTTGCCCGTGACTAAGCGAAGTATGGCGTGTCTCCACGGCTTCTTGAGAATCGAGTTTAATCTGTCGTCAGACACTTAGCATCTGCTTGTGTTTGGTATGTTATTCGTTTGAAAAGTCTAGTTTTCTTATGTGTCAGAACTGGGTGAATTGACGACTACATTTTCAGCGGAGCAAATCTGACGACGGATTCTTCAGCCAAGTCCGGTTGTGTTGGTTGCAACGAAGATCTGGAAAATGAGCGTCTTTCAGTTGCGGTCAACTGGCGCTCTTTTCTAAATCGTGCGATTCCGACAGCATTTGGTTACCTTCAACCTACTCTTCAGGAAAGTTTGTGATTGTTGAGCATTGGAACGCGTCAACCGGCGGGTCACAAACGGTAGATCTCTTAGAAGCTCAATTTGATGCTTGCACCAGACACCCATCCCGAACTGACATTCAATAAAACCAGTATCGCTGAGTCGGCCAAGATTGAACCGATCGCCGAAAGCGAATTACTTGGTGCGCGAATCCTGATCCTGGACGACGAACCATGTATCGGTGAGATGTTGTCGAAACAACTTCGGGCCGAGTCGTTTCAAAATATCGAGTCCTTTCATTCCGCTCGCGGTGCGATCGATTATCTACAAGACAACCCACAGGACCTGTTGATTCTGGATATCCACATGCCAGAGATCGATGGGCTAAAGATATTGAAATTCTTGCGGAAGCAAGTATCTACCCGCTACCTGCCGATCATCGTCCTGACCAATTCAACCGACCAGCAAACACGAATGGAAGCTTTGCAGGCCGGTGCTACGGACTTCCTTTGCAAGCCGGCTGCTGGCGAGGAACTTTCACTACGAATCAAGAACGCAGTCCAATTCAAATATTACACCGACAAAATCGAACGTTGCGCCTCGTTGATTGAACGAGAACTTGGTATCGACAGTTTAACGCGACTACAGAGCCGCCGATCGTTCGATAACTACCTGGACTACGAATTCAAACACGGGCACACCAATTGCTTCAACTTGTTGTTGTTTGATATCGACAACTTCAAAGACACCAATGACAACCACGGGCATCGTGCTGGCGATACTGTGTTGCAGCAATTAGCAGCCATCGTTGAACAATACTGTGGAGAACAGGAAATCCCCGCTCGAATTGGGGGCGATGAATTCGCCATTCTCTGTCGACACGAACATGTCGAACAGACCGTGGAACTGGCTGAGCTACTTACCAACTCGATCACCAAGCTGAGTGTTCCGTTTTACAATGAATCGACTCAGGAAAGTCAGCTTATTAAAGCGACGATCAGTATTGGCATCTCGCATTGCGGCCCCAACGTCGATTCTCGAGAAGTCTTATTTGATCGCGCAGACCAAGCACTCTACTACGCCAAACACCAAGGACGAAACAGCTACGCCATTTTCGAGCAGATCCCTGAAGAAGATCTGAATCGGGACAAGCCAGATTCGCAACTTGGCACACACCTGACCAACGACCCACAGACCGCTCGCATCCTGATTGTTGACGATGAACCAGCTGTAACCGCAATGGTGCGCAGCCATTTGGTCAACGCTGGCTACGAAAACGTCGAAATCGAAAACGATGCCACCAACGCCATCAACCACGTGAAGCAGTACCGTCCCGATCTGATCATCTTGGATATCCGCATGGCAGGAACCAACGGTTTGGAAATCCTGCAAAAAGTACGCAAAGATCATGGCCAATCTGCATTGCCTGTGCTGATCATGACCTCGTCAAACGATCAACGAATACGTATGGCTGCCTTGAAGCTTCAGGCGAACGACTTTATCACCAAACCAACCAACACGTCCGAATTGGTGGTACGAGTTCACAACTCGTTAACCATCAAAATGCAGCACGACAAACTGTTGGACCTTTCTGAGAAGCTGTCTTTCGAGGTCGAAGTCCGAACGGAAGAGCTTTTTGCAACGCGTCGTGAAGCGATTCTTTGTTTAGCACGCACTGCGGAAAGTCGTGACACCGATACCGGAAGTCACGTTTTGCGAGTCGGACGTTACGCAGGCGTTATCGGCAAGTCTTACGGCATGGACGAAAACGAAGTGGGTTGGTTAGAACTTGCGGCCCAGCTACACGATGTGGGCAAGATCGCCATTCCCGATTCGATCCTTTACAAGCCGGGCAAGTTGACCGAAGAAGAATTCGAGATCATGAAAACCCACTGCCTGCAAGCCGAACGAATCTTCGGCGGAGGGTCAGGTTCCAATGCTATCGAAGCCTGCACTTCACCGCTATTGCAGATGGCTGCGGAAATCGCTTTGACGCACCACGAACGCTGGGACGGCAAAGGGTACCCTCACCAACTAGCCGGTCACCGCATTCCGCTGTCGGGTCGCATCACAGCCGTCGCTGACGTCTTCGACGCCGTAAGTTCACGCCGACATTACAAGTCAGCGTTCTCGCTAGACGAGTGCTATCGCATCTTGGAAGATGGCCGAGGTTCGCATTTTGACCCTGAAGTCTTGGACGCGTTTTTCCGTGTCCGCGATCAAATCGAAAGAATCTTGGAAGAGCTTCAAGACTAGAAGTCTTGGCATCCCCCCAACACGGTTCGAACGGCAACACATTTCGTCATCAGAAATCAGACCGTTGGCATCTCGAAACCGCTTCGATACTGTCTCGTCATCAGTGGATTTGCCAAGTTTCCGTCGCTTTCAAATCTGTAAGCGTCGTTGTTGAACGACAAGCTAGGACCGAGCAACCACGGTTGCGATTCGCCCGTCGCCAGTCCGCTGGCCTCGAACAGCATAACGCTTTCACGCAGTCGAGCGATCATGTCTCGTTGTTGAACATTTTCACTAAATGCCGATTCCAGCTGTTCGGTCTGGCACGGCTTGCCAAGTTGATACGAAACATTGGCCATATGGGCCATGGCTGAAGAACGCGCGGCCACGGCACATTCGCTACGCAATCCTTGCCGATCTGCCTGCTGCACCGCTTCTACGAAGTTTTGCATATGAGACCGAGTGCCGTCTCGGTTGCCTTGCGTTTCATCCCGCTTGAACTGTTCGGTCTTTCCGTCGTTCCATTTAAATTGACCACCACCACGCCCACCTACGAATCGCCCTTTGTCGGTTTCGACAATCACGCCAACTCCCTTGCCATGCGGAGCACCACGCCCACCCTTCAAGTCCATCACTTCAAAACAGAATGGAATACCGTTGGTGATACCGGCGCAAGCCATCACATTGGGTGTATTACCTGCGTCACCCCATCCAAATCGATTACCGGCTGCAACCATTTGTGTTGGAAGTGATTCAGGATTTCCTAACGCCCAATTCATCATGTCCCATTCGTGAGGACCTTGATTTCCAACGTCACCATTTCCGGTATTAAAATCCCAGTGCCAATCGTAGTGCAATTTTGGACGCAACAATGGGACATCGGTTGCAGGGCCCAACCACATTTCGTAGTCGATGCTAGAAGAAACTTTCAGAGCTTGGTCCAACTTGCCAATCGTTGCCCGTTGCCGGTGACAAGTACCGTGCACAAAACGAACGGTCCCGTACTTGCCTTGCAACAGCTTGTCAAAAAACGTCAGTAGTCCGGTATCGGATCGATTTTGAAATCCACATTGAACGATCGAATCGTTTTTGCGAGCGATCTCGACAATTCGCTGACTCTCAAACATGTTGTGCGAGATCGGTTTTTCGATGTATAAATGCTTGCCTTTTTCACAGGCCAAACAAGTCAACAAAGCGTGCCAATGATTCGGCGTGGCAGAAGCTACCGCGTCGATATCGTCACGCTCTAGGAATTCGCGCAAGTCAGTCGTACGTAGCAAATCTTTGTTGTCTGGTTCATGGCTGGCTAGAATTTTTTCATCCACGTCACACAGACCAACCAAGGTGGCACCGGCAGCTTGATTGATGGCAGAAATCAATGCCCTGCCCCGCCCTTTGAAACCGATGACGGCCATTCGCAAGTCTTCATTCGCACCCATGATTCGAGCATAAGACTTAGCAGGATTGGTGACTGCCAGCACACTGGCGGCGGCCGATGCTTTCAACATGGCACGGCGGGAAGCTTGGACGTTTGACATTTTTGCCTCGCAAAATCGGAAAATTTCGATCTTCAAGTATACAAAGCAATCCGCTGGCATCGATTCTCTGACAGAAACATTGTCGAAATACTTGCAACAGAGTACTATTCAGGTATGAGGTTTATCGTTCCCAGTTTGTTGGCGTTGGTGGTAGTGGTGTGCCCACTGTGGTGCACATTTTCTTCCGCTCTGGCTGAATCCTGTCAGTCTCAAATGGCTGTCTCAAGCTGCTGTTGCGCCAATCCGCCTTCTCAGAACGAGTGCCCACCGCGACCCACCAAGCCCTCCAAATGTCGTTGCTTTTGCGAGGGAGCTCTTATCGCAGACCATTTCCAAGTGGCCGACAAACCTATGTCCAGCCAATGGTTTGTGACAGATAATCAATCTTCAGTGGCTGCTGTCGCGGACCAGGTCGATTGCCAATTGGTTCGTTGGAATTCAGACAACCCGCTTAACGTTTGCAGTGGTCGCTTTACGCGCCTGCAGATCAATTCTCTGACGCTTTAAGCAGCGTATTTTATCTCTTTGGAGTGTCTTCCTTCTGGTGAAGACTCAGCACACCGGCTGAGACGTTGAAACACGTTTCACATGTACCGTAGTGTTTGACATTCCTGTCTGGCGATTCTTGCTGTGCCGTCGATCAATGTCTCATAGAACAACTTTTATGTGGTTCAAATTACTACCTTGGGAATACGGAATTCGCAACCTTTTCCGTAGACCACTGCGTTCCCTGCTAACTCTGACAGGACTAACGACCGTCATCTTGCTGGTCTTGGTCGTGGTTGGGTTTATACGTGGGTTGGAAGGAATGTTGGGTGACAGCGGAGACGACAACACGGCCTTGGTATTTTCGTTAGGCATGGGTGAAAACCTTGAGTACTCGTCGATCCCGATGCGAACCAGCGACTTAGTACCCGCCAGCATCTCGGGCATCAAACAATACGACGGAATCGCGGCCGTGTCCCCGGAACTCTACTTGGGCACTCAGATACACCTTTCCAACCCGGATCTCAAAGCTTCCCAACAAAAAGAATCATTCGCCTTGGTGCGTGGAGTTACCTCGCCCGTTCGACTGGTCCGAGACCGAGTGCAATTGGAAAGTGGCAGATGGCCAGCAATCAATGAAGTCATCGTTGGCAAACTGGCATCCACTAAAGTCGAGGCCGAGGCAGATGACTTTGCCATCGGCAACCAAATTTGGATGGAGGGTCGGTCCTGGACGATATCGGGAACGTTCTCAGCAGCCGGTACGACCTTCGAATCTGAGATCTGGTGTCGATTGGACGATTTGCAACAAGCCATGAAACGACAAGACCTAAGTATGGTCGCAATCAAATTACGTCCGGAAGCCAACTTTGCCGAACTAGACCTGTTTTGCAAAGAACGGTTGGACCTGGAACTACAAGCTCTACTGGAACCTGCCTACTACCAATCCTTGAAACGCGATTACGGACCTATTCGCTGGCTGGCTTGGCTAGTCGTGCTGATGGTTTCGGGGGCTGGTGTGTTTGCCGGATTAAACACCATGTACGGCGCCACATTGGGACGCATCCGCGAGATGTCGATGCTGCGAACCTTAGGATTCGTACGACGCTCGATCGCTATAAGTTTGTTACAGGAGGCCGTGATCATGGCATTAACTGCCAGTCTACTGGCTTCCTTATTGGGCATTCTGTTTATCAATGGCGCGGCTGTTAAATTCACAATGGGCGCCTTCAATTTACAAATCGACAACACTTGTGTTTTGATTGGCTGTACCACTGGTTTACTACTAGGCTTCGTTGGTGCTATTCCACCGGCCATCAAAGCCTTGCGAATGCCGATCGTTGACGGCCTGAAAGCCATATGATCGCGGGCGAGCCAAAGACCTTAAAAAACACTTTAAAAATCATTTCAATTCACGAACCTCAAAATTAATTTTTCCCTTCAAATTTATTCGGAGAATAACAATATGAAATTCTTGAAATTTTCATTTCCACTACTGGCTATCACCATATTGAGTCTCGTCGGTTGTGGTGCTGAAACAGAAGTCTCAAGCACTGACGGTGCCGAAGAAGAAGTGACCGTCGACGTCAGCCAATTCACGTTGGACCAGGCCCCCGAAGACGCTCAAGCCGTGGCCGCGGTTCGCGAGTCCTCACAAGATGAAGACCAGGTCGTTTTGGTGGGCCGGATTGGCGGAACGACTCACCCTTGGGTGGAAGGTGCGGCCGCATTCATAGTGGTTGACGAAGCCATACTTGCCTGTGGAGACGCTGCCGAGTGCAACTGTCCCACGCCTTGGGACTATTGCTGCATCTCTTCGGACGTCCTGGCTGCCAATTCGGTGACGGTCAAATTTGTCGACGAGCAAAAAAAGACTCAAATGTTTAACGCTAAAAAAGCGTTCGACCTAACCGAACTACAAACCGTGATCATCGAAGGAGAAGTTGATCGAGACGACACAGGGAAGTTTTCGATCCTGGCACGTAAAATGTATGTGACGCGATGAATCAATCCGCAGTTGACGTTTCTCAGTTAGCGATCGACCGAGCATCAAGTGGCAACTCATCAGGCATGCGTCTGCGTCGCCACTTGCTGACTCGGTACCTCATCCCCGTTGCGCTTGTGCTGGGATTCGCCAGCATCGTACTGTGGGCGGCCTGGGACTACGTTTCACCGCCATTGCGAGTCAGCGTGACACCAGTCATTGCAACTCAAGAATCGGTACTCGCCAGTGGCACACCCCTGTTCAATGCCGCAGGTTGGATCGAACCTCGTCCAACACCGATCCGTGTGCCTGGACTGGCAGCCGGTGTAATCGAGGAGCTTTTGGTTGTCGAGGATCAATTGGTGAAGGCTGGCGAACCGGTTGCCCAGCTGATCAAAGACGATGCTCGCTTGACTTGGGAAATGAATCTGGCCGACCAGCAACTGCGCGAGGCCGAGTATCAACACGCCAAGGCCGCATTGGTAGCCGCCAAAACGCGAATGGCCAAACCAGTACACCTGGAAGCGCCGTTGGCCAATGCCGATGCCGCATTGGCTACGCTAAAAACGGAATTGGCAAACCTGCCATTCCAATTGAAGCGAGCCGAAGCTCAACTCGAATTTGCCGAAAGAGAATATCAACGACACGTGCGAGCCTCCGATTCCGTGTCCCAACGCGAAGTGGAGGACGCGAAGACTCAAGTAGCAACCCTGCGAGCTTTAGCCAACGAATTGAAGCTGCGTGAATCGTCACTTCTGTCTGAATTGAAAGCCGTCACCAATCAGCGAGATGCCATCAAAGAACAACTCGATCTACTGATCGACGAGATCCAAAACCGCGACCAAGCGATTGCTCAAGTGGCAATGGCCAAAGCCCGCTTGGACCAATGCATCGTCGCTGTCGCAGAAGCCAAATTGCGACTGGATCGAATGACCGTGGTGGCGCCCGTTGATGGTCGCATCTTACTGCTAGTCAGTCAGCCAGGAACGCGAATCGGTGGACAACGCGATTCCATGTCTGAATTTACCGATGGCAGTACGGTCGTCACGATGTACCAACCGGGCATGTTGCAAATCAAAGTCGATGTCCGTTTTGAAGACATCCCCAACGTGCAACTGAACCAACCGGTTCGTATCGACAACCCTGCCTTGTCTGAACCGCTGACCGGACAAGTGCTTTATATTAGCTCGGAAGCTGACATTCAAAAGAACACGCTGGAGGTTAAAGTTGCGATCGATAATCCACCTGAAGTTTTCAAACCCGAAATGTTGGTGGACGTCACCTTCCTTAGCCCGAAACTGAAAGAATCTTCACCTGCCCCTCAGGAACAACCTTGGCGTTTGTTCATACCTCGTGAACTGCTGACTGAGCGTGACGGAGTCCCAGGGGTTTGGGTCGCCGACCGAGCGAAAAATCGAGCTCGTTTCATCGGTATCCAAACAGAAAATAGCGGTGATTCAAAACTGCTTGAGGTTGTCAGCGGCTTGGATCTGACGTCACGGTTGATTGCCAGCGGACACGATCAACTAAACGACGGATCTCGTATCGCCATCATCGAACCGTGACCAGGCAAAAACCGCACGTCCGCTAAAAAACGAATCGATTAGAAACGACACACCTATGCCTCTTGTCGAAATTAGAAACGTCACCAAACGATACCACAAAGGTGGCGAAACCATTACTCCATTGGACGATGTCTCGTTGGATATTGATCGCTGCCAGTTCGTATCGTTGATGGGTGCCAGCGGAACAGGTAAATCCACTCTGTTGAATTTGATTGCCAGTATCGACCGCCCCGACCATGGACAAATTTTGGTTGACGGAATCGATATCACCAACCTGTCTCGTGGCAAGTTGGCTAAATGGCGAGCGGCTAACATCGGCTACATCTTCCAAACTCACAATCTCATTCCAGTACTAACGGCTGCCGAAAACGTCGAGATGCCGTTGCTGTTGCTTAAGATGAGCCGAGCGGAACGGCGCAAACGAGTCGAAATTGCACTGGCGTCAGTCGATCTTTTGGACCGCGCCAACCATTACCCCAGGCAAATGTCAGGCGGGCAGGAGCAACGAGTAGGAATCGCGCGAGCCATCGTAGCAAATCCCAAAGTCGTTGTCGCGGACGAACCGACGGGTGACCTGGATCCAGATACCTCGTTACAAATCTTGGACGTCCTAACACTCATCAATACGAAGTTAGACACGACACTGCTGATGGTGACTCACGATGCCCAAGCCGCAGGGATCGCGCAGCGACAACTGCTATTGGATCGCGGCAAACTGTTGGAACAGCCCGCAACGATCTCCAATTGAACTAAACTTAAACCACCCATGAACACACTACCGTACATCTTGAAAACACTCTGGCGACACCGCTCACGCACCGCCTTGACGGTGCTTGGTACGGCCGTTGGTTTGTTCGTTTTTTGTTTTGTCGGGTCCGTGCAAGAAGGTATGCAGGACTTGCAACGACGCCAATCCAACAAACGCACACTCGTGGCTTTTCAAGCTAATAAGTTTTGCCCTGCGACCAGCCATCTGCCGCAAGACTATTCGGAAAAAATTCAAAAACTGTCAGGTGTCAAAGATGTGGTGCCAATCCAAGTGTTCACTAACAACTGCCGTGCCAGTTTGGATATCGTGGTGTTCTATGGTGTGCCACCCGAAAAGTTGCGGAATGCTCGTAGCGATTTCCAATTGATTGCGGGTACTTGGAGTGAATTTGAACAACATCAATCGTCGGCCGTCATTGGTCAAGCCGTAGCTAAAAGACGCAACATTCAAATCGGTGATAAGTTTTCAATCGGTGACATCAACGTGGACATCGCCGGCATTTATTCAGCCGATGACCCAGCCGAAGAAAACTACATTTATTCACACCTAGATTTCTTGCAACGCAACAAAGGCATGAATCTAGTCGGCACGGTGACCCAGCTGGAAGTTCTTTTGGATCAGAACGCCGATGCCGATCAAATATGCCAAACCATCGACAATACTTTTAAGGCGGGCCCGGTGGAAACGGACACTCGACCCAAAGGAGTCTTTCAAGCGCGAGCGTTAGGCGATTTGACTCAAATGATCCAACTGTCCAACTTCTTAGGATTCGCTTGCGTCGGCTTGGTCCTGGCACTGGTCGCCACCACGACGGTCATGTCCGTACAAGACCGCATCAAAGAACATGCGGTCCTGCAAACCATCGGCTATTCCAGTCCACACGTGTTCAGCATGGTTCTGATTGAAAGTATCCTGCTGGCGATGTTGGGTGGCATCATCGGAATTGCCAGCGCCATGGTGATCCTGAGATTTAGTGGACTGGCTGTCGGTGCCGAGGCTGTTACGATCGCCTTTACCGCCACACCCGCGCTGGCGATTCGCGGATTTCTGGTGGCCGCTGCAACAGGTCTGGTGGCCGGTTTTTTCCCCGCATTGCATGCCTCTCGCGCCGACATTGTTCCGGCGCTGCGGCACGGATAAACAACCAACGGTGAACTATTTGGGCCGTCGATCGGGCAAAGCAGTAAACAGTTTTTCGGACAGCCGCTGGACCACATCCGGGTTCTGCTCAGCCACATTTTCGGTTTCCCGTGTCGCCTGGCGGTGATCGTAAAGTTCGACAAATCCATCATTGTGATGGATCAATCGGAAATCACCATCTCGAATCGTGCAGGCAGTGCCATGATAAGAGACCGCCATGGGATCGATGGGATCTTTGGTCTGTGAATTCGATAGAGCTGTCAGAGTCTGGCCGTTCAAACCTTCTGGAATCGTCAACCCAGACAGTTCGCACAGAGTCGGAAACAAATCAATGGTCTCAACAACCTCATCCACAACGACTGCCGATTCCGATCGTCTCGGATCAACAACAATCAAAGGACTGTGCAGCGATTCCTCAAACAGCGAATGCTTGCCCCAAATCGCATGCTCGCCTAAGTGCCAACCGTGATCGCCCCACAAGACGATGATCGTGTTTTGATCCTGCTCAGATTTTTTTAGCTCTTGGATCAACAAACCAATCTGCGTATCAACATAAGAAACGCAAGCCAGGTAGTGACGCCGAACTCGGTCCGCAAACTCGGCGTCTTGGCGAGGGTCCAAACCCCACCGCTGATACTTCATGAATTCGCCAGATCGATGCCAGGTTGTTCGCCCTGTGGGTTTCGTTGGCCAAGCAATATCAGGAAGTTCCGTATCACGATAAAGCTGCAAATATTTTTCGGGCGCGCCGAACGGCAAGTGCGGTCTCAAGAAACCGACGGCCAAAAACTGTGGCGTATCTTGATCCCAATCTTGGATCGATTGGATGGCCGCCGAGGTCACCAAGCCGTCAGGATAAATGCTGTCGTCGCCTTGGGTTGCTTGCAAGATATCCATTTGCCCGGGGTTCGTACGAATCTGGCCATTGGCCAACCCATGCATCCAACCGTGTGGATGTTGCCACAGACCGGCCGGCGCGTGACTGCTTACCCAAGCTTCAGGCAGCTCGACCTGTTCGGGATCATTCCAATCCGCTCCGCCCAAACCACCTGGATGGTGCGATACCTTTCCGATGGACGTCGTCTGATACCCGTTTTCGCGAAACCACGCGGGCATGCTTGGCGATATCGTACGACCGGCTGCCATCTGTTTGGCCCGTTGAAAGAGTGCTCCGTTACCTGCTGGACCGTAGTTGCCTGTCAGCAATGCAAACCGCGAGGCACCGCAGGTCGGCGCCTGAACGTAATGCCGAGCAAACAAAACGCCCCGACTGGCCAGCGCGTCAATGGCAGGCGATTGCACATGGGCTGCTCCATAGCAGGCCAATTCCGGTCGCAAGTCATCCACACAAATCAGCAGCACATTCGGACGCTGCTCTTCGGACCACAACCATTCGGTGGGAACCAACAACGCACAAACGAGCAAGCAACTCAGCAAAACACTTGAAGCATTCATCGACCAAAATCTCCGCCCGATACTCACTTTTTCACTGGTGCAAATAGGGTGCAGTGCCTCAAATCCTATCGACAATTTTTGAATTCCTAGTTTCCAGCCAACCTTGAAAACGAGGCCAGTTGCTTGGACGACTTCCACAGCAGCTATCGTTTGTCCGGTTTTACACAAAAGGCCAGCTGCAAGACTACTATGTCGATATTCCAAATGCAAACTAGCGACTCTGTCGTCCTATGTTGGTGCCTGTTTGTAACAAACGAGGGGGTGGCTTAAACTTTCGTTTTTCGAAATCAACGTTTTCGCGGCACGCGGAAATAGCCCTTGCAACAAATATACCGAAATGAAACACATTGAATTGGCCAGCGGCGACCAGATGCCCGCTCTTGGATTAGGCACATGGAAGATGGCGGACGGAGTTGGCTACACGGCTGTCAATACAGCGATTCAAGCCGGCTATCGTCACATTGATTGTGCCTGGATTTATGAGAATGAAGAGGACGTTGGTCGCGCGATCAACGAGTGCTTGGAACAGAAAGTTGTTAGCCGCGACGAATTGTGGATCACTTCCAAACTGTGGAACGATCGGCATCGCGAGCAGCACGTTATCGAGGGTTGCAAGGAATCACTTCAGAAACTGCAACTGGATTACTTAGATCTTTATTTGGTCCATTGGCCCGTGGCTCAGAAACACGGCGTTGCCAGACCCTCGTCGGCAGCAGAGTTTTCGCCCTTGGACGAGGTTCCGCTGATTGAAACTTGGAATGCAATGCAACGTTGCGTCGACCAGGGGCTCTGTCGCAACATCGGTGTCTCGAACTTCAGTCAGAAAAAGTTGCAACATTTGATCGACGAAACTGGCCGAGCACCCGCCTGCAACCAAGTCGAATCTCACCCGTTTCTTCAGCAAACGTCGCTTTTCGATTATTGCCAAAGCCAAAACATCGCCTTCACTGCGTACTCGCCCTTGGGATCGGGCGATCGACCAGATGGTATGAAACGGCAAAACGAGCCCAATCTTTTTAACGACTCGACGATTCAAACGTTGGCCTCCGAACTGAATTCGACGCCCGCTCAAGTCATACTTGGCTGGGCCATCCAACGGGGCACGATCCCTATTCCCAAGTCGGGCGACATCGAAAGGCAAAAACAAAACCTGGCCGCCGCCGATCTACAACTATCTGAAGATCAAATGAATCAGATTGGCCAATTGGATCAGCGTTACCGATTCGTCGATGGAACGTTTTGGGAAATGGAAGGCGGCCCTTACACGGTCGCCGAACTTTGGGACGAGTAACCAACCGTCGTTTCGGCGGTTGAAAAAAATGTCGGATCGTATATCGGTCGGATTCGTATGAATTATTTAGACCGAGGGCCATCACAGTTGGCACTCGAAAATACCATCAAATTAAACTCAATTGAAAACAACTATGAAAAACCTTTTGACCCTCAGCCTGTTTACTGGCTTTCTGTGTTTATCGTCTGCTGTATTTGGCCAAGGCGACTCATTCAAAACAGTAACGTTCGATTCGCTTGACGGCTTGAAAGTCACGGCAGATCTTTACCAGCCCGGACAAGACGCTAGTCGTCCAATGATTGTTTTGTGTCACCAAGCCGGTTGGTCGCGTGGCGAGTACCGCGAGATTGCTCCGAAGTTAAATACTATGGGCTTCAACTGCTTGGCCATCGATCAACGATCTGGCAAGGCAGTCAACAACGTTGAAAACGCCACAGCAGCCGCAGCCACATCAGCTGGCAAGGACACTGGCTACGTTTCTGCCGAGCAAGATATGGTGGCAGCCATCAATCATGTCCGTGAAGCTGGAATGGCAGAAGGCAAAGTCATCCTGTGGGGCAGCAGTTACAGTTCCGCCTTGGCCTTGAGAATTGCCGGCCAACAACCCGAATTGATCGACGGAGTTTTGTCGTTCGCACCCGGCGAATATTTTGGCAGCTTTCAAAAACCTAGCGACTGGATCGCCAGTTCGGCAAAAAACATCGCTGTGCCAGCCTTCGTGACGTCAGCAAAAGACGAGTACCGAAATTGGTCCGCCATCTTTGATGCAATCGACCAGGAAAGCAAAGTAAAGTTTCTGCCGTCTTCAAAAGGTAATCACGGATCACGAGCACTGTGGCAACGGTTCGACGACAACCAAAGTTACTGGGATGCGGTCACTCCGTTCCTGCAACAGTTTTTGAACGACGGTACTGAAACGACGGATGGCAGTGGCGATAAAGAAGGTAGCGGCAGTGGCAGCGGCTCTAAAAAAAATTAGCGAACCGTGAATCGTTACCAGCACGAATCGCCTTCGGTTCGTGCTGCAACCAAAATAAACCGCAGCCCATTTTGGAAACGATTGTTCAAAAGCAACCGGATCTATTCATCTACCTTGGTGACAACATTTATGGTGACACCAAGGACATGGCTGTTCTTCAAGCCAAATACGATCAACTGGGAGCGAAACCCGAGTTTCAAAAACTGCGGGCCAACGTGCCACTGCTGAGTGTCTGGGACGATCACGACTACGGTTGGAACGACGCTGGTAAAGAGTACGAATTCAAGGCCGAGTCCAAACAGATCTTTATGGATTTCTGGCAAGTGCCCGAAGATAGCCCGCGTCGACAACACGCGGGCATCTACGGATCGCACTTTTTCAACTCGGGCGACCGCACCTTGCAAGTGATCTTGCTGGACACTCGCACATTTCGCGATCCGTTACTGCGGAACTCGCAAGCGGAAAAGAACGCTGCTTTCAAAAACGAATACCGTCCCGACCCAGACGCGACAAAATCGTTTTTAGGTCCAGCACAATGGACTTGGCTGGAAACGGAATTGCGTCGACCTGCTGACTTAAGAATCATTTGCACGTCAATCCAGTTCGGTCATCAATACAATGGCTGGGAATCGTGGACCAATCTGCCCCACCAACAACAAAAGATGTTCCAGTTGATCCGTGACACGCAGGCCAACGGGGTAATGTTCATTTCGGGAGACGTCCACTGGGGCGAAATTTCCAAACGCCAACCCGACGACCTGTATGACGTTTACGATGTAACCGCCAGCGGACTGACAGAAGATTGGCACAACGTTGAACCTAACCAGCATCGGGTAGGCGAAGTCATCCGTGACAATCACTTCGGTATGATAGACATCGATTGGAAAGCCACCGATCCAACGATCTCAATGAACATTGTCGACCTGAAGGGCCAAGTTCGGACGAACCACGCCATTAGCCTATCGGACATCAGTCGTTAGGACATCAATCATCAATTAACCGTTAAGTTGTCGATCAACTGATCTTATCGACGAAATTGGCAACCGCAGCGACCTTGCGACCGAGATTCGTCGAGGCAGCTGGTTTGTCAGCCGTCGGATCGAAATACAACTCCCACGCCGTTGCCCAATCTTCGGCCGGATTGGTTGTACTGTAACTGCGATAGAATTCAGCACTTTGGTGATAGTACCATTGCCCATCGTCACTCAAGATGAAATTGGAATTGGTTCTTGTTTCGCGCCACAAGCTAATTGACAGGAACGCATTCCAATCCTGCTCGCTAACACCGGGCGTGGCCGTCAATTCGAAATCGTTATCAAAGTTGTGAGCGACCTCGTGCACGAAGGCGACACTTCGCCAGTGATTTTCAGCGTCTACTGATTCGTCCCAATCGGCAAACCGAATTTGTCGCTCGTACGTCAAATCGTTCAACGGCCCTGAGTACCTCATGTAGTTCAGTGCCGCAGCGCCACCTTCCAACTGACGATATTTCTCCAGTTGCAAATCCTGCCCCACGATTCGATCCGTCACCAAGCTGTTATTTCCAGCGGCCGAATGCAGCCACTGCATGCCTTCATTGATGGCAAAAATTTCTTCTGTCGTCCAATTGCTCGTACGGTTCACGAACTGCAATCGCAGATCGCTGCGGTCGGTTCCCTGGTCGTCTTGCTGAAAGTAAAGAATATGGTCCTGCCCACTATCGCCAAACAGTTGGTCCACTTGCCCATCGACACCACCGAACAGAGTATCTTGAGCATTGCCACCTCGCAGATAGTCTCTGCCATTACCGCCGTCCAGTTGATCAGCACCCGAGTGCCCGAACAGCAGATCGTTGCCGGCATTGCCACCGATAATGTCGTTGCCATTGCCTCCATGAATTTCGTCGTTGCCAGAGTCTCCGAACAGTTGGTCATCACCAGCCGATCCTTCGACGTGATCGTTACCAGCACGTCCGTGAATCACGTCATTGCCGGCCCCACCTATTAACGTGTCATCGAAATTCGACCCTTGAATCGTATCGTCACCGTGACCTCCAAGTAAAATGGAAGCGGCACCCCACGAACGCAAGTCGTCGTTGCCGAGTTCCCCGGAGACAAAATCCTCGCCCGATCCGCCCTGCAACGTATCGTCCTCGGAGCCTCCGAACAAACGATCGTTGCCGGTTCCGCCATCCAGAGTGTCTAGACCTGCGTTGCCATACAGATTGTCAGCGCCGTCTTGCCCGAACAAAGTGTCATTGCCAAACCAACCATACAAATTGTCGTTGCCATCGCCGCCGATCAAAACATCGTCGCCGTTGTCTCCAGCGATATCGTCGTTGCCATCACCGCCATTTTGAGAATCGTTGCCATTGCCTCCTGAAAGCAGGTCGGCGCCCGATCCACCGAACAGTCGATCGTTGCCCGATTCACCCACCAGCACATCGTCACCAGCACCTGCCTCCAGCCGATCATTGCCGGGCCCACCAATCAATCGATCGTCGCCGCTGCCAGTAAACAACACATCGTCGCCTAGGCCTCCGAAAGCCTCGGTTGGTACCGCGGTCGAATTCCTAAATGTATCGTTTCCGTTGCGACCTAGAAAACGAATGGATTGCACATCAGAGATATCAAAATCTTTGGTTTCGATACCAACCAATTCGACACGAATGGTTTGAGTATTCGGTTGAGTAACCGTGGACGTGTTATCGGCGTGAGTTGCATTGATTAAGACTTCCCCCGTTTGCTGATCCAAAGTGATCCGATTCGGAGTAAACGAATTCGAGAACGCCGCCAAAGCTCGATCGATGGAAGGTGTTGAAAGAACCGTTTCCGAGACACTGGAAGCAAGAAATGTCGACGAGTTCATAAGCAGACTCCTTTGCGGCGTTGTGCAAGAATCGCGGGCGGCCAACCTTTGGATAGCGACCATCTTCGAAAGACCTTTTTGGTCCGGGCCAAATGGGTCTACTAAACCTATCGGCAAAGTTTGACGTCCAGTTTTGACAAGATGTCTGATATTGGACGCCCCGAACTTGGGCACGCAAATCCTACACGAAAAAATCGATAGTTTTCAAACCAATCACCAAGCTTTCCGGACATGCGTTTACTTGCGAGCAAAAACAGCTTGTGATCCAGGCAACCAATCGTCTTTGCCGCCAATTGCTGTTAATCTTGACACCCTTGGGCACCGGGATAGAATCCACCCACCGATTCAATCTGCGCAAATAACGGGGACTGTTCCGACGGGAACCCCAACAATACCCTCTCAAACTGGCTCGAAATTTCCGTTTCGAGTTTTGCCGATGAAGTGCCAACAGTGCGACAAGCCCGCCACGTTTCACATTACCGATTTAACTGGCGAAGGCCTGATGGCACTGCATCTTTGCGCCGAGTGCGCACGGGATTACCTGCAACCTGAAACTAAGCAGGAAGCACCTGTCGTTTCGAACATCATTTCCAAGCAGCTGAAGATCGGCCAAACTGCCGAAGAGCTAGCAGAGTTGGACGACAAGCAGTGCCCTGTTTGCGGAATCTCGTTTTACGAATTTCGGCAAGGTGGGCGATTGGGCTGCCCCAACGACTACATCTACTTTCAGACGGAATTGGAACCCCTATTAAATAACGTGCACGGAAACACGGAACATTTAGGCAAGCGACCAGCAAATGGCGACCACGATACCCAACCACGTACTGAACTCATAAAATTGCGACGTGAAATGAAAGAGGCGGTAGACTGCGAAGACTACGAACGAGCCTCTCAGTTGCGTGATCAAATAAAGTCGATCGAAGCGGAGTCAGGTTGATGATTTTTGACAAGATGGCCGACCGTTGTGGCGAGTGGCTTCGCGGTTCCGGCCCAGAATCAGATATCGTGATGAGCAGTCGGATTCGGCTGGCTCGGAACCTTGCCGAGTACCCATTCATTCGACGTTGCAATGACTTTGATCGAGTCAACATCGAAGCGTTGGTTCGCGAACGTCTGTCGGGCGAACAGCGGCTTAGCGATTTCACCTTTATAGACGTTGCCGATCTTGACGGTTTGGACCGACAGTTGCTGGTTGAACGTCAATTGATTAGCCGTGAATTGGCTGATGCTGATGGTGCTCGCGCCGTCGCCATCGACGAACAAGAAAAAATCAGTCTGATGGTCAACGAAGAGGATCATTTACGGCTGCAGGTCATGAAGAGTGGCCTGGATCTGGAAAAGGCTTGGGAGCAAATCAATGATGTCGACGACCTGGTCGAAAGCCATTTGAATTTCGCCTGCCATCCGACGATGGGCTACTTGACCGCCTGCCCCACCAACGTGGGCACGGGTATGCGAGTCAGCGTGATGATGCATCTTCCCGCCTTGGTCCTGACCGGACAGATCGACAAAGTCTTCAACAGCTTGCAAAAAATCAACCTGACCGTGCGAGGTTTGTACGGCGAGGGTTCGCAGGCCATGGGTGACTTTTATCAAATCAGCAACCAAGTCACTCTCGGCAAAACGGAAGCCGAATTGATTGACCATGTCGGGGCGACGGTTCCGACGGTCATTTTGTACGAGCGAAAAGCTCGCGAAGCACTCGTCAAAGACAAATCTGGCAACCATGATTTGCACGATCAAGTCAGCCGAGCCTACGGAACCCTGCAGAACGCTCAGCAAATCTCAAGTGAAGAGACTATGCACTTGCTGTCCAAAGTCCGCATGGGAATCAATTTGGGGCTGATCGGTGATTTGGAGATTCCCACGATTAATAAACTGTTCATTCAAACTCAGCCCGCCCACCTGCAAAAACTTCGCGGCGGCCAAACCGATTCGGCTCATCGCAACCGCGAACGGGCCAGCTACCTGCACCGGCACCTGAACCGCCCCAAATTCGGCGACGGAACCGCTGAAACTAATTGAATTTTTCAGCTCTACGGATCGGCAATGCCCGGGGACGTTCAGACGCGAAAGCCTCACAGCTTTAACCCTAGCCACAGGCCAGTTCCAAAGATGAACCCGTTAGTGGTTATGGAAACTGCGAAATGTCGGTTAAACTGACTTCCGCAAGTTTCCCAAATCGGTGGCAACCAACAGACGATTTTTCTCACTCCGTTTTTGCCGCCCCAGTCACAGGATTACAGAATGTCTGTCACGAATGTGGATATTGATACGCTCGCTAAACAAGCCAAACAGCGTCTGGATGCCCACACAGTGGAAATCGTTCAGTGGCATTTTAGCGACGAAACCGGTTGTCCCTTCTGGCTACAGAAGAAGTCAGAACTGAACTTCGATCCGCTGAAAGAGGTCAAATGTTACGAGGACCTGCAAAAATTCCCGCTGTTCGAGGACGAATGGTTGCGAGGCGGACCCGTCCAGCGCTGGCGTCCCAAAGCCTACGCGGACCGACCGACCTACGTTTTTGAAACCGGCGGAACGACCGGCGTCCCTAAAAGCCGAGTCGTCGTCGATGACTTTCGCATCGACTACGAGATGTTTAGCGAGACGTTGCCTGACCAGTACTTCCCGCGTAACGGTAACTGGCTAATGCTGGGGCCGTCCGGTCCACGTCGTTTGCGTTTGGCCGTCGAACACCTATGCCAGTTCCGCGGCGGCATATGCTTTTGCATCGACTTGGATCCACGTTGGGTAGTCAAGCTGATCAAAAAAGGCTGGATGGAACATCTGGAAGAATACAAAAATCATTGCATCGATCAGGCGATCACGATTCTAACGGCAGGTCATGATATCAAGTGTTTGTTCGCCACGCCGAAACTGCTGGACAACCTGTGTATCGCTTTGGAAGATCGTGGCACTAGCTTGAAAGAGTTAGGAGTGACTGGCATCTTTTCTGGTGGAACCGAATTTACTCCGCAGTGGACTCGCTATGCCGTTGAAGAATTGCTTGGCGGGCCTCCCGAAGAAAGTGGCATCTATATGACGCCCACCTACGGAAATACTTTAATGGGATTGGCCTGCAGCAAACCGGTTACTGCGGAAGAAAAATACAAGATCTCCTATTATGCCCCGCAACCTCGCGCGGTCACCGAAGTTGTCAGTTTTGAAGACCCCATGCAGTTGGTCGGCTACGGAGAAACGGGTCGCGTCAAACTGACAACGCTGACCAAAGAGTTTTTCATTCCTGGATTCCTTGAGCGAGACGAAGGAGAACGCGAACGTCCCTTCGAGACCTATCCTTGGGATGGAGTCAGCGGTGTGCGACCCTATCACGAATTCCAATCGTCGACCACCGTTGGCGTATACTAGACCCTCGGAAACTAAAAAACAGCATGATCAATATCCCAGTCATTCGTTGGGGCAAACCTTACGAATCTCTAGAAACCGAAGACGTCGTTCATTTTTTGACGGGCGATCCAATTGCCAAAGTGTCGCAAGCCAATGGCGGTTTGGTGACTCGCGATTTACGTAAGGCTGGCAACGCGCGATCAGCACTGCGTCAATTCACTTGCAGCGAATTGATGGAAAAAGTCGCAGTGGCTGCGGATCTTTTCGAGAACGAGACGTTGCCCTTAGGTGATGGTAGCCAATCGCCAGACGATTTCGTTTACCACCAATCCGCAACCACCGGGCTGCCACAACACATGTGCCGCGCCAACATGCAGAAGAACTGCTTTGTGTTGCGGAACATGCCCGAGATTCTGGATGCGTTGACACGTGGCTTGGACCCCGAAATATTGACTCGCGGTTACGGTGTTGAATCGCGAGGCGTGGTCGTTAGCTACCAAGCGCAAACTCCCATTTTGGGTGCCGTGTTGCCTTCCAATTCGCCCGGTGTTCATACTCTGTGGTTACCCGTGATCCCGTTACAAATGGGGCTGATGCTCAAGCCCGGTTCTCAAGAACCGTGGACTGCCTACCGCGTGGCGTCTGCTTTCGCCAAAGCTGGAATTCCCGAAGAAGTCATTGGGCTGTATCCAGGTGGACACGATGTTGGTGGAGCCATTTTGACGGGTACCAAACGAGCCATGATCTTTGGTGGGCAAAAAACGATCGACTTGTATGCCGGTAATCCCGGAGTGCAAGTTCACGGCCCCGGCTTTTCCAAACTGTTGATCGGCGAAGACGTCGTTGATCGTTGGGAAGAGTTCCTGGATGTGATGGTGGAAAGTGTCTTTATTAATGGCGGACGCAGCTGCATCAACGCCAGTAGCATCTTTGCCCCTCGCCATACCAAGGAAATCGCCGCAGCCATTGCCGAACGAATCGGCCACACCGAGGTGCTTCCGCCTGAGGATCCCGAATCGGCGTTAGCTGCGTTCACGGTACCCGGTGTCGGGCCAGCGGTTTTGAATGCGATCCAAGAGGACGTCAAAGAAGATGGCGTGACCGACATGACGGCCGGTCACGGTGAGCGATTGGTGGAACACCAGCGCTGTTCCTATTTGCGACCTATCGTACTGCACTGCGATTCGCCTGATCGCCAGGTCGCCACGAAAGAGTACATGTTCCCGTTTGTATCTGTGGTCGAATGCTCACAAGAACAGATGATCAAGAAAATCGGATACACTCTCGTTGGCACAGCCATTACCGAAAACGATGACTGGATCGACGAACTGGGACAAGCGACAAACATCGATCGATTGAACATCGGCCCGATACCAACCAACCGATTGAACTGGTTACAACCTCACGAAGGCAACCTGATCGACTTCCTATTCCGATCTCGAGCCTACCAAACAACTCGTCAAATGGCAGTGACTTCATGAGCGGCACGCGAGCGTTGGAAACCAATCTGGACATCAACCGCGATTCCAGTCTGATACCGTTCAATTTGAACGTGCGTACCAGAGTAGTGTTTGGGAACGATTCGATCGATCAACTGGGTCAGCTGGCTGCAGACCTGAATGTTAAACGAGTCATGGTCGTTTCCGATCCGGGCGTGATCGCGACGGGACACCCTGCGCGAGGCGTGGAATCGTTGCGGGCGGCCGGCTTGGAACCAGCGCTGTTCGATGGTGCTCGTGAAAATCCCACCACGGATGACGTCGCCAATGGTGTCGCGTTCGCCAAAGATTTTCAACCCGATTTGTTAGTCGGCCTGGGCGGCGGTAGCTCAATGGACTGCGCCAAAGGAGTGAACTTTATTCACTCGTGCGGTGGCCAGATGAAGGACTATCACGGTGTCGACAAAGCCACCAAACCCATGCTGCCAATGATTGCCGTACCAACCACGGCAGGAACGGGTAGCGAAATGCAATCGTTCGCATTGATCTCAGACGCCGAGAGTCATGTGAAGATGGCGTGCGGAGATAAAAAGGCCAGCTGCGTAATCGCTCTGTTAGATCCCAAGTTAACATTGACTCAACCCGCACAGGTCACGGCGCTAACCGGTATCGACGCCGTTTCGCATGCCTTGGAAACGTGGGTCACCAAGCCTCGCAATCCTGCCTCGATGATGTTCAGTCGCGAGGCCTGGCGATTGGTCGCTGCGAACTTCCTGACCGTCTTGGCCGAACCAAACAACCTGGAAGCACGTGCCGGCATGCTTTTGGGCGCAGCCTATTCAGGGTTGGCCATTGAAAATTCGATGCTGGGCGCAGCTCACGCACTGGCCAATCCGCTAACGGCCACCTACGGAACGGCTCATGGGCAGGCCGTTGGACTGATGCTGCCCCATGTGATCCGTTTCAATGGCCAGAAGTTCAATGACTGGTACGAAGAACTGGTCGTTGTTGCCCAGGGCGCCCCGTCTGCACCCGAATTAGGCAGTGGTGCCGCGGGAATCGCTGAGTTTGTCGAACGAATGGTCAGTGAAGCTGGCCTACAAAATAACCTGCAAGGATGCGGCGTTCAGCGGGAACAGATCGTACAGTTAGCCGCAGGTGCCACTCAGCAGTGGACTGGCAAATTCAATCCTCGCCCCGTCGATTCTGAATCACTGGAGAGTATCTATGAAAATGCATTTTGATATTCGGTCGTGCCGCTTTGGATTAAGTCACTTTGGTGTATATCGCCAAACGGTCATCCGCTTCGCCTGTCTAACGATCTTGTTGTCTGGTTTAGGGCACTTCACCAGCTTGGCCCAAACAGAATTTCAGTGGCCGGTCTTTCGAGGCAACGCCTTGGGTACTGGATTTGTGGATGTTGATTTGCCCGATCAATTGGATGTGTTGTGGCAATTCAAAGTTGACAATGGCGCGTTCGAAAGCACCGCAGCGATTGTCGACGGCATCGTTTACATCGGCGATCTGGACAGCTCGATCTTCGCACTCGATTTAAAGACGGGTGAAAAGAAATGGGAGTTCAAAACAGACATTGGGTTTTACGCAGGCGCAGCGGTTAAGGATGATCGCGTCTTCGCGGGAAATTTGGACGGATACTTTTACTGCCTGAGCGCTAAGACGGGCGAACAACTCTGGAAACATGAATCGGGCGCCACGATCGATGCGGGCGCCAATTTTTATAAAGACACCGTGATCTACGGTTCGGAAGACTCAAAGCTTTACTGCCTAAAACAAGACACTGGCGAACTGGTTTGGGAACATCAAATTGATGATCAAATCCGCTGCTCGCCAACGATCGTCGAAAACCGCGCCTTTGTCGCTGGTTGTGATGGAGTCCTTCACATTGTCAATTTGGATACTGGAAAGACAGCCGGTGGCGTTCCTATCGACTCGCCTACTGGCGTAACACCAGCCGTTCAGGGCGACCGCGTTTTCTTTGGCACGGAACAAGCCGGGTTCTATGCCGTGGATTGGAAAACCTCCAAAGTCCTGTGGAACTTTCACGACGAGTCGGCATCTTCGTCAACTCGCAGCAATCCTGCGATCCATGACAAACATATCGTCTTTGGGACGCGTAGCCGCAAAGTTATTTCACTGCACCCCGATAGCGGAAATGTGAACTGGGAATTCGAGGCGCGTGGGCCGATCGATTCGTCGCCGATCGTGACAAAATCGCGAGTCTACATTGGTTCTGACGATCGTCGAATGTATGTGCTGAACCTTGAAAACGGAGAAAAAGTGTCGGAACGTGAACTAAACGGCAAGATCGTAGGTTCGCCGGCCGCCGTCGAAGGACGGATAATCGTTGCCACAAATCGAGGCGTGGTTTATTGTCTAGGCAAGGAGTGACCTCGCACTCGAACGCCCGGATCCGGAATTAACGCATGACTGAATCGACAAAAACTGAAGTTGGCAGTTACTTTATCTCCAACTATCCCCCTTTCTCGCTTTGGGAAAAGGAACGCGTCGATCTGGTTGAACAGGTCATGGCCAAGCCGCCAACCGACGTGCCGCTAGGCCTTTATCTGCACATTCCGTTTTGCCGAAAGCGTTGCAAGTTTTGCTACTTCAAAGTATTCACCGATGTGAATGCCAAAGAGATTGAACACTACGTTTCCGCGCTGTGTCGCGAAATCGAACTGGTTAGCCAACAACCCGTGATGGGCGACCGCCCGTTTCGTTTTGTCTATTTTGGTGGTGGCACGCCGTCCTATTTGAGTTCTCGCCAATTGACGTCTCTGGTCGATCGCCTGCGTGCCAACATCAACTGGGATCGAGCTGAAGAAGTTACTTTCGAATGCGAACCGGGCACTCTGCAAGAGAACAAAGTGAAGACGCTCCGCGAACTGGGAATCACGCGACTGAGCTTGGGCGTCGAGAACTTTACGGACTCCATCTTGGAAGAAAACGGACGTGCCCACCTGTCCAAACAGGTTTATCAAGCGTGGGACTGGATCCAAACGGCTGACTTTCCAAACGTGAATATCGATCTGATCTCGGGGATGGTCGGTGAATCAACCGAGAACTGGGAATACAACATCCAGAAAACGATCGAATTATCACCGGACAGCGTGACGATCTACCAAATGGAACTGCCCTTCAACACGGTCTACTCAAAAGACATTCTGGGCAACAAGATCGAGACCCCCGTTGCCGACTGGAAGTCAAAACGTCAATGGCTGAACTACGCTTACGATCAATTGATGGCCGCCGGTTACCACATCAGCAGTGGCTACACGCTGGTTAAAGATCCAGACAAAGTCAATTTCAGTTACCGTGACAATCTTTGGCAAGGTTCCGATTTGTTGGCCACTGGAATCGCCAGCTTCGGACACGTTTCCGGGATTCACTACCAAAACAAAGCCGGCATGGACGAATACAAGTCGGACTTGTTGGAACACGGCAAGCTACCGTTGGGTCGCGCCATGCAACCCACCAAACACCAACTGTTGGTTCGAGAGATGATCCTGCTGTTGAAAAAAGGTTATTTGGAACGATCCTACTTTAAGAACAAGTTCCAAATCGACATCGTTGAGCAGTGGCCCGAGCAATGGCAACAACATGTCGACGACGGATTCGCTACGATTACCGATCAACGGATCGAATTAACGCGAGAAGGTTTGTTGCGAGTTGATGCATTGTTGCCCGTCTTTTTTGAATCAGACCATCAGGGAATTCGTTACACCTAATCGATGGCTGAAGAACTGACATTCATGATGGGAGAATTCTGTGCTGAATTTCCCACCGATCGCCTTTACGTCGACAACCATATGTGGGCCCAGCCCAGCGAAGATGGCTTGATCCGTTTTGGGTTCACCGCCTATGCCGTACGACTGTTGCAAGACGTCTATTTTCTGGACTGGCAATTTGAGGCTCCTGTCGCGTTGGATCTGAAACAGGAATTTGGAGCCATCGAAAGCAAGAAAGCCGAAAGTGCTCTGTATTCTCCGACCACCGGCCAACTGACTCAGTTCAATGAGCAGCTAATGGAAGACCCTTCGGGTATCAATGTCGACAAATACGGCCAAGGTTGGCTGTTTGAAATGAATGCTCCGACCGACGGTCTGCTGTCGCCAGAACAATACGTGGCCCTGCTGGACGACGTCTGGGAGAAGACCCAGCGGACCATCAAGGGCCAATTGAACGAGTGACTTGGGCCCGGTTGGGTGCGAGTATGTGTTAAATCGTTCGGAATGCAGCCGTCCTGCAAGAAAATCGCTTGGGTTGCAACCATTAATGCTAAAATGGAAGCCCAGTTTCCCTCCGAGCAAATTATGGCCAAACGCATCTCCGTCATCCTGTCACAAGGACAAAGCAATAACCCCGGCAAACGTCGGTTAGAAGAGGGGATTATTGCAGGCTTGATGTTCGAGTCTGGATTTGACGTCACCGTTATTCCCAACCTCTACGATCTGAAAGCCGACAGTACCGGCATGTTGGCACTCAAGGGAATCTCGGGTGACATGATTCTTTGCAGCTGGATGTTCGAACGGGCCGCCCACTGGATCTTGGATCGCAATCAGATCACTGGTCACGTCGGCACGACCTTGCTGGTCAACGACGACGAGGATGAGGAAGAAGAGGAGCTGGAAGAAGATGACAAGACTCGCGTTATTGAACATCGCGAGATTGCCAACCGGCGAATCTACTGTCTGGATTTGAAGATAGCCAAAAAGGCTGAAGTCTATATCGACGAGGCCAAACGGATCTTCAGTGAATTGAACGTCGAAACCGTTGGCCTAAACCTTGGCTCACCAAAATTAACCAACGGATCAACCCAGGCAAACGGATCGAAAGATCACGCTGAAACCGGCCCCACTCCAGAACAACTGAACCGACTGGAATCACCAACCAACACCACCAGCTTGGCGGCGGACGGGAACGGCTTGCAAAGTCCTGCCCAGGCAAACGGCCAAGAAGGTGACGACCCCGTTCAACGCATTGAAGAACGAACGCCTCGACGTTGGTACCCGGTTATCGATTACAGTCGATGCACGAACTGTTTGGAGTGTATCGACTTTTGCCTGTTCGGCGTTTACGGCATCGACAAGATCGACACCATCTTGGTGGAACAGCCCGACAACTGTCGCAAAGGGTGTCCGGCCTGCAGTCGCGTTTGCCCAGAAAACGCCATCATCTTTCCGCAACACAAAACGCCCGTCATCGCGGGCTCGGCAGAACTTGGCTCGAGCCTAAAAATTGACCTGTCTCAACTTTTTGGCGCCCCGGACAAAAACAAGTCAGCGACCGAAATGGCAGCCGATGAACGCGATCAACACTTGGCATTGGCTGGGCGACAAACAGTAGGTATGCAAGGCCTTGAGAAACGCCAACCGAAACACAAACGCATGCGTCAACGCGACGAATTGGATATTCTGGCGGACCAACTAGACGATTTTGACTCGTAGGCGTCAGAACAAGTGGCGAATCGTCGGCTGGATCGACTGATTCACAAAATTTGCACGAAACCAAACTTGGCTTTATGCTGGACACATCAGCTAAACCACCAGCCGTGCTACGCCGTTCAACGCACACCAAGAACGGCCACCCCTTCCAAGACGGAGAGCCCAATGCTTGCGGACCTGCAAAAAATCGATGAAACCGAACAAACTCCAAACGAAGTAAAACTTGTCATCACTGATGACGGCCGGCATTCTGGCCCTGAACGCGACGAACTATTCAAAAAGAAAATCACGGCATACGCCAACTACATCAAGTCGCCTCGCTTTACAAACGACTTTAGCCCACAGGGCAAACAAGTAACCATTCAATTGGTTTCCGAGATGACACCCAGCGCCAAGATGCAATCCATCATGAACAGTGTGATGGGACTGCCACAAAAGGATAAACGCTTTCAAGGCATGCAGTTAATCGCCAACCATCAGCCACCTGCAACGAATTACGACTTGGAACCGTTGGAGGACGAGATTTTAGAATTGTCTCCGACGGATGAAATTGTGGGCGCGCCTTTGGCCAGCGCTGCGGCCCAACCTGCAAACTCAGCAGCCAACATGTTTCATGATCGAGACTTGTTGCGCGGCCCCTCTTTGATTTTCGTGTTGGTCGCGGCCGCAGATGGCGATATTGACGAAAAAGAGTTCGTTGCATTTAAGGAGACATTGGCTGCCGCAGAAGAATTTGGAGCGAAGTGTCCCGTTCTTGGTCGAGCCTTGGATCCAGAAACAGCCGTCAATGGCATTAACTACTTCATGGAACAGATAGGCAACGGAGTTCAATTTGATCCGATTGCTGAACTCGAAAAACTAAACAAAGCAGCCGACCAATCACTCAACCCGCAACATTGCGAGTTCTACAAGATGGGCTTATTGTTTATTGGCCAGCACATCGCGGAAGCCTCGGGCGGGTTCCTGGGTATCTTCGGATCCAAGATCAGCAAAGACGAACGAATGGCCCTGGGCGCCATTGCCCAGACCTTGAACATTCACAAATACCTGGACGAGTAAACAAGCAAAAGTTTGAGGCTTCACGAGTGGGCAGAAAGCTATCAACCGTTTACTGGCCGTCCCGATGTGCCGGACGCATTCCATGTTTCTTTTCATGGTCGTGCCCTTCGTGATCTTGGGCTGAGGACTCGGCCGTTTCGGATTTCAATCGGCTGAACAGCGTGCGCGCTTCGCGGATTGGCAATCGTGAATCATTGAAACGAACAACTCCTTCTTGATCGATTACCACGATCCATGGCGTCCCGTAGGCCTTATACGCGTCGTACGTTTTCGAGCGTTGCTTGGCACTTCCGTCGTGCCCCAACGGAACGTTAACTCCCATCTCCTGAAACATTTTGATAGCGGCGCCATGCGTATTTTCCTCGAAGTTTCGGAAGGGAGTGTGCACCGCCATGGTGACAATACTGTCGTCGTTTTTGAATTCTTCGTGAATCTTTTTCAGTTGAGGAACACCATGTCGTTCGCTGTACGGGCAATCAGATTGGAACAACAACAGGCAAACAACTTTGCCTTGCAACGCTTTTAAGCGAGGAGTAAAGCCGGCGGGCAAATCATGCCAACGATCCAGCGTCAATTCGGGGGCCAATTCGTTTAAGATTCCCAATTTGGGTTCGACTTGCCCATCCCGACCTCGTATTTCATCATCAGCCACTGCCAACATGATTTCGACATTGAAGAATTGGATTTGATTGCCACGCATCACTTCCAGCCGAATTTTCTCGCCAATCTTTCGCTCGTATAGACTGACTCTAAAATCAGCGGGTTGCAGAATGTATTTATCGTCGGCGGACAGGATGACATCGCCTACCTGTATACCCACCGAATCAGCAGGTCCTCCTTTGACCACCGCACTGATCTTGGATGTCATGCCATCGAGGCTGATACCAATCCGGGGCTTCGCCTCTTTAGTTTGAGCCTCAGCGGCCGACATTATCGCCGGATGAAAGGTCAGGAATACCGCACAAAAGGTAAAAAGAGATCGTGCGATCATTTCGAGCACTCCAGTCAATTGGAAGGGACGGTATTCTTAGGTTTTGCTAGGCGATTCGATCTGATAGACGGGTGGGCTGGTCGCGCCAGCCGAGGGTTCAACCGTTCGCGGGTCTTGCCACTTCGCAGGATCGAAATGCGTTTGATAAACGCCGTAGTCATGGAAAGCGATCTTCTTGGCCAACCGGTAGGCTAAGCTTTTTTCAGGAACCGGTTCCAATTCCGGCGAGTACTGCGAAGGATGATGACCGGCAGCTTGCAATTCGGCCAGAGCAGTTTTTCTTGCGGTGGTATCCTTGGCAGCATGAGCATCCACCAGGTTGTTAATCAAGTCCGGTCGCTCCAAGGCAATACAGCCACGTGTCGACCCAGCAGCAACCGCTCGAAAGTCCTTTAAGAAATCGGACTCGTTAAATGTGGTGGCCAAAGGTTGCTCGTCGTGAATCGAATCCGTCGCGAACTGGATAATCGGGCACGGTTCAATGTCACCCCACGGGTTGATGTGGTGAGTAAACCCGGTGGCGGCCGGACATAAGGCCTTTCCATCCGCATCGTAGTAGGCGTCAATGACGATGATTGGTTTTTTACAACGCATTTCGACCACAAACTTGCGAGCTTCGCGTTGTTGTTGCGGCGTCAAAGCTAAATCAGGACAGGATTCTGGTCCGACCGGTCGGTAGATGTGATACCACGTGTACATCACACCCATTTCGATCAGACGATCAACCCACTTTTCAGTTAGCAGATCCTCGTAATTGGTTTGGCATAGACTGGTGCAAACACCGGTCATCACTTTATTGTTCAAACAATTCTGCAAGCCTTCCATCGTAGCGTTCAAGACGCCTGCCTTGCCGCGACGCTGATCACTAACAACCTCGGACCCCTCGACGCTGATCAACGGAGTAACGTTCCCACATTTGCGAAACCGCTTGGCGACCTCGTCGGTAATAAAGTGTCCATTGGTGAAGACTTGAAAGTAGGCGTCGGGATGGGCTTCCAAAACGTCGAACAGCCCTTTGTGCATCAACGGCTCGCCACCCAGGATCCCAAAGAATGAGTTCCCGACCTTTTTGGCCTCGGTAATCATCCGGTTCAGCGCGTCGACTTCGATCTTGTGTTGTTTGTGAGCCACGTCGACCCAACAACCCTGACAACGCAAATTGCAGCTGTTGATGATGGAGATATATAAGTATGGCGGAAAAAATTCGCCACGTTTCAAACGCCGCTTGTGCCGCTGGACACTACGCAGCCCTTTGACCCCCATATTCCAAAACAACTTCCACAGCAGACGCTTGTCAGTTTCAAGCATCATTCGTTTGGCCATGCGGAAGTACATTCAAAGCTCCAAAAAAATCAGGGGACTGGCAGATCGCCAGAGGGTTCGACCGTCGCTGTCTGTCAGCCGATTATACCACAACACGATGTTGCTGCTCCGTACGAACTCTTGCATATCGCCGACAAGGATTCAGGTTATTCGCCCTCAATATCGTAGCGATTCAGGACCAGACCCAGAAAAAAACCACCGCCTATTTGGACGGTGGTGTGTTCGCTGATCCCTGGTATCGGTTGAAGCCGCTGCACGGCCTTTCCGGCAATTACATGTGGTGTCACGCTGGTTAGGCTGCTTTTCGAGTCCGATTTGGATCGACAGCTTCGGATTGCAACCTGGCCAGATCGTGCCCAGCCAGAGCCAATGCTCGCACAAAGGCTCGATCTGTGGCTTGTTTGCTGCCAGCCGAAAATCGTCCAGCCACCTGAGCCCAACGTGCCGGTCGCCAAAACGACTTCAGCCCGTCCGTGGCTATCGCCACCACTGAATCCCAAGTCTGCCGCTGTCCGATCGCGTGCCGCTGCACCATACGCTGTGCATCTCGCCCAGCCTGTTGCCTAGGAACTAGCTTCAACATCTTTTCGGATTGGATCGTCAACACTCGATCGGTGATGACCGCACACTTCAAACCCAGTCTGGCTAGACTCAATCCCATGTCTAATCCACAGAATTCGTCACTGATGGATTCATCTAGTTCGCCAATCAGTTGCAGCACTTCGCGTCGATAGAATGCCGCCCACATACTGGCCGCGAACGGTCTCTGAATCGAGTCGGTCGCGTGCCGTGGCAACATCGTCAAATCCGTCAGCAGTCCACAGGAAACGATCTCGTTTCGATCATTGGCTGCAGCAATCGACGTCGCTGCTGAACCAATTTCTGCGTGTGACAAGTACCGGACTCCGTGGGCGAACCATTGATGAGTCACCTCAATTCCTGGTCGAATGACATTGATCACGTCGCCTCTGGCCACTTTTAGCCCTTGATTGAGATAAGCATTCAAACGAGGTGCATTGATTTTTGGCTTTCCTGCAACCTCAACAAATTGCACTTCTCCTTCCAGCCCATATGTGTCCGCTTGCAAATCGCTCTGAACCACAATCACTTGATGATGTGGCATGCGATATCGCAAGATCGACGCCAGTGTGTTCTCGAAAAGAAGATCAGCCCCTAAACGAGGCACAACGATCGACAGTGAAGACATTCGCAACCCTGCTACTTAAAAGAAATTGTCAAACCTTTTGCTTGACGCGATCCCTGCGTCTAACTCGCTAAAAGCGAGATCCTTGGTTTTGCTATGGGAGGGTTTCGGAATTTGTTTTCCTTCCTGTACAACGGTTTTGTTTTGGCTCGGGTTGTCCGCTTGGCGCCGATGCTAGCGACGTCAAAACCAGCGTTTTTATTTCAAGAATTGGTCGCCGACCGGATCCCGCAAAACCGGAATTCGACAAACAACCCCTGAATTACGGCAAATCGTTGGCTGACTTGTCGAACCTGAAGCCAACCGATAAAAACGAGATATGGAAAACTATCATCAATTGCTTCGACATATCCTTGAATCCGGCACCGACCGATCCGACCGCACAGGCACCGGAACCCGCAGCGTCTTCGGCTATCAAATGCGGTTCGACCTGCAACAAGGATTCCCGCTGGTCACGACGAAGAAACTTCACCTTCGCTCAATCATTCACGAGCTGCTGTGGTTCCTTAGCGGGTCCACCAACGTGAAGTATCTGCAAGACAACGGCGTCAACATTTGGAACGAATGGGCCGACGAAAATGGCGAGCTTGGTCCCGTCTACGGCAGCCAATGGCGTTCGTGGCGTTGCGAAAATGGCGAAACGATTGACCAAATTGCAACTGCCGTGCAGACCATCCGACAGAACCCTGATTCTCGTCGCATCATCGTCAGTGCTTGGAACGTTCCCGAAATCCCCAAAATGAAGCTGCCACCCTGTCACAGTTTGTTTCAGTTCTACGTGGCCAACGGCAAGCTTAGCTGCCAACTGTATCAGCGCAGCGCCGACGTGTTTTTGGGTGTGCCTTTTAATATCGCTTCGTACGCCATGTTGACGATGATGATCGCGCAAGTCACCGATCTGCAGGCCGGTGATTTCGTGCATACCTTCGGGGACGCTCACCTGTACTCCAATCATTTGGAACAAGCTCAAGAGCAATTGAAGCGAGACCCTCGCCCATTGCCCACGTTAAAAATCAACCCAGATGTGACTTCCATCTTCGACTTCAAGTTCGAAGACTTCGAAGTCGTGGGGTACGATCCACACCCACACATCAAAGCAGCCATAGCCGTATGACCATTTCGTTGATCGTCGCTGCAAGCGAAAACGGAATCATTGGTCGCGACGGCGATATGCCCTGGCACCTGTCCGCCGACTTGAAACGATTCAAACGTCTGACCATGAATCATCATATGATCATGGGACGCAAGACCTATCAAGCGATCGGCAGATTATTACCCGGTCGCACGACCATTATTGTTACTCGCCAACAGGACCTGCAGGTCGACGGGGCCTTAATCGCCAACTCACTAACTCAAGCTTTTGAAATTGCTAAAAACGACGATCAAATTTTCGTCGTAGGAGGTGGCGAAATTTATCGCCAAGCCCTGCCCTACGCCGACAAAATCTTTCTAACCCGAGTCCACACCACTTTGGACGGCGACACATCATTCCCAAAAATCGATTGGCAAGCATGGCAGTTAGTCCATTCAGAAACGCACGCCAGCGACGACCGCAATGATTTTCCAGTCACCTTCGAAGACTACCAGCGATTGTCGAATCCGCAACAACCCGAGACATAACCGTGAACAAAGAACAACAAGAAATCATCGACTTGACGCAGCAGTTACTGGACAGCATCGCCGAGGGTGATTGGGACACCTACGAAAAACTATGCGCGTCCGACTTAAGTTGCTTCGAGCCTGAAGCCAAAAACCACCAGGTCTTTGGAATGGACTTTCACAAATTTTACTTTGACCAACTTTCGCACCGCTTGGCCATACAAACCACGATCAGCGACCCGTTTGTCAGGATGTTGTCGTCCAATGCGGCGATCATCAGTTATGTGCGGCTACAACAACGTATGACCTCGGACGGATCACCGGTAACTCTGCGTTCCGAGGAGACTCGCGTTTGGGAGAAACAGCAAGACCAATGGAAACACGTGCACCTGCATCGGTCTAGCAACGGCTAGATAAAGCAAAACGTTGCAGCGTTGGTCGCAAGCCACGCTAGAAAACCGCAATACGCGATTTTTCTTGGCAAATCGCATCGATGAATAATACCTGACTGGCTGTAACTGACGGATGGCCATGCGATAATACAGTCATGCGACTCAAGCTGCAAAATATCGTAGGCGTTTTGTGCCTGGCCTGTTTCAACATGCCAATGGACCACGCTTTTGCTCAGCAAGCGACCGCTGAACCTGTGGACTTCAACCGGCAGATTCGCCCAATCCTTTCTCGCCACTGCTTGGCTTGTCATGGTCCGGATGAACATGAACGTGCCGCCGATCTGCGATTAGACAACTTTGCTGGCGCAACGGACTATGTGATCGTGCCGGGTGCTCCTGAAGAAAGCGAGTTCCTAGCCAGGATCACTTCACTTGACGACCCCATGCCGCCCGCTGAACATGGCGAACGCCTTTCAGACCAGCAAATTGAATTGTTGACTCGCTGGATCGCCGAAGGAAGCAAATACGAAGTTCACTGGTCCTTTCAACCCATCGAACAGCCCGCATTGCCGACATCGCCACACACTCCTTGGGCGCGAAACGCCATCGATCACTTTGTGGCCAATCGTTGGTCCCAAAATTTGTTGACCGCTAACCCGGAAGCTGATTCTGCACGATTGATCCGGCGGTTGGCCTTGGATCTTACTGGCTTGCCACCCACTGCGGACATGGTTGGACGATTTGTTGGCGATCCTTCCGATACCGTTTACGAATCGATAGTCGACGAGTTACTGGCCTCGCCTTCTTACGGCGAACACTGGGCATCCATGTGGTTGGATCTGGCTCGCTATGCCGATACGGTCGGATATGCCAGCGACGAAAACCGCACCATTTGGCCATGGCGAGACTGGTTGATCCGGGCGCTCAATGACAACATGCCCTTCGACCAATTCACGATTGAAATGCTGGCTGGTGACTTGTTGCCCAATGCGACGCCTCAACAAAAACTGGCCACTGCCTTCCACCGCAACACCTTAAACAACAACGAGGGTGGCACGAATAACGAAGAGTTTCGTGTGATTGCCGTCAAAGACCGCCTAAGCACGACTCTGAATACCTGGATGGGTTTGACGGTCCGTTGCGCTGAATGTCATTCGCACAAATACGATCCCATTAGCCATAAAGAATACTACCAACTTTTAGATTTCTTCAATCAAACTGCTGATGCCGATCGAGGTGACGAGCAACCCACCATGGAACTCACTCCGCAGTTGCTGCTTGAGTCCTTGGAACAAATCGATCGCCAGATCACCGATACTCAACAACAAATTGATGAAGCGCGACCCGTTTGGCGAGCTGCCAGACCGCACTCGTCAACCTCGCTGAATGGCACTCAGTTTCGTGCTTTGCCCGATGAATCCATCTTGGCCACGGGCATCAATCCCGATCACGAAACATACTCGTTCACATTTGACAACCTTGCGGAACAGCAGAACATCACTGGACTAAAAATCGAATTCCTGCCGTCCACGCAACATAATGGTCACGTCGGTCGCAGTCGGGAAGGCAATATCGTGCTTTCCCAAGTGCTGGTCTACCAGCGAAATGACAAACAGGTTGGAGCGCGGCTTACACCAATCGCGCTAAGTTATGCCGCCGCCGATCATTCGCAAGCCGGTTATACTGCCGAGCATGTTATTCGGCCAGAAATCGCCGACCGAGACGAACCTTTGGGTTGGGCCATCTATCATGGCCGTCAAGGCTATCGACGAACACGAACATTGGTGATTTCGTTTGACAAATCGAACCTGCCAAGCGCAGGCGATTTGCGAATCGACTTGGTCTTCAACAGTAACTGGCACCATCGCAATGCTGGCCGAATGCATTTCTCTTTTACCACCGTCAACGAACCTGCCGAGAAATTCGCGGATCGATCGTTGCAGCCTCTAAAGGCCCAGCTAACAAAACTTATCGTGCAGCGAAACCAGTCCGTGCGTGTTCCCATCATGCAACAACTACCCAAGAATGAGGCGCGTCAAACTCATGTTATGCGTCGCGGCGACTTTCGCAGCCCCGAAGAATTAGTTACCGCTGCCACTCCCCGCGCCTTTCCAACATTTCCTCAAAACGCCTCGCAAGATCGGTTAGGGCTAGCGCAGTGGATACTCGACGACACCAACCCGCTAACCACACGAGTCACCGTCAATCGTTATTGGGCTCGCCTGTTTGGTCGAGGCCTGGTGGTCACCGAGGAGGACTTTGGTACGCAAGGCGTGCCGCCAACACACCCGCAGCTACTGGATTGGCTGGCCACAGACTTTCGACAACAAGGCTGGGACACCAAGAAGCTGCTGAAATTGTTGGTCATGTCATCGACGTATCGACAGAGCAATTTTACGGACGCTTCTGCAAAGGCGACCGACCCTAACAACCTATGGCTGGCGCGTGGACCTCGAAAACGCTTGCCAGCTGAAACGATTCGCGACCAAGCCTTAGCAGTCGCCGGGTTACTGTCTGACAAACAATTCGGACGACCGGTATTCCCACCCAATCCAATTAAGGAAGTCACCAACGCTTTTGCGGGATCGCGAGTTTGGAAAACCAGCCAGGGCCCAGACCGCTATCGCCGTGCACTGTACACCTTTTTGCGACGCAGCCAACCTCACCCACTGTTGGAGACCTTCGACCTGGCAACTCGCGACGTTTGCAGCCTGCGTCGCATCAACACCAACACACCATTGCAAGCCTTTATGACATTGAATGGGCAAGGCTTTATCGAAGCGGCTCAAAGCTTGGCTGTCAAAATGCAGCAAGAAGAAACGCCACGAGCCCAAGTCGCGTTGGGCCTGCAAACCGCTTTGTTACAACGACCGGACCGACGCAAAATTATCCGACTAGAAACGCTTTATCAACAAACGCTGGCCGCCTACTCAGACAATCCAGAACTGGCCTCGGACATGATTGGACGACATGCTGACGAAACACCGATTGACCAACGGGCCGAACTAGCCGCTCTAACCGTAGTAGCCAACGTCATCCTGAACCTGGACGAGTTCCTAACCAATTGATCCATTGTTTCATGAACCCTATTCACCAAGAAGCGACGACTCGAAAAACCCAACTCCGCACCAGAAGACATTTCTTAAGAGATTGTCAGGTCGGCCTAGGTGGGCTTGCGCTTTCTCAGTTGTTAGGCACGCCGTCCGTTTGCGCAGCCACGCCACACCACTCGCCGTTGATCGCTGCTACCGCCGCCAAGGCCAAGCGAGTGATCTACTTGCACATGGCTGGATCACCACCCCAACACGAGACGCTGGACTACAAGCCTGAATTGGCGAAGTACCACTTGCAGCCCTGCCCTGAGGAACTGCTAAAGGGGCGCGAGTTCGCGTTTATCAAAGGACGTCCCAAACTGTTGGGACCTCAGTTCGCCTTTCAACAACACGGCGAGAGCGGAACTTGGATTAGTGACTTGTTTCCTCACTTGGCAAAACAGGCCGACAAACTGTGCGTCATTAAATCGATGTTCACCGATCAGTTCAATCACGCGCCGGCGCAACTTTTGTTGCATACGGGAACGCCTCAGTTCGGCGGCGCATCGATGGGCTCGTGGTTGACTTATGGCTTAGGTAGCGAAAATGAAAATCTTCCCGGCTTCATCGTAATGGTCTCGGGAGGCAAACTTCCTTCGGGAGGAAAACAATTGTGGGGCAGTGGCTTTTTGCCCGGGATTCACCAAGGTGTGCAGTGTCGTAGCGGCTCGGAACCCATTCTGTACACGAACAATCCAAAAGGTATGACTCGCGATATCCGCCGCGCTAGTTTGGATGCCCTTAACGAAATAAATCGCATGGAAAGTCAGCAGTTCGGTGACCCCGAAACGTTGACTCGCATCAACCAATACGAATTGGCTTTCCGTATGCAAACAGCCGTCCCAGAAGTCATGGATATCTCGCATGAGAACGCCGCTACGTTGCAGGCCTATGGAGCAGAAATTGGTGGGAAGTCATTCGCCAACAACTGCCTGTTAGCGCGTCGACTGGTCGAACAAGGTGTGCGGTTTGTGCAACTGTTCGACTGGGGTTGGGACGTGCACGGTACCGGCTCCAACGACGATTTGACAAGTCAACTGCCAGCCAAGTGTCGCCAAGTCGATCGGCCCATCGCGGCGTTACTTGAAGATCTCCAGGAACGCGGATTACTGGACGAGACACTAGTCGTGTGGGGTGGAGAATTTGGCCGCACGGCAATGAACGAAGCTCGCAACGGATCCAAGCAACTGGGACGAGACCATCACCCGGATTGTTTTTCGATCTGGATGGCCGGTGGCGGAATCAAACAAGGTATCACGTTTGGCGAGACGGATGACTTCGCCTACTCGATCACCAAAAATCCTGTCGACGTGCGAGACCTGCAGGCAACCATCTTGCATCTAATGGGCTTAGACCCTCACAAGTTCAGCTACCCTTTCCAGGGTTTGGACCAACGACTAATCGGCCCCGCCAATGACCCCAAGGTGGTTCAGCAAATTCTTGCCTAGCCAGTGCACGTCAGGTTGCGCCGTTTCTTAAGTGCCCCTGCCAGGAATTGAACCTGGTCCTCGACCTTCGCAGAGTCGCGTGCGAATCCGGCACACTCCAAGGACATGTTTCCGCCAAATAATGATTTGCAAAGCTAGTTTGGCAAGAGCGGAAGGCAAGGGATTCGAACCCTCATGACACTTTCGGTATCTACAGCGTTAGCAGTGCTGCCCGGCAAACCGTATCCGGCTACCTTCCAGTTGAATGGACAAAAAGCAGAGGCTTAGGTTCGGCTTGCGAGAAGTCAAATCGGTTCATTCAGAAACGATTGAGTTGCGGATCCGGGGGTCGCACCCGGCGGATCAAGCTTATGAGGCTTAATTGGGCACTGGCCCATCCGCGATATTCAGTTGCAGACTTCGGATTTGAACCGAACAAAGCTGCCGTATGAAAGCTGCCCGAGTCCCAAGCTCGTCTGCAATGTTGGGTTGCCGCTTCCATTGGAAACGGCAGTAGAGTAGACGAAGTCAACGGAACAAAGTTCGCGTTAAAATTCAGTAGCTCGTATGGGAATCGAACCCATCTCTCCAGCTTGAGAAGCTGGCATCCTGCACCGATAGACGAACGAGCCAAGGTTGAATTGAATTGTTACTACACAGTGGGCCGGGACGGAGTTGAACCGCCACAGTTCGAAAACGTCCGGGTTACAACCGGGTGAGCTCGCCATTGCTCAGCCGACCCATTAATAAAACTTGCGTATCAAGCGAGTGACACAGGTGGGAGTCGAACCCACAAAATCACGAAGGTTTGAGCTTCGTCGCTTTACCAGTTTGCGTACCATGCCATGTTGGTTGTGTTCCGTTCGAGATTGGAAACGGCATCGGTTCAGTCGAACACACGACCGAACAGCGAGTGGAGCGCCGGGGAATCGAACCCCGATTTTCTGCGTGCAAAACAGATGTCTTCCCATTGGACCAGCGTCCCGTTGTGATCTCAGTACCCAGAACAGGATTCGAACCTGTAGACGCTCGGGTTTAAGCCGAGCCGCTCAGCCGTTGGCGTATCTGGGCATTCGTTTGAAAGTTCCTTCGATAGTTAATAAGTAGTCCAGATTGGAATCGAACCAATATCTCCTGTTTGTAAGACAGGTATCCTAAGCCGTTGGAAGACAGGACCATGTGCAAATGTTGCGTCAGCTTGTGTCAGTTAATGACAGCGGAAGACAAGGGACTCGAACCCTCAACGATCAACGACCGCACCCGCTTTCCAGGCGAGCTCCTAACCAATTCGGATATCTTCCAATGAACTCTGTATTTGTAATCAAACGTAAGAAGCGGAACGGGGGAGAGTCGAACTCCCAAGGGTTGCCCTCGTCCGGGTTCAAACCGGGTGCAGTCGCCAATCTGCTTGCCATTCCTTTATCGATTCAAGTTGTTGCCTACGATTTTCAGTGCGTTCACTTTCAGTTCGTAATTGCAAAGATGCGAGAGCTGGATTCGAACCAGCATTGCGACGTTCAGAGCGTCGAGTCCTACCATTGAACGATCCCGCATTGAAATTGAGCTTCACCAATAAAAAGTATCCCGTCGAGGATTCGAACCTCGTCCAACTGTTTCGAAGACAGTCATGCTTCCATCACACTCACAGGACATGTTCATCGCCTTAATAACTTCGACGATAAAATCTAGCGGGAAGGGTGGGATTCGAACCCACGATCTTTCGGTTAACAGCCGACTGCTTTGGCCACTAAGCTACCAACCCGTTTTATTTAAGTTGCTGAGTCCGGGAAGAAGGATTCGAACCTTCATCTCCTGCTTCAAAGGCAGGCCGCTTAGCCGTTAGCTAGATTCCCGAATGTTCTGTTCAAGTCGTGCAGGAGGGAGTCGAACCCACAAACACCGGTTTCTAAGACCGGCCGCTCTGCCGTATGGCGTACCGCACGTTGATTTGCAATTTCTTGCAAGCGACCCATACCGGATTTGAACCGGTGATCTCCGCCGTGACAGGGCGGCGTCCATTCCAGACTGGACCAATGGGCCGTGATGTTGCTTGTCTTAGTTAAAGAGTGTCCTACGAGAATCGAACTCGTCTCTCCTGGGTGGAAGCCAGGCACCTTTGCCGCTCGGCCAAGGACACATTCGTTGCTTTCGTTTCAGAAAACTTTGCTTCAGAAACTTTCATAGTCAGGACGGCTGGATTCGAACCAGCGATCTCGTGCTCCCAAGGCACGCGGGATACCAGGCTTCCCCACACCCTGTTAATAACCGTGCAAGTTGCAAAAGCTGGAAAACGGGAATTGAACCCGACTTCAGATTAAGAGTCTGATGCTTTACCAAAAAGCTGTTTGTATGCTCTTGTCATAGGGCACGGTTATGTTCGGTGGAGCAGCCGCGATCGTCGACCGATTGTGAATTCACGAATCAACGGCTGCTCAAGAGCGCCCAGCGGGAATTGAACCCACACTTCCGCCATGGCAAGGCGATAGGCTACCTTTACATCATGGGCGCTTGATTAATTTCAAATTGTCAAAGATCAAACGATCATCATTGCCAACATTTTGGCCAACGAATCGCAGAGCACCGGGTGGGATTCGAACCCACGTCACCGCGTTACGAAGGCGGTATCCTGGCCAACTAGACGACCAGTGCTTTTGTGTTTCAACTTCAGTTTTTCCAACAGTGGGACCAGAAGGATTCGAACCTTCACCCGTGGGTTTAAGAGACCCCGATGCTACCGTAACACCTTGGACCCAGCTTCTTATCAACGGCAAACGAGGACTTCGTTTCGTTGACATGTTTCTTGACTAACCACCTTTTACTTTCGTAAGTTTTTCAAAATCTTGATCGGCGTGACAGGAATTGAACCTGCGACCTGGTGCTTATAAGACACCCGCTCTGACCGTTGAGCTACACGCCACTGATCTACTAATTTCCATCCAACAACTCTCTCACATGCAGTGAGGTCGGAGGGATTCGAACCCCCACCGTGCTGATTAAAAGTCAGCTGTGCTAACCGTTGACACCACGACCTCTTGTACAAAGCAGGTTGCGTGTCCGTGTTTCAATCGCTGTCGTAATCGCATCGTTTTGGTTTCCTCGGTTTCAACAGATCGGCCGTTGTTACAATCCGACTGTCTGATTTCTTGGTGATTCAGGACGAGGCGGTCACTGCTGTTCGCTGAACAACAGCAACGCATCACTCGTCTAGTGGTAGCCTCAAGAGTCGAACTTGACGCGACCCGGATATCAGCCGAATGTGGGCACCCGCCCTCGACTACCATTTACTTTTTTCAGTCGCGTCCGCGGGAGTCGAACCCGCACCCTTGTGGTCCCAAACCACACGTGCTTCCATCTGCACCTCAACGCGTTTTTTCAAGCACCCCGTGGGGGAATCGAACCCTCCATCTGCGGATTGAAAGCCCGCTATCCTCCCGTTAGACGAACGGGGCGTGTTGTCTTGTTTGTCAGTGGCTCGGGAGGCGCTCGAATCCTCGTCTCCTGGTCTTCAGCCAAGTGCTATACCGTCTCAGCTACCGAGCCATTTTTTTTGTTTCTGCTTTTCGTTTGTTGTCCTTCAACTGACTAAGTGCATTAAAAATCAGTGCATTAAAAAAACCCGGTGTCTTGGTGACACCGGGTTTTGCGTGGTCGCAAATTTCTACCAGGTATCACGTTTGTCGCTTCGGTTCGGCTTGGTTCGGGCGTACCGCAATCGCAAACAATTGATAAACCATCGATTTATCATTGCTTTGCAGCGAATCGGATTGCCCGAGGCCGAAGAAGCGTGAGCCATCGGAAGCAAAACGTAATCGTCCTACGCCGCCTCCACGTTGCTCAAGTTTCGTACCTGGTATGAAAGACATCATTGATCTGTCTGCTTGTCTAAAATTGATTTCGTTGATTGTTTACTTGCTTTGCCAGCCGCGTTCTGTTTGTTGCGTTCTGGCGTCTTCACCTACATAGACGTTCAAAAGCAAGGGTGGTTCGCGGCAAGGCAAAGAATATTGGAGATTGTTTCCAGCTTTCTTCTGCATTTCAGACGAATCGCCAACAACCTTCGCCCCTACAACCCGACCCTCTGCCACCAGCCAGACCTCGACGACCAGTTCCCGACCAAGCCGGCGGACCAGCCCACACCTGCCGTTTTACCTCGCGTTTTGCCGATTCGATTCGTGCATTACAAAAACTTGTTTTTCGAATAAGATACAGCCTCGTTCGACCAACGACCCCAACCACGTTTCCGACGCCATGAAACCGTTCATCCGACAACTTGCTACCGCGCTTTCCGTCCTATTGCTGGGTGCCGCGTTCGTCTTTCACATAGGCGGCAAACAATTCGAGTACCAGGTGGAGACCGTGATTGAAGGGACGACCGTCGAACAGGTTCGATCTATCCTGACCAATCCCGTATCGCAAGCCGAATGGAACAAGGATTTCGTCTATCAACGAGAACAAGACAAGGACCAACAAAAAACCGTCGGAGCGACCGCTCAGATAGTCGTCAAAGAAGAGGGGCGAGAAGCTGAATTGAAGAATGAATACCTTGCGACTTCCGATAGTTCGCTGACGGTCAAAACAATCAGCGATGATACCGAAGATGTCACCGTTTGGAAATTTGTCGACGAGGGTGACTTAACGGTCCGCATTCGTCGTTTAACCATTGCAAACTTCAAAGGTTGGCACCGATTCAAAGCTCCGTTTAACAAGCAAGGCGTCGAAGCTCAGTTTCAAAAGGACCTCGCTCGCTTGAAACGGTTTATCGAGACAGGATCCCCCGAAGAACCTCGCAACCAAGCGGCTTCGGAAGACGCGACGAACGGTTAATCAATCAACTGAAACTCATTTTTCACCAGGACTATTTCCTTGACCGCGACTTTACTTGATGGCCGCGCTACGGCTCAGCAAATCCAAGCAGAAATTAAAACGAAAGTCAGCTCGTTCGCTGACGCTACTGGCAAAACGCCCACGCTGGCCGCCGTCTTGGTCGGCGAAGATCCCGCCAGTGCCGTCTACGTGCGAAATAAAGAACGCGCTTGCAAGAAAGTCGGCGTCTCAAGCCGTCTGATCCGCATGGATGCCAGCACGACCACCGAACAACTGATCGATACGGTTAGTCAACTAAATAACGACTCCGACGTCAGCGGCATTCTGGTGCAGCTACCACTGCCCAAACAAATCGACTCGCAAAAAGTCCTGGACCTGATCGATCCCATCAAAGACGTGGACGCTTTTCATCCACACAATGTCGGATTGTTGTCGCAAGGACGGCCCCAGTTTCTACCTTGCACGCCTCACGGTGTGTTGCAAGTTCTGCATCGCTACGACATCAGCATTAGCGGCAAGTTGACCGCCATCATCGGTCGCAGCGATATCGTTGGAAAACCATTGGGCATGCTGATGGGTGGAAAGAGTTCGCACTTGGGTCCCGAAATGTGCAACTCGACGGTCACCATCTGCCACAGCCGCACACCTGACCTGGCCGAGATCACCAAGCAAGCGGACATTGTTGTCGCAGCCATTGGCGTTCCCAAATTCGTGACCGCCGAGATGGTCAAGCCAGGTGCTGTCGTGGTGGATGTAGGCATCAATCGCACTGACGATGGTCTATGTGGTGACGTTGATTTCGAGGCTGTCCGCCAAGTTGCCTCGCACATCACGCCCGTTCCTGGCGGTGTCGGCCCGTTGACCGTCACTATGTTGTTGGAAAACACATTGATGGCAGCCAAACTGCAAGCCGCAACCAAAGTGACCGTCACCTAGGCCAATAACCGTTTCGGGAAAAATCTCGTGATTGAAAAACATCGACGCATGGCGTGGCTGTTAGTCGGCGTCCTGGCGCTGATTGGCATTTGGTTCCTGGGCGACTACGCCTACTCAGAAGTCGTTGCGCGGTCCGTCGAGCGCTGGGAAGCATCGATCGAACGCGATGCCGATGGTGTACAGAACGGCGCTCAAACCTATCAATTGGCTGGCAGCAACAATGTGCAATTGATCTTGGTACACGGTTTCAACGACACACCACAGGCCTTTCAATTGATGGCTCCCGCCCTAAACCAACTGGGGTACACCATCAACGCAGTTCGCCTGCCAGGGTTCGGCGTTTCGGTTGCCAAAATGAATAATTGTCGATATGCCCAATGGGCCGACACCGTATTGGCCGTTGTCGACCCGACCGTGCCGACCGTGGTCGTCGGGCATTCTTTGGGCGGAGCGGTTTCCATCAATGCTATTTTGAAGGATCAAACCAAGTTTGCGGGCGCTGTGCTATTGGCGCCAGCTATTGACGTTTCGAACCAACGCAGCCCTCTGTTTCCAACTCGGTTTTGGCGACAAGTCGGTGACTGGTTGTTGGTCAACTCAACGGTTTACCAGTCACCATACGACAAGAACGACTGCCGAAACCCCGACTTTCGCAACCCTGACTACAAACCACCCTTTTCAACTTGCCATATCGTTCGACAAACCTTTGCCTTGATGGAACAGAATTTTTCGCAAGCCGAGCGAATCAAAATCCCGGTACTGATGGCTCTTAGTCGTGATGATCAAGTTACCGACTGGACGGCCGCCGAAAACTATTTCGAACGAATTGGTTCCGTCGACAAGACACTGAAATTCTATGATCAATCCGGCCACGCTTTGACCGTCGACTACGATTGGCAAAACATCGTCAATGAGATAGACCAGTTTTTAAAAGAGGCACTGCCAGTTTCCATCGGCAAGGTTGCTGCGGACCAATCGGGAACCGTCGAACGATGAGCCAAGACTTTATGCCGTGTGCCTCGATCGAAACCTTACGAGCGCGAGCCAAGATATTAACCAAGATCCGTCACTTCTTTGATGGACTTGGTTTCTTCGAGGTGCAGACACCTGTCCTTTCACACGACACCGTAGTCGATCGGCATATTGAACCCATCGCCTTGGAGGTCAACGCACGTGGTGGTGATCAACCAGATGTAATGTTCTTGCAATCCTCGCCCGAATTCGCAATGAAACGATTGCTGGCAGCGGGCGCCGATGCGATCTACCAAATGGGTCCGGCCTTCCGGGCTGGCGAAAAGGGAACGTTGCACAACATCGAATTTACAATGTTGGAATGGTACCAGGTTGGTGACACGTACGAACAAGGCATGGACCTGCTGGACCAATTCTCGCAACAAGTGCTCGGTCGCCCACCGGCAACTCGCTTAACCTATCACGAAGCGATCGCGTTGTCGTCCGGGATCGATCTTACGACCAAGGACGGAATTGAAGAGTTCCAAAAACTTCAAGAGTCACTGGACACGGTCGACTTTAGCGAGTTGCTGGATCAGCGAATCGAACCGACGTTGAAAAAGTTAGGCACCGCCATCCTGTACGATTGGCCCGCCGACCAAGCCGCCCTGGCCAGAATCCGCCGAGATCACATTGGTGCTTACGGTGCTTTTGCCGAGCGGTTTGAACTGTACCTGGACGGTGTCGAGATCGCCAACGGCTACCACGAATTGACGGAGGCTAGTGAACTGGAGGCTCGCAATCGGCAAGTCGACGTGGACCGCACTAACGACAAGAAACCTCGCCTGCCTATTCAAAGCCGGCTACTGGATGCCATGAAACATGGTTTGCCAGACGCCTGCGGTGTGGCTTTGGGCGTTGACCGCCTAATGATGATCGCGCTAGACAAGCCACGGATACGCGATGTTCTGACTTTTGATATCGATAACGCTTGAGGCTGTTCGAATCAGCTTCAAATGAGGTCGTTGTTTTCAGGACGCCCTTCGACGTAGAACCAATTGTGAATAGGTTTCAAAATATCCAACACCTCAGCTAAAAGCGTCTGATCGAGAGGGTCTTGAATCCACTCCGTCCACTGCTTAACCCGACCGGGATTGGCCGAGCCCGCAATGCATGTCGAAAGATCTTCGTTAGCGATCGAGTACTGCAGAGCCAACTGCGCAATATCGACGCCCGCATCTTTACAATGTTGGGCTGCCTGTCGGCAAACCGTTCGCACTTCTGCAGTCGCCTTATGCCAAGGCGGCAGTTCCGCGTTGGTCAACAAACGAGCACTGAACGGAGCGGCATTCATAATGCCGACTTCTTTTTCTTTCAGAAACGGAACCAAGCTGGTCAACATATCGTTTTGCAACGTGTAGTGGTTGTACGACAGCACGACGTCCAGATCGCATTGACCAACGATTTCACGAAAGATATGCATCGGGTAGCCACTGATGCCAATGAACCGCGCTTTCCCTTGTCGCTTAATCTCTTGAATGGCAGGAATCGTCTCTTCCACAATTTGGTTAAGATCGACGAACTCGATGTCGTGACACAAGACGATGTCCAGGTAGTCGACTCGCATTCGTTCCAAACTGATATCGACGCTCTCTTGAACTCGTCGCTTGGAAAAATCAAAGTGACTGCCGGCGTAACGCCCTAGCTTGCTACACAAAAAGTAGGATTCTCGCGGGATACCATGTAACGCATAGCCCAACAAAACTTCCGACTGACCGCGTCCGTAAAAGGGCGAAGTGTCGATAAGATTCATACCGTTATCTAATGCGACACTGACACACTGCATCGCCTCTTGCAGGTCGATAGAACGAAATTCAGCGCCCAAAGACGAGGCACCGAACGAAAGAATCGATAACTCAAGACCAGTTTTTCCAAGCGTTCTTGTTCGCATGCATCCATCAATCAGTTACAGTCGTCTGTGAAGTTAAAGTGTTTACCGCGCTGGTGATCCTTTTCGAACATTATGTCTTTTGATCCTTCCGCGACAACGAGGGCAGATTTTTGGCGAACATCATTCAATTTGGGACTGGTCGGTTTTTGCGAGGGTTTTTTGCGCCGCTGATCCAACAAGAAAAGTCGATTACCGTTGTCCAGTCTCGCCAAAAATCTGAAGGAGCCAGATTAATTAACCAGTACGCCGCACAAGGTTATCACGTTTGGGTACGCGGAAAACAGGATGGGCAAATCGTCGACCAAACGCAAACCGTCGACTCATTGCAGCGAGCGTTAGTAGCCAATACCGATTGGCAATCGTTGCAAGAACTAGCCGCCAGCCCCGATGTGACGCTGATCGTTTCCAACACGACCGAGGCAGGTTTGATGCTGCAAACGGAAGATCAAACTCAATTTGACTTTCGCGATGAATGCCCCAAGTCGTTTCCGGCCAGACTAACGGCTCTGTTGTTTGCTCGATTCGAATCCGGAAATCCAGGTTTGAGCATCCTGCCCATGGAACTGGTCGATAACAACGCAGACTGCCTGAAACGTCTGGTGCTGCAGCAAGCTAAAATGTGGCAACCTACTGCACAAAGCGATTTTTTGGATTGGTTGCAACAAGAAATGCGATGGCTGAACAACTTGGTCGACCGCATCGTTGTCTCCGTTACGGACGATCCACCGTGGGCCGAACACGATCCGCTGGCGGTCACTACCGAGCCTTATCGATTGCTGGCCATTCAAGACGATCAACGTGATCGCAGCGTACTGCCCGATCACCCGTCGATCCAATGGGTAAGCGATTTGCAACCAGTCTATCGGCGAAAGGTTCGCATCTTGAACGGACTGCATACCGCAATGGTTGCACATTGTTTGCCAAGCGGATTCGAAACCGTGTTGGACGCGGTTAGCGATCCACAAGAACGCAAGTGGCTGGAATCGTTGTTAAACGATGAGATTTTGAAGGTGCTTCAAAATCAAGGGCAAGACGAGTCCCAATATGCCCAGCAAGTTTTCGAACGCTTCGAAAACCCATTCTTCAAACATCGATTAACTGACATCGCCAACGGCCATGAAAAAAAGCTGCAGACCCGGCTGAAACCAACATTTGACGATTACGTGACAGCCTTCGCCGACGAGCCAACCAAGCTAAAGAGTCTTTTGAAGTTGTGAGTTTCAAACCAGTAACTGGATTCGCCAGAATTCAGGTCCATCGAAAAAATTACGTCTGGCGACTCC
>CAZJBW010000002.1:10412-15187 GCA_964543985.1 uncultured Pirellulaceae bacterium | reverse complement strand
GTAACTGGATTCGCCAGAATTCAGGTCCATCGAAAAAATTACGTCTGGCGACTCCGGCTACGGCCGACCGCAATTTTCGTGCGAAATTTTGGATGGCGGACGAAACAACGAATCCTTAAACGTGCAAAAAGTCTAGGAACTCCCGAACCCCAAGTGTCCATTTGGGGTCCTATCTACGTAAGGCCATAAATGAATTTGTTCTCAGCAAAAACTCGAGAAATTTCACTAACAAATTTGCGGCCAAACGAACAATGATGGTGTCCGTAGTGTATTGGTATTGCACGCGACTCTGTGAAAGTCGAGGCGATGGGTTCGATTCCCTCCGGAGGCCCTGGTAAACAGGTAACGTAGACAGCCAACGCTAGTCGACTTGGTTAACTGAGTTAACGATGCTGTGATTCGTCCATAGAAGGAGGCGACAGTCGTGGTCGCAAATGTATTACAACGACCAACTTTGGTCCTGAACCGAAACTGGCAGCCAGTGAATGTGACTTCCGTCGCTCGTTCATTGACGATGGTTTTCGCAGGAACGGCTCGAGTTGTGGATCCCGATTCTTACCAGTTGTTCGACTGGGAGGACTGGGCCCGTCTGATTCCACAAGATGATGAACCGTGTGTGCAAGCGGTCTCGCAGCGATTCCGCGTGCCGGAAATCATCACCTTGGTTCAGTTTGATCGTTTGCCAAAAGCTTCCGTTACTTTCAGCCGTCGCAATATTTTCAAGCGTGACAAGTTCACGTGTCAATATTGCGGTGTGCAACCTAAGCCGGAAGAGTTAACGATCGATCACGTCGTACCTCGCGCCCAAGGCGGTCAATCGACTTGGGAAAACTGTGTGTTGGCTTGTGTAACGTGTAACCACACGAAGGCCGACCGCACGCCGGAAAAGGCGGGCATGCGTATGAAGAAAGCACCCACGCGACCGAGCTGGAGCCCTGATTACTCGCGTCACAAGATGCGGTTTGAAAGTTGGCGAAAGTTCCTAAGCGAAGCTTACTGGAACGCAGAACTAGGCTAACCGTAGCAGGCAACTTCCCCGGCCGTCGCCTGCTACTTTTTATACAGCGGCGTGCTCCTGGGAGAGCAGACAGCCTCCAAAACTGTCGGACAGGGTTCGAATCCTTGCGCCGTTGCTACATCTCTTAAATCCCAATCACCAAAATTAGTTCGGCGCTGGAGCCAGAAGGTTAGGCAACTGCCTGCAAAGCAGTCCCAAGCGGGTTCGATTCCCGCCGGCGTCTCTTCTTGATCAAACGTGAAGCGTAACTTCTAGAAACTTGGTCCTGGTCAGTTTCCAAGTAGACAACGTCTTTTCTTCGTTCATTCCCGTCGAGTGTTTTGATGTTCCAAATTGGCGGACGGCAAACTGGCCGTATAGGGCACATTATTCAATTCGGTCGGTGCCACCGGATCTTCCATTCTTTCAGGTAGATCGTCCCAATAACCTGTCTGCTGTAGCGTCGAAGGCGTGGGTGCATCGTTGGACTGTTGAGGGGCATGGAAACCAATCGGACTGGCTAGAAAGTTGTCGGTCGACTGGGCCGATTGTCGCTGTTGGTCCAGTTCACGAGCCACCTCGTCGTGGCCAAACTGATCGGTCTGATTTTGAAACCTACTCCAACTACCTTCCCACAGGATAACGCCCGCCATCGACAACACGACACCAAGCATGGCAGCGCCGATCGAATTTGTCTTGGCACTGGTGAACAGAGTTACCAAAAAGACACCACTGCCCAAAACGCTCCCAGTCAAACAAAACGGTATCGCCCATAGATGAGAACCTGGGACCAAAGCACTGATCAGAATCCCAACCAATCCGGCCAAAAAGGAAATCCCAGCCAGCCGAGTCAACATTGATTGCAAGATCCATCTTTGCTGGAACTGCTTTAGATTTTTGTCAAAGTCGAACGTGGAACCATTTGTGAAAGGTGAATCTGCCATCAAATCCCCCTGCGTTAGATGCAAATTAACCGAACAACCGAACAACCTGAAAAATAAGAGCAAGGCGTAGGACCGCTCAATATTTACATCGACGTTTGGCCGCAAAGTCTATCAACAAAGAACGTTGAAAAATGCCGGGTTGTCCCTAGATGAGGGCTTCTCAACAGATTGCTCGCAACAACTGATAGCGGAACAGGGACCGAATCTGTGTGTAAGCATAACAAAAGTCAACGCAGACTGATTGCTGGTTTCTAGATTCCAATTTCGACTCTTGGTTTTCAACGAGCAATAAAAAAGCCACAAACCTTTTTGGCTTGTGGCTTTGAAATTGTTTGAGAGCGAAAATTCGATTCGCAGGCTTAAGATCGATTAACCAAAGATGGTTGGTGCGCCAAGCTTCTCGTGAATTTGGTTGCATAGTTGTGGAGTCAACTGCAGGTTCTGGCCCAGGTCGGCCAAGTACTGAGCTTCGTTCTGAGTATCCAACTCGATTGACGTTAGCGACAGAGCGTAGACCTGTTGCTCCATCCCTTTAGGTACGGTGTTGGCGAACCCTTTGACGTCCAGCGGCTTTTGGAATTCTTCACGCAAGAAATTCGCTTCTTCTTCCGAAACATCGCCCAACCGACCCAAGATGTTATCCACTTCCGATTGATCAACTCGACCGTCTGACTTGGCAGCATTGATCATTGCCTGAATCATGACTGTGGCTTGATCTTGTGCTTGCTGAGGTGCCGGTGCTACCGCGGCTGGAGTCTGTTCTTGGCCTCCGCCGCCACCCAATAAACCACCTAGCAAACCACCGATTCCACCACCAGCTGGACCGCCACCGCCACCGCCGCCCAGCAAGCCCATGATTCCGCCGAGTGGCGAAGCCGATTGTTGCGGCTGTTCTTCTTTGCCGCCGCCTAGCAGTCCGCCTAGGAGGCCGCTGCCCAATCCAGAAGCGAGCGATTTGTTCTTCATCAATAACCCGAGTAGTTTCATTGCGTCCATATTTTCTCCAAATGAGAGGAATAAAAGAGGTCTAAGGTGGGGGAGCAACGTTGGTAAGCTGCCACAACAATCCTCGTCGAATCGGAGCCACAAATACTCCAATGCAACGTCTGATTCTAACCAATTTGGCAAACGGCTGTAGTTCGATCCGTAGATTCATATCGAATATTTACTGGACACCTTCTTTATAACTTCGCTTGCAGCCAGGCCAAAGTTTGGTTCACCCGAAAAACCCTTTGTCTTCATCGACTTGATCCCCACTTCGACCTTGGCACTGTGGTCCCATTGACAGGCCTAATTCAGGGTATCGTTGCCGAATTTTTTGGATGCTGGCACATGGCATTTGCCGCTTTTTTTAGGTTCTGCCCACTGGTTGCCTGAACCTGTGCGATTCCAAGTCGCTCTTTCATGTTTGATCTGCGGAAACGCAGTAGCGAAGCATTAACTGTCCCGCCGATTCACAACCGTATTTGCGTGCCTGGCAAGCGTGCGAAACGGGAATCGTGTTGGGCATGTTTTGTTTGTCTCCACTTAACTAACCCTCATGAAAGGAGGAACAATGGCCAAGGAGACCAAACCTATCGTTGTCAATCGAGACAAAGTATCTGTCAATGTTGGAACCATCGGTCACATCGATCATGGCAAGACGACGCTGACCAGCGCCATTCTGCGTGTGCAAAGCGACCAAGGACTGGCTCAGTTCAAGTCGTACGAGGCGGTCGCAAAAGGTGGCATTGTTCGCGACAAGAACAAGACGGTTACCGTAGTGGCAGCTCACGTGCAGTACGAAACGGCTGCGCGTCGATACGCCCACACGGACTGCCCTGGTCACGCGGACTACATCAAGAACATGATTTCCGGTGCCGCCCAAATGGACGCAGCGGTGTTGTTGGTTTCGGCGGACGATGGCCCGATGCCGCAAACTCGCGAACACATTTTGTTGGCTCGCCAAGTCGGCGTACCGTACATCGTGGTCTTTTTGAACAAGTGCGATCTGGTTGACGACCCCGAGTTGATCGAGTTGGTAGAAATGGATCTTCGCGATCTATTGCAACTGTACGGCTTCGACGCCGACAGCACTCGATTTATTCGAGGAAGCGCCAAGGCAGCACTCGAAAACCCAACGGACCCTGATTCGACCCGCTGCATCCAGGAATTGCTGGACGCACTGGATACCTCGATCCCAGATCCACCAAGAGATATCGAATTGCCCTTTCGCATGCCTATTGAAAAAGTGTTTTCGATCGAAGGTCGAGGCACGGTGGTAACAGGGCTGATCGAACGCGGAGAAATCTGTGCGGGACAGAAAGTCGACATCGTGGGCAACGACTTGCGACCTCGCACCGTCGTATGCACCTCGGTCGAGACCTTCCATTCGGTACTGGATTTTGGATGCGCAGGCGAAAGCGTCGGATGTTTGCTGCGAGGTGTAGGACGAGACGAGGTGGACAGCGGCCAAGTATTGGCTGCCTGCGGTTCGTTAGTTCCTCACCAACAAATCGAGGCCGAAGTTTATGTGTTGAAGAAAGAAGAAGGTGGACGTCACACTCCATTCTTCAGTGGGTACTCGCCACAATTTTTCTTCGGAACAACCAGTATCACCGGACGGGTCGACGTCATCGGTAACGCAGACATGGCCATCCCCGGCGATGGTGTTTGTCTGAAGGTCCAATTCGTCAGTCCGATCGCTTGTGAACCTGGCAGCCGCTTCGCACTTCGTGAAGGCGGCAGGACCGTCGGTTCCGGTGTTGTCACAAACGTGATTGACTAGCCTGCTGCACAACCAGCAGAAAAACCAGCCGGCCCAGCTATTCTGGGTCGGCTATTCTGGGTCGGCT
>CAZJBW010000002.1:0-10312 GCA_964543985.1 uncultured Pirellulaceae bacterium | reverse complement strand
CCAGCAGAAAAACCAGCCGGCCCAGCTATTCTGGGTCGGCTATTCTGGGTCGGCTTCTAATCTTCACCGAGACCTCTTTTCGCAATCGTGCGGAACACAACCGCGCGGATTGTCGTATAGGCGTAAAAGAGGCTGCCTGTGTCGCACACAAAAAACAAATTATTCAAAATTAAGTGGAAGTAAATTTTACCTATCCCAACATCTTAAAAATTTAGGGCTTTTTTCATCCAAGTCAGTTGAGATTCCTTGCAGAAAAAACTGCTCTATTATCAAATGGTTTCGGCGAGGATACTTTGTCAAGACGACTTTGCGCCCAGAAAATCTAATGGGGGATTCCCAGGAAGCCTGATGAGCACTCATTAGGAATTTCCCACCCTTTCAGCAAAAGTTGGCCGGTGACGTTCTGACGCGCGCGATTAAGAATACCCCAACCCAATTTTGGCACGACCATCCATGGCCTCTTTCCCTCATAAATCGGATTTCCAGTCTCGGTTTCCCACGCTTGATAGCTCACTTGCCAGCGAAATAGCAGGTCGTTTCGGGTCACCCGTTTATCTGTTCGATATCCAAGGAATGCTGAATTGGTTCGATCGATTTCAATCGGCAGCGCGTTCAAGGTACTCGCATTCCAGCGTCGCAGTGTCGGTTAAAACGAACCCATTGGCTGGCTTGTTGCTACGGTTGTTCAACCACGGCGCCTTGGCCGAAGTGATTTCCGGCAGTGAATATCAACTGGCCAAACATTTGCAAATCCCGGACTCGCGGATCGTGTTCAACGGGCCCGCCAAAAACGATTCTCAGTTGCGTGAAGCGATTCTCGGCGAAGCACGTGTCCATTGCGACCATCCGGATGAAGTCGATCGTATCGAAGAGATCGCTCGGCAAGAAAATTTGATTGCTCCTATTGGCCTCAGGATCTACCAAGACCGCCCCGAGAACTTCAATCGTTTTGGGTTTGCCATTGGCGACAACCTTCGGGACTGTGAAGCGACTGAGGCTGTCAAACGTATTTGCCAATCGCCACATTTGACCTTTGCAGGAATCCATTCTCATATTGGCACAAACATCCGCGATTTAAGTCGCTTCCGGCAATTGGGGCACGACCTACATGACTACGCAATGTTTATTCGAGGCCACTTTGGATTTGATTTGCGATGGATCAATGTTGGCGGTGGCCTGGCAGGCATTTCGCCCACAAACGCTGAAGCTGAAACGGTTGACGCCTTCCCGGTGGCCTGTCCCGAAGCGTACACCGATGCAGTCATCACACCTCTATTACCAGTTCTGGAATCTTCAACTGCCGAAACGCAGTTGTTGTTTGAACCTGGTCGCGCTTTGTTCGATCCCTGGGGCGCCATCCTGACCACCGTCGTCGGACGACGACCAAGCAATCGCCATTCCGAACCTGCCGTAATCCTGGATGCCGGTATTACCCACTTGGCATTGTCTGAGAAATTCAATCACCCCATTCACATCTGCAAAGTTGCTGAAGACCCATCTGCTTCATCACGGATGACTCGGTTCCTGGGCCCCACTTGCATGCAACGTGATGAAGTTCATCGCCCATGTCAAAGTGCTGAATTGGAACGCGGCGATCATGTCGTCATCTATGGTGCAGGTGGCTACAGCATGACGTTGGCTATTCCTTTTGTGAACTACCGGGCTGGCGTGGTTGGTTGGGAAGGCGATGAATTCCACTGGCTACGGAAACCTGAAACGTTGGAACACAAAATGCGGTTAGAAGACGTTGGGTTGCCCAGCGAGGTACAAGCATGATCCGCGATGCAAACACCACACCCTTAACCAGTCGCAAACTGACGGCGTCCGAGCGAGTTCTCTATCGGATATTGCAATCGTATTTTAAACGCAAAGGGTACCGTTTCACTCGCGCAGAAAATCCTGAACAAGAAATGGCGGCCTGCCTGTACGCCAAAAAGGTCTTCGACCAGAGTGGCTTTTACGAGTCTGCCGACGAGCCGGAACCGCCCGAAGAAAACGGCGCGACCAGCACCTACTTTTTGGCGTGGAAAAATGACGAACTAGTTGGCACTTTGGAACTGGTTCAACATCCCTGCGAGTTACCGGTCGAGGTGTTTTTCAACTTCGACTTCCCAAATTTGCCTCGTCAAAATGTTGCTGAATTAACTCGATTTGCAGTCGCTCCTGAACATCGTGGCCGTAATCCGGTTGTCGCTGTGGGTCTACTAAGCGCTGCCTTGCGGTTTAGCATCGACCAGGAAATCCGTTGGTGGATTGGTTGCACTCAATCGTTTTTACTACAGAGCTTTAATACTCTGTTTCAAGACTTGAAAACCCTTCCGGAAAAACCACCGGCAGCCAAACAAATTCGCTTTCGTAAAGGCCGAGACGGTTTCTTTGCCCCCTCACGTGCCCTGCGAATTTTCCTAATCGATACCTGGTCGGTCTCTTTCGCCGACGCAGGCAAAAAAATGATCATGCGACGCCTGCAAGCCAAGAAGCGCAGGTACTCTAAAACCAAACCCTCAAAAACGACGGTATAAGTCGCACAATCGTCACAACTGTAGCCGTCAAACCTTCCAGTCGGTGCTGACAGACCTGTTGTATCGGTCTTTCCCTCGATTTATGAACTAGTCTTTGGCAGAGCTATTCATTTCGCCGCTTCATACCTTGAACGAAATCATGAACAAGACACTCGCCAAAATCAAACGGTTCCTGGAATCCGAAGATGGCCCCACCGCCGTCGAATACGCCATCATGTTGTCACTGATCGTGGCCGTATGTTTGACAGCCATTCAAGCCGTTGGAACTCAAACATCATCGATGTTTGACGAAATCTCTGCAGACGTTCACACTGCTGCGACACAAGGCGGATTCGACTAACGAATCTGGTCCTGGTCAAGACTCAACGTCTGCCAACAAACACCTTTAATGCCAACTGCGATCTTAGTAGTTGGCATTTTTTGGTTGATTGTGTTTTTAATTAATCGATCCGAAACGAAGCGAATGATGACGGGGCACTTTCCTGCTCGGTTTCCTGTGAGATCGAAATGCGTATTCGGCTTCCGTTCTCATTCTGCGGATCGACTGAGATGTCGACGTTGACGTCCACTTCATCATTAGCAAAGTCGTTGACGTAGCCTCCACCATTTGAATCTTGGGACTCGTCGTAGTTGGTGTACCCTTCGTCTTCGAAGAATTCTTCATAGTACTTCCTGACATCCTCGACTGATTGATCGACAAACAGCTCGACTTTCATGCCACCGTTGACCTCGTCGTGTACTGCGGTCCCCAGCTTGCCGCCTGGAATTTGCGGTAAGTCCAAGTCACCCCAATAGCCTGGATACGTACGTGCGGCAGCTTGATCTGCCGTACCCTGGTCCCCAGAAAACCCAATCATCAAATATCCAATCAACATCAGGATGGCGATCAACGCCAACGCCAGTTTTTTTGTGTTCATTTTCATTGGTAAACCGTTCAACAAGACTTCTTAACGCCGAACCCTAGGTTTCGATGTGAAGCCACAAGGGATCAATGTGCGTTTTTTCCAACATTGAAAACCCTACAGTTCATTGCGACCCAATTAGAATCGACAAAAACGGCTTAACTAGAGCTTGTTGGCCCAGATCCCACGGACCCTTGATTGGCGCAATCGTTATCACCGAACCTTTTGCCCAGTCGATTGTCTCCCAAGGTGTTGGGTCGTCCCGGCGACGCACATTCCAACGAGAACCCTCTCAGTTTTCGTTTTGGGTATGTGTGTTTCGTGAACAGGATCAACAAACGGCTTAACGGGTTTAGCTCAAATGGAAGAGCATCAGATTTCGATCTGACGGCTGTGGGTTCGATTCCCATAAACCACACCAGAGACACGTTTTGTGAACGTCACTCTAGAACTTTAGAAATGGCTTGCGGGCCGTTTCGCAACCAGACCGTTTGCGATCACGAGAATTTCTGCTGGTCCATCCGATGCAGGCCGGTTCAAGCCAATTCCCATTGTGGGTTTTGCGTGCGAACCGAATCGCTGAAGGATGATTCGGCAACTTGATCAACCTGCCCTGTAATCTTGAAACCTTGAAACGTCTCGTTACCTACGACCGAGCCAAAGACTTTACCAGTCAACCGAGCCTAGTACTCGGGTTTGACTTGGTATCGCTCAGCGGATCGGTGGAAGTACGAGATCGACCTTGATTCCGCAGCTTGACGAGTGATTGAATCGTTTTCGCAAGCGGAAGGTTTTTTCTTTTCATTCTGGTAAATCCCGAACCCAAACAACCAATCAAGACTCATTCAAACATGCCTTCGATGGTTTAATAATTTCTTTTCTATTTCACTTCTTTCTCTTTCGCTAATTTTAAGCAGGAGCACCTAGTGGTACGACGAATCCGCATTGACGCCAATCACCTGGGAGTTGTTTTTCGAGACGGAGCCTTCCAACGACTTTTGGAGCCGGGGCGTCATTGGGTCGTGGATCCATTCTTTCGTACGCAAGTTCAAGTTGTTTCCACGCGACAAGTGGTATTCACGTGCTCGCACATGGATGAAATGATTCAATCCGGTTTGCTAAAGGACCGAGCGATTGCTTTGGATCTACGTGACTATCAACGCGCACTGGTATGGGTCGATGGTCGCTTCCACGGCATCCTGCCAACCGGTTGCTACGCTCTGTGGAACACCAGTCGACAAGTTCGTGTCGAAGTGATTGACGCTCGACAAGTGCGTTTGCAGCACGAAGAACTGGCCGTGATCACTCGCGAAGCCAACTCAGGGAACTCACTTGAGATTCACGATGTCGCTCGAGACAAACTGGGAGTCTTGTTCGTTGACGGAATCTACGTCGATACTTTGACACCTGGACGATACGCTTTTTGGCGAGGCTTGGCCAACACTCAAATGGACTTGATCGATATGCGTGAACAAGCCTTAGACGTGTCCGGACAGGAACTGATGACCAGTGACAAGGTCACCCTGCGTCTGAATGCCGCTTTGACGTTTCGTGTGATCGATGCTCGTCGATGCATCAGCGCAAGCGACAACTTTGGACAGGCTTTGTACCGTGCAGCCCAAATGGCGTTACGTGAAGTCGTAGGGCAGCATGAACTGGATGCGTTTCTGGATGATAAGAACGCGCTGGCTAACGAAGTGCACTTGCAACTGAAGCAACGCGCTTACGATCTGGGCGTAGAAATTGTCCAATTGGGTATTAGAGACATCATTTTGCCGGGCGACATGAAAGAGCTGATGAATCGTGTTACGGAAGCCAAGAAGGCCGCCGAAGCTAATCTAATTTCGCGGCGAGAAGAAACGGCGGCCATGCGGTCGCAGGCAAACACGGCCAAACTGCTGGAGGCCAATCCAACCTTGATGCGATTGCGCGAATTAGAGGTACTGGAAAAGGTGGCAGGAAGTACGAACCTGCGAATCAACCTTGGTGAAGGTGGTTTGACCGATCAACTATCGCAGCTGGTTTGAATGCCAAGTTCACAGGCTTACTGCAGAAAACAACAATCTAAAAGGCCCTCACACAAATTGCGTGAGGGCCTTTTCTTTTATGTTCAAACGCGTCAGATGGCCGACGCCTTAACTGTCACTAGAAGGCAATTTGGTACTGCAACCGGTACAGGATGCCGTCCTGCCCCAATTCGAAGTTGGGGCTTGAGCTGCTGGTCGGAATTCCATCCAGAATCGTGGCATCGAAGGTCACCTTATTTTTGTGGGTCCCATTGACGAAGTAATTCCAACCGGCGGCGTATTCCCAGGAATCTCCGAACAGTCCATCGATTTGCGATACTCGCCCGTTCACTTCGAACTTACCGGGGACCAGGAAGTAACCTACGTCCACGTAGAAACCATGATCGAACAGGTCGTTGATTTCCGTAGAGACACCTTCCGCTGTGCCAAAGTTTTGCAACCACCGAGCATAGTATTCGGCATTGAAACTGAAGCCCAACCATTTGCCGGACACAAAACTTGACCAAAAAAAGTGGTCAAAGTCATTGATCGTTGCACCCGGCTGCAAAGCACCTGTGTCGGTCAACCCAATGCCATCGCTAACGTTAACGAAGTTTTGTTCGAGGGTCGGTGAACCATTGTCCAATGGGTTGGTATTGGAGTAACTGAACGAGCTACCAATTCGAATGACTGGATCAATGTGACACTCCAAATCAGAATACCCTTTGCCGACGTCACCCCACGGATCCCAGTAAAAAATACCGGTGTAGGTAAAAATATCGTCAACGTCGTCGGGTTCCAAATCGGTGGTATTGAACCCGTTGGTCACGGCGAATTGGTAGTTGACGTCACGTGCCGTCTTTCCCAAGAACCAAACACCAACACTACGATCCGCTCGGAAATACGTCGTGGAAACTGAACGATCAGAAAACCGAGTGGTCGTGGAAGATTCCAACCATTCGTAACTGCCCGGTACCTTGGCTTTACCAACTCGCAACGTCAGGTAATCGCTGACCTCGTAGTCAAACCAGAAATCGTGGAAAATCACTTGGTGATTATCGTCCGTATCAGCATCCAAATTGAAGTAGTACTTCAGCTTCGGGTTTAGCGCGTACCCTCTGAATTCCAATCGCCCTCGTTCGACTTCAAAGTCGTTTCGGCTAGGAACATCAATGGTTCCTACCCGATTTGTAAAGGTCGGCGTATCCCGTGCAAAGCCTTGCCAACGGAACTGCAATCTTCCGTTGATTTTCAATTCAAATGGATTCTCTTCCTTGTCACGAGGACTGATCTTGAAACCACCATCGTAACTAGCAGTGAAATCAGGCAATTCACCTTTTTGAATCTCGGCAATTTTTGCTGCCAACTCATCCAGGTCTATTTCCTCTTCCTCTTCCGCCTCCTCGCTACCTTCCTCGTCGCCAGCTTCTTCATCGGCACCATCTTCGTCGGATTCCTGTGCAAATGGTTCGTCGGAATCAGAGGATTCTGGTTCCCAAGTCAAATCACTTTCCTGATCCGTCGTCGTTCCACTACCCTCCTGGGTGTTGGTCGTTCCACTACCCTCTTGGGTGTTGTATTGGCGTACTTCGCTTTGAGGTGCGTAGTACGGGTTGGCATTCTTGGTCGTGCTGCCTTGCCCTTGGGCTTGCAGCCCGATTGGCACGCTGCCAACCAAGAACAAAAGGATGGTCAGTAGCACACCTATTGATGTCCCAACTTCCTTCTTGGATTTCATTAGTCGATCACCGCAAATTTGAACTTCTGGGTCGTATATTCGTGCCAAGCGTTGCCACTGGCAAAACTACTACAGTCGTTCTTATCGTCAAAATTGGATTTACCAGCCGGTGTTTGTCTTCGTTTTTGGCGTGTTTTTTGGATTCGAATGCAACAATTTCCCTACCACGAAATCGCCAAATGCCTTTTGGACCTTAATTTTGCGGGGTTTGGCAGATCGCTGTCACGGAATGAAGCGCCCGTTCATCTGCAACCGAAAATGGGCGGTATCTGCGGGCAACTGAAAAACGTCGCGCAACTCACACCGGAAAACACCGCCTGAAACCCCCATTGGTCGCGAGACGCCAAATCAACCCAATCGTCAGGCTTTACCACCTGGTGTTAAGACAAATTCTTGAAGAAATGAGATTTTACGTGTCTTGTTTGCAGGTAGTACGGAATCTCCTTAAATACGATTTGAAGCTCCCTTTTTAACCAGAAGAACAATGAACCAAAAAACCAATAAATCCAATTCCTTGTCACACATTTTACTGATTTTGGCCGCCACGGCCTGCACATTGAATTTCGCAGGGTGCGGTCCCGGCCTAGGTGAAAAAATCGTGGTCGACGGGACCGAAGTCTATTACGACGGCGAACAAGTCACGAAAGCTGATGCCGAGAAACTAGGGCAGTATCTAAAATCTCAAGGATTTTCTGACGGCACAGAAAAGGCTGTCCAGTTGGAAAAGGAAGGTGAAAACTGGGTCTTCAAGATGGTGCTGCTTCCCGATTTTCAAAAGGATGAAAATACGAAAAAGGAATTCAAGTTAATGTGCCTGGAATTCTCGTCTGTTTTCGATGGACAGCCGTTTGTCTGCCATGGCTGTAATGACCAAATGGAATCACTATTTTCGGTCACTGGTCTTTCTGGGAAGTTGGTCGAGGTAGGTTCCACTTCGCTTTATCACAACGGTTTGGACGAGAAGCAGTTGACCTCGGTCGTCGGCATATTGAACGACCTTGGATTCAACGAGGCAGAGACAACCGTTCACATGTCGCGTTCCGATGCTGGTTCAGATTTTCGATTGACATGTCAACCGAGCCTGTTGCAGGACGAAGATAACGAGTTGTTTGTTGAAGCCAAAATCTGGAAAGAACAACTCGGACAAGCGGTTGACTCAAAAGTGGCTATTCACTTTTGCGACCTGAATTTTGAGACCCACAAGACGGTCAACTAAGACTCGGTTGATTCGGATTTCCAAAACGAAGCTAAAAACAAAAGGCAGGTCGAGCGATAACGCAGACCTGCCTTCTTTGTTATTTCCAGCGGTGTTCTATTGGCCACCAAATTCGCGAAGCATCCAGTCAGTGCTTAAGCGTCTTCTGGTTCAGGCTGTCGGTTGGCTAGTTCCCGATCGATCATAAACAGGCCGTTTGGGCTACCGTCTACCAGTCTCAATTGGTCAATAACACCTTGAGCGTTCGCTTCTTCCTCGACCTGCTCGTTCACAAACCACTCCAGGAAAACATCTGTGGCGTGATCGGATTCCTTGCGTGCCAAGTCTTTTAACTTGAAAATGCAATGGGTGATATGTTGTTCGTGGGCCAACGCTTTTTCAAAAAGGCTAAGTGGTGTTTCATTGTCCAAAGCTGGCTTGGCAATCGCTTGCAATTCGATTTCACCATTTCGTTCCAGGACGAAATTAAAAAATCGATCGGCATGAGCCAATTCTTCCTGGTACTGCATTTTGAACCAGTTCACAAATCCGGGCATTCCCAAACGATCGCTTTCAGCGGCCATTTGAAGGTAGATATAGGCCGAAGCAAGTTCTTCGTTGATTTGCTCGTTTAATGCTGCCTGCATGGTGTTCGATAACATTGGGTACCCGCTTGTATTTTTATTTCAGAAGGAATTGGGAATCTTAACTAACCACTAGCGTGGTTCAACAGTCCACCGCATGAGCTTTCAAGTCTTCCAGTGAAGCAAACTCGAGTGTCGACATATGGGTGGCTTCAAGAACGACTTTGGGTGCTACACCTGCTGCCAAAGCTTCGGTCCATCTTTGAGCACACAGACACCATCGATCCCCAGCTTTCAAACCAGGAAATTCGTACTGTGGAACGGGGGTCGATAAGTCGTTTCCGGCTGCTTTGCTGAACGTTAGGAACTCATCCGTCATTTCAGCGCATACCGTGTGAACTCCAAAGTCAGTACCGCCCGTGTTACAAAAACCGTCGCGATAGAACCCGGTTAACGGATCGAAACAACATGCCAGTAAATCGCTGCCTATAACGTTTTTTGCCATACTTTTGTGATACTACCCGTGTACGGGCAATCCAATACTTGAATAAGTTTGTAGTCCACTTTGTCAGCTGATTGTATCGATCTGCAAGCGTTCAGCGTAGACGGTGCCCCGAATGAGGCAAAGAGTTTTTAGCAGCTAGAACCTATTTTTGACGCGCGTATTCGACGTCCATCATTTTTAAGTACTGGCTCTCGTCACCCGGCAATTTCAAGTACATTTCAAAGGTCTTGCGATCTTTGCTTTCAATTTTGGTGATCATTTTGCTAAAGATCGGGTTACCTTCCGCATCGTTTCCTGACAAGAAGTAGGTCCAGGTATTGTTCGATTTGTCCCATTCGCCTTCCAGGTAATTCATGTACGGCGACGACGAATCGCACCAGGTTCCGATAAACTTTTTCTTATTGGCATCAAAACCAAATTGGCCTCGCCCAATCATCTTCTGGCCCGACAAGTCGTATTCCAATTCGCTAATCAACCAGTAGTCGCCCAACATTTTGTTGGTCTCGACACCCGTAACGACCACTGGGTCCGTCTCAGGTCCGTTCACAAACAATCTAATTTTGGCGTCCCAAACACCGACATCGTTTCGCAGAATCTGGTGCTCGATAGTTGGTGCAGACACCGGTAGATCTTGAGCCATCAAACCAGCGGACAGAAAAATCGCAGCTAGAAATACGAGAGCGGCTATTTTGAAATGGAACATCTGGGCACTCCTGATTCAGCGTGGAAATACGCGGGGACTCCAAACTAGTTAAAACAAGTCTGGTCCTATTGTGACAGGACGGCCAGTCGCTTGCCAAGCAGTAAGTTTCGATCTTGCGATGGTTGGATTGAGTCGCCAACTTCCGACACTCGCAATT
>CAZJBW010000001.1:79691-118486 GCA_964543985.1 uncultured Pirellulaceae bacterium | reverse complement strand
CTTTTCAAATTCACACCATTTACTCGAACAGATTTTGAACGCTTAGATATCGTTGCCCGGTGTCGTATACCAATGTGACGATTCGTTTGTTTTTATTCTCGGGGCGAGCGGCGATTCGACCGGCGGCGTGTATTACGGCTCCCGAACTGATTCCGACCAGTAGCCCTTCTTTGCGTGCGAGTTTTTGAACGGTGTCGTAGGCTTGCTGTTTGTCGACCAACTCGAAATCATCGATGATTTCACGATCCAAGTTTTCGGGTTCAAAGCCCGGCGATACACCCATCATCCAATGCGGCTGCCAGGTGCCTTTGGCCACCAACGGTGCCTCGGCCGGTTCCACTGCGATCAATTGAACCTTGGGATTCATGCGTTTCAGGTAACGACCGGTTCCGGTCATCGTTCCACAGGTGCCCAGTCCAGCAACAAAGAAGTCGACTTGGCCATCGGTGTCTTGCCAGATTTCTGGACCCGTGGTTAATTCATGAGCGCGTGGGTTAGACGGGTTTTGGTGCTGCCCAATGTAGTACAACGACGGGTCTTGTTCGCACATCGTCAACAGTCGTTTTTTGGCACCGGCAGTCCCCTCGTCACCTGGTGTCAAAACGAGTTCGGCGCCCAGTGCTTTCATCACTTGTCGGCGTTCGATACTCTGAGCCTCACTCATCACGATTACGACTTGGTATCCCTTGACGGCACCAATCATCGAAAGCGCCATCCCAGTGTTACCACTTGTGGCCTCAATCAACTTCATTCCGGGCTTCAAAACGCCGCTGGCCTCGCCATCAGCGATGATCTGTTTGATGGGCCGATCTTTGATGGAAATCGGGTTGAATAGTTCCAACTTCACACAAACGTCCAAGCCGGGATACAAACGTGACAGCCGAAGCAGTGGCGTTTCGCCGATCAAGCTTGTGATATCTTCGTGAATGCTCATCGAATTTAGATTACCTACAAAACTTGCCGAACGACAGGGGCGAATCGTTTCTAGTGCTCCAAACCAATCAGCGACTTGAAGATGGGCGTTCACTAACGCAGTGACGATCAGCACACAGGCAGAATAGAAATTGATCCGCGACGAAGATCCGTTGTTTGTTACTCTTCAGGAATCGCGATCACACGCAGGTACTCGGCCAGACGAGCTTGCAAGTCGACCAACTGGTGCCATTGATTAACATCCAATTCAACCTTGGTGCTACGCGGTTCAATGTTGGTCGATCCGATCAACCGTCTCATTTGCAAATGAACGAACTCCAACACTTCGGCCAATTGGGCAGCTTGACCAGGCGTCAATCGTGAAGGCAGCTTGGGAGGATCCAGTTCCAACAGTTTCAGCTGAGCATCCGTTTGATTGACCAGCTTGTCCCATGCCGAATCGTTTTTTTGGTCAGAAGATTCCGTAACTTGAGGGATCTGGTTGATCCTTTTCAACCGACGGTTGATTTCACTTCTTGATCCATAGACCAACATGCTTCGACCGACCGAAATCATATCACCGTGACGCAAGATACGAAGATGAGTCTCTTCGCCGTTAACTTTGGTTCCGTTGGTGCTGGCTAGATCCGTCAATACAAGATCGTCGTGATCTCGTTGAATCTTCAGGTGGAACCGGCTTACTCGCTCGTCGTTCAACTGGATGGAATTTCCTTCTTCCCGACCAATCGTAATTGGTGGTTGGAATTCCGTATAAACTCGGCCACGATCAGCGCCGTCGACGATACGTAGAGTGATCCGAGTCATAAGTTCGTGGTTGTGAGACGATACCAAGAGAACACCTGAAACGCGAAAGCGATTAATACTAGGTGGTGATTAGCCTCTCAATTTTACGCGAAAATTATTGAATTGGCAGCGTTTGGTTACTTCAAAAACAATAAAACGCGACAACGAGCCTTATTTTCGTTGTAAATTCGCGGGTCGATGCCCAACTTGGCGACAAAAGCGATTGGAAACGAACGACCGTCACAAATTAGAAGGTCAAACGACTCATCTTGCGGGATCAGCTTCTTCTGGCCCTAGAGCGTCCAAAAGACGTTGTGCAGGCGGATAATTGGCACAGTTTTCCAAAGCCATCTGCAAAGTCTGACGAGCGTGCGGTAGGTCCCCGCGAGCGATCAACCCTTTGGCGACGTTATACAGAACACCGGCGGAAACCGGATGACGATCAATGACTTTCCAGTACCGATCCAGTGCTTTTTCCACTCGACCGCGTCGCAGTAAACGATTGGCTTCATCCAGTCCTTGAAACGGGCCCTTCTTGATCGAGTCGCGATAAACTCGGATCAATTGCGTGATCGCCAAAGGCATTCCCAGTACCCCAAACAAATTTCCAAAGATCATCTTCCATGCATGAGGTCGCATGCACCCCGGACAACAACGAGTAACACGGTGGTGCACTCCGGCGTGCACAATCACAAAATAAAAGTAGGCGATCGTGAATTGGCGAGGGCGACTGTACATTTCGCAAGAGTGACAGACGCGATAGTCTTTTTCGTGCTCATGCAATTGCTCCACCGAAATAGTCGTGTTGAGGGAATCACAATAGGGGCAATAGATTTGCGGTGTCCAAGGATAGTCTTCCATGGAAAGAATCTTTGCACGACAGAATTGACATTCCATATCTCGACAACGGTGTCCCTGTCCATCCAAAGCCGCTTGCTCAAGTTGAAAATCGAAACTGCGTCTACTTAGCCCGTAGTTGATCGCACTGGCGATTGCAAAAGAATCCGCGTCCACAATCATCGATGCAACGACGTGAGCCTGTTGTTCGTCTTGCCAGCCAACATGAACTTGGTCGTTTTCGATTTTCAAATAGCGGATATCACGGTCAAGCAATTCCAAATTTTCGCCTAACAGCAATCGCGATCCGTCGTGAAGCCCGTTGCTTTTTTCTTCACGTATTGGTTGGTGATTAATGTACAGATCTCGAAACACAAACTTGACCGGACCAGGCCTGTTCGCATTGCCGGCGTTGCGACTATCTCTAAATTGATTGTTGAAAGGTTGGTCAACTGGCATGCGGTGCCTTTCTATTTTGCACCGTTCTGTGTTTCAAAAAAATGACAAGCCCCGTCTTTCACGAACAGTTCCAATGGTTGGTCTTGAGCAACCTTGGTGGAGTCCAGAATCTTGGCAACGCATTCGGAATCGTTGATCGCAAAGTAAACCAATTGAGCGTCACCAACGCGTTCGACTAACGATACTTGAACTCGCCCAAGCTGCCTTTCCGTCGGCTCCAAGCAAACGTGTTCCGGTCGAAAGCCGAAAACACAATCAACGGTTTCTGGTGGCTTATCACCTGTTTGCCGCGTTTCACTCAATTGAACATCTTCGGATTCGCCAACCTTCAGGCGAAATTTGCCCGCTTGAAACTGTCTGTCACTACCATCTCGATTCTTACCGACTGAGACCACACAACCCGGGACTAGGTTCATTGCCGGGTTTCCAATAAAGCTGGCTACGAACGGATTGGCTGGGTTGCGGTAGAGTTCTTCCGGAGTGGCGACTTGTTGAATCACCCCTTCGTTCATCACCACGATCCTTTGCCCCAAGGTCATGGCCTCGACTTGATCATGAGTGACATAAATGAAAGTTGTTTGCACTCGGTCAAACAGCTGCGCCAGTTCTTTCCGCATTTGCACACGCAGTTTTGCGTCCAAATTCGACAGAGGCTCGTCCAACAGATAGGCCGACGGGTCTCGCACGATCGCTCGACCCAAAGCCACACGTTGACGCTGGCCACCGGAAAGTTGTCGGGGGTGCCGATCTAACAGAGTGCCAATAGAGAGCAGTTGCGCGGCCTTTTCGACTCGGTCCGTGACCTCGCGTTTTGCAGTGCGTCTCATCTTCAGCCCGAACGCCATATTTTGGCGAACCGTCATGTGCGGATACAGAGCATAGTTCTGAAAAACCATTGCAATGTCGCGTTGGCCGGGCGAAACATCGTTCACACAACGGTCACCGATGAAAATCTCGCCCGACGTCACTTCCTCAAGGCCAGCAATCATCCTTAACAAAGTGGATTTGCCACAACCTGATGGACCCACCAGAACCAGGAACTCGCCATCATCGATCGTCAAACTGACATCCCTCACGGCAGTCTGACCGTTGGGATAACGCTTGACGATGTTTTCCAAACGGATGCCAGCCATAGGGGACCTTCCAAACTTTCGATGGTCGGGTTAGGACAAACCTTCCCGCACAGCATCAACGCACTCGTCCATCCCGATTCGCCATTGTTTCAACGTATCGCGATCGCGGATCGTCACGGTCTGATCCTCGGAAGTTTGACCATCGATGGTGATGCAAAATGGAGTCCCCGCTTCGTCTTGCCGACGATACCGTCGGCCCACGGCACCGCCATGGTCGTAAAACACGTTGAAGTGTTTCTTCAATTCCAGATAAACCTTCTTGGCTAGTTCGGGCATACCGTCCTTTTTAACCAGAGGCAATACCGCCGCTTTGATCGGTGCCAATCGTGGATGCAATCGCATGACGGTTCTCTTTTGCAACTTCCCTTTTTCGTCGGGTACCTCATCTTCACAATAGGCTTCGCACAAAAATGCCAACACCGCGCGGTCGGCACCCGCCGAAGGTTCGATCACATGCGGAACATATTTTTCATTGGTCAGATCGTCGCGATAGGACAGGTCTTTTCCACTGCCGCGCCAACGAGGTTTTCCATCTTCGCCAAGTTCTACTTCCAAGTCTTTGGTCAACTTGCCTTCCATGTGACTGCGTAGATCAAAGTTTCCACGGTGGGCGACACCTTCCAGTTCACCGTACTCGCCCTCCGGCAAAAACGGAAACGCGTATTCAATGTCAGCGGTACCGACGGAATAGTGTGCTAATTCAGCGGCATGGTGTTCTCTTAGAATTAGGCGATCCAGGGACAGCCCCATATCTTGGTACCACTGCATTCGGCGATCACGCCAGTACTTGTACCAATCTGCCGAGGCGTCGGGGTGACAGAAAAATTCGATCTCCATCTGTTCGAATTCACGTGACCGGAAAGTAAAGTTTCTGGGCGTGATTTCGTTTCGGAAACTCTTACCAATCTGGGCGACACCCAAAGGAAGACGGAAGCGAGTGCTATCGATGACGTTCTTGAAGTTGACGAAAATACCTTGAGCCGTTTCCGGTCGCAGGAAAGCCGTATCCTCCTCGCCACCCAAGGCACCAATCGTGGTCTTGAACATCAAATTGAATTCACGAGGTTCGGTCAGTGTGCCCAGAGTCTTAGCGTCTGGAGCCAGCACGGATTCGGCGTGCTCCGGTTCCAGGTCGACTAACGATTGAATGTCACCTTCCCATTGCATCTCGTCTTGGTTTTTGGCTCGCAGCTTTAGAAACTTCATCGCTTGCCGCTGGATGTTGGCCATTTCGTCTTCACCAGTTTGCGAGGTAGCAAAGATCTTCTTGCCTTTTGCCGTTACCCAACGGCCCACCAATTGGTCATGGCGATAACGTTTCTTCGATTCCCGGCAATCGACCATAAAATCGTGAAACAAGTCGTAGTGCCCAGAACACTTCCAAACTTGCGGATGCATGATGATCGTTGAATCGATGCCCGTCATCGAGAAAGTCGCCGGGGCGTTCGGCAAGACATCCATGTCGTTGTGCGAGGTGATCATATCGTGCCACCAAGCTTGCTTAACATTTCGCTTCAGCTCGACACCCAAAGGGCCGTAGTCCCAAAAGCCATTGCTGCCGCCGTAAATCTCACTGTTCTGAAACATGAACCCTCGTTGCTTACACAGCGATACAATCTGTTCCATATTTCGGGTTGGCGTGTGAGGGACTTTATTCGCAACATCAAGACTCATAACTAACACCTAATTGAATTGGCACAGGAGGACATCATGTCCCAGCGTACGGGTTGGGCGAAAAGATGTTGCGTCAGTTTAACGGGCCAACAAAAAATGGTCCACGCGGCTACGCACAGTTTGCCTGATCACGAACCAAGTTCACTCGGTTGGCTGGCGTAGATTGGGTTCGAGCTTGGCCTAATTCGAGCTTGGACTAATTCGAATCCACGACGATCAAATCAGTTTTTGGGTCCCATTTAGCGAGCACAGGCCGATCGTCCACCTTCGCAGCAAGTTCGATGTCCGCTTGCAGTCCAAGGTTCACTAAATTCTTGCCACCTAACGATTTCATCAAAAAGTGCCACAAAGGTTTGCCGCCGGGCATTTGCATCTGCCGCGACACGGTTTCCCAGGCAATCGCAGCCGACTTTGCCGACACGTCCCAAGACGACGAGCCCTTTCCAGAAAGAGACGCAAGCAACGCTCCGCCAAACAGAATGTCTTCGAAGGTTGGCTGTCCGTCGGTCCCCGAGCAGACGATCGAAACAGGCTTGTTCTGCTGAAGCAGGTAGCCCGAAAGTGTGCTGAGGTTGACAAAACAACCAATCAAAATCTCGTCGGCCGCTCCCAAGTTACTCTTTAATCCGCGTCCTTGGCACATTCGTAATGCGCGAGTCCCATTGGTCGTTGTAAATACGATGGACCGTCCGGCTATTCGTTCCGGCAGATATTCGCTGGGCGAGTTAGATAGGTCGAAGCCATCGATTGGCTGGCCGCCACGTTCACCACCTAACAACGCTGGACTGGCACTGTCGAAAGAAAGCGATCGCTGTTTCGCCTCTGCGATCGTTTGGCAAGCGGCTACTGCACTGGCCCCATGAAACAGCGCCGTGACGATCGTCGTGCTGGCTCGCAACACATCGACAACAATGGCAATCCGTCCATCCAATGCCCCGGACGGAATCTGATCCGGCAGAGAATACAGGTGAATGTTCAACCGGTTATAGGTCCCGATGGTTTAGGTGGCGCCGCCAAATCTCACGGATTTGTTTAAGCCGAGCCTTCGTTACATGAGGTCGACAACGAAACAATTCACTAATTTCCTCATTCGACCACCCCTCTAACTTCATTTCTGCAGTCATACGCAGCCCTTCGTCAGGAAGCATCTCTATTAATTCGCTGCACTGCCTAAAGACTTCTTCGATCGTTTCAGGCATGCAGCTGGAATCTGGAATCGCCGAAAGCGGATCATTGGACGCCTTGTTGCCAATGTGTTGGATTCCTCCGCCCCGTTTCTGAGCAAATTGACGTCGATGCTCTTTGGCAATTTTGCGAAAAGTGATGGTGATCATCAACTTCCATATTTCATCGTGACACATCAAATCCAGACGCTGCTGGCCTACGGCACAAAAAAAACTGTACAGCGCGCTGATTGCTATGTCTTCTTCGTCGCAGGTTCTGGTAGGTAGCTGCTTGATACGTCGTTGGGCATAGCCGACCAATTTTGGGAAAAAATGCTCCCAAATTGCCTCGACGGGATCCTGCCCCGTAGGAATTAAGCCTAGAAAAGATGTTATTTCGTCAGCACTCAAGTCGGCAGAACACAGTGTTTCTTGGGGGTTGAGGCTGGTCATCTAAATAATTTCTAAATTCGTTGCACAATTTTATATTTTATTTCCCCTTCGCCACTGGTTTTTGGCATTAGTGGTAATGAAGGGGATTCTTCACTTTGTGAATAAGGATCGCGCCACGGACATTTTGTGTTAAGCATCAATGTTCGTAAAGAAGCGTCTAGTTCCTTAATTCCTACCTTTAGTGATATTCGTTGAAAAGCTGGCGATCTTTGCCTGGAATCTGTGTGTTCCTCAAGGATTATTTTAGCGAATTCTCCTTCTCAATATGGGGCCGGAATTGCGGATTAGGGAGTCGGTACATTGGTAGATTGGAGCGGGATGGCGCGTTTAAAACACGCGTTTGTTATGTTTCGGGATGCGCGGGCAGTCGCAGATCACTTCTATTTGGATCTGTGGCAATGTGCATTAGAAAAAGATTTCTTAGAAAGTTTGGGGGCCAAAGAAAGTGACCTGCGCTCATTGGTAGCCGGCGGTTTCTTAACTCATGCTCACGAGACAAGTTCAAAAAATGACAGCGTGCGTCGGTTTAAATCTAACGACGAGCTAGATCAGCGATCGTGTTTTGTGATGCCCGAGTCCACCTTGGACACTTTTCTTGATTACAACTTGGTCGACTGTACGATCTCGGATATCAAAACCATGAAGCCCAAATGGGACTTCGACAAAACCGAATTGCGTTTTGGTGGTCAATTGATCAAGAAATATAGTTGGCGTGCACCCAATCAAGAGCGCTTGATCAGTGCGTTTCAAAGTCAGGGATGGCCGGTTCAAATCGATAACCCCTTGGAGATCGACGAATTGGTTGATACCAAGCGTCGTCTTCACGACACCATCAAATGCTTGAATCGACGTTTCCTACGAAACCTCATTCGCTTTCACGGAGACGGAACTGGAAAGGCTGTCCAATGGCGATTGGCTAAACGGCCCGAAGCGAAACGACCCGACAATCAGACGTAATTCGTTTGTCAACGGACTCAGCCCGACCGCTGCTACGCGACGACGTGGAATTGACGAAATGCCGTCAATTCCCCGCTATCGATGGTTTTCGTCGATTTAACGTCCCAACCTGGGCCGTTATAGTTGAGCTGGTATTGCGGTTATAATCCGCACTCCAGCTCATGTTCCAACGGATTTCCATCGTGAATGCGGCGCCTTCGACAACCACCACCAACCCAGACGATTCGACAAAAGTCGATAAATCTGGCCAGCGAGTTCAACGAATGTTCGGTGAAATCGCACCTCAATACGATCGCATGAATCATCTTCTATCGATGAATGTTGATCGATGGTGGCGTCGTAAAACCGTCCGACGATTAGCGCCCAAACCAGGCGATCAAATTCTGGACGTGTGTACCGGGACGGGTGATCTGGCGCTGGCTTTCCATCGTCACGTAAAGGGCCAGGCAGATGTTATCGGCACCGATTTTTGCGAAGAGATGTTGCAAGTAGCCCGGCAAAAATCGACCGCCAACAATCAAGCGGTCACGTTCTCAATCGCCGACGCACAATCGCTTCCGTTCGATGAAAACCGATTCGATATCGTAACCGTGGCATTTGGTCTTCGTAACGTTGAGGACACCGACCTGGGCTTGCGAGAATTAGTGCGAGTATGCAAGCCAGGCGGCAAGATCGGAATCTTGGAATTCACTTCACCACGACGCTGGCCCATTCGGCCACTCTATGGATGGTACTTTCGAAACATCCTGCCCCGCGTCGGCCAACTGCTGGCAAAGAACTCGTCCAATGCCTACGACTACCTTCCGCAAAGCGTCGGCGAATTTCCCAGCTACGAAGGATTGGTCTCGCGAATGAAGGAAGCCGGCATGAGTACCGCCAAGTTCTTTCCCTTGACCTTTGGCATCGCCACCTTGTACGTCGGCCAAGCAAATTGATCGTCATGGCCTAGCAAGAATCCAGCGAATCATAAGGCAGCGTGACGTTATCAGGCCAACCTGTGCAGAAAGCAAAACCGATAGAATTTAAGCTCAAAACTTTCAATCAACCACTTTGTTTTCCCAAACATTCTGCAAGCGGCGTTAAGTCACCCCACTTTGGATCGGTCGTTACTAAAAAGCCAAACTGCAAAGGCCAAGACAACCTGACAAATGTCCGTTGAACACGAATTCGAGAACAACATGAATTTAGGTATTCCAGCAAAGTCAGTGCCAGCTCCGCTGATTGCCATGCTGGAGCATTTGGAAACGCTCGATCTTGCGAAAACAAAATTCCCGGCAGCGTTAACGGTCGATTCGTTGTCGTGTGATACTTGGCAATGGTTGTTGGCTAACCCTCACCTTTGTCGAATCGTCTGGTCCGATCGTAGCACCAACGAAATAGAAGCCGGGATCGGTATCGCTGCGGAACTAACGTTGGAACCGTATACCGATGCTTCGAAATTCGTCGCGCGATGTCGAGCCATTCTCAACGGCAACCAACACTTAAAATTTTTCGGAGGGTTTTCGTTCGATGGCAGCGACGCTTGGCAAAATTTTGGCGCAGGTCGCTTCGTAATTCCGCGTCTTTCGGTCGACCAACGTGGTGTCACCATCAATGTAATGAACGCCGAAGATGTCAAACAAGCCATCGCCGATCTGAAAGACTTCTCATTCCAACCGCAGACGAACGCAACGGAACAGGCAAGCAAAACGTCCGTCAAATTCACTCCCAACTTTGATGGTTGGCAATCACGAGTGGACGAAGCGTTGAGTCTAATTCGCAACGAGGTCCTCGAAAAAATTGTCCTGGCAAGAAAAACAGATATTCAATTCTCTAAACCATTGGAAGCGGTCGAGTTGACGGCTCGACTGAAAGCGGCAACCAACGATTGCTTCGTTTTCTGTTTCAACTTTCAACCGGAAAGCGCATTCGTCGGCGCAACACCCGAGTGCCTGTTTTCTCGACAAGCAGATCTTCTTGAAAGCGAGGTTATCGCTGGGACACGAATGCGAGGCAGTAATCCGGCCGAAGATGAAAGGTTAGCAATTGAGTTGCTAACCAGCGACAAAGACCAACGTGAACACGACATCGTCCGGAAAAGCATTCGACAAAAACTTCACATGTACGTTGATCATTTGGATGTCGCCTCGCAAGCCGCAATATTGCGTTTGGCACACAAACAACACCTGCACTCAGCCGTCAGCGGAAGGCTGAAGCCTGGAATCGACGATGGCATGCTGCTAAACAGGTTGCATCCAACGCCTGCCGTAGGGGGTTACCCGACAGATAATGCATTGCGAGAAATCGCTCGGATTGAGCCCTTCAATCGCGGTTGGTATGCTGCCCCGGTCGGTTGGATTGGTGCTGACAGCATACAATTCACCGTCGCCATTCGGTCCGGTCTCATCGAATCGGATCGGCTGTCACTTTATTCGGGCGCGGGAATCGTTCGCGGCTCGGAACCAACACAAGAGTGGCAAGAAATTGAAAACAAAATCCAGGACTTCATTAGTGTTTTACATTGAGGTCCCACCTCATGGAACGTTACATTGATCGACCGCATTTGGGCCAACGCGATCATAAAATCCTGCTTGAATGTTGGCATTGATCATTTTTTCGTCGCACCCGGTTCCAGGTGTACGCCTTTGACGCTTGCCATTGCTGGGCAACCTGACGCAAAAGTAATTCAGCATTTCGACGAACGCGGATTGGCCTACGCCGCCTTGGGATTCGGAAAGGCGACTGGGCGACCCGGCGTTTTTGTCTGCACCTCGGGAACCGCTGTTGCCAATGCATTCCCTGCCGTCATTGAATCCAGTATGGAAAAGGTGCCATTGCTGCTGTTCACGGCCGATCGTCCCAGCGAACTGCACGGCACGGGAGCCAATCAAACGATCGACCAACAGAAAATTTTCGGCAACTACCCAGAACTCGCCCTGCATATGCCGGTACCTCAGGATCAGGAATCGCCCACTGACCCAACGGGTCAACAATTCCTAAGCGAGTCTATTCACCAAGCTTTTTCTGCCAGTAACCATGGCCCCGTCCATTTGAATTGGATGTTTCGTGAACCGTTCACCATTTCAAAAACAGAATCCAACGAAACGCTAGACTCCACCAACCCACCGCCACCCTTCCCTGTCAGTGAAAGCAACGTAAACGATTCGCCAGCAATCCAAGTGACCGGAAACCTGTTGATCGCGCTTGGCAGCTGCCGGCCGGCCGAGGCACAACAAGCTGTTCGTTTGGCAAAACGCTTGAACAGTCCGCTGCTTAGCGATGTAACAAGTGGCGTCAACGCGGGCTCATTCGAATTGCCTGTTCAATTTTCGCTGCCTCGCCCAGACACGATCCTTCATTTGGGCGGTCGAATCGTATCGAAATCATGGTTGCAGTGGACGGACAGCATTCGAGATTCTGGCACCAAGTTCATTCATGTTTCATCAACAGGCCAATCCATCAACCCAAATCGCCTGGAACAAGATCGTTATCGAAATAACTTTTCAAATCTAGATTCCACAATTACAGGCACCCCAACAACCGACGATTTTCGAGATGCATGGCAATCGGCAAACGATGCCAGAAACAAAATCTTGGACCGCGAACTAGCAAACTCAAAAAAGTTGAACGAACCGGCGATCGCATTTCTTGTCAGCAAAAATTGTCCACCTGATAACGGCTTGTTCGTTGGCAACAGCATGCCAATTCGAGACATCGATTGGTTTGCGTCATCAAAACACCAAGAGATCCGGTTGGTAGAAGCCAACCGCGGTGCCAGTGGCATTGATGGTTTGATTGCCACAGCCGTGGGATACGCTTGTGGCATAAAACGACCAACGAGCCTCGTCTTGGGTGACTTGTCGACATTGCATGACATCAATTCCTTGGCCTTGCTTGGCAAGTCCCAATGGCCATTAATCGTAATTGTGATTAATAACCAAGCAGGGCATATTTTTGACCAGTTGCCCATTCGCGACTCGCAACACTTTGAGCAGTTCTTTGCCACGCCGCACACTTTCCATTTCGAACATGCTGCGAAAATGTTCCAAGTTGAATATTGCTGTCCAAAAGACTGCCAGGAATTTGCCGACAAATATTGTGAAGCTCTGAAACAAAATCGCACAATGATTTTTGAGCTAAAAACGGATCGACAGTACAACACGACCGTCCGGCAAAAAATCAAGGAAGAGGTCCAACGGTGCAGCGACCAAACTTAGTTTTCCTGCATGGGTTCATGGGGCATCCCACAGACTGGGACTCGCAACGTAAACTCCTAGAAGCCAGCTTGGACGACGTGAAAACATCGGCTGTGGCAATCACACCGGCAGAAAACTGGCAGGCCAGCGTGCTCGCATTGTCGCGAAAAATCCCTAACCAATCGATCCTATGTGGTTACTCGATGGGTGCCCGACTGGCACTCGGAATGGCACTCGACTTTCCCGAGTCCTGTTCTGGACTGATCTTCGTCTCGGGAAACCCGGGACTGGAATCTGACATTGATCGGCAAGAAAGATGGGCCGCCGATCAAAACATTGCGAAACAAGTTGCTGTGAAACCAGCTCAGTCGTTTTTGGAAAACTGGTATCAACAGCCTGTGTTTGCCACTGTCCCTGCGCCAATTCGCCAGTCAGAAACCGAAAGGAAACTGTCGAACTACTCGGAAATGTGGCCCGAAATTCTGCGAACGCTTTCCGTTTCCAAACAACCTAATTTTTGGCCACGCCTGAATGAGCTTACAATACCCGTTTTAATATTGGCCGGCCAGAACGATAAAAAGTACAAACAGATCGCTTTGCGAATTGGAAAAGAAAATGACAGTGACCATTTGTCGATCGAAATCGTCCCTGAATCGGGACACTTGCCACACCGCGAACAACCCCATTTGTTTTCGCAGATCGTTAGCAAGTTCATCCGCAATATGATTTCGTAGGCGATTAAACTTGGCCATTAAGTTCAAAACAATTGAGACCTTTGTTCCTAAATAGACAGCATTCGGCATGACCTCCAAAGTTTCTGAAATATTCAATCCCGATGACTGGCATTCCATCGACCAGTTTCAATTCACCGACATCACCTACCATCGAGCAAAACAGACTGGAGCGGTTAGGATCGCCTTCAACCGTCCGGAGGTAAGAAATGCGTTTCGCCCGCAAACCGTTGACGAGCTGTATACGGCATTGAATCATGCTGGCCAGCTTAGTGACGTAGGTACGGTCATTCTGACGGGCAACGGGCCATCGCCAAAAGATGGCGGTTGGGCATTTTGTTCGGGTGGAGATCAACGTGTACGCGGCAAACATGGATATCAATATTCGAAAGATGGAGAACCACAGCCTGCCAACGCCGCGCCCGTGGGCCGACTCCATATTCTTGAGTGCCAACGTTTAATTCGAATGATGCCCAAGGTGGTCATTTGTGCGGTGCCCGGTTGGGCAGTCGGTGGCGGACACAGTCTACATGTCGTTTGCGATTTGACGATCGCTTCGCAACAGCATGCCAAGTTCAAACAGACCGATACGGATGTGGCAAGTTTCGATGGCGGCTTTGGGTCGGCCTATCTGGCCAAGCAAGTCGGTCAAAAAATCGCTCGAGAGATCTTTTTCCTTGGCCGAACCTACTCAGCACAGGAAGCCCAACAACAAGGCGCCGTTAACGCCGTGGTTCCTCACGATCAATTAGAATCCGAAGCTCTGAAATGGGCAGCGGAAATTTGCAGCAAAAGCCCAACGGCCCAAAGAATGGTCAAGTACGCGTTTAACTTGGCCGACGACGGTTTGGTCGGACAACAGTTGTTTGCTGGCGAGGCCACTCGTTTGGCATACGGAACCGATGAAGCTCAAGAAGGTCGAGATGCCTTTTTGGAAAAGCGAAAACCCGATTGGTCCAATTACCCCTATCACTATTAGGCCCAGATCATCGGACCGCGTCCACAACCAAAAACAACTCGAAGACAAGCTTTGCCCACCTTTATGATTTCGAACTGGATTTTAGCAGCTCGACCGAAAACGTTGCTGGCCGCACTGTCACCGGTAGCGATTGGCGCTACTCTTGCGTTGGCAGATGGCCTGTTCCATTTTTGGGCTATGGCAACGGCATTGCTCGGCGCGGTCTCAGTTCAAATTGGTACCAATTTTTGCAATGACTACTGTGACTTTTTTCAAGGTGCCGATACAGAAAACCGCAAAGGACCGACCCGCGCGGTGCAATCGGGCGCCATATCACCTGGCAAAATGTTAATCGCCACGATCGCGATGTTTGCAATCACCGCATTCGCTTCTTGGCTGTTGTGTTTGCGTGCCGGTTGGCCATTCTTGTTGCTCGGCTTAGCCAGCATTCTGTTTGGCGTGATGTACACCGCTGGTCGGTTCTCGTTGGCCTATTTAGGAATTGCTGACCCGTTCGTGTTAGTGTTTTTTGGACCCGTCGCAGTCGCCGGCACATACTATGTTCAAGCACTTCAATTTGATTGGTCGACAGTGGTTGCCGGCTTGGGGCCTGGACTTATTGCCACCGGTTTACTGGTCGTAAACAACCTGCGAGATGTCGACGAAGACCGTATCGCAAACAAACGAACTCTTGTCGTGCGGCTTGGAAAAACATTTAGCCGAATTCAATACACCACATGCATTGTCGGCAGTGCGCTGGTGCCCGTTGCCTTTGTTGGCATGCAAAGCCAAACGAATCGTTGGTTACCAATGTTGGCATCTTTGGTTTTGCTACCCGGGATTTTTGTGATCCTGAAGGTTTGGCAGAGTGACGGAATCGCATTGCGACCGTACCTGGGAATGACAGCCGGTCTATTATTGCTGTACACCGTTTTGTTTTGTGCAGGGTTGGTGCTTTGATGGCAAGGTTAAAAGCTTGGCGATTTACGAGCCCTCTCAAACGTCCATTAATTCTAAATGGAGAAACGCATACCGTTCGCCAAGGTGTTTTATTACAACAGGATGACCGATGGGCCGAAGCGTCGCCTTTGCCGGGTTTCAGTCTCGAATCAATCGACGATGTTATCTCTGCACTTCGCGGCCACACAAAGAATTCACCGGCACTGAACTTTGCAATGTCGGCACTCGATCAGCCGTTTAAGTTACCGCTGAAGGTTCCCTACAACCAACTTTTGTCGGGTGATGCCAAGCGTATTTTCAACGACGTGAAAAGTTGTGGTCAGCTGGGTTGTCGTGCCGTGAAGTTAAAAGTTGGGCGCAACGATCTGAATTCGGAGATCGATTTGGTCAAACAAGTGCGAGCGTCATTGCCCAACGACGTTCGGTTGCGTCTGGATGCCAATCGGGCGTGGAGTTTCGAGGAAGCTACCAAGTTCTGCAATGCCGTAACGGAAATCGACATCGAATATATTGAAGAGCCACTGCGCGATTTCCAACTACTGGAGAAACTCTATGCGAAATCGGAGGTCAACTACGCGTTGGATGAGACTCTTCTGCAACATCGTTCTCTGGAAGCATGGCCCAACGCGGCAGCATTAATCTGCAAACCAACTCTGCTTGGTGGCAGAGCATCCGTGGAACGCCTTTCCAAAATGGGTAAGCCCATCGTCTTCAGTGCCGCATTTGAATCAGGGATCGGTATCGCTCGCATTGCCCAACTCGCACAAGAGTACTCGCCACATATTCCTGCCGGTTTGGACACCTTGGATTGGCTAAGTACCAATTGGCTACTCACGTCGCCACAAAAAGGACAAGGACTGATCACATTCGACAAGCAACCGATAGTAGATGTTGATTCGCTGGAGAACATCGATCTATGAATTTGCCAATTCATGATGCTGCCTTGCAGTACCCCCAGCACCTGGCGTTTGAAGGAGTCCAGAAAATCTCCTATGCGGAACTGGACAAGCGAGTTGCTCAGTCGGTACGGCAAGGTTTAAACACGGGCGACCATATCGCGTGGTGTCCTCGAAACGATGTCGACGCGTTTTTAACTTTTTGGATGTTGCAACAACAAGGTTGCGTAGCCTGTCCAGTCAGCCACCGAATTCCAACATCGCAACGGAACGAATTGCTAGGTCAGATCGATGCGCGATGGTTGCCCGAATTACTCAAAAACGAACCAAAGAGTGAACCGAACCAACCAACAAAAAAAACTTCAAACGAAGGTGACAGACGTCCGGCGACTTTGATTCTGAGTTCCGGTAGTACCGGCAAACCCAAAGCGATCGTCCACACCATGTCCGCTCATATCGAAAGTGCCAAAGGCGCGGCCGAGAATATGCCTTTGCAGCCGGGCGACCGCTGGCTGTGGTCATTGCCTCTGTACCATATCAGTGGCCTTTCAATCCTGGTGCGGTGCGCCGTCGCTGGTGCAACGGTAATTGGCGTACCCGCAGATACCAGAATCGACGCCAACCTACTCCACCAACAACAAGTCTCGCATTTGTCGGTCGTTTCCACTCAATTGAGACGCCTGTTAGACGACAAGCAATTTCCGTCTCCACATTTACAGTACGTATTGTTAGGCGGCAGCAGCGTGGATCCAAGTTTGGTGGTCGCAGCACGCCAACGCTGCACCAACGTATTCACCACCTATGGGCTCACTGAAATGGCATCCCAGGTCACGACCTCAGACGCCACATCCGACCCCTTCACTAGTGGCCGATTGCTTACTGGTCGAGAACTCAAAATCAATGAACGTAGCGACGAAATTTTAGTGCGAGGCAAAACGCTCTGCATGGGCTATTACGAACACGGGCAAGTCCAACCCATCGTCGATGAACAGGGTTGGTTTCCTACCAGAGACCGCGGGCAATGGAACGAAAACAACCAGCTGATCGTCAAGGGCCGCATTGACAATATGTTTGTATCGGGTGGCGAAAATATCTATCCAGAAAACATTGAGCGAGCACTGTTGATGGAATTTGATATTGAACAAGCCGTCGTCGTACCAGTTCCCGACGACCAATTTGGATTTTGTCCCGTCGCCTTTATCGACGGTGACCTACCAGGAAATTGGGAAACCAGGTTGCGAGAACAGTTAGCAGGATTTGAAATCCCGAGAAAGATTCTAGCTTGGGCCACTACCCATGACGGGCTTAAAGTAAACCGCAAGCTTCTTCAGCGATTGGCGACCGACCAAAATAAAGGAGCATGATCAACCAACGTCCGACAGCTCGGTCCAACCGTAGCGAGCGACAATCATTTTCCTTAACAAAGCTAACTCGGCAGCTTTCATTTTGGGATCGTCTTTCAGTAGTTGTTGAGCATGATTTCGAGCGCGTTGCAACAATTCCGTGTCGCGTAACAAGTCTGCGATTCGCAGCGGTGGCATGCCGTGCTGTTGGCCGGTGAACAAATTGCCTGGTCCGCGAATTTCAAAGTCTTTTTCTGCAAGTTCGAATCCATCTTGCGAGTCGACAAAAACCTGCAAGCGTTCCAACGAACCTTCGCTTTCTGGCGACGGAAAAACACAAACATATCCAGGGTGCGAGCCGCGACTAACACGGCCCCGCAGTTGATGTAATTGAGATAAACCAAATCGTTCGGCCGATTCGATCGTCATCACGGTGGCGTTTGGAATGTTGATTCCTACTTCGATCACACTGGTCGCTACCAACACTTGCGTTAAGCCTCGCTGAAAACCCAACATGACCGCTTCTTTTTCAGCCGCTTTTTGCCGCCCATGCAAAATGTCGATCCGAAACTCCTCCAAAGGTCCGTTAGCCAGCGCCTCCAGTAACGATTCGGCGCTAGACAGGCTGGAATCATCGTCACTTTGCACCAGCGGCGCCACAACGTAGGCCTGCCTGCCTTCGCGTAGTTTTTGACGCACAAATTCCCACCAACTTTCTCTTTGCGTTTCATTTCCCAAGTAGGAATGCATAGGTTGTTGGCGGTCGGTCGGTTTTTGCAAGACGGAGACATCCAAGTCGCCAAATGCTGTCATGGCGACCGTACGCGGGATGGGTGTGGCAGTCATCACCAGGTAGTGCGGATTGTTTCCAGCGGCACGGAGTTGCGAACGCTGTCGCACTCCGAACTTGTGCTGTTCATCAATCACAACCAGTCCCAAGTCCTTCATCTTAGGGGCCGAGGCCAACAAGGCGTGAGTTCCAATGATGATTTGGATCGAGCCATCCTCCATTCCGATCGCCATCGTCTTCCGTTCGGAAGCGTTTTGCGAACCGGTCCACAACCCAATTTTGACACGACCGTTTTTCAACCATTGTTCAAGCGAACGCACGTGTTGTCGGGCCAATAGTTCCGTAGGCGCCATCAAGATTGCCTGCTTGCCATTGGCAACGGCCAACAACATGGCGAACGCTGCCACCACCGTCTTGCCGCTTCCTACCTCGCCGTGCAGCAGTCGATTCATCGGAATGTCTGATGACATATCCCGAGCAATTTCTGCAGTCGCCGTCATTTGCGATTCTGACAATTCGAATGGAAATCGACGTAGAATACGTGAACGAATCTTTGGATCCAGCGGCAGCGCAGGCGCATTGCGTTCCAAGCGCATTCGCTCTCTTCTCATCGCCAACGCTGCCTGTAGCACGAACAGTTCTTGATAGACGAAACGATTGCGAGCCTTTTCTAAATGTTCGGGACTCTGCGGACGGTGAATGTTTTGTATCGCGAACTGGATGTCGCACAATTGATGCTCGTCACGAAAGGCGGCCGGCAAAACTTCTGCTACCAATGGCGCGTATTCGGTGACGGTTTGCGCGACGATCTCGCGGATCTTCCGTTGATTCAGGCCGTTGGTTAGCGAATAGATGGGATTGATCGTGCCTCGTTTGGGCGATTCCTGATTGGCAAACCAAGTCACACGCGCGTGCACCATCTCCCATCGCCCCTCGTCAAACTTGGGCGTCCCTTGCAGCATCACCGTTTGTCCGTCCGCGAACTTGTTTTTCATATACCGTTGATTGAACCAAATACCGCGAATGAATTCCTGATTGCGTTCAATCAAGGCGGCAAAAACATGAGTGCCATTTCTGGTCGCCCATTCTTGGGTATCAATGACGGTCCCAGTGACGGCTGCCGCTTGCCCTTCCTGCAGATCGCGGATCTCAGTCAATTCGCTAAAGTCCTGGTAGCTTCGCGGAAAGAAGAACAAAATATCGACAACGGTTTGCAGACCTAGCTTGGTCAACAGTTCGGCGCGTTGAGGCCCAACGCCTCGCAAAAATTGCACTGGGCCCAGTAAGTCTTCAGCGGACTTAGCGCGTGCGGGTTTCTGAGTTGGTTTGTCAATGTCCGGCATGACTTTACGATACCGAACAGCGTGACCAACGACAATCAACCCCCTGCCCTTCCCCAGAAATCAGCTTATATATTGTTGGCAAGCTGCGACAGCCAATTCATCCACGCGATCGTTTTCTTTGTGTCCGCTATGCCCGGCAACACGGGTATATTTGACCGAGTGTTTCTGCAGCAAGACATCCAATTCTTGCCACATCTCAACGTTTTTTACAGGAACCAACTTAGATTTCTCTTTCCGTTGCCAGCCGTTTTTTTTCCATTTCGGCATCCACTCGGTCATCCCCTTACCGACATAGACGCTATCTGTAAAAAGTTCGACACGAACCGAACGCTTCAGACGTTTGAGCCCTTCGACAACGGCCTGCAATTCCATGCGGTTATTCGTGGTTTCCTGAACGCCCCCCGAAGCTTCCGTCTCGGTGCCCGTCGGCAAATGACGCAGCAGCAACGCCCAACCGCCCGGTCCTGGGTTACCACTACAGGCTCCGTCGGTATACAGTTCGACTTCGATTTTCGGTTCTTGCGTGTTCATGCCGAGTCGATCAAGTTTCGATCGATTTTTTAGCCAGAGATTCGCTGGACGATGCGTTGCCTTCCGAATCGACACTGCCGTTTGGAAGTGCCGCGTTGGTTGCGCGACTCATATCAACGCGATGAGATTTCTTGAGTTCTTCGATTTGGTCCGCGAGTTCCGATTGAATACCGGGCCTCTTTTCATGTCGCTGTGGAAGAACGACTGTAAAGATACTGCCCTTACCGACCTCGCTTTCCACCTCGATGGTACCGCCCAACAGAATGCAAAGTTCACGCACGATCGACAACCCCAATCCAGTCCCCGAGTGCTTTCGAGTCAAAGAATCCACACCGATCGTCGATGGAGCCTGTCGAAACTTTTCGAAAATGATCGTACGATCTTGCTCGGCGATACCAACACCTGTATCAGATACTTTCAAGACGATATCGCTGTCCTGTTGGAACACCTGAGTCTGAATTCGACCGCCTTCAGGTGTAAACTTGATCGCGTTGGATAGCAAATTGGTCAAGATCTGCCGGATCTTGATTTGATCCTGAAACAGGTTCGGCAAACCTTCTTCGACATTTGTTTTGACGTGTATATTCTTTTTCTCGGCCAACAACTGGATCATGTCACCAAGTTCCAACACCAGCGCCTTGATGGAAAAATCCTGTGCTCGGACTTCGGTTTTTCCAGATTCCAACTTGGCCAAATCCAGAATGTCGTTGATTAAGTCCAACAACACGCGACCGGCCCCTTTAATGTTTCGGGCATAGCCTTGTTGTTTGCTGTTCAGTTCATCGATCTCGGCCAAGACTTCCGAAAAACCGATGATACTGTTCAAAGGTGTTCGCAACTCGTGACTCATGTTGGCCAGGAAGTCACTCTTGATTTGGTTAGTCTCATAAAGTCGCATCGTCAACTGAGCCTGTTCATCGACCTTGCGATCCAGGTTTGAGTTAACCGCTTCCAATTCCGATTGAGAATCCGCCAGTGTGCGAAGCATCTTGTTCAACGACTTTGATAACTCCTGAAACTCGTCACCAGTGTTCAAGTCCGACCGAACATCCATATCGCCTTTGGCCACCTCTTTGATCACGCCTTGCAGATGCTTCAGCGGTTTTACAATGACGTATCGAACAATGGCGTACAGTGCCGCGGTCGAAAAGAACGCCGTCAAGATCGCGGCTGCCAGCAAAATCGCCCGTGACTTGTTGATCCCCTGTTTTGCCTCGCGATACGATCGAGTCATGCAGATGATATAGGTTGGCGGAACCGGATGTACCGTCTCTTCAAACCCCTCGACACGTTGCGCCACGGAATTCGACCACTGTTCTGTCTCTTCCGAATAGGTCGTTGGCGTGTGACAGACCATGCAGTTGTTAGTGAAGATCAACGGCTGATAGAACTGGTAGCGATCTTCGGGTGAAAATCGATCGATAAAATCTTCCGGGAAATTGGAACTGGATAGAAACGAATCGTCGACAACCTCTTCCACATCCAAGTCACTGAAGTCCAGGACGCTTTGTCGAATGGCATCGGCCAGAACTTCTTCGGAAACGGGTTTGGGTTTTTCAAAGTGTTTTTTGATTTGAATTCGCTGGTGCCTAGCGACCAGTTCACGCACTCGCCGCCGTTCTTCGTCGTCGACCGGTAGGCGACTGTCGATATCGTTGCGTTGGACTTTCGTGTCCAACGAGATCATGTCGTACTTCGCGTTGATGCGAGTAAATCGGCGAGTGATCTCGGCCATCAACTCGGCCTTTTCGTCGTCCTCGCCATTGACAGGCGTTGATGCCAAGTGCACTTTCAAGAGATGCGTAACTAGTAGCTCTTTGGCTTGTTTTCGAGCATCTTCTCGGATGAAGTCTTCCGTCATTCGCATGACGCCCCAAAACGTGCCGCCGATCAACAGCAGCATGCATATACCGAACAGGATGCGGCATTTTCGCTCGAGGCTGTTTTCGCCCAGGACACGTTTAATGGAACGATAGGACATGCTGGCAATTCGTAGAAAGGAAACCTTTCATATTCTACGCAGCCAAACAGTGTCGGGCATAGAGCGAAACGTACGCTTCCGGCGTCAACTACAGCATCTCTTGGGGGTCGACGTCAACGATATACTGGACATCATTGATGTCCGAAGCGTTGTTTTCCACGTGCGAAATCCAACGGTGCAGCAAATCTTCGTCCTGGCAACTCATCAAGAAGTGAAACCGATACTTGCCTCGCAACTTGGTAATCGGAGCTTCTGCTGGCCCAATCACTCGGCATTCAGGATTAACTTCTGTCCAGTTTTCTGCCAATTCGGCAAGCCCATCAGCCATTTGTCGCGCCAAAGTCTCTTGTGGGCCTCGGATAACAAACCGCGCCATACAGCCGAAAGGCGGGTAACCAAAATCTTTCCGGTGTTCTAATTCCGCGTTGGCAAAGGACTCGTAGTCGTGGCGAGTCGCCGACATGATCGCGGGGTGTTCCGGATTAAAGGTCTGTAACATCACACTGCCACCCTGCGGGCCGCGGCCGGTCCGACCGGCAACTTGCGTAATCAAGGCGAAGGTGCGTTCGCCTGCTCGGAAATCCAACAGATGCAATCCTGTGTCAGCATTGATGATTCCAACCAGTGTCACGTTGGGAAAGTCCAAACCTTTGGCGATCATCTGCGTGCCCAACAGAATCTTACGTTCACCTTTGCGAAATAAATCCAAAGCTGCCTCGTGACTGCCGGGCTTTTGCATAGAATCCGTGTCCATACGAATGCACGGATAGTCTGCGAAGCGAGCCTTCACTTCCTGCTCAAGTCTTTGCGTCCCGATTCCCCAAAAGCGGATACCGGGTGACCGACATTCGCCGCACGCGTCAGGTTCAGGTTTTCGAAAATCGCAATAATGACACATCACTAATTTGCGATCGCGGTGGTGAGTCATCGCGATCGCACAGTCCGGACATTGCAAGATGTGACCGCAGTCGGGACATTGAATGGTGGTCGCAAATCCACGCCGGTTCAATAACAGAATGACCTGCCCGCCCGCTTTCAACGAGTCCCACATCGCGCGATGTAATCGACGACTAATCGCGCCGCGACTGTTGCGACCAGCAAATTCGCCTCTCAAATCGATCGTGGTTACGTCTGGCAGTGGCAAGTCCATAATGCGACGTGGCAAACTAACGATCCGTGTCGATTCGGAACGTCCGGCGTGCCAACTTTCCAGCGAAGGCGTAGCTGATCCCAGTATCAGCGGAACCTGCTCGCGTTCACCTCTCCATCGTGCGACATCACGAGCGTGGTACCGAGGCGTGCTATCTTGCTTGAACGAACCATCGTGTTCCTCGTCCAGAACGATTAAGCCTAGATGAGGCAACGGAGCAAAGATCGCGCTACGCGCGCCAACCACTACTTGAATCTGGCCGGCCGCAATTTGCCGCCAATGCCATCCGCGTTGAGCAGCCGTCAGGTGACTGTGCAAAACTGCGACTCGTTCGAAGCGTTCGTTAAATCGACGCTTGGTTTGTGGCGTCAAACTGATCTCGGGGACCAACACGATCGCTTGACGTCCGTACTCGATGACTTTCTGGATCGCCTGAATGTAGACTTCGGTTTTTCCGCTGCCTGTGATCCCGTGCAACAAAATCGTCTGGTGCTGATTGGCATCGACCGTTTTGTTAATAATGTTCAGCGCCGCCTGTTGGTCGACGTTTAATTGCAAGTTCTCTTTACGAGCGACCGTCTCCAAGGCATGAGACTTTTGCTCGATACGCACCGTCGCCTGCCGCACCAACTCCTTCTTACGCAACGCATTGATTGGGCCGATCGTACACCCACTGGCCTTGGCCAATTCAGCCGGAGTCAACGAGCTGTGACTCTGCTGCAAAACTTCCAGCGCGTACCTTTGCTTGGGTGGCACATTCAGTTGGTCCAATTCAGACATGATGTCCGGATCTGTCTCCAGGAAGACCGTCGCGCGAGTATTCGAATAGTCGCGGGCGGCTACGGGCACGATCGATTCAATCACGACACCTAATGGACTGTGCCAGCGATAAGACATCCAACGGCCCAGATCCAAAAGGTTTTGGGAGATCAGTGGCTGAGGGTCCAGGACTTGAATCAATGGTTTTAGACGCGATGGGTTGACCGAGCGAGCCAGCGAGTGCCTGGGCCCGATAATATCGACGCAGTAGCCCTCCATCACCCGATTGCCACGGCCCAATGGCACTTGGACGCGTTGCCCGATTTGGATCTCGCCACGCAACGCGGCCGGGACTTCATAGTCGTAGGGCCCAAACGGTTTCTTGGAAAAAACGATCCGCGCAGCCAACCAATCCGCCTGGTCATCCAACGACCACGGATCGGGCTCGGTATCAAAAAGCGCTTGTTGCTTGGACATGAATCGGCTGGAAAACGACTGCGACGGCCTAGGGAATTTTGGCTGGAACGGTGGACAAGTTTGGTCCAAGTAGAATTGGATTCGTGTTTGTGATAGTTTGCCCTTCCCGCTGTCTGATGTACACCACCGTCTATACCAGCGGGTGTATAAATGATCGAGAATATAAACGTAAACGATCGAAACGATAAACGATCTATCATTTCGTTCCGTGATTAGTTGAGCGTGAAAATGAAATTGGGCATTTTTGGAGGGTCATTTGATCCTATCCACTACGGACACTTGGTTTTGGCAGATGCAGCTCGGGAAGCGGCCCAACTGGATCGCGTGCTGTTCGTGCCAGCCGCCACTTCGCCGCTAAAGCCCGATGGCCCCAAAGCGACGGATAAACAAAGACTAGAAATGGTTAATTTGGCGATTGGCGGCAACCCTGCCTTCGAACTCTCGAAAATTGAAATCGAACGAGACGGACTCAGCTATACTGTTGACACGTTACAGGCACTCGCCGAACAACACCCTGAAGACCAACGGTTTTTGATCATGGGATCAGACTCGCTGCAAAGTCTACCTGCTTGGAAAGACTCAGAACGAATCTGCCAATTGGCAACTCCCTTGGTGGGCTGTCGACATGGCTCCAGCGCCAATCTGGACCAACTAGCCGACTTCGTTGATGAATCGCGATTACAAAAAATTAAAGAGGCCGAGTTCCCGTTTCCGATTATTGAATTCAGTAGTACGGAACTTCGCCGTCGCGTTGCAGCTGGCGAAAGTGTGCGTTACCGCCTGCCACGCGCTGTCGAGACCTATATCCAAGTCGCCAAACTGTATCGCTAAAAAAGGCTATCCATGGAATTGCGATACAAAGATTTTGTTCCCAAGGAAATTTCGGCTAGCGGATTTTTGCGAGCCGGCGAATACGAATCCTTTGACGACGCCGTGCATGCCGCCAACCAGTGGCTGTCTCACAGCAACATCCGTCTGATTAAGATCGAAACCGTTGTCCTACCCAACATTCACAGTCGTTGGGAGGAAGGTTCCGGAGATGCGTCCATTCGCACCAGTGGCGATTCGCCCAGCCAATGGCACCAGTTCTTAAGATGCTGGTACCAAGAAACGTCCCCCGACGATAAAGATTCGGTTTAACCCGACTTGGCTTAAAGGCTTAAATAGAGATACAGCCTGGGTGCAAATCAAATCGGACATTCCCGACAGGCAGCATTCTAAGCAGCGTTTCGTTGATCTGGACCACCCAGTTCCTGTAGCAATGACTCGGCAACTTCCAGATGCTCATCGGCATTCATTGCCAGATCCAGAAACAGGCAGCGTCGACCGCCAAGTTCGCACGCTCCGCCACCTGTTCCACCAAACCAATCAAAGTGAATCTCGTAACCGCAACTACGAATGACTTCTAGAGTTTTTTCCAACTTAACGACAACGTTCATAATTCTTCCTTGAATCGTAAGGTGCGAAAATCCTTCTCAACACCAAATGACGGATCGATTGAATTTCAGTTCTGCTGAACAAAACTGAACAAAAAATGTAGGCAAGACGGGAAGCCTGTCTTGGTCATGCCGATCAACGGTCCAAATTAAAAATGGATTCCGCTGGGCCAGCAATATAGAAAAGTTGTGTTTTAGTATCCAAGCTGAATTCGTCGATAAATTGAGTACCGAGGCGAAAAACCTCATTTTTGCACACGTCACAAATGCAAGCATCCACTAGATCCAGCTTTTTTTGCCGGAATCACCTGGGTTAGCCTTCAGGTCAAGTGGACTCAGGCGATTAGCCAATCAAGCTAATTTGTGACGAATAGTTGAGCTGACAAGACTGGCATACCCATGACGCAACCAACGACCGACCAACTTCAAGACCGCATTCAGCAATTGGAAACCCAATTGTTGCAGGCTCAAAAACAATCGTCTTTGGGCGAGCTGGTCAGCACTACCACTCACGAATTCAACAATGTCTTAATGACGATTTTGAATTACGCGAAAATGGGAATTCGACACAAGGACGAGCCGACTCGTGACAAAGCGCTGACCAAAATTCTGGCGGCCGGCGAACGCGCTGCCAAGATCACAAACTCGGTCCTGGCAATGGCCAGAAATCGTAAGGAAGAAATGTCGGCCGTCAATCTGGAAGCATTGATCGCCGAGACGATGGTGCTGCTGGAACGCGAGATGCAAAAATACCGCATCTCAGTCGATTACGATTTGGGTGATGTTCCACCTGCTTACGGCATCGGCAACCAAATCCAACAGGTTCTATTGAATCTGTTGATTAACGCCCGTCAGGCGATGACCGAAGGTGGTCGATTGATTATTCGGACAACCAGCGACCCAGAAACTCAGACGGTCGATCTAGTCGTGCGTGACTACGGCTGCGGGATGTCTCAAGAACAGTTGCAGAAAATTTTCGAGCCCTACTACAGCACCAAGTCAGGACCCGACGCTTCGGGCAAAGGTGGAACCGGGTTAGGATTGCACGCTTGCTTCAAAATCATCCAGGCTCACGGCGGCAAGATCCGAGTCGACAGCACGCCCGGCCAAGGCACGGCGTTTACGATTCGCCTGCAGATGGCCAAGCGGTTTGCTAACGTTCAATTGCCCAGCATGCAGAATGTCAATCAATCGGTAGCCTAAGCTGACGAGGCTTGTCACTTTTTTTGACAAGCGCTGCAGAAATAGGTAGAGCGTTGCGCCTGCACGACTCGCTGAACTTTACCCTGCTGACAAGTAGGACAGGTTTCGCTCTCGCGATCGTAGACTCTATGTTCGTTTTGGTAGCTGCCGGGATCGTTTAACGCGTTTCGATAGGTGCCGTCCGAAAGTGTGCTGCCCTCGTGCTTAATCGCGGTGTTTAACACCAGCAAAGTCTTTTGGTGGATCAGTTCCCAATCATTCTTCGAGATGCGATTGCATTTTTTGCGAGGGTCGATTCCGGCCAGATGTAGAATCTCAGAGGCATATATATTGCCCACTCCAGCGATCGCTTTCTGGTCTAACAAACCAACCTTGATCGCTATTCGTCGTTCCTTCAAATTCTGACGCAACTGATCGGCTGAGATCTCAATAGCATCAGGCCCGATTCGATCAGGAGACAGGTAGGCATCCAACCCTGCTTGATCCAATAGAAAAACCTGCCCCAACCCACGACGATCCCAGTACATCACTTGCTCGACCTTGCCGCCCGAAATTTCCAACCAAAATCGAGTGTGCTCGTCGGTCGGTGGATCGTTGACCAACATTAGGCCAGTCATCCTGGGCTCAATGACCAACGTCCACCGGTTTGCGAACTTTAACATGAGACGTTTGCCACGTCGATCAATGGTCTCGATCTGCTGCCCTTTAATGCGACGGGCTAGTGAAGTCCAAGTCACGTTCATCGCAAGTGGTTTTTTCGAGCAACGACATTTGTGCGCCTTGACGACCGTACCACCGATCGCACCGCAGATGCCTCTTCGCATCGTTTCAACTTCTGGTAGTTCAGGCATCCATCACCTCCCTTGGCCTACGTACTATTACCGGATCACAAGTTTAGTCGTGTTGGACCGAGGTCGGAAGCAATGCACGCTGCTGTTTGAAATAGCGGTGACTTAGATTCCTAAATTTGGCAGTGTCCATCACGATCTTTCAGATAGTAGGGAATTGCACGGTTAAGATTACAAAAGTGCTGAAAATGCGGATTCTATTGGCCACGAATTCTATTGACCTGATTGCCGTTTGCTGTCTAGAGTTGAATTGCATCGTAAACTTGAGTGGAGGTTAAATTTGCATGAATGCAGACCATTCAAACTCAGCCATGCACCGGTATTTTGCTGGCTTGGCCGAAAGTACTTTTCAAACACGCTTGGGCGTCGTTGATCCAACACTTATAGATTATTTATCTGATCTACTGCTGCGTTTCGTTCGTTCGGACGTGGTCCACCAAGTTCGTGGAATCACAGGCCGTCCCATTATGACGGTGACCGAATTGGCCGCCGAAGCAACAGCTCGACTCGGTGAAGCCAAGCGAGACATTCATCAACACATTGGCGACTTCACGCTGTTCTGGGCTGGCATCTTTCCCGAGGCCCTGGGACACCGCAACGAAAAAGCAGACAGCCAATTCGAAACGTTTTGTTCGCATGGCAAGCGTTCCTATCTAATCGCCAGTACCATCGTTAGCGACAAACAAGATGCCGTCCCCGCACCCGTTTTGGAACGGTTGAGCGAACGATTTGAATTGTGCGTGTACGGGCTTCGCGAAGTTCGTAGAGAATGGGAATCCAGTGACGACGAGAACTTTGGCCCTGGACCAATTCTGCTAAACTAATCTGTCGGCATCACTAGCCGCCAAGTTTGGCAATTGGTCCTTGCAAAGTTCACAATGAAACTGATTCTATACCCCGACCCAATCGTTCTTTGCAAATTAAAGGACACTGCCAGTCTGGATGATTGGCAGGGCGATGGTCGCCTACACGTCATCATCAACGACCCTCACGGCAAAACGGTGATCTGTCATCAGGATTTTGCCGCCACTCGTGTTGATCAGATTATCGATCAGTCATTGTGGCATTTCTTTCAAGTGGATGAGGTATTTGACGTCAACTCGATCGGTATCGTTGCCGAATTCTCTCGCCTGTTGGCCGATCAACAAATTTCTCTATTCGTTATCTCCAGCTACGAAACGGATTACCTGCTGGTTCAACCGAACCAAGTTCAGCAAGCCTGCCAAGCATTCGAAGCGGCCGGCCACACGTTGACCAAGAGCCTGTAAACATCGGCTGCGATTTTTCACAGGAACCAGCACTCGGCGCGCTAGAATACTTTGAAGCCAAATTGCCAGTTGCATCAATAACGGATAACCCATGTGTGGCCGATTCACTCTAAGCACTTCAGCGAAAACCATTGCCGACATGTTTTCCGGTCTTCAAGTGCCTGAAATCCCGCCCAGTTACAACATCGCGCCGACTCACCAGGTCGCCTCGATTCGCAACCAAACGGAACGACAGTTCGCGTGGCTGCATTGGGGCTTGCTGCCATCTTGGGCCAAGCAGAAAAAAATGGCCGCTAAAATGATCAACGCACGCTGCGAGACCGTTCATGAAAAACCTGCCTACCGATCGGCGTTCAAAAAACGTCGATGCCTGGTACTGGCCGACGGATTCTACGAATGGATCTCGACACCCGATGGCAAACAACCCATGTATATCACCTTAAAGAACATGCAACCCTTTGCCATGGCCGGACTCTGGGAAAGCAACCGCAAAATCGACGACCAACCAATCGAATCCTGCACCGTCGTCACCACCAACGCCAATTCGCTGATGGCCCCCATTCATGACCGTATGCCAGTGATCCTGCCTGACAACCTTTGGGAAGCTTGGCTGGACCCAGCTTTCGAGGACTCGACCGCATTGCAAAAGATGCTGCAACCATTTGATTCAGACCAACTGCAAGCCACAGCCGTCTCAAAGAGCGCCAACAAAGTCAGTAACAATTCACCCGAATGCATTAGACCAGCAGATCAGCAAGGCGAACTATTCTAGAGATTTCAAATCTTGTAATACCTTCGACAACTTTGCTAAACCAACTTTATCATTCAGCAGAACCGCGTCGCGTAAACTCGTATAGCAAAACGGCGGTTGCCGTGGCCACGTTTAATGAATCGGTCGCTCCAGACATGGGGATCGAAACTTGTCGCTGACAGAGTTTCAAAACATCGGGTTCGATTCCCGTTGCTTCATTGCCAACAATCAATGCCAGGCGATCACTCGGTCTGGGCATCGGCAAAGTCTCGGCAGACGAGCGTCCCGTCGCAGCCACCAGTTGAAAGCCATAGTGATCATGCAACTGCTGCAAGACTTTCACGGTCGATGTTGGCTCGACGATATTCAGTTGCAATGCGTTACCCATGGAAACTCGCATCGCCCGACGTGAATAGGGATCGGCACTTCCCGGACCGACGATCAAAGCGTCAACTCCAAACCCGGCACACAACCGCATGATCGAACCCAAGTTATCGGGCAAGACCGTATCTGGACAAATCACAACCGTGACCACTTGGCGACGCAAGATTGACTCGATCGGTACCAGTTCTTGCATTGGGCGACGCTTGGCGCAGGCCAGTGTCCCGGAATGGAATTCGAATCCGACCAACTGAGTCGACAATTTTTTGGGCATGCAAAACACTTGGCAATGGCCGGGCACCAAACTCAAAAGCTGCTGGTCAGCCGGATCATTCAAGACCACACTGGTCATTTCGAATTTGCTTTCCAACATTCGCTGGACCACCAATCGCCCCTCGCCAATAAAGAAATCGTCGTTTCGAGTGCGATTCGTGCGATTGAGATGTCGATAAACATCCAGTTCTTTATCGTCTAGAGTTTCCAAGTATCGAAGTTTTGGCGACTGGCTCAATTTAGGGTCCCCGCGTTTCATGTTTCGATCTAGAATCTGCATCTGGATTAACGGCCAGTTCGCGACGGCTAAGTCGCACGAGCCTCGATTACGTTTCTACACTATCAACAGTTTACGCCCTTATGCCTACCAAAGTCCTCACCGTTATTGGAACCCGCCCAGAAGCGATCAAACTTTGCCCGATGGTGCTGGAATTGCAAAGTCGACCCAACGAATTTCAGTCGGTGGTTTGTGCCACCGCCCAGCATCGCGAAATGCTGGATCAGGTCCTAAGCGTTTTCGGCGTGACTCCCGATTTTGACCTGAACATCATGTCACCCGGACAGACTTTGGCCCAAGTGACGGCTCGAGCCGTATCTGGGTTGGACGACGTTATCAAAGAAGTGAAACCAGCGATCACATTGGTGCAAGGCGATACGACGACTGCCTTTTCAGGTGCCTTGGCGTCTCATTATCAACACACGGCGATCGGACATGTCGAAGCGGGGCTGCGCACCGGAAACAAATTTGCTCCGTTTCCCGAAGAGATGAATCGACGGTTGATCGGTCGTTTGGCCGACCACCATTTTGCCCCCACGGAACACTCGCAGAAAGTACTTTTGGACGAGGGCATGGACCCGGCAACGGTCCACCTGACCGGTAACACCGTGATCGATGCGTTGCTGTGGGTACGTGATCGGGTGCGTGAGAATCGTCCGCAGTTACCTCAGGCAATTTCTGAAATTAGTGGACAACCAATGGTCCTGGTCACCGGGCACCGCCGTGAAAGTTTCGGTGGCGGCTTCGAAAACATTTGCCAAGCGATACGTCAGGTGGCTGACGCACAGTCCGACGTTCATTTCGTTTACCCCGTGCACCTGAACCCCAATGTTCGCGAACCGGTCAACCGCATCTTAGCCAACCACGAGCGAATTCATCTGATCGAGCCTCTCACTTACGAACCGTTCGTGTGGTTGATGGATCAGGCAACCGTCATCCTGACCGATTCAGGCGGCGTACAAGAGGAAGCGCCTTCTTTGGGTAAACCTGTTTTGGTGATGCGGGAAACCACCGAACGTCCAGAAGGCGTCGATGCCGGCAATGCCAAACTAGTCGGAACCAGCACGGACACGATCGTCAGCGAACTAACGAATCTACTGACTAACTCGGATGCTCGCTCGGCCATGGCCAACATCCGTAATCCTTACGGGGACGGTTCTGCCTGCAAACAGATCGCTGATGTGATTTTACAGAATCTGACGTAATAGCCTCTGGGATATTTCAATTCAGCAATATCCGTGGGCCCATCAAGCCGCCGACTGGTGCCTAGAATTGGCGAACTCGGTAGATCCGTTTGCAAACAGCGGGTCCAATGCTTCAATCGTTTTGAGCAACGCGCCTTGGGATTGTTCCACTAGCTGGCGAGCCTGACGCCCGCGCTGGGCCGCCCGATCCGGATCTTGCAGACAGCCGCGAACGAATACTTGCAAGGATTCCGGGCTGTCAACTTGCTCGGCGACATCGTGAGCCAGCATTAGACGCACGACTTGTTTGAAGTTGCGAGTATTAGGGCCAAAGCACACCGCAGATCCAGCAGCAGCCGGTTCAATCATGTTTTGACCTCCGCGATCTCCGAAGCTGCCACCCACGAACGCGATCGAACTGAGTGCCCACCAACCGGTCAATTGCCCAATCGTGTCGGCAACAAGTATCGTGTCCGCATCGACACTGTCCTGGTTTTCAGAACTCAATGTGACATCGATACCGGACGGAACCAGACGGTTGCGAATCTCTGGCCCTCGATGCGGGTGACGTGGCACGATGACCAGTCGCAGACCTGGAAAGTCGGCTCTTAGACTCTGCCAAACCCGTGACACGATTTTCTCTTCTGGGTCCTGTGTACTTCCGGCGACCCACAGCGTTTGTCCGTCTCGCAGATTGATCTGTCTGGAAAGTTGCCTCAATAGACTTGGATCTGGCGAACGCATGGCTCCGTCGAACTTGATTGAGCCACTGATCGATACCGCAGACCGATGACATCCAACCTCGACAAACCGGTCAGCATCTTCGGCGTGTTGAACCGAGACTTTCGTCAAGGATTCAAAACTGGGCCGGATCAACCATCGCCACAACCACTTTCGCTTGAGGTATCCACGATGACTCTTTTCACTAAGCCGTCCATTGATTACAGCGATCGGAACCTGTTTTCGTTTGGCAATCCCGATCAAGTTAGGCCAAATTTCCAATTCGCTTAGAAACAATAGATCGGGGGACCAGCTTCGCATTCGTTGGTGAATCGCCCACGAAAAATCGATCGGGCAATAACAACAAACCAAATCGGGAAACTTCTCCTTGGCCAACTGCAAACCAGTGGTCGTGGTTGTCGTAATGACAAAATTAGAATCGGGGTAACGTTGGCGTAATTCATCCACTAGCGGATGCAACAAGTTGACCTCGCCAACACTGACGGCATGCAACCAAACGCAATGCCGATCGCCGGAAACTTCCGGACCATGACCGAGGACTCTTTCCCAAAACCTTTGTCGCCAGGATCCCAGAGATCGCCCTTTGACCAACGTCCGGTAAAGAATGTACGGCGTAAAGATACCGTACATCAAAACGTAGACGAAATTCAGTAGCCAGGACTTGATAAAGAACAACGCGATTCCTTTCGCGATTTTGCGGACCTCCCAAGGGACCTCAAACGGTACTCGTAGCCGTTTGGGCCCGTCACTTTTATCAAAATTCCCGAATCCACTCTAGAGAAATGAATGGGGAGATTGCTGGCTGTTCGGCACTAGGCCGATTGCTTGCGGATACAGCACTGCTTGAACTTTTTACCGCTACCACAAGGGCAAGGATCGTTGCGACCGACGCGTTGCTGGCGATTTCGGATAGGTTGAGCCACACGTCCACCGCCACTGCTTGAATTGTCGATAGCCTGCTGTTGCTCTTGGGCAATTTCGCTGTGGCTAAAGTCTTGGTGTTCGGCCTTCAAACTAACAAACGTGTGGCTAATGAAGTCGGAATTCAGACTTTCCATTCGGTAAATCAAGTCCGTGACACGTTCCCCGATAGAATTCCACAACCCTTCAAACAAACGCATACCTTCCCGTTTGTATTCGACTTTTGGGTCCAGTTGAGCCATACCGCGTTGCCCGACCGCGCTACGCAAGTAATCCATCGCCAGCAGGTGATCTTTCCAGGCATTGTCAACGACGTCCAGCAGGACCATGCGTTCCATACGACGCATTTCCGGATGATAGAAATCGTCAACGGCAGACAACAGTTTTGGTTCCAGTTTATCGCGATCCAACTTGTTCAGTTTTTTGGCTGGTAGTTCGTAATCGACCTTATCCTTCAACCAACTTTTCAGCGAACCAACATTGTCGCCAGCTTGACTGAGCGGAATCCTGCCAGACTGTTGCATGTCATTGATCATCGACTGCAACTGGTCCATGGATTCGATCGCTTTACTTTGCGAGCTGCGACTGTGTTGCAGTAAGTACTCACGGACTTCATTGCGTTGTTTGTTACGCAGGTCATCGATTGAAATTTCTTCAGTGAATCGATCGCGTGCCCAATTAATCAGCGATTCACGATCCAGCCGACTGTCCGGCCCTTTACCATTAGTGAATTGCGAGAGCCCGGCCATAACAGGGTACTCGGCTTCTTTGTCGTCGTACTTGGCAACTGCTTTTTGAACCACCAAGTCTTTGATGAATTCAATCTCTTGGTTTTGGATCTCGGCTAAATCAATTTCGATACCGAACTTTGCTTTCACCCAACGTATCGAAGATTTCAGATGAAAGTCTTCGTCCAGCATCATCGATGCTTCCGACAGGTCGACTTTGTTGATCGATTCACGAGCCTTATTCAACAGGAACTCGTCCAGACGATCGCGTCCCACTTGCTTGAGATCACGATCGCGGATCCCCAAGTCCCAGCGAGCGTTTGCAAACTTGACCATCGCGTCCCAGTTCCAATCGCGAGTCAAATCTTCGTCCGGATCGTCACTGACTGGCAAGTTTTCTTCGATCGAACTTAGTACGGCACCTTCTGCAGCACGTTCCGCCTCGTCGATCGCGACTTCCGAGGCCGCGCGATAGTCACAGTTGCGGAAGTGTTTCGGTTCGATTTGAGTAGACAAGCGGGCACTGGCATAGGCCGCAAACGAGGCGGCACCAAAATCACGAGCCAAATAGGTGTCTAGATTGTTATCGACTTCCTTGCGCACCATGTCGGTCACGACGTCTTTGCAGCTGATCCCGTCCAGAATCTTTTGGCGGAAGCTGTAAATCCGCTTCCGTTGCTCGTCCATGACTTCGTCATATTCCAGCAGGCTTTTGCGGATCTCGAAGTTGTATTCTTCGCGTTTCTTTTGAGCGCTATCAATTCGCCGCGAGACCATAGCGCTTTCGATAGGCACATCGTCCTTGAAGCCACCCATTTCTAGCATCCGCTTCACAAACGGACCGGCAAAGATACGCATCAAGTCATCGTCGAGACTCAGGAAGAATCGGCTACTACCGGGGTCGCCCTGTCGACCACATCGACCGCGTAATTGCAAATCAATTCGGCGAGCGTCATGGCGTTCGGTACCAATGACATGCAAGCCGCCCAGCCCTTTTATCTCCTCGCCCATCTCGGACATATTATTGGCCGTGTCGATACTTTCGACCAAGTTGTCCCATTCTTCACGAGGCACATCCAAGCGAGTTTCGTAGTTGTCCTGCAGCTGGGCCCAAGCCATCGTCTCGGGGTTACCGCCAAGAACAATATCGGTACCGCGACCGGCCATATTCGTCGCGATGGTCACCGCGCCTCGTCGACCAGCCTGAGCCACAATTTCGGCTTCTCGTTTATGATGCTTGGCGTTTAACACTTCGTGTTCAATGCCACGGCGGTTCAATAGTGTCGAGATATGTTCGCTTTTTTCAATCGAGACCGTACCTACCAAAATGGGACGTCCAGCTTTTTGAACGGTCCTGATTTTGTCACGAGGAAACGATTCGATTTTGCCGTCTTCGGCGCTGGCGATCTGAACGTTGTCGTCGTTTTCTTTCTTAATCTTACCGACAAAAATATTACCGTTTTTCATAACGACCGAATCCCACCGGTGAGTGGTTTCGATTTCGTCGGCTACGGCTTCCCATTTGAATTCTTCGGTACTGTAAATAGTGTCCGCATGTTCGATCCGTTGTAGCGGACGGTTGGTTGGGATGGCGATCACATCCAATTCGTAGATCTTGTAGAACTCACCCGCCTCGGTCATGGCGGTTCCGGTCATGCCACCCAGCTTTTCGTAAAGCTTGAAGTAGTTCTGCAGAGTCACCGTAGCGAATGTCTGAGTCTCCTCTTTGATCTTCACGCCTTCTTTGGCTTCCACCGCTTGGTGCAACCCATCACTCCACTGACGACCGTCCATCAGGCGACCCGTGAACTCGTCGACGATTACTACTTTGCCCTCTTTGACAACGTAGTTAACGTCTTTGATGAAAACGTTGTGGGCTTTCAACGAGTTATCCAGCATGTGCGGCCAGTCCATATTGCCGGCCGTGTAAAAGCTTTCCACGCCCGCTAACTTCTCTGCCTCACGAACCCCTTCATCAGTTAGGGTTGCATTACGATCCTTCTCGTTGACCGTAAAGTGGGTGTCTTTGACCAGCCGACGAGCAATTCGATCAGCCTCGGCATACTTGCGAGGGTCCTGGTGAGCCTTACCCGAGATGATCAATGGCGTGCGAGCTTCATCGATCAAAATATTGTCAACTTCGTCAATGATGGCGAAGTGCAAGACGCGTTGCGATTGTTGCAACGGTTTTTCAAATCGATCGTCACCACGTGCTGCCGGGCGCATATTGTCACGCAAGTAATCGAAACCGAATTCGTTGTTGGTTCCGTAGGTGATGTCGCAATCGTAGGCGGCCTGCTTCTTGCTAACGGGCTGATTGGATTGAATGGCGTCGACCGTCAGGCCCAACCCCATATACAACGGGCCCATCCATTCCATATCACGACGAGCCAAATAGTCGTTAACGGTAATGACATGAACACCTTTGCCGTTGATCGCATTCAGATAGGCGGGCAATGTCGCTACCAACGTTTTACCTTCACCCGTAACCATCTCGGCCACGGCACCGCTGTGCAAAACCATGCCCCCAATTAACTGCACATCGTAGTGACGCATGCCCAGAAAACGTTTGCCACCTTCACGACAAACGGCGAAGGCTTCGATCAAAATATCGTCTTCGGTTTCGCCAGCCTCGATGCGCTCTCGAAAGCGTTGAGTCTGTTGCTGTAACTCTTCAACCGACATTGCTTCGAACTTAGATTCAAGCGCGTTGATCGCGTCGACTTTTCCTTGTAGTCGTTTTACAAACCGAGCGTTCGACGAGCCAAAGACGGTCGTCACCCCTCGCTCGAACATCCGCAGGAGGCTGCCGAAAAACAGCGAGACAAGTTCCCAGATACGTTCCAATTGCTGCATGAATTCACCAATTTTTGGCGCAGTTAGCTTTATTATTAGTCCAATGTCTGCACGATCTGCCTGGCATCCACCTGCCAAATCTGCAGCTTGAAATGCTTGCAAATGCGCTCCGGTAGACCCTTTTCACATGCCATACGTGAAAATGCTACTCAAAAAGCACTAATGCTCCTTCGCCTATTCTCTCAAAAGAGTCCAGAATGCGCGCAAATTATTTTCTCAAAACAATTTATAGTTACGTAGAAAAAGGGTCAACGTACGTTTACGGGTCCCTAATTCTCGATAGAGGTACTAATCAATACGAATCGACAACAAAACAATCGCGTTTTTTTGCCTTTGTACGTCTTTCGCCATCCAACGTGACCTGGAAAACCACTTCAGCCGATCTGTCAGGTGTCTGTGGAATTGCTTTGATTCTCACCAAACTAGAGCAATTGGTGTGCCAGATTGCTGAGTCTCGTGCCGGCCGAGCACCGCTGTCGCCTTGCAGCCACCCACTCGTGTAACGCAGAATTGCCCATTCAAAGATCGATCCAGAACCCAGTTTCCAATTCGAGAATCCACGTTGTCCGAAGCAAGCACGCCCCAGAAGAAAGAGCCAAAGACGATCCGGTTCCCTGGCCAGATGATCGTGCTGGGATGTGGCACGTCGGTGGGGGTGCCGGCGGTGGGCTGCAAGTGTGACGTTTGCGCCAGCCAACACCCTCGCAACAAAAGGACTCGCTGCAGTGTCATTCTTGGTCTGCCAGAAGGCAACTTGCTAATTGACACCTCGCCCGACCTGCGAACCCAACTGGTTCGAGAAGGCATCGGTATGGTGCATGCCGTCGCCTACACTCACGAACATTCGGACCATGTGATGGGTTTCGACGACATTCGATTAATGCAATTTTACTTAGGTGGACCGGTTCCTGTGTTTTGCAACCAACCGGTTCGTGACCGACTGACCAGCGCCTTTGAGTACGCGTTTGTCGATCGGCAGCAAACTCATGTCGGGGCCGTCCCAGCCGTGCAACTGCATAACATCGACGGGCCTTTCGACGTCCTGGGCGCGACCGTCGTGCCAATCAGATTATCGCACGGGCCCAGATTTGATGTGTTGGGGTTCCGGGTAGGCAACGTCGCCTACTGCACGGACGTGAAATCGATACCAGAAGAAAGCGAGCCATTGCTACGCGACTTGGATGTGTTGATTCTAAGTGCCTTGCGTCACGACCCCCATCCAACTCACATGAACATTGACGAGGCGATCGAAGCGTCACAGAAACTAAACGCCAAACAAACCTACTTCACTCACTGCAGCTGCCGCGTCGATTACGAACAGGTGATGAAAGACCTACCCGCCGGGATCGAAGTCGCCTACGACGGTTTACGGATCCCTTTGAGTTAGTAGATCACAACAAGGTTAGATCACAACAAGGTTGGTGACAACAAGCCACGAACGC
>CAZJBW010000001.1:77871-79591 GCA_964543985.1 uncultured Pirellulaceae bacterium | reverse complement strand
TAGATCACAACAAGGTTAGATCACAACAAGGTTGGTGACAACAAGCCACGAACGCCACAGGTTCACGAATCTGAACTAACCTTGTTGCTCAAGCAACACAAACTCGATTGCGGCCTTGCCGTTTGGCCAATAAGGCTTGGTGGCTGGCGCGATCAAGTAGTTCCTGGAAGCAGACGTCATTTGGTTGGGCGATTGCCGCACCAATACTTAGTGTCATGGTGACCAATTCGTCAGACTGTGACTGAAAGACCTCGTACTCCACAACTTCACGGATTCGCAAAAGCACCTCGGTGGCTTGTTGAATATCGGTATTTGGCATCACGAGACAAAACTCTTCACCACCGTATCGCCCGACCCAATCGTCTTTTCGAATATGAGCTCGGATGGTGTTGCATACGTCCCGCAACAGTTTGTCACCCGTGGGCCAACCGTATTGTTTGTTTACCTGCCCAAAGTGATCGAGATCCAAAAACGCCACGCTTAGTGGATTTTCTTCGCGATTTTGAAACTCCGATTGCAAACGTCGATCCAGGTAACGGCGTGTAAAACAACCCGTCAGCCCATCAACGTCGGCTTCCTTCCTAGCTGCACTTAGAAGATTTCGGCTACGCATCGTAATGATGTTGGCAACTCGTTCAGCCATGACTCGCGCTTGATGCTGCAGCCCTAGCATTTCGACAGGTTGTCCGCCTGCCCGCGAATCCGCTTCCAACTGTTGGTAGCTAACACATTGGTCTCGCCCATTCGCCTTGGCGGCGTAGTTCGCTTGGTTGGCTTGCTGCATTAATTCGGATGAGGGCGTTGGCATGGCCGTCCAAGCGATTCCAAAACTGGCCGTCGTGGAAATACCATCCTCGACAACCAAACGATTGGTTTGCTCGCGAAGTTTCTCGGCTAACATCATCGCAGTATTTAAGTCTCGATCGCAAACGATACCAAACTCTTCACCACCGATCCGGCCAACCTCCGAGGAACGATCGGCAAAGGTTCTCAAAATGTTGGCAAACTGCACCAAGAATTTGTCTCCTGCTGCATGCCCATAATCGTCATTGATCTTTTTGAAGTAGTCGATGTCGCACAGGATCAACGAAACCGGCTGATCCGTTGAAGCGTTTTCCAGACGACTACTGAGCCTTTGTTCGAAGTGTTGACGCGCCAGCAAACCAGTCAAGGCATCCTGGTTTTGCATCAACCGATCCTTCAACCTGTCAGCTCGCCAATCGATAAACTGAGCAGGGCTTCCTTTCAAACAAATGTCGTCTTTGTCCGTCAGCCACACCAGAACTTCCGCCACTTGGTTGGGATCAACCACTAACAAGGTTGGTTGGGCAGTCGCCGACGCGGCCGCTTTCAATGCCGATAAGTTTGAAAAATCGTCAGCAAAAAGCGTGCATACTTCTGGGTTCGTCAAATTTGGCAGTCGCGATGACACAACCATCCCCTCTCTTGTGTAGTCAACAGGCATGTGAAACCTTAGCTCACCACGCTCGATCAGGTCGTGGGATGTGCTGAATTTGAGGAAGATTAGGGGACTGTTATTCGACAAAAGACCTTCGTCACTTTTTGCAGTGACCATTTCGACGCCTGCGGTAGAATACCAAAGGGTGTTTTGTTCAAAATATCCGCTTGTTCAAAATACTCGCTTGTTCAAAATACTCGCTTGTCCAAAATACTCGCTTGTTCAAAACAGGAACAAGCAGTCATTGACCCATTAACGCTT
>CAZJBW010000001.1:68201-77771 GCA_964543985.1 uncultured Pirellulaceae bacterium | reverse complement strand
CAAAATACTCGCTTGTTCAAAACAGGAACAAGCAGTCATTGACCCATTAACGCTTTCAATTTCGAACTAATAACCGCACCAATTCAAATTGGGGCAGCTATCAGATCGGAGAAGTTCGACCCACTTGGAATTCGATAATACTGAGAATTTGGTTGGCAGGATCGAAGACGATCCGATTGCCCAAACGTTGCCTGTTCGAGCGACGTTTATTCCGCTGCGCGACGCCGATCTCAGAAAGAAACTGCAAGAAGAGTTCGCCATTCAAGGTGAGTCGCTCGACAAATACGACCATCTGTGTACGCGAATCAAAGCGATCTTTCATGTCGAGCATCTTTCGGCACTGCTGCACTTGGAAGAATTGTACGACGTACTGGATCCCGACAGCCAATTGGTCGATGTAGGCACGCTTAGCGAACAGCATCGAAATCAAATGGCCAACACGTTGGTCGATCGGCTTTCCGATTTGCTGTTCAGCGCCCACTACAAACGACTGTCGCGGCACGAACTGGAACAAGCCATTGAGGTGGGTTGGCAGTGGGGAGTCAAACTGGATGTTGATTTTGAGATCTTTGATCGACTGGACGTGTACGCTCGTGGATACCGCACGGTACTGATTAGTCGCCGCCGTTGGCAGAACTTTTTTCGCAAGGAGACGATTGAACTGCCCGAGTTTCAACGTCTGATCATGGCTTTCCGCGTCAAAGCGGTTCCTGAAACGAAACCCAAAAAACCGCGACGTTTTCAAAAGAAGCCTGCCGAAGACGCGTTGGATCATCGGTTCGTGTACCTGAAAACATTCAAAAACATTCCAGAGACGGATCTGGAGATTCTGTTGCCTGGTTCGACAGTCAGATTCTCAAAACTTGACCGTGCCAAAATTCTGTTCCCAACACTTTCGGGAATGGCGATCACGGCTTACAAGATCATCCGTGGTGCGTTGGTGTTGGGTTTGGCATTTGCCTGGAAGGAGTTGCTTGGCTGGTTTATCCTGATTGGCGTGACTGCGGGATACATCGTCAAATCGTTCCTGAGTTACTTTCGCACCAAAAACAATTATCAGTTTGGGCTTACAAAGAGCCTCTATCTAAAAAACCTGGACAACAACTCCAGCGTTATCTATCGAATCCTCAACGAAGCCGAGGAGCAAGAACTGTGCGAAGCGATTTTGGCCTACACGTTCTTGTGGAAAGATACATCCAGAGACGGCCTAACTGAAAAGGAACTTGACGAGGCGGTCGAGAAGTTCATCCTGCGGATCACAGAGGTCGACACCGATTTCGAAATCCACGATGCCTTGGAGAAGTTGGCTCGTTTGGGACTGGCGAGTGTTTCTGATGACGGTAGATGGAAAGCACAGCCGATCGATGTCGCAACGAGCGAATTAAATCGAAACTGGGTCTCTCTTTTTGAAACGCGAAGCAGCCGTGTTGGCAAACCCTTGTTTGGGGACGATTCTGGCGACGAAAAGGACGCTGGGCCCTAGTGGACGAGCCTACGTTTGTGTGGCCATCCGTCCTAAAAAGCAAGAACTCATGGCCCTTTCACTCGGTAAAAGGCGAGCGATTGTGAAAAGAAATAGATTTTTTCACTTTTGCACGTAACGCTCGCTAGTGTTTGCTTTTCTCTTTAATAGACACCAACGTTTACGTGCGAGCTTACAAAATGTCCGAAATCCAATGTAATCAATGTGGGCAGTCTTATCCCTTGGCGGATCAACAGCAAGGCTGCCCTGTCTGTCAGCTGCAAATGGGACTGTCGGGGACTACTGACGCCGCACCGCTGGCTTCTTTTATCGAACCTCAACAACTATCAGCCAAGTTCGATGACTTGGAAGTTTTGGATCTGATTGGCTGCGGTGGCATGGGCGCCGTCTATACCGCCAGGCAGAAAAAGCTAGACCGGATTGTGGCGTTGAAAGTCGTGCGACCCGACATCTCCGACTCAGCCGAATTCGCTCAGCGATTTGAACGCGAAGCACAAGCATTGGCTCGTTTGAATCACCCCAACATCGTCAGCATCTTTGATTTTGGTCAACGCGACGACTTGTTTTATTACATCATGGAATATGTCGACGGGACGAACCTTGCCGAGCTAAGTCGCCAAGCCGAATTAAGTCCGACCGAATCTTTGGAAATCGTGACGCAAGTTTGCAAGGCGATGCAGTACGCACACGAATCTGGCGTCGTGCATCGCGACATCAAGCCGACCAATATTCTGTTGAATGCTGAGGGCACAGTCAAAATCGCTGACTTTGGTTTGGCGAAATTTTGCGAGTCATCCGATCCGAGAACTCAATTGACACAAACTCGTCAGGTTTTCGGCACGCCTCGGTATATGGCTCCCGAACAAATCGAGTCGACCCGAGAAGTCGACCACCGCGCCGACATCTACTCGCTGGGAGTCGTGTTCTACGAATTGTTGACGGGCGAATTGCCTTTGGGGCGGTTCGACCCACCTTCACAGCGAGTGGAAATCAACGTGAAGCTTGACGAAGTCGTCTTGCGTGCTTTAGAGAAACATCCAGAACGTCGCTATCAAACAGTGCGTCAGTTCCAATCCGATATCAGCCAGTTCTCTGCTCACAATCAACACCATCTGTCATCGCCAATCCCGACGACCACGCCCAGTCGTTTGCCGGCCGGAAAGGACTCGCTACCTTTCGAATCGGATTTATCGACCGAACGTTGGGTCCCAAGCAGCATCGCCTTTTTGACAATCGCTTCTGCTGTCTTGGGCAGTCTCGGTATGTTAGGCGTGTTGTGCATGGAACTTCAACCGAATGCGATGAATCCCTTTGAGTCTCTTCCAAAGGTTTTCAAGATGACCTCATTCAGTGTTTTGCTGATAATGCTTGCCGGCGGTGGCTTAGTCGGTGCCAGAGTTCTCTACCGACGCGAGTTTCCAGAATTGGTGCGAAATCAAGAATTCGTCTCGCCGGTCAGACGTTTATTTTCTTTACGTGTCCTGGCATATGCTTCATTAGTTTGCGCTATCTTGCTGACAGGCATCCCCTGGTTTGCCATTAACCACCAAGTCGTTAGTTCGGCGCTTCTACCACCCGACTTTTCAGTCCTGGCTTGTGCAACTTGGCTGGGTGCATTGTTTTTGATAGCGGCGCTAGTTGGACTAGGCATCGCCTGTTTTATTGATCTTTATGAAGGCCCAAAAATTCAATTCGGGATTTGTATCTTGATCGTAGGTATCGCCTTGATGGCCTGTTCCATTCCGATGGCCAATCTACGTTTGAGTTACAGGCATGTTCAGATATCAGAACTTTTGCTGGTTCCTAACTCAACGATCTCCAACTTCGAAACACGAAACAACTTTCTCGCAAGACAAGGAACAACCGAGATGGCTGACGCTGCAGCTGCTTCTGACGTAGTAGGATTCCAAAGACATTTCGATGAGTCGGTGGGTGGTAACGCGGCTACCGTTTGTAGTGCTTGCGTGATCGGCACGGGTATTTTAATCGTTGTCTTGAACTTACTGAAGCTTCTATTCGCGGTGGTCTTACGAGATGAGCAGCGTGCCGCCGGTACGCTGGCGGTAGCGGGCGAAGGCGCCCGACGATTCGGACAAGCGTCTCGCGAGGGAATCGAGCGAGTGCCAGTCGTCTTCCAAGGGCTGGCGCAGCTACTGGGTCGTTTCCTGGGCTGGCTGATGAGCCTCGTCGCCATCGTGTCCAGCACAGCGAGAAACGAACATGCCAAACGATTCAGTCGTCGACAGGGCGATGAACGAAAAAAACCGCAGTGATATTTCCGTGGGGGAAACACTCACTGCGGTCTCAATAGATTGATTCGACCAGTTGAATTCAGGCCGTTTTAACGTCGCCTTTTCTTACTTTCTTTCTTCATATCGCGTTTCCACTTTTTGATGTAGGAATTCGCGGCGCCGCGGTTAGCGTGTTGTGAAAGTTGAAATTTGGTGTGTTCACGTTCGTATTCGGTTAGCGATTCATGAACCTCTCGACGCCATTCCTCCAAATTCCCTTGATCAATGAAGAAGCATGTATGCAGCTTGTCTTCCTCTTCGCCAGGGACCACTGCCGTGCCAACGAAATGCGGGAACGCCCCTACTGGCGAGGTATAACGTTCGGCACTCATGTTCTTCACCATCGCGTTTTCAAAGGCTTCGATATCCTCACCAAAAAAGGCTTTAAAGTGCACCATGTTTTCATCGACGACCGCTTCGGGGTCACGCAGATCCTCGGGCATCATTCCATGCAACGGCGCCATTCGTGATAGGTAACGCATGTACCGGTCAAAATCAGCACGCTGCTCCTCGGCCAAGTGGTGAGTAATCGTCCAAGCCGAAGCATAGCCTGTCGAATCCAACCTTGCCGCACGAACAGTTTGATCCACCGTGTCGCCATCGAATCCTTTTACGAACTGTTTCTGTAAAAAGATTTCTAACTCAAACATTCGCATGTCATTGATTTTTCCAGCACCCTTCCAAGCGAATCGACGGCCTGGTTTGGTGGGAGCCATATACTCAGCAATACCTTCGCCCAGCCACATTGGCCATCGCGAAAGTCGCTGTTGCACACCAATGTTGTGAAGCAATTGATGGCAACCTTCGTGGGCGATCGTCGAAAGCAGTTCTTGCTGAACCAGTTCCGGACCCAAAGCGGCAACATTCGCTTCCTCTTTCAGTACAACACGATTGGTGGCGATCTCATAATAGGCAGCCACACCGGGTGGTATTGGTTTAAAACGTTGAAATTGCGCTGCGGTGTGAAATGCAATCACTGGCAAAATTACATCTGGCTTCTGGGTATCCATGCCCTGTGCGTGAGTATACTCAATCACGCCTTCTAACATCGTTTGCATCACCTTGACGGTCACTTCTGCAAACTCAGTCGTCGTGTTGTAGATCAGGACAAAGTTATCAGTTGATTCAGTGCGGAATCCGGTTAGCCCTGCTTCGTCGATAATCGCTGCGGCCAGTTCGTCATGAGTCAACGGTACAAACGGCTTCTGAGTCGCTTGAACTTCGTCACTCATCCGCCCCACCAATTGGCCATCAGGCAATTTCACAATGAAATTTTTGCCAACACGGCAATGAATTTTGGCAACACAGGGTTTGTTGTCGGTGTCGTGAGTTTGAACGCGATCTAATTCGTTTGGCAACAACACCTTGCCATCGGGAATACCAAGGTCAAATATTTCGGGACTGATTGTGATCTGTCCTTTGATTGGATATGGTATTTCGTCGTCTTCTTGAAAGCCTTGCGCAATGTTGACCGCCAACGCAGAAGCCACCAACACTGAACTAAATATCAAACGTTGGGTAATGCGAGAGCCGATCCCTCGACAAATGTGCCTCATCATGATTTACTCCGCGGAATGGGTGGGATATCCAACTAAGACGTACATTATTTAGTCGACCTGGTTGCTTGTCAAAGTTTCCCCAGCAACCAAAAACTGACATTACCCCTACCAAGTCGGCAACTTTTTACGGTCTTAACAAATTTGAGAATACTGGCAGCGGCCAATTTCACCAACAATCGATGAAAACTCTATTTCAAAACGCTTGTATAGTTTCCCCGCACGAAATTATTCACGGCAATTTATTGATCGAAAACCAGAAGATTCTAGACATCAATGTCAGCAAAAACACAAATGCCGATCAGATTGTCGATGTCCAAGAGCGATTTTTGATACCAGGCGTGATTGACGATCAGGTTCATTTTCGTGAACCGGGCCTAACGCACAAAGAAGATTTGCTCCATGCCACACGAGCTTGCGCTCGCGGCGGAGTCACTTCCTTTTTGGAGATGCCCAACACCCAACCCACGACCACATCGGTCCAGGCACTGCATGCCAAGTTGCAAATGGCTTCGACTCGTTGCTTGGTTAATTACGGGTTCTACATTGGTGCCACCAGCCAGAATTTGTCGGAATTAAAAGCCGCCCAACGTACACCTGGAATCAAGATTTTCATCGGGTCCAGCACCGGCGATTTATTGGTCGATGAGCAGGAGGCATTGGAGACCATCTTCGCGCAAACCACGCTGCCCATTTGTGCTCACTGTGAAGATGAGTCGACCATCCGCGCCAACCAGGAAACGTTTGCTGGCCAAACGGACATTGCCACACATTCAAAGATTCGCGACCACCACGCCGCACTCGTTTCGACACAACGAGCGATTCAACTGGCCACCAAATACAAACATCATTTTCACGTGTTGCACGTTTCCACGGCCGCCGAGATCGAACCGATCTTTCAGGCTCGCGAATTTGTTACCGCCGAAGTCTGCCCTCATCACCTGTTCTTCAACGTCGCAGATTACGATCGCTTGGGTTCTTTGGTCAAAATGAACCCCTCCATTAAATTCAGCGAAGACAACGTGGCGCTGTTTCAAGCCTTGCTTGACGACAAAATTCAAGTAGTCGCTACCGATCACGCCCCGCATACTCTGGACGAAAAAAGCCAACCCTACCCTGCTTGCCCATCAGGTTTACCCGCTGTCGAAAATTCGTTGGCACTGATGTTGAACGAGGTCAATCGCGATCGTTGCTCGATACAACAAGTTGTGAAATGGATGTGTCAGGCTCCCGCAGATGTTTGGAGCATCGACCACAAAGGAAAGATTGCCGTCGGCTACGACGCTGACCTGACGATCGTCGACCTCGATCATCAGGAAACAATCGAAAACGCAAAACAGCAAACGAAATGCGGATGGAGTCCTTGGGACGGCACCAGCTTAAAGGGATGGCCCGTCGAAACATGGGTGCTGGGTCAACCAGTCTTTCGTCGACAAGCAGACGGGACCGAATGGTTTACGGAAGCACCCATCGGTCAAGAAATCACCTTTCGCGGTGCTGGCGAACGTTAAGACTGCTTGCCGTTAGCTAACGTCGGTTCTGTTGGTTCTGTAAACGAAGATTTCTCGCTTGTCGATTCTGGCGTTGCCTCGTCGGACGCCTGCCCGGACTGTTGTAGCAGTTGGCTTGTCGACGATTTGGGCTCTTCTGTTTTGGCATGCTTGGTGCCAGAAAGCTGGATACCTAACGTCTTCAACATGGTGGCGACCTCTTGATCTCGTTCTTTGTCTAGACGACTGAGTCGCTGCTGAGTATCAACGATTTGCTCGGACGTCTTCGAGATCTGTTGTTGCAAACTGGCGACACGATCCTTCATCTCATCACGTTTCTTAGTCAACGATGCAAGTTGAGCCTGTTTAGTGGATCGCTCTTTCTCGAATCGGTTCAAAATTGCATCGACACTGTTGCCCGACTTGGCCTTGGTGGGTTTCTTCCTAGGAGCTTTGGTTTTAGTAGACACCGCCCTCGATTTAGTTTTGGCATTACCTTTGGTCGAAGCAGGCTTGGCTTTGCTTTTAACTTGTTTGGTCTTTTTGGTAGCTCGTTTCTTGGTGGCCATCTATTTTCCTTGGATTGTTCGGCGATCCTGTGCATGTTGGACTGGGAGGTCGCAATTGTACTTGGTTAGAGTGGCAATTAAAGCAAATAAAGACAGCAATTGAAGCAACCAACGGCCAACTGTGGATGAAGCCCAGAACGTGCGGTCAATTCGCTTTTTCAGTCAGTGCCGTGTCAAAGATTTGCTTCCAGCGAACAAAATGCAGCAAAACGAAAACACCGGATAAAATTCCACACAGAATAAAGACTCGGTGAGACGGGATGTCGAACTGCTTCAGCCCCAAAAACATCAAGTTTCCAACGATGATCCCGACGAATGACAAACAGTTCCACAACCCTAAAACTTTTCCCAATTCATCGTCGGGAGATAGGTACTGAGTCATTGTTTGTAACGGCACCATCACAAACCCCGCCAAGAACCCCGTCGCCGACAATCCGATGGCAACGGTGTAAAATTCGAGTGGCAAAAACGCCAACATGAAAAACATGACAGTAACCGGTATCGCACCGATCGGAATCAACGACGTGCGTACGCCGTGTCCAGAAATTCGACCGGCTACAAAATCGCCTACACCGATGGCGACACCCAAAACCGCCATCAACAGCGAGGCTTTCGTGGCAGAAATTTTCAACAACTCTTTGTAGTCAGGCAAGATTAGAATCGCCACGCCACCGACGATCAAATAGAACAAAGACCAAGAAACAATGGCCGAAGCGAGCGCCGTTCCTTTGATCGAATTCCATGTATCTAAGTAAGTTCGAATAAAGGTCGCACGAATCTTTAGATCGGGATTGCTGGGCTGAACCTTAGGGATGCCTAGTGCCGCCCACGCTCCGCCAGCAGCGACCAGCAACAAAACCAAGCCGGGTAGCCACAGCATTGGATTAGCGTTCGGGAATTGTTCAAGGTCCGGATTGTAGGCGTCATAGATAATGCCACCGACCGCTGATCCTAAAATGATTGCCACGTAGGTAAACATATTGATCGTACCATTAGCGCGACTCAAATTACCTTCGTCAGTAATCTCGGGCAGGATCCCAAACTTGGCGGGAGTAAAAAAAGTACTCTGGATGGAAAGCAGCACCATCGCCAACATGACCACCCAGACGTTTTGCCAAAACAGACCGAGCATGGCGATCGCCGCCACCAACACTTCGACCCATTTGAAAACGACGCACACCGATCGCTTGCTGTATCGATCCGAGAATTGGCCTGCGAAGCCCGACAAAACCACGAACGGAATAGCCAGGGCCAACGAAGCGTATGCTTGAGCGCCTTCTCCCAACGCCCCCGCCCACAATCCGCCAGCCGACAATCCGAATATCAAAACTTGTTTCAGGACATTGTCGTTGGCGGCCCCGAAAAACTGAGTGACGTTCAAAAAGGCAAAGCCTTTTTGCTCGCTTTCGATGCGCTTTTCGAGTTTGTTTGCCGTCATGATGCGGAGAAACGCCTATCTATCGGAAACGCCAACCTACCGGAAACGACCGGCTTCCAAACTGCGATTGCGCGCTTCACGATTTCCAAACACGCTTCGATCGAAGGCAGGCAAAGGAATTCTCGTTCGTTCGGATTGCAAACGAATGATACGTTCGAAGTAAACGAATGGATAGGTGGCGCCCGCGCGATTGTTACGAACCCACAACCAGGCAGAATCGACTAGCGATTTCGGAATCTGTTCACTCTGCACCAACACAACCAGACGCGCAACGAATTCGCGCTCTTCTAATAAGCGAGTTCTCAAGACGGCTTGCAATTGCCTTTCGTAGCGTCGCCAATCGCCATTCAACTCAGTGATCAGTGCATCCAACTCCATACCGGATACTTCGCGAACTGCTTCAATTCGCTCTGCAATCTCCTGCGCCGTCTCGGTCGTTGGCACCGTTTGCGCCTCGACCTGCACACTGCCAGATAGGCATACCACCAACAATAAAAGCCATTGGAAACATCGCATTACGTTCTCCAAAAATCGTCCGAACGAAAACCACCCAAGCTTGCCTTTCAAGAATGGGGGTCGGCTTGTAGCAGAAAGCCGCCGTCGCCCTCAAGACTGATTGTGATAGCATTGCGTGTTTGAAACGCAGGCTTTTTACTCAAGTAGCAATAAGAGGATGCCTTTGAATTCAAAGAAGCGCTGGAAACGAAAGATCAGCAGAGAATGCCGGCTTCCAAACGAAGGCG
>CAZJBW010000001.1:15802-68101 GCA_964543985.1 uncultured Pirellulaceae bacterium | reverse complement strand
AAGAAGCGCTGGAAACGAAAGATCAGCAGAGAATGCCGGCTTCCAAACGAAGGCGGCTATCAAACGAAGGCGGCTATCAAACGAAGGCGGCTATCAAATTGTGCCTGCAATCTAAACAGAAGACGACGTGATTCGACCTCAAACTATTTGCCCTGACCACCACGATCATCTTCGTCTTCAGGTTTGATACGAGTCCAAATCCGCATAGGCTCACTTTCCCAGCGGACCTCCATTTTATCTTCGGAAAGGATCGTTAGCCTGACCGTCATTTCCTTCTTCTCAGTTTGCGAATTTTTGGTATCCCAGGTGACCTTGATGGTGACGACGGGTTGGTCGTCGTCATCGAAGTCTAAGTCGTCCATGATCCACTTGCCTCTGGTCCAGTCTTTAGGCCGTTCGCCATCAGCGTTGAAGCACATTTGTGCTTTGTCATCTTCCAGCAGCTGAAAGATGACAGGATCCTTCATTCCTTCGACAGCGCAATTCCAGTTTCCAGGGACCACCTCAGATTCGGACTGGGCCTCGGATTCAGGTAGTATGCAAACAAGTGATGCGAGAAACGTGATTACCGCCGTCGTGCGTTTTGGATTCATGGCATACCTACCCTGATGGCCAATCCCTTCTTGGATTCTGGCTGTTCGAGGTTGAACAAGACATTTGAATAAGACGGAGGTCAATTCTATCAGTTCAATGGCCAATAGAATTGGTCGATTTTGTCAAAATTTCATCAACAGGACACCGACTAACTGCGTAGTCGATTGCGAAATCCAGCAGCCTTGGTCGTCAGATCGGAACTCAGTTCCCTACGCAGCGACTGCCTTAGTCCCGTCAGGTCGACTCGCAAGTGGCTGGGCGACTGCAAATTCGATTGATCCAATGGTTCTTTCGTTCGCTGCAGTCCAGCAGTCTGATCAATCGCCCCGATCGTCCAAAAATGTTCTGGTACCGAATAGGCCGCCAGCGTTTCGAAAGGAATATTCACATAGCCATTTCGCGCAAACGCCGATCCGTGACTATTGCGAACGATCCAATGGCCCGCGTCTAAATCGTAGCCCACCAGCAACATCGCATGCCCAAACTGCGGCACCACTTCGGCCTGAGGAGCCGGCATGACACCGGTCTGATCGGCGTGGTGATAGAACTCGGGTGGAATGTAGGTAGCAAACACAACTGGGATTCCAGACGCTACGGCATGAATGGCTGCCAGCCCAAGGGGTGCGCGAGCGAACTGCACAGCCTGGAAAGCCAAAGCGTTCGCGTACGCCTCTTCTGAGGGCCGCACTTTGCACAGATCCGGGTCGAATGGCCATATTCTCTCCTCGCAAGCACCGTACGCCATCACAGCCGCCATCACATGATGAATGTAGCTGCCACAATCTTCCGCTTCCATGTCATTCAATTTGCGAGCGTTGTAGTAAACGAACAGTCGCGATAGATCGGTCACTGCCAGACCGGCCCGGCGTTGATGAAATTCCAAAGCACCAACAATCGCATTGGCTGTACACGAATTAGTATCTCCCTGGTCTTCGACGTCACTACACCATGGACTCAAATCGACCGTCTTCGGTAATTCACTTTCTGCCGCCGTCCCGACGACATGATCGACCCTTTCAAGAGTCTTTTCAAATAAGCAACCGGCTAACGAATGATTGTTCCATGTGAAGGAGGTCTGATTCATTTCTATTCCTGACGATAATCGGTTTGGTTTGAGTGGGTAGAAGGTGAGTTAACGAAAGCAAGTCAGCAAAGGGTGATCGACTATTTGCCCCAATCCTGGAAATTATCATGCGGGCTTTGCCAATTCACGGGTGCCGGGAAGCCCGATTCCATCTGTTGCTGAGTATTTTCAGCATTGGGTTCGATTTCATTCGCCCCGCCTGAATCAAATTGGGCAGCCAGAGACAGACCAATGATCGCAATGACTACCCAAACCGACCAATGAACTTTTTTAGCCTGGGCTTTTGCTTCCGCTCGTTTACTGGGATCGAACTTTGCCATCAAGTCTTGCCAAAAATTGCTCCACTGTTGGCCGTACCAGTCGAAGAAGTTCGTCGCAGGTGCTGTCGATTGAAGATGGTTTGGGGCGCTGTCCTGATAGAGTCCGTGCAGGTATTCGTCAGTCGATTGAACTCGGTTTGCAGGACGATTCGCCAGACCACGTTCCACCAAGGCATCAATGTGTGACGGCACATCGACACGGCCACCGGATGGTGGTTGCCAGTGCCCCTGCGGGATGACGCCAGCCAGCAGTTCGTATAGCAGCACCGAAACCGAATACAAATCGGCAGACGGTCCAGCCGAATCTGGGTTCGTTTTTTGTTCCGGTGGCATGTAGCCGATACTGCCCATCGGATTGTTGCTGGAAATTCCCGAATTGGCGACTCGTGCGATTCCAAAATCCAGAATCTTTACGGTGAACTGTTGAGGGTCCTCGTTAGTGACCATGATGTTCTCAGGCTTCAAGTCTCGGTGGATGACACCCGCTTCATGAGCGGCCTGCAGGCCCGCTAACACCTGAGCCACGATGTGACGAGCCAATTCGAATGGCACTTCATTGCCATTGTGTTGCAACGTTCGCAACCAAGATCGCAGCGAGCGACCTGGCAGGTACTCCATCGACATAAACGGTTGGCCGTCACATTCACCAATGTCATAGACCGCTACCACATGTTTGTGACGAATGTCGCGAGCCGTCAGGCCTTCTTGTTTCAGACGACGTAATTCACTTTGAGCTCCCGCACGTTCGGTGCGAATCACTTTTAGGGCCACCGTCTTTTCACTCAGCTGATCCACGGCCAAATAAACGACACCCATTCCTCCCGCACCCAGCGTATCTTGGATCAAGTAACGGTCGGCGAACAAACTTCCAATTTGGACGCCCGAATCATTTCTGGTCTGCTTGTTCGTCGCATTTCCAACCTCTGGTGGCATGGTGGGTAAGTCGCCAATCGAATGGACTGCCGCTTCGTTGGCGTGAGCGGCCATTACTGGAACTGGCGTCGCACAACTGGGGCAAAAGGCGGCGTTCACAGGCAAGTCATTTTGGCACTTCTGGCAAGAATGATTGTGGGATTGGCTCATGACTGGATCGGTTCCGTTTGAAGGTGGTGCTGATGAACGCAAAAGTGGCTTACTCAGCACCAATACCCGTGGCCCAAACGTTTGTGACAGGATTCCCCAGAATCTTTTTGACCGGCCAAAACCAAGCGTTTTACTCGGTTTTTCGATCACTTTGACAGTTTTCGTCAAACTCGCTGGACACGAATGCCCACCACTTCGCCGTGCTGACTGTCAAAGCGGATTTTGATTACGGCAGCACCTGGTTGAGATGGCAGAGCGTCAATCGTGCAACCATCGCCAACCCCTACAGATTCACCTCGGGCGTGAGCAACCTGATTGATGTTTAGACCCGTGTCAGTCATGACACGCAGCATCAACCGCCCACATTCGATCCACAGCTTGAAATGGTCGCGAGAAATTGCCTGCGACCATTCTCGATCGACTAGACCATCTGGCTGGAAAACCAGCAAACGAACGTCGCAAGGTCCAGCTTGAGCGCGTGATCGTGACCGACCGAACGTTAGAACATTGTCGGGAGAAACAATCGGACCATCGCTGGGTGTCAGATCCTGTTGAAAACCTTGCCAGGAAAAGGTCGTATCTCGTTTGACTAACGTCCCGTCCTCGGCACCTCGCAAACCAAATTCTCGTTCGTACACGCTGGCTCGTGTTAACGTCAAATTGCGAGTGTCTTTCGTAATGGATTCGTTATTGTGACCTTGATCGGATATGACTCGAATCATCGGAGCAATCGTCACACCGGTTTGTTCGGCCTGAGCATTGTTTTCGATCTGTGAATGAATATTGATCGATTGTTTGTCCTCGACCATCACATCAATGTTGGCACTGAAAGCGAGCGTTTCTTGCTGCCAATCCCAACGCGACGATAAAGCAATCACGATCTCCAAGCGATGCAAACCTGGTCGATCCATCGCTTGAGCGATAATCGAAATTGGCTTGCTTTCACCCGCAGGCAACTTGTCCCAAGCGACTTGACATTGGCTCCAAGCACCCGTCCCTTCGCGGACCCAAACACCTTGTAAGAACAAATGACGGCCAACGGGTGAACGATTGGTCAGTTGCAAAGGCAACGCCAAAGCTCCGCCGACATTGGCCGACTTCATGCTGCCAGCTTCCAAGGTCAAACTTGGGTGGAAGCAGATATTGCATTGGCCATCGTCGCACAGCAACCCACCGCATTGTTTCCAAGCCGAGCATCGTAACAACGGTTGCCCACACTGGTTGCAATAGCTCGCTGCTTCCTGACAAGCCGCAATATGACAGCAGCTGGCCATCGTATTTTGACTCGGGGTTTTCGAATCCTTGCACATTTTGGCATTACCTCCTTCGGTTTGGTGAAGGTCTCAATCGATTCTCGGTCAAACGTCGTTGACCAGCGTTGGAATTCAGCTTCGCAACTGGTTCCCACACCCGGTACAGAAACGATCTCGAGTCTCATTGTCTCTGCCACATTGCCCACACTCGATCGGTTTCTCAGTTTTAGAGTTCGATGTGGCCGACGATTGGGCAGTAACTTTGCCGCCTCCCGCACCCTGAGCAACGCCCGTGGCACCTTCCATACCCATACGAAACATGTCGCGAGCCTGTGTTTCGGAAGCCACTCGCGCGTCGGTTGCCATCGACACCATTTCTCGCATCAACGACATCACCTGTTCGTTGCTGCTTCCCGAGGCACGAGCCTGTTCGACTAGGACATTCGCAACGTCCGGGGACAGACCAGCATTTGCAGCCAGAATCTGTTCGGGAGTCATGATCGCGGCGGCCTGCAGATGTGAATTGCGTGCTTCCGATTCGGCTTTGATTAGATCCAACTTGATGTCCGCGTCCACTCGCTTTCCATCGTTGATACGTCCAGATTCAAGGGTGGCAGCTGTTTGTTCGATATCAACCAACATCTTCATGTTTGCTGCTTGCTGTTGCTGAGCTCGCTCGGCAACCCGCAACTTCATCATTTTGTGATGTTCTTCAATTTCGATATCAGTGAACGCACCCAACTTCTTCATCTCGTTAAGGTGAGTTTTCTCTAGAACGTCGATTTCCAAATGCACTCGCGTCAAACCGAGTTTTCGTTGTGCCGCATCAATCAGATGGTCAGCTTCGGCCAATCGATTTTCAAATCTACCGGCTCTCTCGTTACGCAGAACTTTAATCTCGTGAGCCAACGCTTCTAACTCTTGTCTCCGTTCGGCTTGCACTCGTGCATCCAGGAATCGTACTTCACGATTCAGGACCATCATTTCCAGTTGTTCTTCATTGGCATTTTTTAGCTTTTCCAAGTCGACATCGGTTTCGATTTGGAAGCGAGTCGCGTCCGCGTTGCGTTGCAGATTTTGACGCATGATGACCATTTCGTGATCAAGACGTTTTTGCTCTCGATCCAACGTGGCCTGCTCCATCTCTGCCACCTCAACGGCGTTCAACGCCCATTCCATCGAGCACGCTCGAACGATGAGTCCCAATTGGCCAACAATTCGTTTTACTTCACGCATGATTTCCGCTTGCAAGTGATCCTGCAGACCACGGTTACCACGAATTTCCGTCGCTTGCACTCGTTCGATGGCGTTGGCGATCACTCGATCAACCAAGTGAGGCTCAGTGCGAGTCAACGCTTCTTCACGAGTCAAATAGCCACACGAATTGACCAACCCCATCACGTTTTCGGGCTTGTCAGGATCGATTTGTAATTCCAAAGTGCATGTGCAAGCGATAGGTACCTTGTCGGCCGAGATGGCTTGAAACTGAGTTTGAATGGCAAACGGTTTCAGATCTGCCAAAAGAATCGAGATGTGTGTGGAGCCCACGACCAACGACTTCAACTTACTGAAGATTCCGCCGATCGAAAAATGAGCGCCCTTAAACGTATCCACAATTTGTCCATTGCGAATCAACATCGCCATGTGATCTGGCGGGGCCGCCAATCGTTTCTCAAAGAAACTTTTAAGTTCACTTTCGCGAACGTACTCGGCAATGACCTCGGGATGACTTAATGAAAGTGTTTTGCTGGCCATGATTTTGGTCCTGTCAAAAAGGTTGTTTTGAATGCAGAAGTAGATTTGTTGGTCTTGCTATGCCACAGATGGGGCGGCTGATTTACGAGTCAACACGTATCGGCCGATGCAACAACCGATAACCAGTAGACTGACGGGGATGGTGATCGGATTGGCTTGAATGATTTCGAAAATTCGCCCTTCACTTGAATAATGACTTAGCCACTGGCCAGGCAAACTGGATGGGAATACGCTGCCAACAGCGATCGTTAATATCGATCCGGCGGCCAACACAAAGGCGCCGATACCGATCACACGCTGGATAAGCCCCATACGACGATCACGTACTAACGATTCGGATACCGTTTCACGACGATCGAGTTCCTTGGCATAAGCGTCGCCTCGTTTCAAAGCCTCTGCCCGGGCCTTCTTGTCCTGACGCAGAAATTCAGGCTTGATCTTTTTGTTGCGATCGGCCGCTTCAACGACAGTCAGGTTGGTTACGTGACGACGCCAATAAATGAAAATGGTCATGATCAACCAAATGACCGTCACGATCAGAGTGATATTCAAGATCAGGTCGACGTTCATCCAACCCGACACTCGTTGCTCAAGTTCGGCCAGATCGACGTTGTTTAACAATTCGTTAGCCGAGCCTGTTTCAGGCAAATTCTCAATCATTTCATATTTCCATGTCACATTACTTTTCGGTGATTCGCAGGCAATACCAGCGAATCTGACCTCTGTGACAAGAAAAATTCACGTAACTCAGAATTTTCTGTTAGCTCGATAAACCGAGGGCTTTTTAGCCATTCGGTGGCTCATTCGGACATTCATGTGCGAGTTGCGACTCCCCCGCACCAGTTCGCAAAAGCGGTGGCCTTTACCAATACCGCCCGAAGATCTCTTTTGCTTTTTCCCTGTTCAGCCGAATCCTGCGACTAGGAACATCCAACCAGCCGGCCAGCTTTTTATAGTCGTTGAACCGCCCACCACTGTTATGAACATGCACCATCGACCACTGACCCTGCACTTCGACCAACAGCCCAACCTGATAAAGACGATTCGCAAATTCGACAAACACAACTTCTCGCGCCTGGTGTTTTAGAAAAGTCTTTTCCAACCTGGGCAGTTCAACTTTACCGGAATGAAGATCGAAGATAAGAGCGGGCTTTGTGCCCTGCACCTTGTTGATCCATGAAACCAAACCGACCATCCAGGGCACCAGAAACAGCCCAAATATTGAGAACCCAAGCCATGCCATGTCTCGTTGAACGATTGCTAACACGACTGCCAAGGCCACTGGAAACAGCAAGCAAACGGTAGCAAATTTAATAGGGATCTTCGTGACAAAAACTTCGCAGTGTTCTTCATGCTTGGCATATTGGAAGCCACCACCAACTGCGTCCAAACCGACTAGAACCGCCAACTGATCATCGTTGGGAGGTTTTTCAAAATGGAATTCTCTGGCACGATCCATGTCGCTACTTTCATGCAACGGACACTGAATTTCGCTGCCAAAAGATGGCCGCGAACTGCTTCCAGAGTACCTACCGACTCGCAGAACTCAAATAGAACAAGTGATCACGAAGTGAAGGGGCGATGAATCCTTATTCCGTTTCTTCTGCTTCCTTTCATCAAAATTTTCACGTCCGTTGACTAGTTAAGCACTCGTGACGTTTCAACGGGCAACGACATTTGTCGGCTGAATTCGCTCCAGGTGCGAGCATAAGTGCCGTGCCGCAGCACCTGTGCCGTTTGCTGAGTCGCCTGTTGGGTTTGCTGTGTTTCCAACCGCGTGGGCTCGGCCGTTGATTTAGCATCCATAGGGTTGGCTACGGTAACAAAGAAGATCATTACCAATGCGGCCACTCCTAACCCCTCCATTACGAAACCGCGGACGATATGTGCGATTCCTTTTTTGCGAGTGCGACGTCGTGGTTGACTTGTTTTGCTTGGACGAGGGCTTTTCATAAGAACTCCGTTACTTGATGACAATCCGTTTGATGATTGTTCGTGATTGCGACGAGACCCTTACGTGCAAACGAAACGCCATGTTTGCCAATTTCTTCTACCTGGTGATGAAATTCTCAAAGCGCCGCGGAATTTGACGGTTTGTGAAACTCTGCAGGCATTCTTTGCTATCAGAAATCGGGCTACAATGTGTCGCAATGGTGACGACAGCGTTGCAAAATCGATATCAATTCTTGGCAATTACAAACGGGACCAACTGCTTCGATGACCGTCACTCAAGATCGCCGAGACGAATTGGCTGAGAAATATTTCGAGACGATTCCTTTCGAGCCCTACCCTGTTCAACAAGAGGCATTGTTGGCCTGGTTCACCAACGAACAAGGTGTCCTAGTTTGTGCACCGACCGGCACTGGCAAAACGCTAATTGCAGAAGCCGCCATGTTTGAAGCTCTGCATTTGGGCAAAACGGCATATTACACAACGCCCTTGATTGCCCTGACCGATCAAAAGTTTCGCGAGCTACAACAGGCAGCCGTCCAATGGGGATTCTCAGCCGACGATGTCGGTTTGGTAACGGGTAACCGCAAGGTGAACCCAAAAGCAAAGATCCTGGTCGTGGTGGCCGAGATCCTTTTGAATCGCTTACTGCACACCGAAGCGTTTGACTTCAGCGACGTTTGGGCCGTCGTGATGGACGAGTTCCATAGTTTCAATGACCGGGAACGAGGCATCGTTTGGGAATTTGGACTCGGATTGTTACCTCAACAAGTTCGCACTCTACTGCTGTCAGCCACTGTCGGTAACGCGATGGAATTTAACGGCTGGCTTCGCACAAGACACGAACGCAAGTTACAGCTAGTTCAAGGTACGGAACGCAAAGTACCGCTGGCCTTCGAATGGATCGACGACAAGTTGCTACCCGAGCAAGTCGAGACCATGGTTCATGACGACGAAACATTACGTCGCACACCCGCATTGATCTTCTGTTTCAATCGCGAGCGATGTTGGTCGGTGGCAGAACTTCTAAAAGGCAAACGAGTCGTCACGAATTCTCAACAAAAAGAGATCGCTGAATTTCTGAACCAACAAGACATGTCACCGGGCGCCGGCCCCAAACTGAAAAGGATCTTGATGCGTGGCATCGGCGTTCACCACGCAGGCGTACTGCCTCGCTTTCGCCGAATCGTTGAAGAGTTGTTTCAACGCAAACTGCTGTCATTGTGCATCTGCACAGAAACGTTGGCCGCCGGGATCAATCTGCCTGCCCGCAGCGTTGTCTTGCCAACTCTGCTGAAGGGACCATTTGGCAAAATGAAAGTCATTGAACCTAGTTCGGCTCATCAAATGTTCGGGCGTGCCGGTCGGCCTCAATTCGACGATCAAGGATTCGTTTACTGTTTGGCTCACGAAGACGACGTCAAAATATTGCGAGCTCAAGAGAAGCTGGATCAGATCCCAGAGAACACCAAAGACCCCGGACTGCTGAAACAACGTAAAAAACTCAAAAAGAAAATGCCCAAGCGACGCGAAGGCGTGCAGTACTGGAACGAAACTCAGTTTGAACAACTGGTCGCCGCCCCACCTGCCGACTTGGCCAGTCGCGGCGGGCTACCCTGGCGCATGCTTTGCCACATGCTTGAGATCTCTCCCGAAATCGAACCCATTCGCAAACTGGTTGAAAAGCGTTTACTAAAAGGGAAACAAGCCGAACAGGCTCAAAAACGACTGAACGATCAATTGATCACGTTGTGGCGTGGCGGTTACGTCACCCTGGAACCCAAACCATCACTGTCTGAAATGAATACTGGCAAAGCAGACAAACCGGACGAAAGTGAAATACAACCGAAGCCTCAACAGCCCAGCGGCGGCCTAATGCTGGACATGGGACAACGTCGCGGCGAGAAAAAACCAACGAAACCATCGTCATCGCCTACTGCCAAGAAAGATAGCGACGAACAGAAACCGGCAAAACCTTTGTACAAGCCTCAGTATGCCCGACCAACAGAGACTCTGGCCGACCTTGGAAAACTTCGAGGTGTGCATCCGTTGTACGGTGTCTTTCTTATGAACCACTTGGGGATCGCCGATCGCATCGAACGTCTTCAGGCAATGGAAAGTTTGTTGGAGATGCCTCGTTCGATGGGGCGAGCTGTTCGTGTTCCCAACCAGGACGAGCTGCCGCCAGGCCCTTTAGCAACGACTCGATTGGACGAACAACTATTGAAGTTAGGTTTGGCCACTGCTGAAGAATTGGGTGGTGGCAACCAAGACGATGACGAGGAAGATCAAAAACGCGGTTGGATGGATGACGACGAACGTGTCTATGTTTTGTCTCTGGCACAAAAACTTCACCGCTTGTTCCAACACGACTTTCCCACCATGCAAGACGTGCGAGTGTGGCCGGTTTGGGTGGCTGGCGAACTGCTGACGTTCGGCGGTGACTTCAACAAATACATCACCAGCCACAAACTGCAAAGCCAGGAAGGGATGATCTTCCGCCACCTGCTTAGACTCGTTCTGTTGATCGACGAGCTGGCACAACTCTGCCCTCCCGATATCGCACACGAAGAATGGCAAAACGACCTGGGCGAAATCGCTGACGAAATCGAAGACATCTGCCGATCGGTCGACCAACACGGAACCGAACAATGGTTAGAAGTTGGCAAGTCCGATAAAGCCAGAAAGAAAAAAGACACTGTGCCAGAATCCGACGTGTAACTCAAACAATGGACGGTCGAATCGCTCGCGATTCTGCCAGCCAGATTGGAACCAAAACATCGTGCCCAAGAATTCAACTATCGGCGGTCTTGGTGAAATCGCCTTCCGAGTAAACGATCTAAAGACCATGACTCGCTTCTATGAAGAAGTGATTGGCTTAGAAGTCATGAGCCGCAATGAACACATGAGCTTTTTCAAGATCGCCGAGGGCTACGCCGGTCACACTCAAATTCTGGCGCTATTCGATCGTCAACGAAGCAGATCAGTATCAGGTCAACCAATCAAGAAACCCTATGTCGCTCCGTCATCGGCTGAAAGCACAGTAGACCATATCGCGTTCAGCATCGATCGAAAGGATTTCAATAACGAGCAGCAACGTTTGCAGGGCCTGGGACTACAAGTCGATGTTACCTATCACGATTGGGTTCAATGGCGTAGCCTGTTCATCGAAGACCCAGAAGGCAACACCGTTGAATTCGTCTGCTTTGATCCTCAAGAAGCTTAGGTCAGCTGTCGGAACCGTCTTGCATCACAGCTGGATCCTGTCAAATTTTTTTTGAAAATTTCTGCTGAGCTCAACGTCTCACGGCGAGTCCAGATTCCAACGGTAAAATTCTGACGATAGATACTCGAAAAAATCACGTATGGGGTAAGGCTTTTGCCGCACGCTCGTCTGGATAGTTACTTGCATAACCGTGAGTTTTCAGGGAGAAAACCCACTGGTTTGATTAACTCCTTCTCCCTTTACCTTTGTACAACAACGCAGAAAATATGAAAATCAATGTCGCGACTCTGGTCGCCTTGGCCTCCATCTTTATGGCAGGTGGCCAGCCGCAGTTTGTTGCTGCGCAACAACAGACAGAAGAAACTCAGGAATGGACCGAAAAATACGATGCCGGTTTTTTGAAGCGTCACCCCATGCTGGGCGAGACACCCGAAAACTTGCAAGCGTTTCAGCAAGACCTACAGCCGTTTCAACTTCATTCGTTACGAGGCAAACCGACTGTTTTGGTTTTTGGATGTCTGACGTGACCGCCGTTCCTAAAAAATGTCTCCGGTCTGGAGGCAGTGTTTCAAGACTATCAGGACCAAGTCAATTTTCGCTATGTCTACAAGTCGTTGGCTCACCCGGCAGTCAGCGGCTACGTCAGCGCACAAAACATCAACGAGCGTGCAAAGCATATCGCTGAATTCCAAAAGCAAACGCAATCGAAGATCCCTTGGATTTGCGACACGATGGACAACACTTTCCGAGACGCCTTTGGCAAAGCGCCCAATGGTGAATTCGTTTTGGATGCCCAGGGAGTTGTGATTCGGCAAAAGTTCTGGAGCAACCCAGAGACGCTCCGTCAACTATTGGTGGAACAAGTTGGGGCCGTTGATTCGGTGACGAAACCTGAAGACGTGTTGGTTTCCTATCGACCGTTGCAGCGCACGATCGCCAGTGGCGTGATGCCTCAAATGAAACTACCCAAACAGTTGATGCCACTGGTAATCCAGCCTGGCGAAAGCGAGCATCCGATGTTTGCAAAGCTGCGTGTTGAAGCAACACGGCCGACTCTACAAGGCGAGCAGCATAAAGGGCAATTGTTTCTGGGCATGTATCTGGATCCGCTTTACCGAGTGCATTGGAACAACGAAATCGGTCCCGTCCGCGTCTCCATCCAAACGACCGACGGCATCACGTTGGGCCAGAGTGAATTCACAGCCCAAAAAATCGCGGCTAAGGCTGACATCGACGCTCGCTTGTTTCTAACAGACATTCATCGCGTGGATCAGGACGCTAACCTGCAGGTGACCGTTTCCTACACCGTTTGTGATGATGACGAGACCTTCTGCTTGTCCATTGAACAAACCTATACGGTGACGTTCGAAACTGATCGTGGACTCGGTAGCCGAGCAGAGATCTTCATTGTCGACCTGTTCAAGGATACCGCCGAACTGGACAAGGACGGCAACGGCATTATTGAAGGCGACGAGTTTCCTGAGAACAAATCCAGCATGTACCTTAGCCACATGGATTTGAATCTGGACGGCAAACTAGATATGCAAGAGGTCGATCGTTTCATGTCATTGTTTAATGACGGACGTGGACTGGACCCTCAATCATCGGACTCGCCATCAACAGATGCGAAACAATGACCAGCATCGTGTATGTCGATATGGACGACGTGATGTGTGACTTCACGTCGGCCTATCAATTGGCAAAAAAATCCAACCCGGAAATTGAGTTCCCGCAATCCGTTCCACGTTTCTATTTAGAACTGGAACCGATTGCTGAAGCCATCGAAACAGTCAATTTGTTGCGTCAAAAGTTTGACGTCTACGTCTTGACCGCTCCGTCTACTCATAATCCGCTCTGCTATACCGAAAAGCGTATCTGGATCGAGGACAAGTTTGACTTCGAGTTCACAAACAAGCTGATCATTTCGCCAAACAAAGGATTACTAATCGGCGACTACTTGATCGATGATCATGATCGAGGCCGCGGGCAGGAATCCTTTCAAGGCAAACTTCTGCAATTCGGAACGTCGCCTTTTGAAAGCTGGATTCAGATACGTAAGTTTTTCAAAGTTTAGTGCCCGCACAGAAAGGCATCCTACCCACCCCTGCTCTACCTTTTTGACGACGTCCTCGCAGACTAAAAGCACGTTAAAAGCTGGGTTCAGACGGGAAAATCCAGGCTGGCCGGATTCGTTTTTCAAAAATCACTGGCATCGTTTATGATATAAGGGTGTGTCAAAACCCCTCCTTGCCAACTTTATGAATACGTCGAACGTCGTCATGAAAACACCAACCCAACTGCTTGCCTGTGTATTGATTCTTGGAACACTGACTACTTCTAGCTTGCTCGCTCAGAAATCTGGCAGCGAAGATGGTCCAGTAGGCATTTTCAACAGTCAGCAGGAATACAACGAGTTCATGGGCAGCGCCAAACGGGTTGCCTACGGGCCCAACGGTTCGGCAGAATTGCAAGCCATGATCCCGATGATCAATGACATCGTTACTAATCAGTCGATAGGCTCGACTGCTGGCAAGTACAACGCGGAAAGTTCGACGTTGGGCATGTTGTCGAATGAAACGATTCGCGACGAACTAGAAATGGTGGATTCGCAATACAAGGAACTACAGCAGCTGAATTCGGAAATTCAAGACCGAGTTGCTGATCAAATTCGTGGACTCGACTTTTCCGACCCGCAGGGAATCGCGGACCAGATCCGCAAGATTCGTAGCGAGGCCAAATCAGATTTGGAATCCGTCTTGCTTCCTCATCAACTCGATCGGCTTAGGCAATTGCAAATGCAGTCGTCGATGCGTCACCGCACTCTCGTAGAAATCTTGACTAGCGATCCAGTGAAAACCGAATTGGAAATCACTGAAGATCAGTCCAAGGAACTGCGAGAAGAGGAACGGGAAATCGAAAAAGAGCTAGAAAAGGAAATTGCCGAGTTGCGACGTAAGGCTCGCCAGCGTTTGCTGTCGAAACTGAAACGTCAACAACGGCAGCAGGTCGAAGAACTGTTGGGATCGCCCTTCGAATTTCCAACCCAACAGGAACAGCCAAACAAAAGAAAAAGACGAGGTGCGGCGGGACGAAAATAGGTCCAGGCACGCACTCTAAAATCGGAACGGAATTCGCGGCTTCGTTTGCAAATCGGTCGGTTCCGCTAGTGGCCTGTCAAATTCCAATGGCCGCGCGCCTTCAATCGTTGGCCCCAAATTGGTTGGGAATGGATCGTGCAACACCGCGCTATTCCGCTGTTGATAGATGGTTCCCTGCGGCGAAAAATCAGGAAACACGCAACCAGGCAAGCAGCAAACTGCCACGATCACGCTCATCACCAGTTGTTTCCGCATATCGATTCCTGACTGAAATTAAGAGGGCTGGAAAAGTAGGTACGCAACCACTTTCCTACAAGTTCAGTTACCGAGGATTTTGATCCGCTAGCTACCACTGATGGAACAACGTCCAAGGACTCACAGAATCGAGATCTCAAGAAATACATTGCAATCTGCCGTATCGCACTCGATAGACAACCGTTGCACGTCGGCAGGTACTAGCATCGATTGGCCCTTCACCAGTTTTTCATTGGCCGGATCGCCTGCGACATCAATGGCACCCTGAACCACCATTAGCAAACGAAAACAGTCGTTCATTGCAATCTTTACATCGCTGCCGTCGTTCAGCGTCCAGCGGCGAATCAAAAATTTGTCGCAGCGAACCAATTCGACACATCGCGGGTCGTCGGTTTTGACCATCGGCTGAGCCGACACCGGACCTCGTTGGTAGTCCGCAACCTCCAGCGCTTGGTCGATATGCAAATCCCTTTCGTTGCCGTCCTTGTCTGTTCGGTTCCAATCAAACAAACGATAGGTCGTGTCACTACACTGTTGAATCTCGGCAATCAACAACCCTTCACCGATAGCGTGCACGGTTCCCGCTGGGACAAAAACACAGTCACCTGGCTGAGGCTGAAATTGATGCAGAGCTTCATTGGTGGTTTTAGATTCAATAGCCGTGGCCAATTGTTCACGATCGATGCCTTGACGTAATCCGCTGTACAGCAAGCTACCTGGTTCAGCATCCATTACATACCAAGCTTCGGTCTTGCCCAAATCTGGCACCTCTTTTTGCATTCCCGCGGCATCGTTTGGATGTACCTGCACAGAAAGCGTTTTACAGGCATCCAGGAACTTCAGCAGCAAAGGGAATCGGCCTCGCAACCGTTCCGGCAAATCTGGTTGATTGATTTGTTGGTGCACTTTGGCACCCAAGATTTGTGGCCCGAATTCGGTCAACATTTCGTGCAGCGTTTTGCCCGAGTGTGGACCAAAGGCGACCACGCTGTTGGCTTCTGGCCGATCCACGACCTCCCAACTTTCGGCACACGTTTGGTCCCCGATCGCCTTTCCCAACTCAGACGCCAAGCGGCGACCACCCCATAAGTACCGTCGAAAAATCGGGTTGAAGCGTAGAGGTTCCATTTTGGTTTCCAATTCGATGTCGGGGATGCCGATGGCACCTTGCCACGTTTGAAGCTGTCGGTTGTGGGCAGATTATCAAACGCTTCCCAACAGACCAAGCTGAATCGACACTTCATTGCCTTGTCAGTCGACTTTTGCAATAGAAAAGCGACGCTGTCATTGATAAGGTTAGGATTCCGACTTTTTGTGGACTACCTTCACTTCGCCAAATAATGACCAGACAGCCCAACGACGACCTTTTCCAAGACTCCAGAATGTCTTTTGGCCAGCACCTTGAGGAGCTGCGCAAGGTACTGGTCAAATGCCTGATTTTTATTGGAATTGGCTGTGCCGTCGGTTTCTTTGTCGCCGATCGAGTCGTCAGTTTTTTGCAGGTCCCGCTAGTTCGAGCGATCAAGAATTACAACGACGAGGCGGCGTTAGAGAAATACACGAACCTGTTGGAGTTCTATCCGCCCGAGATCGAAAATGAATTGGCTGCTGGTCGAGCACCGCAAACGGTTTACATCGATCCCGGTCAGTTGGTCGAGGCCATTCGCGCGATCAGTCCCAATGCATTGGAGGGCGTGGATCTGCGACCTTATCGTTTCGATGCCGACTGTATCGAAACCGATGATGTGACAACGGTCAGTTCGCAAATCACCGGACTGGACCAGGGAAAACTTGATGAACAACGGCAACAACAGCTCAGCTTATTGCAAAGCATGCTGCCGCCTGAACAACTGGCGGCATTAAAAACATGTCAAAATGATCTAGCTGGTCGGCAACTGATGGTTGCGGCGTTAAATGAATTGATCGATCGCCGTGAACTTCACGAACACAAATCATTTCAATCGTTCTTTGAAGATCCTAAGTGGTCTTGGCAGCACCTCATCAACGCGCCTCCCGAAAACCAATTGAAGTTAATGAAGCGAGTGGTCGACAGGTCACCTTCAGACCCCGAACTTTCCAGACGGCTAAACCGGGTGCTGTTGGCGAAGTTGTTTGATCAACAACTCAAACCTCCGGATATCAATCTCGTCCCGATTGAACTCTGGCAGAACATCTCGGAAGGCACACAAGCCCTGTCGCCTCACGAAGTTTTCATGGTGTGGGTCAAGGCCGCTGTGATTACCGGTTTGATTCTGTCGGCTCCGTTTGTGTTTCACCAAATCTGGTTGTTCGTCGCCGCGGGTCTTTATCCTCACGAACAAAAATACGTTTACTATTATCTACCGTTAAGCATCATTCTGTTTGTATTGGGCGTTTGCCTGGCGTTCTTTTTCGTCTTCGATCCAGTTTTGCAATTCCTATTTTCGTTCAACTCCAGTATGGGCATCGCGCCTCAATTGCGTATTGGCGAATGGCTAAGTTTCGTAATGTTCCTGCCACTTGGGTTTGGCATCGCATTCCAATTACCGTTAGTCATGCTGTTTTTGAACCGCATCGGTGTGGTCTCGGTCGAGTTGTATAAAAACAACTGGCGAATGGCGGTCATGATCATCAGCGTCCTTTCCATGTTGTTGACACCAGCCGACCCGATCAGCATGGTAATGTTAGGCGGCCCGCTGACGTTGTTGTACTTCTTTGGAATCGGCCTGTGCAAATGGATGCCCAAGCCACAAAACCCGTACCGCGATGATGCTGCGGCACCGGTTTAGTCGGCGATTCGTCAAAAAAGCAATCCAGTATCCTCAGAAAGATCTGCGATATGAATGTCCTGTTTGCCAAGTTGTTTGCATGCTGTGTTTTGGCGATCGTTGCTTTTGGGATTCCCGCCTTTGGGATCCCTACACAGGCGATCGCGCAACCCAGTTCTACAACCACTGAAACGACCGAGCGTTTACCGAATATCGTTTTGATATTGGCCGACGATTTGGGTTACGGCGACCTCAGTTGCTACAACTCGGAATCGAAAGTTACCACGTCCCAACTGGACTTGTTAGCATCGCGAGGCGTGCGTTTCACCGATGCACACTCGCCATGCACAGTTTGCACGCCGACCAGATACAGTTTACTGACGGGCCAAATGGCCTTTCGCATTCCGCGAGGCGGGCGAGTATTCTCGGGGGTCGGCGGGCCTTCTCTGATTCAAAAGGAACGTCTGACTCTGCCAGAAATGCTAAGCAGCAAAGGATACGAGACCGCTTGTTTTGGCAAGTGGCACATCGGTATCACTGCCTTCGACAGCGACAACCAGCCGATTCATAAATCCGGATTGGAAGCGGTGCAACGAATCGATTACTCGCGTCCCATCGAAGGCGGACCGATCGACGCTGGCTTCCAACATTTTTATGGCACAGCTTGCTGCCCGACAACCGATTGGCTGTACGCCTACATCGACGGTAAACAAATCCCAGTTCCGCCAACGATTCAGCTTGATAAATCGCATCTGCCCAAACATCCTTACGCTAACGACTGCCGACGAGGCATGGTCGCCGAGAACTTTGACTTGGAGGAAGTTGACAATGTCTTCCTGGAAAAAAGCAAAGCCTTCATCGAAAACCATGTCACCACCAAACCTGACCAACCATTCTTTTTGTTTCATTCAACTCAGGCTGTTCACCTACCATCATTTGCAGGTAAACAATTCCAAGGAGCGACCGCAGCCGGACCTCACGGTGACTTTATTCATCAACTGGATGTGATCGTTGGAGACTTGGTCAAAACGATCGAACAAGCTGGGATCACCGACGACACACTCATTATTTTCACGAGTGATAATGGCCCCGAGGTACCGACGGTCTATCACATGCGAAAGGACTTTCAACACGACGGCGCCAGTCCGTGGCGAGGTGTGAAGCGAGACAACTGGGAAGGTGGTCACCGCGTTCCATTTTTGGCGGTCTGGCCAGACAAGATCCCCGCCGGTTCAATCAGCAACGAAATGACCTCGTTGACCGACGTGTTTGCCACGATCGCATCGTTGATTGACTTCCCACTGGACAATGATGTCGCCGAGGACAGCTTTGACTTGTCCCCTGCCCTGTTGCAACCTTCGCAGCCAGGTGAAACTCCGATTCGCGATTACCTGCTGATGCAAGGGTTTCGCGGGACCAACTCCATCGCTATTCGCCAAGGCGATTGGAAACTGTTAAACCATATTGGGTCGGGCGGCAACAATTACCAGCAGCATCCTTTGTTAAAAGAGTGGCACCAACCGGATCTGGAAAACGCCACCGTCCAGCTATACGATTTGAAATCGGACCCGCAAGAATCCAAGAATCTGTGCTTTGAAGAACCCGAGATCACTGCCAAGTTACAAACGCTGTTGCAACAATCGCTCGATTCTGGACGCAGCACACCTAAACGTTAGGCCAAGGATTATGCCAGGCGTTCAAGCTCGTGGATGATGCAAGTTGTGGACCTTCTTCAAACGTCCTTGATCGACATGAGTGTAAATTTGAGTCGTCGCGATACTGGCGTGACCCAACATCTCTTGCACATGACGCAAGTCGGCTCCGCCAGCCAACAGGTGAGTTGCGAAACTGTGTCGCATCGTGTGCGGGCTAATCGACGGTGGAATACCAGCGATCAATGCGTATTTTTTGACGAGTTCCCAAATCGCTTCGCGGCGCAAACGACGCCCAGTCCTGGAAACGAACACCCAGGGAACAAACGAATCTTCTGTGGGACCAGCCAACGCAGGCCGTAGACGTTTCAGGTAGGCTCTAACCGCTTCGACGGCATCGTCACCAATTGGCACCATACGTTGCTTGTCACCCTTACCGGTACATTTGCAGTACCCTTGATCCAACTGCAGATCCTCGAGTCTCAAATTGGACATTTCTGAGACACGGCAACCTGTGGCGTACAGCATTTCTAGTAACGCTCGATCTCGAAAAAACAGTTTCTCGATTGGCTTCGGCGCCGCCAGGAACCGTTGAATTTGCATTGGAGACAAGACATCTGGAATTCGCTGCCACAATTTTTGGCTTCCCAGCAACTCCGCCAGGTTCTCTCGCAACACACCTTCCAGTTGCAGGTACTTGAAGAACATCTTCAAAGTGACCAAGTGCCGCGCGATCGAGGCCGGTGCCAGATCCTGATCTGAAAGCCAAGCGGCGTAGTCAGAAAGGTCAGCGATTTTCAGTTTCGCGATAGCCCGCTGGCCTCGCCACCTTTCAAACCGCACCATGTCTCGCCCGTAGGCAGCCACCGTATTATCCGCTAGATGACATTCTCGTTTCAGGTAGTCTGAGAACGAATCAGCCCAATCTTGCGAGCGTTGCACCTTCCGCTGAGCTTGCGGTTGGCTACGCATCTTTTGCAATTTGGTTAGTCGTTTGGCCATACTGACCTTATCGACCAAAGGCAGCTTGGAAATGAAGCCCGCGTAACCCTTAAAGACGGCAACCCTTAAACTGACGGCTCATCGCGAAATTTAGTGGGAGATTTTAATGAGGTGACAGCGCTTAGCAGCTTGGTCCCAATGGAAAATTGATTGGCTGTTAAGTGCCTAAACCGACGAGGGCTCGGCCGATTTCCGAGCAACCACGATCCGTTTCAAGCCAGCCAAATCGTTAACGATACGATCGAACCTGAGATTCGATTCGGCCTCGACTAACTGCTGGCAGCGTCCAGCAATCATAGGGCTAATTTCGAACATCAGCCAACCGCCGTCGCTTAAACGTGTGGCCGCCTGTTTCAGCAGTCGCTCGATAGTTTCAGTCCCCGCAGCACCTTCGGAAAACAACGCTTCGTGTGGTTCGTAATCAATCACCGATTTTGGCAAGTCACTCTTTTCATCCGTTCCGATGTAGGGTGGATTGCTGACGATCAAATCAAACTGATCGGGCTGCGATACGTTTTCCAGCAAGTCCGACTCGATGAATTGGATCCGTGAACCCACTTCGTGTTTTTCGGCGTTGCGAGTTGCCAGCTGCAATGCTGCCTGCGAGATATCACAGGCCACAATCTGTGAATCATCACAGTGCTTGGCGATTGAGATGGCGACACAACCACTGCCGGTCCCGACATCGACGATCCGACATGGCTGATGGTGACACGTCTTGATGACATCCAAGGCTTCGGTGACCAAGTGTTCCGTTTCTGGCCGTGGGATCAACACACTGGGGTCGACATCGAAATTCAATGAGAAAAATTCTCGATGACCGGCCAGATAGGCGACCGGTTCACCTTCGGCGTGCCGCGCCACCCAGTCTCGAAAAACGGTTTTCGCTTGAGCATCCGGTTCCTCGTCAAACCGCGTGTACAATTCGATGCGTTTGCATTGCATAGCTTCAGCCAACAGTACCTCGGCATCCAAACGTGGTTGATCAAAACCCTGTTCTTGAAAGTACTGGCTAGTCCATTCCAGCAACCGTTTGATGGTCCATCGTTCTGCGGACGCCGTACTGGATTGATTCGAATCTGTGTTTTGTGCGGGTTCGTTAATCGAGAGCTCCCATAGAATCTCGCAAGCTTTGTCGATCGTGTTCGATCAAAGCGTCGGTGACTGGTTGAACGTCTCCCGTGATTACGGAATCCAATTTGTACAGCGTCAAACCAATGCGGTGATCGGTGACACGGTTTTCGGGGAAGTTGTATGTGCGAATGCGTTGACTGCGATCTCCCGAACCGACCAGTGTTTTTCGTTGGTCCGCTCGTTCCTTTTTTTGACTCTGTTGGATGTGATCGTACAACTTGGACTTCAAGTGCCGCATCGCCTTGGCCAGATTTTTGTGCTGGCTGCGTTCCTCGAAACACTTCACCACGATACCCGTTTCGTGGTGAGTGATTCGCACGGCCGAAGCCGTTTTGTTGACGTGCTGACCACCTGGTCCACTACTGGCTGCGTATCGTTCGACCGTGTAGGAATCAGTAGACAATTCCACTTCCACATCCTCGACTTCCGGCAGTACTGCCACCGTCGCTGCTGACGTGTGAATACGTCCTTTGGTTTCCGTTTCTGGCACCCGTTGCACGCGGTGTCCACCGCTTTCGTAAGCCAGGTCGCGGTAGCAGTTTTCGCCGGCAATCGAAATGGTGACCTCTTTGAACCCGCCCAATTCAGTGATGTTGGAATCGATAATGTCGAACTTCCATTTGCGTAGCTCACAATATCGCTTGTACATTTCGAACAGGTTACGAGCAAACAACGCCGCCTCGTCACCACCGGTTCCCGCACGAATCTCCATCACGCACTTAGCACGCGCGGCCTCTTCGCCACCGATCGTCATTTCCAACAGCTCGTTCCAGATGGACTCGCGATTTTCCAGCAGCGATGGCAACTCCATCTCGGCCAGCTCTTTCTCTTCGGCATCGCCACTGGCAGCCATCTCGCGAACTTCGTCGATCTCTTGGCACACTTGCTTGAACCGACGGTACTTGATCGCCAACTTGGCCAAGCTGCCATGTTCCCGTGCAACCTCGGCCATCTTTTTTGAGTTCGCTTGTACCTCGGGGTCCGACATCTGTTTTTCCAGAGTGTCAAAGCGAGTCAACTTCTCTTCCAACATCTCACGCATGTGAGTTCACCTTTGATTCTTATAGCTTCGCATTCAAATGACGGCCGCAACACGACCCTCGGTCGCAAACGACAGTCGACCGAACAACAATCGACACCATGCCAAAGTGGATTTTTTGCTAGGAATCGGCCAACAAATAAAGGCAAGTGGATTGCATCGACGAAGAAACGCCGCGTCGAATTGTTAGATGAAATGACATGCGTTATGCAAATCCAGTGAGAAAAAGGAACGTCCCAATATATCGCATGGGTCGCAACCGAGACAACGGGAGGTTCGGACTCTCCGTTCCCTGGACTCCGCAACTCACCGTTGTGTAGCCCTTTCCGCATTTTGAATCCCACGTTTATTCTGCAAAATTTCGCTGGCTGGCCGCAAAACGATCAGCAACAAACGTATCAATCAACAACTGGCTGGCATGATAGATCACCATGGGCACCAAGCTGACATTCAAATAAATGCAAACCAACAGTCCGATCATCAACGTCTTCTGAGAACCTGCAAAGGCCACAGCGATACGTTGCTCCCTCGCAAACCCCAAGACCTTCGCCAGACCGTAGCCGGTCACCAAGACAATGACATGAAGAACAACACACCACGCGATCAACGGAAACACCTCGAACAACGTCGGCAGCTGATCCTGAGACAACCGCAATCTCGATTGAGCCGTCCCTAACAAAACGATCGCCAGGATTCCTGTTTGAGCAGCGATCCCCAACTGCTTCTTGCGTTGCTTGGCCCAGTTGCCGATTTGCTTCTTGCCCGCCAGTAGCTGAGCCAACACGATTGGCAATAACACCAACAGGGCCAACCTGGATACCAAATCAACAAACGGGATCTCGGCCTGTTGTTGCAACAACCAAAACACAATCAATGGCGTCATTAGAAAGCTACTGAAATTGGTAATCACGGTGGTCATCAAGGCGGTGACATCATTGCCACCGGCGCGGCGAGTCCAAACGGTGGCCGATGCCAGGGTGCAGGGTGTCGCCGCCACGACCAAAAAACCTGCCGCGAATCGAGGATCCACCATGCCACTCAATCCCCAGGCGACTAATGGCAGCAAACCAAAATTGATGAACGACGCCAACAAAGCAGCACCCGGGCGACGTAGAGTCTCGGTGATCGAGGTCAGTGACAGCGGCAACGCCATCGCAAACATCACTGACATCACGATCAATCGGCGCAGCCAAGTCCAGGAACTTACTCCAGACAATGGTTCAGCGCAAAAGACGCCGCCGACCATCGCCAAGGCTAAACCCAGCAAGAACCAATACTTGGTGAAAAATTTACTCAACGTAAGAAATGCAACCTCGCTACATAAAACACACGAAACTGATCGGCATGCATTCTGTTCCTTGCTAGCATGGAAGGCAATCGCACTTTCGACAATGCGACAACGCTCGTAAACTTCTCGCCGCCCTGCGCGGCTAACGTGTGGATTCACTTTTTAGATAAACCATTATGCCCCTTCGATATTTGACCGCAGGCGAATCTCACGGCAAGACGATGCTGGCGACGCTCGACGGTTTTCCAGCTGGATTGACGGTCGATCACGATCTGATCAACGCCGAACTTAAACGACGGCAAGGTGGATATGGACGTGGCGGTCGCCAAAAGCTGGAGACGGATCAGGTCGAGTTCCTTTCTGGTACCTGGCAAGACGTGACTTTGGGTAGCCCAGTCACACTGCAAGTGATCAATCGCGACTACAAACTTGAACGGCTGAAAGAACTGCCAAGACCGAGACCCGGACATGGCGACCTTAGTGGTTCGATCAAATACCTCAGTTCGATTCGTGGAATTCTGGAGCGAGCCAGTGCTCGAGAAACGGCTTCGCGAGTCGCCGCCGGTGCACTTTGTGAACAGTTACTTGCCCAGTTTGGAATTGAGTGCCTAGGGTACGTCGTTCAATTGGGCGGAATCGACTTGAACCAGGAAACCGAATCTTCCTGGAAAGACCGACGATTCCAACGCGATCGCAGCGAGGTCTATTCTTTGGTCCCGGATCAAGATCAGCAAGTCAAAGATTTGATTGATCAAACCAAATCGGATGGTGACACTCTGGGTGGCATTGTCGAGGTATGCGTGCAAGGACTGCCGTTCGGATTGGGCACTCACGCACAATGGGATCGCAAACTTGATGGCCGATTAGCTGCTGCCGCAATGAGCGTCCAGGCAATTAAGGGCGTCGAGATTGGGATGGGATTCCAATCCGCCAAGCTTCCGGGATCGCAAGTGCACGACGCCATCGCCTTCGATCCTGCTAAACAATCAACCAACACGTTGGGATACGTTCGCTCGACCAACAACGCGGGTGGCTTGGAAGCCGGCATGACCAATGGGCAACCATTGATCCTGCGAGCCGCCATGAAGCCCATTAGCACTCTACAAAAACCACTTGATTCGATCCAAATGGACACCAAGGAACCCAGTCGCGCCAGCTACGAACGCAGCGACATTTGTGCCGTTCCAGCCTGCAGCGTGATCGTGCAGGCAGTCGTGGCATTAGAAATCGCCATTGCCCTGATCGATAAGTTCGGCGGCGATAGCGTGCAAGAGATGCAACAAAACTGGAAGCAATTTCAACAACAAGCCAGCAAACACTAACGGAATGTGTGCCACGGACGGCACGACACTAAACGGCTGCAACCAAGGCTGAAAAACATGGACGTAATGCTCAGCGACAATATGAGACGATACCTGTGCCGAACTGGATTTCTGTTGCTGTGCCTACTGCCAACAGTTGTTTGCATGAAATGGATCCTGTTTCCTCCGTCGACCACGGAATGGTCCGGTCGCCTGCAACAACAATTGGGCGTCGTTAACACCGTCCAACACGTCACCACCCCGACTCCGCAAATGACAAAGTTTGATCAGTTGCACCTGGGAGTGGACCGTTTTCCAAGCAGACTGGAACTCCACCAAGCGACTTTGCAAAACCTAAATGAAGGTCGACAGATCCATGTCACAAAGGTGGAAGGATCAGTGCAGGCGTTCTGGGACACACTCGACCGAATTTCAGAGACGATCTGTTGGACGATCCAAAGCGACCGCGCATTCCAATTACGATTCGATGAATTGAAACTGCTACAAAACGAATCCGAAGATTCACCGATCACGACCTGGCAGGATGTGAAGATCGTGATTAGTAATCGAGGCAAGTTGTTTTCGTTAAGCTTTCTTACGGATGACAAAACGAAAGCGTTTGATGCACAACGAAACCCAATCGTTCGGATTGAGCGACGAACCGACAAAGAAGGCTCGACCTGGAATGTTGATGCAACAGGTTTCAAGTTGCCAACATGGACCATCGACCGAGTGATTACGTCCTGTGCATCAGCCAATGCGGATTCGGAGATCGCGAACGCCGTAGCCAATCTTCGCAAAACATCTTCAGGGTGGCAGGGCGCTTTCAAGGGCCACCTATTGAATCTGGATTTACAACAAACCGTGGCCTACCAGTTTGGTGGCGTGCTGACGGGCACGGCCTCGGCCAACATTGAAAACGCCGTGGTTCGCGACGGTAAAATTGAACGGCTAAACGGCCACCTGCATTGCCCACAAGGCATCATTGGACGCCATCTATTGCAGCGATGCCAAACCTATTTCGGCATGCAGCTGGTCGAGGAATTTGATCAGCCCGAAGAAGCTTTCTCGAATTTGCGTCTGCAGTTTGCGGTTCAGCGAGATTTACTGTCTGTCAATTCCATGACTGCCGATGGGGTTGTCATGGATGACGAGGAGCAAGTACCGATGCTAATCAATAAACAAGGCCAGTGGTTTCCCGTAACAACCTTACTGCATTTCCTAGCCGGTCCCGAACAACGATTTTACGCAAACACATCGGCACTGGCACGGCACCTGACCCTGCCGGCTATCGAAATCGATCCTCAATTAAGCATCCAGCGAACCGCCGAACAACAGGACGTCGGCGATGGATCGTTCAACCGGTAGCCACTCAATTCACCCACCTGCACCGTCGGTCAATCTTCATCTTTAGAATTGGCGGCGACGTTTCGTGCTGCTCGTTCTGCCCGTTCACTCAGCCACCATTTCATTGGTAGAGCCGCTGCCAGGATAAAGAACAAGTGCGTCAACCAGGCAATGCCCACCGTGGCCATACGGCCTTCGGTGATCGCATAAGAATGCAATCCGATCCCCAGTTCATTAACGGCAAACCAAGACCACAAGGTCACGATATTGCCCAAGATCGCGATGCACGCGATACCTCGATCGCGAGCCAAGCCTGACCAGCGAGCGTGTAACAGAATCGAGTTGACCAGCACGATCATCATGGCTCCGTTTTCTTTAGGGTCCCAACCCCAGAATCGACCCCACGAATCGTCGGCCCACAACCCACCCAGCACGGTACCCACAAAACTGAAGATCAACGACATACAAGTCACGCCGTAGATCATCTTGCCAAGCAGTGATCGTATGGTCTTAATCTCAATAGGTAGAAACATCGAAACGATGATGTAAACGATTCCTAGAAAGCCAGCACATAATGTTCCAGCGTAACCGATGGTGATCGAAACCACGTGAGTCGACAGCCAAAACTGAGTATCCAAAACGGCCTGCAGCACTGAAAAGGTATCGCCCTCGGCACCCAATGCAAACGCAGTAAACAGAGTGGCCACGCCTATCAGGCTGCTCATAAACGAACCAAATCCGTAACCCAACATCCGTTCCGTAGCGATACCAAACAACACGCCACACCACCCAATAAAGACGGCGGATCCGTACAAGTTGGTAACCGGTGGCCGACCAGATACATAGATTCGCAAATACAATCCCAACGAGTGGATCAAGAATCCAATCACAATCACCCAGAAGGCAGCACGCCCGCCTGCCAAGGACCATGATGCCATCCGCTGCGAACTCATTACGCCAGTCAACATCAGCCATGAAAACAACAACAAGATAAATGCCACGATGTACAACGAGGTGCTGATGTAAAAAGGTGACAGACGACTCAAGAACTGCTCGGCATCCAACCTACCTTGGTTGCTTTTAACATCGACAGCCGAAGCGGTGGTTTCCAAGTGCTGGGAAACCGCTTGATTGAACTTGGCCGCATCCCCATTTTGCCAAGCGTCATGCATCACGGCGGCTACGGGGGTTTGCATTTTAGTGAAGTCAAACTTGCCCGCGCTAACATGGACGTGATTGGCCATCTCGTTAGCGACCAGTTCTGCCATCTCCACTATGCGAGCTTCCGTAGTGGCCTCAATTTTCGGTGCCAAACTCTGTTGAATTCTGGCAATCCGATCTTGGATTTCCGGATCATCGTCCTCCATCATATCGGTGATCATTTCATTGAGTCGGCCAACTTCAATCTGCCCAGGCTCGATACCGGCTGCAATCATGATGCTGACCGCCATTTCGCGACGCACGACAATATCACGGATCACATCGGTGCTATGTTCTCGAACCAGTCGTTCGGACAAATCATCTGGCGAATCGAGTCCGTATTGCTGACTCAATTTCTTAATCCACTGCCCAGTCATCGTGGGCGAAATGGCAGACCAGTCATTCTCGGCTTCACCAGGAATCGCCATCGGGATATTAATCCGCCGATCGATATTCATAACGATCTGCAATGCATCGATTGGGTTTTCAAATCCAAAAGCTTCCGGGGACGAAAGAGCGTATCGCAACGACCGCACCATCGTCAGGTTACTATCAAGTTCCAGGATGCGTTTTTGGAATACCGTTAGCGACGCTTCGTCTTTACTGGCTACTGTGCGCGCAGTGGCTACATACTTATCGAGTTCTTCCTGAGCGTTTTCGATTTCATTGACGGAGTACAAAAATCGTTTTCTAGTGACCAGACTCAAGCCCGAGATAACATCTTTGTCCACGATTTTGAAAATTCGGTAGTCCTTACAACCAGGACTATCGAACACCCAATCGGCCAGCCAACGAATCGCTTCGATATTAACTTGTTCGCCCTGTTTGTCGTCCCACTTGGCCGCTTGCTCGTAAATCCTCAGCTGTCTTAGTGTGCTGCGAGCGACGGAATCCAAAGGTTGCACGCGTCCACCAAATGCGACTGGGATCTTGCCGAATTCTTGCAAATCAAAGTCGTTGTGCACGACCGGGTCAGGCACCAATCGATAGACACTCATCAACGACAGCAACCCGAACCCGATCACCATCCCCCACGAAACCATGTCGTACTTTTGCAGGGCTTTATGGTCACGAGTTAGTTTTTCAACGAAACGGATGAATATACCCATAAAATGCAGCATCAGCCCGATACCAACCATGGCGCAACTGACGTAGGGGATCATCCAGCCTGAATTCCGCACCACTTGCAAGACGGACCAGCGTTCGCCGGTTTTTGGATTGGTATCGTGTCCTGCTTGGTAAAAGGTCTCGTTGTTGTAACGCAGCGGCTTGTTCATCGACACATCTTTGACTTCGTCGACGGCATGATCGGGGTCGATGATTCGAAAGTTAGACGCGTAAGTTTTGGGAACGTTCGTACCAACGTAGTCAGATCGCGTCGTCGTATTTAACTGGACCGTGTAGTTCTTGTAGTAGTGTTTGAATCGCAAGGCAATCTGATACTCGGTTCCATCGACGGTGATGGAATCCAGATCCAGGCTATCGTCTTGATACAAACTCTGACTAATTAGGAAGGTGCCCAAATTCTTGTCGCCATCGCGACTAAACAGGCTAACGTAAGCGGCTGCCATATTGATCTCATCACCGCTCACGCCGGCTGCAGGAGCGACTGGTTCGGCGCTGTACCTTAGACTCAAACCACGAAAACCCGCCTCAGCGGCGCCCTCGACAGTGCCTCGAAACAACTTGCAGTTGGTGAAGTAGTCCAGTGTTTTGATCGTAAAAGGCAACTGAGGCACATCGAGCACACCATCGACCGCCAGTCGTTTGCTCGGAATCGCAACCACATTTTCCTTGCCATTCGCGGTTTTCGAGATGACCGCCATCTCGACCTCGTCAACGTTAAACGTGTGGCTGCTGGATTCTCCTTCGTGGAAGAACATTCGTTGTTCGACAGCAGTGAAGGTGGTGTACAGTTCGCCCACCATCAACAGCAACAGTCCGGCGTGGATGACTACCACGCCCGCCCGGCGTTTGAAAACCAGCAGAGCGCCCAGATAGCAGACGATGGCCGCTACGGAACCTTGTAGCAAACGCCAAATGACTCGCATGGCATCTTCACCAATAAAAGCGTCCTGACCTTTGTACAGCAAGAAGGCCAACAAACCACTCAGCACAACACCGGCCAAAAATGAAAATGTCCGCCGCACGGAAGAGTTCAAAAAGAACACACCGGTCATCCCGGCAAACGCCGCCACACCCAATAAAACTTGCAACCCTGTCCACTGGGTCTTCCAATCGATCCAGGGGTCCTCTTGAAATTCACCAGCGGCATTGCCATTGGACACAACCAACAGAGTCGTTGCCACGCCGGCCACTAACAACACTAGTCCGGCAACCAACCGCTTACCTGTGGCTTGAACTCGGAAACGAGTCGAATGAGCACACAACAGATTCAACAACATCAAAAACATGACGGCCGAACCGCTGGGCATCAAAAAACCGCCACCCACTGTCTGGGCTTCCGGAAACCAAGCGGGGGCCAACAGTTCTTGAAACTCGATGAACACGACCGGCGTCGAGAAGTGCTGCTTTTTGACCTGGTAAATGTCTTTGCGAGTTTGCTGTAGCGTGGCGATCAGCACCAACACCAACGCCAAGACCAGCAAAAACACAGTGATACGCAAAGATCCCGCAGCGAGCAGTAGATTGCGTAAAAAGGTCTTCAGGCTAAATGCTTGCTGAGTGGTTTCCGTCGAACTCATGATGACTCCAATATCCTCAGAACCCATTTAGGGTTTACGGGTTCAGGAACTTGATCGAATTCAGGAAAGACGCCAATTCGCTTTCCACTGCGTTCACCGAAACTTGCTCGCCAGACAACTTAATTAAGTACCCGGTATCGCTACCTTGGCCTGGTTTTGAAAAAGCGTATCCAATAACGACCGGATTCAAAGCGGGATCTTCACCGGGCCCCGACAGTTGAACTCTCCGAGCCTTCACTCCGGCGATCTCGACCTCTTCGGTTACTTGGTCGATTTCCGGAGACGAGGTCATTTTCACTTGGCGAGCCCAGGCCTCAACATTCGCCTTCCATGAATCGTCTGTATCGATCATGACCATCAACATCAATTCAGTTGATGATTCTGCGGACCCTTCATCCGTTTTGTTCCAACGGCCCAAAACCATGGCGGACGTTTTTCCTGCCACCCAATCTTTGGGTCCCTGAAATTCCAGATCCGTTTGCTCGTCAGGCTGTCCAGTACTCGGGTCGCGATCCGGCAAAACGTTCGTTCCACCATGTGGATTGGCCGAAGCAGGTTGGCGACCTTCCGGTTGTTTACCGCGTCCGGCAAAGGGCGCTCGTCCGCCCATGCCTCCAACATTAAGTTGCGAACCAACTTGATCAAAGATGACAAACGTCACGGACTCGTTCGCATAGTCGCTAAGAGATGCCGCCAATTCGGATTCGCTGGCCCCGTCCAATCCTAGTTGACCTCGCCAACGATTGATGTTGGCCAGCATCGACTGGTTCCCAAACAAGCTGGAAATCGAGATCGTCACTGACGGGTCTCCACAATCCAAATTGGCGATTCGCATGCCGATCGAATTTTGCTGGAAACCTTCGGTCGACCAACTTTCGGGGGTCGTCCAAGTGGGCTCGTCCGGTGACTCAAATCGAATCGAATCGACGAACTGGGTCCACGTGGGTTGCAGATCTTCGATACTGTCCGCTGGACCGGCTGCTTTGAAGAACCAAGTCGCTTCGCCTGCTTTGGTGATCGCTGTGATCATCCGAAACTTATCAATCACACGAGTCGCCGAAACATTTTCGTGAATCACAATCGAATCGTCATTGCACCCACTGGACGCAGCCAACGAACCCAACCAGGCAAACACAATTGCGATACAGAAACACCGCCGAGCACGTTGAGTGACATTAAGGGGCATGCGATCCAACAAAGGTTTTAAGATTCATAGGTCCCAATCGAGAAGACCCATCGGCCTTCATCCATAGAGAAATTATAGGTGTGCTGAATTGCCGCGAACACAGCAAAACCAATGCGACAATTTGCCGCAGTTTTTCACGGTGATCCGTACACCTTTGGCTAGTCCCAGCATCATCGTGCCGAAACACACTAAGTCGCGGGCAAAACGGTTCCACGACATTGCCCAAACCCGATTCGGCGGAAGTCGGGGTGTTCGCAATAACCGGCCAAAATGACCTCGTCACCATCTGCCAGAAATTTCCGTTCTTCGCCACTGGCCAGTGGGATCGCGGTCCGCTGCGAACCCGGCACGGCATTGTCCAAATCTCCGTCCCAGGTTAATTCCAACAGGCAACCGCGAGAAGTCTTTTCACGATTGGAGACGGTGCCGCTGGCCATCACATCACCTGCCTGCAAATTGCATCCATTGCTGCTGTGATGAGTCACCATCTGAGCCAAGGTCCAGTACATGTCACGAAAGTTTCCACGACTTAGGACATGAGGCTCCAGATTTTCTTGGCGCATTTTTTGTGTGGTCAACGAGACTTCCAAACGAACGTCGATTCCACCATGTTGCTCGTTCGCATCCAAGTGCAAATACGGTTGAGGCTTGGGGTCGTCCGAAGGGCGCTGAAAGACTGGACAACGGAACGGAGCCAGCGCCTCCATCGTCACGACCCACGGTGACAAAGTTGTGGCAAACGACTTGGCCAGGAACGGACCCAGCGGTTGATACTCCCACTTTTGAATATCGCGAGCCGACCAGTCATTAACCAAGCAGAGCCCAAAGATGTGATCTTCAGCTTGCTCGATCGCAATGGCGTCGCCCAATTCGTTGCCCGGTCCAACAAAGAAGCCAACTTCCAATTCGTAGTCCAACAGCTTGCACGGCTGTCGCTGAGGCACGCCGCCCTCTTCGGCAGGCGCCAACTGGCCGCTGGGCCGTTTGATCTCGGTGCCGCTGATCACCAGACTACTGGCACGACCGTGGTAGCCGATTGGGATGTGTTTGTAGTTAGGCAGCAACGGATTGTTGGGGCGAAACATGCTGCCAACATTCGTCGCGTGAAACACCGACGAATAAAAATCGGTGTAGTCGCGAACCTGGCACGGCAAAACAAATGTGGCGTCGTCTTGTGCAACCAAAGCATCTGCCTGACCTTGAATCTGCTGGCATCCTTCGCTTAACAATTCGCTGATCCGATGACGCAACGCCAAACGTTGTTCAACCGACAAGCTCATCACATCGACTAGCGTCGAACTGGCGACGGCCGATTGCAAAGGTTCGTCAAAGTGGTTTTTGACGGCTTGCAAATCTAGAATCTGATCGCCGATGCCGACGCCCAACCGCAAACCATCGTTGTCCGAGGTATGAAATCGACAAAACGGCAAATTCTGGATGGGAAAGTCAGTGTCTGAGTTGTTGGCCGAAGTGACCCAAGATTGCAGATCGCGAGAATGAGTATGATCGATAGCGCGCATATGATTGGTTAGCTCGGTGGACTGAGGTTTTGAATGCTACAAATTTGATGTCGAAAGTGACAAAGTCAGATAATCATTAGACCGTTTTTGCCGCGTCCGCCAACCAGCCTAGTGCCACAAGATCCTGTAGCGGTTCCGTGAATGAGCAGGAACCGAACGAGACCACAAACCGCTGACGGGTGCTCTGAATTTCCTCGAGATTTATCCGCTGGTCTTTGTACGATATCCCGGTTTCGTCACAGCTGAAGTTCTGGGCGTTCGAATCTTCCAACAACTCTTGCAACGGTTGTTGGCTCCAGCCTTTCTCGTTGGCGAAGCAGCAGGCCAAAAAGACGTTCATAAACCCGTGCATCGTTCCAACCTCAGCAGCACTTTGGTACGTCAACGGGTAGCGGCCTCGTAGCGGATGATGCAAGCCAGCGGTAGCTTTCATTCCCAATTCGACAGCAGCACAGGCATGAATAAAATTCGCGACTCGTTCGGACGACGGAATCAAGTCTTCGGTGACCGACCCAGTACGAATCTTGGCGAACGTGTTAGCTCGACCGCTATCCGTCAGGTAGGCCGCAAGTTTCCCGATCGTGTCATTGGGGTCTTGCCAAGGGACCTCCAAAAAGGCTTGTAAGCCTGCAGGTATCATCGTGCAGGTAGTCTGGATTAGGTCGGACTGAGGCAACTTGCCCTCGACCGTATCCACTTTGGCAAATTCACATTCGGCATTGAATTGGGCGATCTGCTGCAAAGCTTTTGCTAAGCCGTCATCCGGGGCATTGGCCGCCGGAATTAATGCACTGATCAACCACGCATCTTGAGACAACCCGTTTGGAAACAACTCTTGGTAGAGTGTTGCGAATTCGGACAACCGACCGGCTGGCAGAATCAACCGAGCCAGCATCCAGTTGTTTTCACTGGGAACGTACTCTTCGTAGTTCTTAATAACCGCCGGCAACGGTAGTGCCGCTGGCGGAAACAGCCCTGCGTAATCAACGACTTCTGAAAGGAGTGCACGGAGTGCCGACATAGCAAATTCCCAAACGACGAACATTGGCGGACGAGTGACAGCAACCCGCGGTCACTGTCATCAAAGAATGTACAAGGAAGTATAACTAACCTGCCGAGGAATTGGGCGGCGAGGTTCCGAGTTGCAGGAACCAGCCCATTTTGTCAAACGCAGAAGCCTACGCTTCAGCACCGCTGAGCTTCTCGATCCACGGATCCAAGTCCTGGAACATCGCGCCAGGGTTACCTTCGAAGACTCGCCCAATCAACAAATCTGTCAAGTTGCCAGCGTATTGCGGGTACTCTTTCATAAAGCCCGCGAAACTGAACTCTTTGTTGTAAAAGGTGTTTACCAGCTTGCGTAACCAGTGGACTCCCGCATCGAACTCGTAAGTCCAGCCGCCCAACTGCTCGGCTGATACATCATTTCGACGCAATCCTTCGCAGATCGCCTGCGCAGCCATATCGCCTGACTTGAGAGCCAGAAAAACCCCCGTCGAATAAATTGGATCGATAAACCCATAAGCGTCACCAACCAGTACCCATCCATCTCCGGCATGTTCCGTTGTCGTATAGGAAAACTCTTTGGCCACGTGAAAACGGCCCTCCTGTTTCCCGTCACGAATACGTCGCCTAAGGCCAGGACAATTTTCGACTTCTTGCTTGAAAGCCTCTTCTGGCTTGCAACCTCGCTTCAAAATAAATTCATTGTCGCCGACCAAACCAACACTTACCAAGTTGTCACTAAGCGGGATGTACCAAAACCAAGCGTCTTTGGTGTTGGTGCTAAGAATGCAGGTGACTTCAGGGTTGCTTCCACCGGCACGCTCGGCGCCGCGGAAGTATGTCCAGATCGCGGCCTTCTTTAGATCCGGGTTCACTTGCCGCAGTCCCATTCGGTTGGCCAGGAAGGCCTGTTGGCCGGTGGCGTCAACAACCACCCGAGTCTTCATTGTGCGTTCGGAACCTTTTTTGTCATTGACGATGATCGAGTGCTGTCCGTTTTCCTTAAACTGTACATCCATGACTCGCGTCTCGTCGATGCACGTCGCACCGTTTTTGGCCGCCGTGTCATAAAGCAACTGATCGAATTTGCGACGTTCGACATGCCACGAATCGGCCGACTCGCGATCATCGTGCTCGCGAAAAATAAATGGTTTGGATTCCTTGTCTGACGAGCTAACAAACTGGACGCCATGTTTCCTGACGAATCCAATCTTTTGGAACTCTTCAGTGATTCCCAGCTTCTCGAAAACCCAATGAGTCTCGGGCATCAAAGATTCACCAACTTTTTCAATTGGCATTTTTTCACGCTCGACCAATGCCGTCCGAAAGCCTCGGGCCGCTACCATGGCTGCCGTCGTGCAGCCCCCAGGGCCGGCTCCGATAACAACACAATCATAATTTTCGTTCTTCATAGCATTTGTCCGCTGTGTTTTGGCTGATTCGGTTGGGCAGTAGGGATGAGGCCGGCAGGGATGGAAGACAGGCGTTTCCCAAAGATTTGCTCGGACAAATTTAACCGCTATCTCTATCGACGAGATAACAGTTCTTCAATTTTAGCCAAGCCACCAAATTCAAACACCACAATAAGCTCGGGGTATCCGTCATTGCCCGAATTTTATTGAAAATTCAGGGCGACTTTGATGGTAACTTCAGCATGAACGTTTTTCGGAAATGGCCAATAATCAGTCGAGACAAATTGCCAGTCGTCAAATACTCTCAAATCGGACAAACTGTGTAGATGAAAACTTCAACCAAGTGGGCTCGCTACCATTCCCACACGGATCTTCGACAATCCCAAATCTCAACAAATCCAAAGCGTAATTCCATGATTCCTGCGACTTACTCGAGACTCCGCTCGATTGGCGTGCCAGCCATCGCTACCCCAAGAACAGCCATCACGCTGTGCACGGTCACGGTTTTAGCGGTTTCGTTGTTAGCTCAAACAGCTTGGGCACAATCTGCTGGCAAAGCAGCCGAAGATTCTGCTGCCAAACAAGAGGCACAATTCTTCACAAATGTGAAACAACGAACCAGCGCAGGTCTGAGGTCTGGCGAGGGCTATTTTAGTGCCGACGGAAACCAAATGGTCTTTCAGAGCGAACGATCGATTGACAACCCGTTCTATCAAATCTTCTTGATGGATTTCGAACTGGGTGACGTAACCCCAGTCTCGCCGGGCCACGGGAAAACCACCTGCGCCTGGATTCACCCCAACGGTCAACTGATCATGTATGCCTCGACCCAGGACGACCCACAGGCTGTCGAAAAGCAGAATGCCAAAATCAAAGAACGCGAAGAAGGCACCGAAAGTCGATACAGCTGGGACTATGACCCTAACTACGAACTGTATAGCTTCGACGTCCAATCCAAAGATTACAAGAAGTTGACCGACGCCGTGGGCTACGACGCCGAAGGTTCGTACTCGCCAGACGGTACCAAGATTGCGTTCGCCTCAAACCGGCGAGCCTACATGGAAGACGAACTAACCGAACGCGAACAACAGCAGTTCGAGTTTCACGGTGCCGCAGTCATGGACATCTACATTATGGACGCCGATGGGTCCAACGTGCAGCGACTGACCGACGAAGAGGGTTACGATGGCGGCCCATTCTTTTCGGCAGACGGCAAACGCATCTGCTGGCGACGTTTCAAAACAGACATGACCAGCGCCGAAATTTGGACCATGAAAATCGACGGTTCAGATAAACGCCAGCTAACCGAGATTGGTGAAACCACTTTCGCACCGTTCTATCACCCTTCGGGCGACTACATTTTATTCATGTCCAACATCGAAGGTTACTCAAACTTCGAAATCTACATGATCCCAACCGACCGCCGCGCCGAACCAGTCCGCGTGACGTTCACCGAGTCTTTCGACGGGTTCCCGACGTTCACAACGGATGGCAAAACATTCTCATGGACGTCGAACCGCGTCGGCGGGAAATCGCAAATCTTTACGGCTGATTGGAACCACGAAGCGGCCCTGCAAGCGATTGGCAAAACCAAGGACAGTGCCGACGATGACGTTGGCGATGCAGGCGATCTTGGCGCCACTGCAGCCCAAGTGACCTCGGACAAATTTTCACCCGAAGACGTTTTGCGACACGTCGACTACCTGTGTCGTCCTGAATTGGGTGGACGCATGACCGGTTCCATTGGTGAACGTAAGGCGACCGCCTACGTGGCTGCGTATTTGGACAGCCTGGGCTTTGAACCCGCTGGCGAAATCGATCGAGCGACAGGAAAACCCAGCTGGTTTCAAACTTTCGATTTCCCAGCCGGTGCCAAGATGGGCGAAAACAACTCGCTGAACATCAGCAACATTGAAATGGAAAGCGTGCCATTGAACCAACACTATCGCCCGCTGACCTTCAGTGGCAACGGTGAAATCACAGGTCCGTTGGTCTTCGCTGGTTACGGCATGCAGGCACCCAAGACGGATTCGTTGGGCGAATACGATTCTTTTGTGCACCTGCCCGTCGAAGGTAAATGGGTGATGGTCTTCCGTTACATGCCTGAAAACGTAACACCAGAATGGCGGCAACAACGTGCCTTGCAAAGCAAGCTTCGCGTGAAGGCAATGCGTGTCCGCGATATGGGTGGACTGGGACTATTGATCGTCAGTGGCCCCAATTCCAACGTCAAACAACAAGTCATACCGATGTCAGGCGACTCGGCACTGGGCAAAATCTCGATCCCGGTGATCAGTATTTCCGACGAGGTCGCTCAGCAACTAATGAAATCGGCTGGCCAGGACCTGAAGTACTGGCAAAACCAGCTGGACACGGGTGACATGCAAATCGGTTTTGAATTCCCCGACGTTCAAATCACAGCCAATGTGGACGTCCGGCAGATTCGCAAAAAGGGTCGCAATGTGGTCGGTCGCTTGCAGATTGGCAACGAACCGTCGGAACAGTCCGTCGTCGTCGGCGCTCACATTGACCACCTGGGCAACGGCAGCAGCGGATCATTGGCCAAAGAAGAAGAACAGGGACAAACCCACTACGGAGCTGATGACAACGCGTCGGGCGTCGCGGCGATGTTGGAAGTGGCCGAGTTCATTGCTAACCAAAAACGATCGGGGAAACTGAGCGTCGGACGGGACTTAATTTGTGCCGGTTGGTCAGGCGAAGAACTTGGCTTGCACGGCTCGAACCACTTCGTCGACGCGATGATGAAAGCCACGGGCAAACAGGTCGAGACGGAAGGCGGCGACACTCGCCCTTCCATTCAACACGACATTGCCGCCTACCTGAACATGGATATGGTCGGTCGCTTTGACGGCAAACTGGTTATGCAAGGACTGGGGTCATCGGACTGGTGGAGCACCGAGATTGAAAAACGGAACCTCGCTGTGGGACTGACCTTGCAAACCCAAATGGATACCAACCTGCCCACCGATGCCAGTGAGTTTTATCGCGTGGGTGTTCCGATTTTGGCCGCGTTCACAGGTTCTCACGAGGACTACCACACCCCAAGGGACACTCCAGAAAAACTGAACTACGACAAAGCAGCGGATATCGCCAAATTGATGGGCCTGATGACTCGCTCGTTAATCGTGGCCGAATCGGCACCTGCCTACAAAGTTCACAGCGGCCCGCAATCGTCACAGCGCATGGCCATGCGAGTTTCTTTGGGGACCAGCCCCGATTACACCGCCGAGGTTGTTGGCGTAAAGATAAAGGCGATCCGCACCGACTCGCCGTCTCACAAAGCGGGCATCAAGCCGCAAGACGTGATCGTTGAATTGGCTGGTTCGAAAATCGAAAACGTCTACGACTACACCGACGCCATCGGCGCGCTCAAAGTAAACGAAACCGTCAAGGTCGTCGTGCTTCGTAAAGGCGAACGCATCGAACTGGAAATCACTCCCGAATCTCGCGAGTGACCCAGAACGGCGTGGACGTTTTTAGAAATTTAGTTCTTCACCGCCGGGTGGGCGGTTGGCGGAACCTTTGTCGGTATCAATACCCAACAGAGTGCGTAAGCGTTCGAATTGCTCGCGGTACATTTCAGTAGAAGTGTGCACGTGATCGGCTTCTGTGATGAAGCACATCTTATCGTCGCAAGTCACGCCGTGGTTTTCCAATTGGAATTCCAGATTTTCCAAAGGGCTGCCGTAGATGATCAACAACTTGTGCTCGTCGAATTGCACTTCTTGAGGCGTGTTTGGGTTTAGTACCGCAATGCCAGTACAACCGTCGTTCAACAACAGGTCCTCGTAATCCCAAAGCATGCTAATCAGCACGGGTGTGTCGATTTGCTCTCGATAGAAATCAACGTGTCCGTTTGCTTGGTGATCGTGGCTGCTTTCCAAAACGACATCGACCGTGTCACCCAACCGCTGAATCAACTGAATGAACAGCGGGAACAACAAATCGCGACTAGCGGCAGCCATAATGACCGGCACCGACGCACCCGACTCTTCGTCATGGTAAACGTCATGACGATAGCCTTGACTGGGGCGAACTTTCAAATCAAGTGACGGACGAACGGCGTCCGTTAGTTGAAAATCACCGTAGGTATCGACGTCCATATGTGACTGCATTTCCAAGTCGTGTGCATTGGAAAAACTGTTAGGCATCTGCTGAAAGGCAGGAGACTGCTCGAAAACACTTTGGAAAAAGTTTTGCAAAAATCCCATCGCAGGCGGGTCCATTATCTTTACTAGTGGGCAATGGCAAGCCGAAGGTTGGAATCACACACAAGGGCGATCAGGCAATCCAACGGCGTTCAGTAATTAAGCAAACGTAGGTTATAAATGCTGCCCAACAACTGAGGACTGCCGGACGAAGACCGAAAGGTCCGCCCATTTCTACACTCGATAATTGCTACAACCGGAATAGCCGCTGCAAACGAGAACTGGGATGCCCGTTGGAAAGGCAAAAACACACGAAGGTAAGAAAAAGGAGTAGGCCCAGCTTGGCTGAACTCAGTCAGCAAACATGTCTAAAACAGAGATTTAATATCGTCAGTGGCCATCTGGGATTTGTCCCAACTTTGCACATCGATCATGCAGGCACCGTCTTCTTCGGCCAGACGATCCAACATACCGACTTTTCGAGAAGCGATTAATTCCATACGGCCAAACTTTGGCCGGTGGTCGTACTGCTTGGAAAACACGTGACAAATTTCCTGAAAGCCCAGCCAATACAACAGCTTGGCCATCACTCGTGGTCCGCTGGGGATCCAAGACAAAGAGTGCACACCGGACATTAGACGCTCGTCCGATTCGAAGACACTCATTAGACAATCCTCGTGATCGATAAAGCAGCGGGCCGTGTTCACCCAAATGATCTCGTTGGTCAATTCGGCAGCGATCTTTAATCCCAGAATCGGGTCAGCCAAATGGTAGAAGATTCCTTTAAACAGAGTGAAATCGGCGGCCTGCAAATCGCTGTTTGGCAAATCCATCAAATCAGAAACCGCGAACTGAATGTTGTCGACTGGTCCCACGGTTCGATATTGTTGTACAAATTTGGCTTGATTGATCCAATGCTCTCGAACATCAAAACCGTAAACCTGTTCGGCACCGATCTCGGAGGCCCAGAAACAGTACCCGCCACCGTTGCAGGCACAATCCAAAAACCGTTTGCCACTGAGCCCATTGGGGTACATCAATCGAGCTTTGTTTGTGAACGAGTCGTGTAAATCGATCATGCTGACGTTGTCGTTATTCTTTCGCTGCTGTTCTTCCTGGCTAAAGGCATCCATGATGGATAGATTATCCGTCAGTTGAATGTTGTGGTGCCAGGGCTTAAGCGAGCGAATCTGGTCAATCATTTGAGGGTCGTGGGAGGTCATCGAGTAATCCAAAGGTGCGACGGCAGCAGAAGATGGGCGACGACAGTTTATCACTTTGCCAAAAATTGGGGCAGCTGAGTATCAACCACAACAGGCACGAGCCGTCTTTTTTGCTCTCGCAGGAATCTAAGCCTATTCGTGCCGCAATGCTTGAATTGGGTCCAGCTTGGCGGCGCGGATGGCCGGGTAAATTCCAAAGACAACGCCGACCAGTACGGCGATTCCAAACGCCAGCGGTATCGATTGCGGGACGATAATTGGCGTAATATCGCGAACGGTGTCTGGCAACTGGCTAATCAATTCTGGAAACCAGCCCGTGGCCAGATTACGAGCCTGACCGACCAACCAGGGGCACAACAGGCCGCCCACAATCCCGGTAACGCCACCCACCACCGACAACACGATCGTTTCCACCAAAAACTGGCGAGTAATATCGTTACGGTTGGCACCCAGAGCTCGGCGGATTCCAATTTCGCGAGTTCGTTCGGTTACCGTCGCCAACATGATGTTCATGATCCCAATACCACCAACGACCAACGAGATGGCAGCGATCAATCCCATGAAAGCCATAAACATCAGGCGAGTATTTCTCGCCTGCTCAAGCAACTCCAATGGCGTCACAACGGCAAAGTCGCCTTTGGGATGTCGCGCCGCCATAATGGATTGGATGGCGCTGGAGGTCGGCATGACTTGTTCCATTTCGCTAACACGAAACGTGATCTGACTGATCTCGATTTGTTCATTGATTCTGGCACCCGCACTACGTTCCATCGTCCAGTCACCGATCCGCTGCCAGAACGCTGTAATCGGAATGTAGATGTCGTCGGTAAAGTCTTGCGAATCCAACGAACTGCCGACGGCCGCCATCACTCCGCGACTTTCCATAATCCCTACGACGCGATAAGGCGTGTCGCGAACGCGCACAATTTTTCCCAGACCGCTGCCGATCGGAAACAGCTTCTTACCGAACTCGTATGACAACACGCAAACGTTGTCCTTGGAATCGATATCGATCTGTTCCAAAAACCGCCCCTCATGAATATCCATCTTCATGACTTCGTCGTAGCCAGGCGTGCAGCCAATCAAGTGAGCGTTAAGATCGTGAATTCCATAGTAGAGTTCCCGTCGAGCATCGCGGATTCGCAATGCGTTTTTGATCGTTGGCAACGATTCCTTGAGCACTCGATAATCGTCGCGAGTGACCCCATAAATGGCGATCCAGTTTTGATCCAGTTTGCCGTCACCAACCGGTTTGACGCTTTTCAGAATGATGTTGTTCGTACCCAACTCTTCAATCTGTCGTTGCACGCCTTGGCTGATCCCTTCACCAATGGCCAACAACCAGACCACGCTGGCGATTCCGATAAAGATCCCCAAAATGGTCAGCAGCGAACGCATGGGGTGCAGCGCCAGGCTCTTGATACCGGCCTTCCAAATTGTGGGGCGTAGAAGCTGCATGAGTTAAAAATCGGAGCCCATATGAATCTTGACCGCGCCAGCCAATACCAATCAATTAGGTGTCGCTATCGCTACCCGCAGGCTCATCGTCGTCCAGTGATTCGGCGTCACGGAAACCATCGGGGTCGACCAACACATGCTCGTCCACCTGGATACCCGATTGAATCACAACCATGCTCTCGTTATTGGGTCCCAACTTAACTTGCCGCAATTCTCGCGAGCCTTCGTCGCCTTTGACAACCACGTAGTAGTCGCTGCCACGTTCCAGTAACGCCGAGACGGGGATTTGCACGACCGACGCGTGATTCTCGACAAACACTTCTACCTTGGCCCGCAAACCAGGTCGGACCAGGTCGTTCTTTTCCACCACGTCGACATACACTTCGTACTCGATCGGCGCCTGCGACCAACGACGAGGTAACGGGAAATCTGCAACACGTCGGACGATTCCCTTGATGGGAACTTCCGGTGCGGTGTCCAAACGGATGATGGCTTCTTGACCGTCATGCACCGAGTTGATTTTTGAGTCGTTAACCTTCGTGGTCACTTGCATGTTGTCAGGATCGGGCAGGCGTATGATCGCTTGGCCTTCTCGCACAGTGACACCTTCTTCAATCACGATCCCCGATTCGCCACGACCATCGATCTCGTTGGCATAGACGACCTGCCCAGCCGATGGGGCTGTGATGCGACAGGCGGCGACCTGATCTTCAAAGTGTTTCAGGCGTTGCTTACTTAATTCCAGAGTGAACTGGCTGGCTTCCAAATTGGCTTCTTCTTGTGCGATCGTGGCCTTCAGTTGGGCCTCCAAGGTTTGCTGACTGAATTCCCGAAACACACTCAGTTTGCTTTCGGCTAATTCCAATTCCTTTTCGGACCGCACGACGGCAAATCGATCCGCTTCCAATTGAGCTTTGGTGACATAGCCTTTGCGGGCCAGGTTCTCACTGTATTGTTTGTATTCGCGAGCACGACGTAACATCTCTTCAGCCAAAGCGAACTCGGCTTCGTAGGTCGCCAACTCTTGAGCGAACTGGCCATTTTCAAATTCCAACAGAGATCGCCGAGCAGCGTTCAAGTTACTTTCGGCTTGAATCACCGAGGCCCGGTCTTGAGCTACTTGAATTTTTCGTTCGACCACTTCGTCACGGAACGTCGAGTCTTCCAATTGAACCAGGAAGTCACCTTCGCTAACCAACGTGCCCTCTTGCACGATTTCCAGAATCGCCACGCCACCTCGCTCGCGCACTCGACAGCGAATCTCGACATTGCTGGAACTGGCGACGTCACCGGATTCGATAATCGAACTGACGAAACTGCTTTCGAAGGCAGCAAAGGTCAGTTCGTTATCTTCAACGGAGGTGGCTTCGCCACGGTCCATCCAGGTGTAGGCTGAAAAGATGCCCACGGACGCGACCAATGCGACTAACAATGCAGTCTTGGCGAATCCTTTTGATTTTGAACGATTGACAGTCATGGCGTGCAGAGCTTCCAGGGTTTTCGAGCAAATTTGGCAGGCGGTAGGCAGCAATTCGACGGCGGCCACGATTCGGCCACTTCTAGATTATGCAGGATGGACCCTTATTTTACCGTTCAGCCTTCGTAAATTAAACGTAAAAGTTGGTGGCAGTCCCGTTTGATTGACGAATGTGTGGGTCACGTCGTCCAAAAACGTTAGCCACTTGGGCAACTGAAATGGTGACTCAAATGCTAACTGATCGGGCATCATATCACGATGTCGCTTGGAAAAAGGTTACCCAACCCACACCCGGCGAGCCCAAAAAAGGCAAAGCTTGCCTAACGCCTATTACCCGAATCGGCAATCTTCCGCGACGTTAACACTGTGATCTAAGAAACGGATTCGGTATTATCACGCTCATGAGCGACGAAAATGTAAAACCTGTCCCCGTCAAAGTCCTATTAGTGGACAACGATCCCGATCACGCCGCAGCGATGGCCGAGACTCTCGAACGTATCGGATTTGACAGCGAAATCGCAATCTCGGGGCCGCAGGGATCCAATCTAATCGACACCCGTTCCTGGGACATCATCGTTACCGATCTGGTAATGAACGACGTGGACGGGATGGCGATACTGGCAGAAGCTCGCGAAAAACAACCGAATTGCGAGATCATTTTGGTTACGGGTCATGCTTCTGTCCCCAAGGCCGTCGAGGCCATGCAGCAGGGCGCATTCAACTTTCTGGAAAAACCGATCTCGCCCAAGCGACTGCAAGCGGTCGCCAGCAAGGCGGCGGATTCGGTCAAGCTACGCAAACAGAACCTGGATTTGCACAGCCGACTGGACGAGAAGTTTGGCTTCGAGAACCTGATCTATGCTAGTGACAGCATGAAGTCACTAGTCCAACGGCTGAAGCGGATCGCACCCACCGACGTTGGCGTTTTGATTACTGGGGAAACCGGCAGCGGCAAAGATGTCATCGCCCAAGCGATTCACCAAAACAGCCCTCGAAAAAAGAAACCTTTTGTCGCGATCAATACGGCAGCCGTCGCTGAACACCTGGTGGAAAGCGAATTGTTTGGACACGTCAAAGGAGCATTCACTGACGCCATCTCGGACCGCGCCGGAAAATTCGAGTACGCCAATGGTGGCACGCTGTTTTTGGACGAGGTCGGCGACATGCCGATGCCGACTCAGATCAAACTGTTGCGAGTTCTGGAAGAACGCAAGATCACTCGCGTCGGTGACAATCGACCCATCGATGTGAATGTGCGAGTCCTGGCGGCCACCAATAAAGACTTGGAAGCAGAAATTGAAGCCGGCAACTTTCGTAAGGACTTGTACTACCGCTTGAAGATTGTGACCGTACATTTGGATCCACTTGCCAATCGTCGCGAAGACATCATTCCGCTGGCCGACCGTTTTCGCAAACTGGCCAACAAGAACAATTCTAAAAAAGTCAAAGGATTCTCTCCGGAACTGACTCGATGGATGTTCAATTATGAATGGACTGGTAACATTCGGCAGCTGAAGAACGTTGTCGAAAGCATGGTGGTTCTGGATGTCGATGACCTGCTGGATATGGACGACCTGTCGCCCGACCTGATGGAATCAACCAACGCCGGTTCGCTGGGCATCGAAAACTCGGACTCTGCCAACAACGGCAACGCTGGGCCCAATCAGTTGCTTGGAAAATCGCTGGAAGAAATCGAGCGCTGGGCCTACGAACACACATTGAAGCTGACGGGAGGAAATCGAGAAGATACCGCTCGAATCCTTGGCGTTAGTGAACGGACTCTCTATCGAAAAATCAACCAGTTTGGTTTGAACTGAAGTTCGAATGGAACGAGCCAACTGGCTTGATTGGAAATCGGTTGGAATTAAATATGCCCACGATTAAACAACTGCCGACTAGCGTGATTAACAAGATTGCGGCTGGCGAGGTCATCGAGCGACCGGCCAGTGTCGTCAAGGAACTGCTGGAAAATTCCGTGGACGCTGGGGCCACTCGTATCGAGGTCGTTATTGAAAAAGGCGGCCAGGACCTGATGCGGATTACCGACAACGGGCACGGCATCTCGTCCGACCAACTGGAATTGGCCGTCACCAGCCATGCCACCAGCAAGATCTCGGACGCCGACGATCTGTTTCAAGTCACCACCATGGGGTTTCGTGGCGAGGCCCTGGCATCCATCGCCGAAGTCAGCCAAATGGTGATGCGTAGTCGCACGGCCGATGCCCAAGCGGGTTTCGAATTGAGAATCAATGGCGGGCAACGCGAACCAGTCCATCCCTGCAGTTGTGGTGTGGGCACCTCAATCGACGTTCGCAATCTGTTTTTTAACACGCCCGTGCGACGCCGCTTCCTAAAGACAACGCAAACGGAAATGGGTCACATCACCGAAGCGTTCGCGCGAGTAGCATTGGCTCGCCCCGAAATTCATATGACGCTACAACACAATGAACGAACGATTCACGAGCTGCCAGCGACAGAAAACTGGTCGCAACGGATCAATACTTTCTTTGGCCCGGACATTGGCGGCGCGTTGATTCCGATCGCCAGCGGAGATAACGACATTCGCATTTCCGGCTTTGTGGTCGACCCCACGCACAGCCGTGGAAACAATCGTCTGCAGTATCTATTTTTGAATGGCCGGTACATTCGCGATCGAGCCTTACAACACGCGCTGCGAGAAGCCTATCGCGGATTACTGATGACCGGTCGCTTTCCTATCGCGTTTCTAAATCTGCAAATGCCGGCCGAGTTAGTCGATGTGAATGTGCACCCGGCCAAGCTTGAGGTGCGTTTTCAAGAAGGCAGTCGTTTGTACAGCCAGTTACTGGGTGCATTGCGTAACAAATTTCTGTCTACCGATTTAACGGCCCGCGCACAATTGTCGGCACCTGCTGAACCGGCTGCTGCGGCGATGCCATCAACACCGGCAATGTCTCAGTCGACCATGACGTTGCCGGTCGAACGAGCCAGACAGGATTGGACCAGCCTGCCAGACTTCAAACCTTTCCCAGGCGACCGAAGTCAGTCGCTGGGCTCAGGCACCTCGAACGACTTCCGACCCGTATCGGCGGACGCGGACCCATCCGGCTTCCCAACACCAAGCGGCAATTTCGATTCTCCCACGACCACCTCATCTGCCCACACCGATTCTGATTCGTTTCCCATCCCTGTGGATGACCGAGCCCCAGTCGCGCGGGCTCTGCAGATTCATGATCGCTATCTGATTACCGAATCGGCGGAAGGCGTCGTGGTGATCGACCAGCACGCCTTGCACGAGCGGATCATTTATGAACAACTGCGGGAAAAAGTCCTTGCGGGCAAATTAGAATCTCAACAGTTACTGGTACCAGAGCCTGTGCCATTGACTCCGGCCGAAGCTGCCAAGGTCTTGCAGTCTCAACAGGTGCTGGGGCAGATCGGAATCAACGTGCAGGAATTCGGTGGTGATACGGTTTTGGTATCGTCGTACCCCGCCATGTTGGCCAATCACAACCCGGCCGACATGTTACGTGGTGTGGTGGACATTTTGTTGCAAGAAGGCAAAGCTTTGGACGCTCGCGACGTTGTCGACGAGCTGCTGCACATGATTTCTTGCAAGGCAGCGATCAAGGCTGGCGACAAGTTGTCCGACGCCGAGATTGCATCGCTATTGGAAAATCGGCAACTTTGCCAGGACGCTCACCATTGTCCCCACGGTCGCCCAACGGCACTGGTTTTTTCAAGAGAAGAATTAGATCGACGCTTCAAAAGGATTTGAACTGCACCTAGAACTTGATACTTGTCCAAGAATTAACACTTCTCAGATTTGAACTTTTGAGAATTCTGGGCAGAATAGAGATCTAGTCTTATCGATCGCGTTTTATATTTTCAGATCTCTAATAGATTCCAGCAGGTTAGATCCACCTCATGATTTGCGTCAGTATCGGCCGCGGCCGGCATCGAATGATGATGGCCGAACACAAACACTTGGCCGAACAAGGGGCCCAGCTGGTTGAGTTGCGTTTAGATTACATTCGTCGCTCGGTCAACATCTCGCGTCTTTTGGGTGATCGACACTGCCCTGTCATCACGACGTGTCGTCGCCCACACGAACGCGGCAAGTGGATGCGTAGTGAAGATGATCGCTTGGTCCTTTTGCGAACCGCCATCGCCAACGGTGCGGACTATATCGATTTGGAATCGGACATCGCCGGCAAGATTCCTCGCTACGGTGACACGAAACGGATCATTAGCTACCACAACTTCCACGAAACACCCGAAGACCTGGAAGCGATCTACGACATGATGTGTCGATTGGATCCCGACATCATCAAGATCGCCACGATGGCCAACAATCCCATCGACAACTTTCGCACGCTACGTTTGTGTCGCAAGAAGCGATTCCCGACCGTCGCATTCTGTATGGGCGAAATGGGCCTGCCATCGCGAGTCCTCTGTGGCAAGTTCGGTGCGCCCTTCACCTACGCCACTTTCAATACCGAACGAATCATGGCACCTGGCCAATTGACTCGGGACCAACTGATAGAAGACTATCGCTACGAAAACTTGAACCAGGATACTCAAATTTTGGGCGTGATCGCCGACCCCGTGGCGCATAGCCTTAGTCCCGCCATCCACAACGCCTGTCTGCGTGAACATGAATTGAACATGTTGTACTTGCCCTTCCGCGTACCCGCCGAGTACCTGGACGAGTTTATGAGCTCGGCGCGAGAGCTGGACATCAAAGGTCTAAGCGTCACGATTCCTCACAAAGAGGCCGTTCTGAAACACATCAATGCCTTGGACGATCTTTCCGGTGGAATCAAAGCCACCAACACCATCGTGTTTCGCGGTCAGGGCACGCGTGGATACAACACCGACTGCCAAGCCGCCCTGGACTCGTTGGCCGCCGTCTTGCCTCAGAACGACGACGGGCGACCCTTTGCTGGAAAGCGAGTCCTGATTCTGGGATCGGGTGGGGTGGCACGTACCATCGGTTTTGGGCTCCATCGCGAAGGTGCCAAAGTCGTCATTTGCACACGTGACTATCGCAAAGCAGACGCCTTGGCGACGGAATTGCAGTGCAAATCGATGGACTGGGCCGGTCGAGCCAACGCGGAATACGACGTCCTGATCAATGCCACACCGGTCGGAATGCACCCGAATCTGGACGAGTCACCGATGGAGGCCAAATGGTTCGAGCGCAACACAATCGTTTTCGACACCGTCTACAATCCCGAACAAACTCTGTTTATCAAACGCGCTCGGGCGGCCGATTGCATTACGGTTACAGGCGTCGATATGTTTATGCGACAGGCGGCCGAACAGTTTCGCTTGTTCACGGGCAAGCCAGCTAACCAGGACCTGATCCGCGAAATGATCAAGAAGTCCATCAGCGCCGCTCGCTATTCAACAACTCCCGATGACGACGAAGTGATCCTGGCAACCGACCCCAAGAAAAATCTCCGTCGAGCGATCTTTCTAACGGGCTACCGGGCCGTCGGTAAGTCTACCGTTGGGAAACGTTTGGCCAGAAAACTGGGAGCCCACTGGCACGATACCGATGCTCTAGTCGAATCGCGAGAACGCAAAACGATCGAAGAAATTTTTGAAAAGGGCGGCGAGACGGCCTTCCGCAGAATGGAACTGTCCGCCATCAAGTCTTTGGTAGATAGCTTTACCGAAAACGAAAACTCCATCGTCTCTCTAGGTGGCGGAGCAATCTTGTCGCAGGAGGTCCGTGAACTGATCGCAGAAAAGGGTCGCTGCGTCTGGTTAGCCGCACCGCCGGAACTAATCATCAAGCGAATAAAAGCCGCCCAAAAAACAGGCCAAGCGCGACCACCGCTAACGGATCTGGATCTGGAACAGGAAGTGACTCAAGTCCTGGCCAAACGGACACCGGTTTATGCGGACTTTGCCGATTACAAGGTAGACGTCCAAGGACTGACCGTAGATGAAGTGGTGGAACTGATTGCGCAGTGGCGTTCACCGGACGATACAAACCACTAGCGATCCATTTTCTTGTTGGCATGTCCTTCTGTGTGGGTCGTGGATGCTTCACGACCTTCACCATCAGTCATACATACATGGACTCGCTACCTTTACCGATCCGCTGGTTATTGCTTGGCGCTATTGGTGCGTGCGTCGGTTCGGCGATTAACTGGGCGATCTATCACTTGGCATATGTCCAAACCAAGGCGAGCCCTTGGATGAAGCCACCCGCAGGTCACGTTCGTCGCTGGACAGATCGGATCCCAATCATTGGCTGGTTTTTTCTGCGGCGAGAATCTGACCAACAAAACCTATATCCAAAACGGCATTGGTTGCGGCCATTTCTGATTGAGCTCGGTTGTGCTGCTGGATTGATTTGGCTGTACCAATGGCACGGCGACGGCGGACTGTACGGCGGCCAGAATGAGACGTTGATCGCGCGACAATCGAACATCGTTGACTCGCTACACTTTGGGTGGTTCCTGTTTCATGCAACGTTGTTTGCTCTGCTGATCGTGGCGACGTTCATCGATTTTGACGAACAAACCATCCCCGACTCGATCACCATCCCCGGAACCTTGTTCGCCTTAACAGTCGCTGCATTCGCGCCTCAAACTCGGTTACCCGTGGTCTCTCGAGACCTACTGGAAATCGAACTGACACCTCTGAACTACTGGACTCCCGATCCAGTCAGTCAATGGCACACTGGTATTCCTGCGTTGCTGGTTGGCATCGGCATCGTTTTAGTTTGGTGTTTGGCTCTGCTACCAAAACGGCAAACGCTACGCTATGGACTGTGGCAGGGAATCAAGATCATGATCGCCAGTGTGGTACGTCCCGCTCGCAAAACCGAATCACAAGTTCCTCGCGTTCAAACGCGCAGGATGTTTGGTCTTACCAAACGGTACTTGTTCCTACTGGTGCCCACTTCGATATTGATTTGCGTCACATACTTCTATTCAACACAGCATTGGACATCGCTGTATGATTCCTTGCTGGGAATGGCCATGGGCGGCGGTATCGTTTGGGCCGTTCGTTTGATCGCCAGTGGGACGTTGCGAGTCGAAGCCATGGGGTTCGGCGATGTTACTTTGATGTGCATGATCGGTGCCTTTCTAGGTTGGCAACCAGCTTTACTAGTGTTCGTGTGCGCCCCTTTCACTTCACTCGTTTTCGCTGTGGCTCAATTGTTGATCCATGGTGAAAACCGTCTGGCGTTCGGACCCTACCTGTGTCTGGCAACCGTCATCATCGTGGTTGGTTGGAATCGAATTTGGAACCAGTGGGCGATGCTTGGCGCGTTTTCATTCGGCGGTTCTAACCTGCTGTTAGTCGTGTTCGTTTGCTTGATCTTGATGGCTGCCATGTTGGGTGCATGGGGCATATTGAAGCGGCAATTTTTAACCTGAATTTTAGAAGGACGACAATATGTTTACAAAAGTTAAGAGTGTTCGACAGGCTGCCGATCTATTGGCCAGCAAGCCATACGGGATGATCCAAGCCAGTGCAGGCGAAACAAACTTTATCCAGATCCGACCGTTCCCAAAATTTGTATCGGTTGCTGAAGCGATGTGGATCGGTGGTTGGGTGCATCGCAAAGTTCAACGTGATCGAGTGCAGGTGTTCTATAACCAGCCCAGCCGCCACAAGAAATTTTTCGTCGCCAAATACGCGGTGTCCGAGTTAGGAACGACGCTAGCGACCATGCGTGCATCGTTTCGCACCTTTATGGAGATTGCGCGATTGAAGCGAGTCGACGCAGTGTTGTGCGAAGTCATCAGCCGGCGAGTCACCGATCGCATCATGAGCTACTGGGGCTTCGAACCACACAATCCGCAGGCACGAGGCCGCCACTACATTCGCCGTTTTTACGGAGAATACCCAGACTACACCGACTGGATCGCCGATTTGCAGCAGGAAACAGCTGCCCAACCCATTGTGACAGCACTGCCCGGATGTTCGACCACAGACACGCCAGCAAGAACTTGAATCACAGGCTGCTCGCAACTTTAACTTGAGTCCAATTTGGGCATCGGTTGATCTTTACGCTATTTTTTGGCACTGCTACCATCCCGCCGCATTGTTGGGAACTCGCTGTTCGAGCGCTCAACGCGACAAAGCAAATTGCCCCACCCCGGTAAGGCTGTCGCAACTTTGACAGCCTTCAATTTTTGGCATTGGATGGACCCATGAATCGCCTGTGGATACTTATCTTGGCAGCTCTACTTTTCAGTGGCTGTCGACAACCAACGGGTAACTTCGGACAACAATCTCTTTTCGGAGGCAACACAGCGCTACCCGGTTTTCAGCCCCCTGGGGGAAGCCTGTTTGGCGGAACGGGGATTCCGAATATCAATGGCGTCAACGGCTCGTTTATTGGCGGTGGCGGCAACGGTGTTGGCGGATCATTGTTTGGCGGCGGTGGTGGTGGCGGATCATTGTTTGGCAACGCTTCCAATGTATTTGCCCCAGACAATGGTCGCTTGGCCGCTCAACAAGCTGTGGAACGAGCTACTCAACAATCGGGTCAATTAGCAGGTCAGGTGCAAAACTTGAATTCGCAATTGGGCCAATTTGATTCCGACAATCAAAACTTGCACGCTCAAGTGGCCGCGTTGCAACAGCGTTTGCAGAACTCAAACAACTACAACGATCAACTGCGACAACAACTAAACGACCAAGTCAATCAATTGCAGCAAGCGCAAGTTCAGGTCCAACAAGTTAACACTCAGGCTCAACAGCAAATCGCCACGGCACGCGCCTCTGCCGTTCAAGCGCAAAACCAAGTGCAAATTCAAGCGCAAAACCAAGCACAATTTCAGAATGCTCGACTGAACAACACG
>CAZJBW010000001.1:9066-15702 GCA_964543985.1 uncultured Pirellulaceae bacterium | reverse complement strand
GCAAATTCAAGCGCAAAACCAAGCACAATTTCAGAATGCTCGACTGAACAACACGACATCCAACGAGGTGGTCGGGCAATTAGCGTCAACGGGCGTCAATGGCACAGGCTTTAACGGCGCCACGATTCGCGCCAACAACGGTCTGTTGCAACGTTTGCAAACGGTGCAATTGAATGGCTTCAAAACCTGGATGGATGGCGATGTGATTCGCATTGAAGGACCCACCGATCGCATGTTCGTTTCAGGCACTTACCAAATCAACAACAATGATTCCGCGACACTGACCAGCTTGGCCAATACGATACGTCAAAACTTTCCAAGACAAAGGGTCGGCATCGAGGCACACTGGGATGGTTCACCGATCCAACCACCAACCATCAGCCATCATCAACTAACCTCAAATCAAACCTTGGCAATGTTTGATCTGCTGGCCAAGGCAGGATTGCCCAACGACCAGATTTTCTTGATGGCCATGGGCAGCATTCGGCCCCGTTACGCACTTAACAACCCGGCCAATCGTCGCATTGAAATCGTGATCTATCCGGAAACGTACTAGCGAAAACCCTCAGTGAAGGTGCTCGTTTACCAAAACACGTTAGCCCGATCTGACAGGACTAAGCCGCGTGAATGGTGCCAACAGGCGTCCTTGATTTCGTACCGTCCAGCCAGTTTTTTGAAGTATTCTGTCGAATTGAGCGTGGAAAACCGTTTTGCTGGTAATGCTTGGCGTGAAAATGTTGACATAATGACGTGGCATCAATCTCGAAACCAATGGATGAATCTGGAGTCTACCTCGAATGAAGTTAATAGCGATTGTCGCAACGATCATGATTGCGGCTGGCGTGCTGTATTCAACAGCAATAAAACGCTCGGACGAACCTGTTGAACTTGGCAAAGTTCGTTGGCAGCGTGACTTGGAAGCAGCCAAAGCCAAATCTGCCGAAACGGGCAAACCAATCTTTGTGTTGTTCCAAGAAGTACCTGGCTGATCGACTTGCAAAAATTTTGGCAACGGTCCGTTGTCATTGCCTTTGATGGTTGAAGCCATTGAAGAGAACTTCATCCCTGTTTTAGTCTACAACAACCAACAACAAGACGCCGCTTTGTTGAAGTCATTCAATGAGCCGTCCTGGAACAACCCTGTCGTCCGGTTCTTGGATTCAACCGGCAGCGATGTGATCGCGCGTCGTGACAACGTTTGGAAAACGGGTGCCCTGGCTGAGCGTATGGCTCAAGCATTGACCCAAGCCAAACGTCCCGTTCCAAATTATCTGCAGGCAGTGATTGATGGCTGGCAGAAAAAGTTCCAACAGGCCAGCTTTGCCATGTTGTGATACTGGGAAGGTGAAGCCCAGTTGGGCTCAATCGACGGTGTCTACTCGACTCGAAGCGTATGGGCAGGCTCTAAAGAGGTCGTGCATGTGACCTACGATCCCGCGATAGTGGACTACGAAGACTTGTTGGCTGGCGCCAAGAAGATGAATTGCACTTCAGCAATTTACACCTACAACAACACTCAAAAACAAGCAGTGGCCAATGCCGGATTAAGCAACGTACAGCTTGACTGGCGTGACTCGTTGGAAACGCGACAAGTTCGCAAGTCAGAACAAAAGTACTATCTGCGAAACACCGCCTATGGGTACTTGCCACTTACCGAGTATCAAGCGGTAAAGCTAAACGTTGCCGCGTCACCGAAGAACGTCAAGAAGCTGGATCCCGCGTCGCTGCTTTCGCCTCGACAAACCCAGTTGCTGCAGCGGATTGTTCAAGCGTTACGCAAAAACCCACAAGCACTCAGCGGTTTCGGTTTCCCCGAAAACCAAGACCAGCTGGCCAGCTACGAAGCCCAACTGGTCGAACGACTCGATCGCTTGGAACGGTAACGCCCGTCCGCTTTGGAATTCAAACCAGAACGATCAACAAACCTGCTCCCGAATCTTCGGGAGTAGGTTTTTTTGTTGGACTTTTCATTCCGCTACTTGCCTAGCTTCCGTTGCGACTACCGACAGGCGAAGGCAAAGAAGTCGGTAACTATCCGTCGAGATCAAACGAAAAACGTCGAGATCAAAAAAATCCCCCTCGCCACTGTTAAGGAGCGAGGGGGACGATTTATTGAATTCCAATTAGACTTCCACTGGAAGTCATGACGATTGGTTAGCGATCTCCGCGATCTCCACGTCCGCCGCGACCACCACGGCCGCCGCCTCGACCACCACGACCACCGCCTAGATTTTCCATTTCGCTTTTGTCGATGAATCCATCTTCGTTGGCATCCATTTGGTCAAAGCGTTGTTGCATTTGCTCGGGCAGTTCGTCTTTTGACAACTTGTCGTCGTCATTTTGATCGAAGCCCATCAAACGTTCGACCATATTGCCGCCACCCTGACCACGACCGCCACCTTGGCCACGACCGCCGCCACCTTGGCCGCGAGCACCGCCGCCTTGACCGCGACCGCCGCCACCACGAGCACCGCCGCCTTGACCACGACCACGACCACCTCGCATACCACCACCTCGCATACCACCTCGTCGACCCAATTCGCGGTCGCGTTCTAGGTGCACGTGGAAGACTTCGGTAATCGGTGTGCAGAAGGTTTCTTCATCGTCACAGATCATGCAGTAAATCGTCACTTCGATCGGCTCGGACGGAACCTCGCCACTGACTTCCAGATCAAAAACAAACTCGCGTGGATCAGCATCTGCTTTAACATCAACTTTCGCGAACTCGCCTTCCAGTTTCTCGGTCGTGATGCCTTCGGGCAAATTCAGTTTGTACCGAACGGACATCGCATCGTTGTTCCAATGCACTGAGTAGATAGGATCGACGTGGAAACCGACATACAGTTTGCCGTTTTCGCCATCCATCAATGACGGCTCGGCTTCGGCACGCAGTTTTACAAACAGTTCATCATCAGGAGCACCCTCGACCGATTCCAAAGAAGACTTCAATGCCACCATACCGCCTGGCAATGAGACTCGCTCGACAACACCTTTGGCAACTTGTTCTGGCCGAGTCTTGATCTCGTAGCCCAAATCCGCAACCTTGGTTTCCTTTTCGCTGGCACCGACCAATTTAGCCAAGTCTTCGCGTAATGTTTGCGGGCTGCTCCAGGCGCGTTTGATGATCACTTTGCCATCTGGATCAATAACAAACTCCGAGTTTGGACGCTCGCCGAAAGCGTGTTTCAGCTCGTTGTCCATGTTGTCACAGATCCATTCGAATTCTGTATTGAAATTCTTGTCGGCCTCTGCCACGTGAGCCAAACGCTCTTCCAATGTCAGAGGATCAACATAGCTATTCATTTCTGGGTGAGCTAGTTGCTTGTAAACGTAATAAAATTTGACTTTGTCTGAGTAATCGCGGTGAACCGTTTCCAAACTGGGAACGTTACGTAAAAATGGCGGTCACGTCAGGCACCCAAAGACGACCACCGAGTACTGTCCCTTAAGGTTGCTTAAAGGAAACTCGTTTCCTTCAGCGTCAAAACCACTAATTTCGGGCAACTCTGCGCCGATCTCAGGACCCTGAGTAAATGGGCGTGAATTGTTTCCAGGCTGAGCGTCTAGCGTGTACGGCAGCAGCATACAAGCCAAAAGCAGAGCATAAGTTGTTCTTAATCTCATTTCGTTCCTTCTAGTTTTTCGAAGGGTGTTTAGACGGGTAATATATCGGAGGTGAAATTCATCGACTTCGCGATAACTAGCAGGGGCACAAGCGCACCTATCTGGGGTTAATCACGTATGAATCTCAATTTCAGGACAAAAGTTTCGCAAATTTAGTGAGCCGCGCCAAACATTGCCGCATTAACAAATAGCCGCTGCAAAGAGGGGTACATGGCCCGGAAATTCGGGTCATCCACGAATCCTACCACGTGCCCTGATCCGACCGACCGGTACACCAAATATGGCGTTTCTGCCAGCAATTCAACACTGGTTGGCCAACAGAAACCGCTGGAAACCAGCCCTTCCCTGCCCTGAAACGTTACCAAAGATCGCCCATCGGTTTCCGTCGTCGGCCCTAAAACCACTCGCCCGGAATAAAACACATCCATCTGGTCACGATAGGCGTAGGTAATCCAATGCTTTTGAAAAACGTCAGCTTTGAAGAACGCACCTGGCACGTTATCGGGAGTCACCTCGGTATACTCGTCCTTACCCTCTTCATCGGTCGTCTTGCGAGCCTTAGGGACTTTGCGTTTCAACACCTCGTTCTTAAACAATCCGATGTCTTCGCTGGCTGCCCAAGCGGTTGCTCCGCGCAATGTAATCAAAGTGCCACCGGCCGATGCCCAAGCTTGCAGCTTGTTGACGGTGGATTCGCCAAAACCGTTATTGGCCGAAAAGTTGCCGTCGGGAATGACGATGGTGTTGAACCGCGTCAAATCGACTCGCCCCAAATCGCTCCCTTTGACTCGCGTTGTGGGATACGACAACACTTCGTCAAACAGGTACCAAGTGTGACCGGAGGAGTAGTTCGTTGGCGAATTGACAACGATCAACACCTTTGGCGGTTTCACCCAGTGCACGTTGGGTCCGCCCATGTGAGCCCCCTTTTGAACGTAAGCCGTGTCCGTAGGAACGATCTCGACGTCATGCCGCTGGCTAGATTTCTGCAACGTTGTTCGCAAGTCAGCTTGGTTGCCAGCCACCTTGACGATCAGAGTGCCTCGAGGGTATTCGCGGTCGGCCAAAGTAAACGATTCGTCCGTCACGTGAACTCGCACATCGTCTTGCAACAATTCGCTTAACATCGCCATCGAACCGTCGGTGGGAGGCACCAGATAGGCGACTTTGGCTTTCACCAATTCTTCACTGGGCGACGTTTCCGCTGACGTTGCGTTGGCATCCCAGGCCTCGCTTGCAACCTGCATGGAATCAGCGACCGACCAACAATCCACACCGAACGCCAACGGCATACTCCACGCAGTCACATCGTAAATCTCGTCCGGCAACCGCAATTGATTGCGTTCCAACTGGCGACGCAGGAATTTCTGATCCATTTCGACACGGCGATCAAAAAGAGCTCGCAACAGCCGTCCGCCTGGTTGAGCAACCGGTACGTGCAATGATCCAGGCGGAATCGTCCGAGCCGACTCGTTGCCCTGCATATCGGTCGCCGTAACCGAGACCGATTCGGTTACTTGATAGACCTCGATTCCATTGCGTTCCAACATGGCCGCCAGTTGCTTCGTGCGATGAGGCTTGGTCAACGGCAGGAAATAATGACGGACAGGCCCTTCGCGTCCTAAATCCACGGCCTGCACTTTCGCACGATAGAAACTGGATAACAGCTCCTTGCGGTTGGCGGCAGCGAACTCGACGGTGGCAACACCACTGACGTAGTGATTGCGAACTCCGTCATGATAAGTCAACCGCGTTTCGTCCTGCCGATCAACGACCTGACCTCGCGCACTCGCCTGTTCCCACAGAATACCTAAGCCACCCTGCAGCGTTGGCCACTCACTACCGTAACCGGGATAGAACGCATCAAAGACCTCGCGAGTCATGTACCCGAATCCATAGCGGTCAAACCAACCGGCTTGGTGTTGGCCCAGTTTGCCAAACCATTCGTGTTGGGCTGGTAGCAAGAACGGGTTTTTGGGATCGGTTGGCGGCGGGAAGTAATAGGTACTATTGGATCCCATCTCGTGAGCGTCCACGTACATTTGCGGATTCCAATCCAGATAGGCGGCGACTTTCGCACGTACTTCCTGCTGACTGTGTCGGAACCAGTCTCGATTCATGTCAAACCAGTAATGATTGGACCGCCCACTGGGCCAACGTTCGGTGTGTTCGTTGGCGACTGGGTTGGCCTGCATAAACTTGCCTCGCGATTCACGAAACACGTTTACAAACCGGTCACGTCCATCTGGGTTTTGCAATGGATCAATAACGACGACCAAGTTTTCCAACATCTGTTGCGTTTGTTTTCGTTGATCGGCCAACAAGTGGTACGCGGTCAATAACGCAGCGTCACTGGGCGAGATCTCATTGCCGTGTACGGCGTAGGCCAACCAAACGATAGCCGGAGCGTTCTCAATGATGGTGTCGGCTTCGGCGCGAGTGGTTTGATGTGCCTGCGACAGCTGCAAATTAGCCTTTTGAATCTCGTCGATCCGAGACATGTTGCCGGCTGATGAGATCACCAAGTAGACTAACTCTCGGCCTTCGTAAGTCTCGCCGTACTGCACCAACTTGGCACGATCGGGTGCCGCCTTCGCCAATGCTTTCAAGTAGGTAACCACTTGATGATGACTTGAGATATCGTCAGCCCAGTCGTATCGCAACACGTCTTTGCAAGTAGGAATCTCGGTGTCAGCTTCGACTTCCGGCAGAGGCAACAACCAATGGTCCTGGCCATGCTGCGCTACAGATTCGGTAAGGTCATTGGTGGCTTCCTGAGCGAAAACGATCGCTGCATTGAAAGTCACAATCAAAACAAAAATGGTCAACGAAAATCGAACCGGTAAACGCTGCATGCTATTCTCCATGGGTGATCCAACCATCATAGTTGCTGGCAACGTTCTGTGGCGATCAGGTTGGAATGGTTTGTCACAGGACCTGGCAAGAGCTGACCGCTTGTGTGTGGCACAGATTTCCAGGTTGAGTGAGAATGGCGTGATCACCGGAATGGCG
>CAZJBW010000001.1:0-8966 GCA_964543985.1 uncultured Pirellulaceae bacterium | reverse complement strand
GTGTGTGGCACAGATTTCCAGGTTGAGTGAGAATGGCGTGATCACCGGAATGGCGAGATCACCGGAATGGCGAGATCACCGGCTGGAAACCTACCACTCTTCTCAATCAATGACAGCCGTTCCGTCTTCAGCTTCACCAAACCCAAATCCCTCAATATCTTGAAATTCTTCCATTATTTTTTCGACCTGCATTTGTTGTCCCAACGCACTTTCAAACAACAAGCCGGGCAGAGTTTCCAATCCATCAACGCTACTGACCCGTAACTCCAAATTCTTCCCGTCACGTTCAACCTGAATCTCGCCAACTCCCTTTTTCACTAGAGTTAGCATTTTTTTGATGGAAGCTGCGATGTCCTCAAACCCCTCAGGCACTGGCACTTCTTCCGCATCCAATTGGGATTCGCCCATCATGATCAGAGCAGGTGCGGCTTGGATGCCAATTTGAATCAGAGATTCCAATTCTTCTGCGAGCGATTCCGAGCTCATTTCGATCGTTGCTTGGATAGGAGTCATGTCTTCGAAGTTGACGATCAATTCCGCTCGATTTAGTCCCTCCAGCATGTCGACTAGAGAAGATCCGTTGGGAAGCGCTGTCTCACCGATGAACTCCATATCTGGCAAGCTCAGGATTTTTGAGCCATCTTCAATCAACACATGAAGTTCAAAATCACTGTCGATATTCCCAACCAAATCTTTTCCATCACTGGAATCGCTTTCGCCCTCCAACGCTTTCAACAGAAAGTCTTGGTTGCCCATCAGCATGGTCGATTCATTGCTGAAAAAGATAGCGTCTGGGTTGCCATAATTTTCTTCTCCGTTGGCCTTGCGTAAATACGCATGTCCGTTGTGCGTGGCGGTCTCGTAAACCTCTTCTTCGCGTTGCACTTCGCCATCGATCGCTATACTCATTCCTCCGCTTAAAAAGTAGGCCGCCGTGGCCTGCTGATCGAGTTCATCGTTGTAAGACAAACCCAACAAGAACGGAGTAGCGTATTCTTGATCCGATGTGTCGCTTGTCAGGAAAACGTTGATTCGGTTGGTTTCTGAAAAATCCAATTTGCTAAACGATTTACGCTGACGATACTTTGTAATTATCGTTGAATCTTCGGGTAGTGACTGAACGACCTTTTCCATGTTGATGGAAATGGCCATAAACGTTTTCGCCGAAACGAATTCGCTTTGCTGCGTTTCTGACGATTGAGCATTTAGCGAGCTGGAACACAGCCAAGTCGCCAACAACAAAAACAAAGCGGTCTTTCTCAAAAAGAACATGAGGGGGCTCCTCGAAGGTGTAGGTAGTACGTTGAAATGGTTATTGCGTCCTAGTAACGATCCTAACATAGATCGTCTGGGAACAAAAAAATAAGCGGGCTGCAAAACCCGCTTATTTTCGTCATTCTGGTGGGGACCAGTCCGAATCTCAAGTTGTCAAATCAAGTGTTGGAATCGGTCGCTGGTTCTTTCAGAGGCGTGATGCCACGAATATGACCTCGCGGCAATAAACCAGAAACATCGACCGGGCGATCGAGCCGGTGAACGGCGGCATTACCAGCAACATCCTTGGCCTCCAACTGTAGATATACTTTGTCGGGAATATCGACACCTGGTTTCCAAGCGTACTGGCCTTCGTTACGAATTCCATCTTCAATCGTTGTCCATGGTCCACGGGGATTAGGACTATAAGAGAGTTTGACAGGTCGCATTCGCAAATTAATGTCACTGACTTGCCACTGGACCAGTAGCCTGCCCGCCTGCTGTCCGCGACCAAATGGGACATTCGTGATTTGAGCTCGGGGTTTGGTCGTATCGACGTTCACCCAGATATCTGCCGGATCGCCATTCTTGGGACGGCGGGCCCGCAGTCCCTCGTTGCTAACCACCAGAATCCGAAAACCGAAAATCCCTTCGCCGTCAACTTCGACATTGACGGGACTTCGCTGATCATCATCTTTGGCATGGCGACGCCAGCTACGGCCAGCATCACGAGTAATCCACAACTCAACCTCTTTCACGCCTTCGGGGCCTATCGCATCGATGTCATAATCAAGTTGAAAGCGTCTTGAGGGTGAGGGTCGCGCCGAACGACGCAAACTCTCTACTTTGGGACCCGACGACAGGGCTGTGGCTGGGACGGCCGCAGGCTGCTGATTGGTTCCCGTGCTGGATGAGACCCATTGGGCAGTGCCCGGTGGGTCTTGATGAGAAGAAGGCAACTGGCGCTGAGTTCCGGTGGAAGCTTGCTGAACATTCGTGGTGTTATTGCCGGACCGAGCTTGACCAGTTGGTGCTGAAGCGACGCGTGTCGGGTTTGGTGGTCCGACAGGTCTAAGATGATTACCTCCGTTTTGAGAAAATGATTGGGTTTGTGAAAACTGATTTTGATTGGACACATTACTGGGTACGCCATGTGCCGCCCCTGAACCTTGTGTCGAACTAGTTACTTGTTGTGTTTGAGATCCCGAACCTTGGACTCGACTACGCCACTGCGTCGCCTGGCCATTCTGCGCCCTTGGATTCTGAGGCGCTGAGTTGTTTTGCTGGTTCCTTAAATCTCGCAATCGCGATTGCCCTGCTGGCCCAGCCGCATCTGGTGTGGCCACATGGTTGGCAAAACGATTCGGTGAAGCGGGAGGTTGCGGGACCGGTTCTCCGCGACTGGAGGCATTTGCCACCTGAGTCTGAAATCTCGGCGTGTTTTGGTACCTGGGTGACATCCGCGACTGAGGGTCGCGTTGCTCTTGCAAGGCGTACGGCATCCCAGAACGCTGATAGTCCGTTTGAATCTGAGTCGATTGGGTCGGTACGACTTGTTGATTGGCTGGTTGAGGCGGCGAGTTGCTGGCCGCATTCGCAGGATTGGCTTGCTGCCTAATGGCACCGGCCACCAACGGAACCAACAAACTGCGTTCCGCAGAAACTGCATTCCCGGCACGGTCTTTAATCGTCGCGCGAATTTTTAAGTTGCGGGCAGTCGTCTCGGGCCACCAGGCCAATTGATCACGGTAAGTGTCACTGACGTCTTTCTGGCAGCTTTGTGTTGCAACGCGATACCACTTTTCGTCTGTGGCTCCTTCGTTACGGTACTCGACCACCAATGAACAAGGATCGATATTGCTATCTCTGGCCGTCCAGACTCCAACAATTCGTCCTGCCGCATCGGGTCGAACTTCAAATTCCAACTTGGGCTTTCTGGTATCCACGGCGATACGCAGTTCCGTTTTTAGCGAGTGAGTAGCCGGGCGGCGTTGCCCATTGCGATTAATCGTTTGGATCGCAAAATGAAATTCTTGATCTTGCGAAGTGGTAAACGGAAAAGACCCAGCGTTGGGAGACCGCCGTGCGTACTCCTGCCAAGTGTTGCCTTGATCCATCGAGACCTGCAGAGCGACCTCGACCACATCCGTTTCGTTGACGCTTACCGAAAACGGAATCTCAAACTGTTTCAGATTGGTGGCCAGTAGTTCCACTTTGGAATTTGTCGCGGCCTGGGGCGCAGCCAACAGCGCATCCCCATCCGGCAAAACCAGAAAGGTTGTGGAATAAGCCAATAGTAAAATAAAGTTCCCGCGAGCGAACCATGCGGGGAGGCGCACAGAGTTCATATCGTTCCTCGTGACGTAAAGTCATTGCAAACCGCAAATTTTGAATTGCTAATTTTGGTGGTGCCCAAAAAGGATCCATGAAGGATCAAATCCGTCATCGACGAACAAACGAACGGAGTGATAGCACTTTCAAAAAAAGTTGCGTTATGCAGGAAATACACGAACGTCCAGCAGTAGGCTAAAGTCCGAAGACTTAAGCTTTGCGGAGCCAAATTGTAGAATTCCAGATGAACCCTGATTGGGTACTAGCGACCACGGTAGGTTTGACGGTCAGGCCAGGTCACCAAGAACGCACGGCGCCGAAGTGTCTACTGCCGCCGCGATTGTTTTTTGGTTAACGAAACTTTTGTCGAACCATGGTCAAAGCTGTCGCGTATCACCTGCGGATCGAACAATGTCGCAAGTCTGACGGACCCAAGCCTTGAATGGTTTTGGGGTCCATTGGACGCGGAACCCTGCGGCTTGTTCCGTGTGAAATGAATTCGCGGACCACGGTCACCCCCGACCAACGGTCTCCACCGATTTAGAATTCGCCGCCGCTAGGCTGGCATTCGAATCGCGATCTGCCCCCTCAAAAAGCCCGCTATGTTGTCGGAAACAGCGGTTTCTTCGAGGATTGAGTTAGGAATGGTTTATTGCTGAGCCATCCTTGGGTTATAATTTTGGAACCTATCTCAGCATCTCATTTGAATTCCCTTCTTATGAACAACCTGTATCTCATCGTCGGAATAATCGTTTTGGTTAGTTTGATCGCCGTGGCAATCTCTGCCGTTGGACGTGCCAGATCCCTGGCACTGCAGGACGACCCCGTTGTGAAAGACGAACTTTCCGAATTCCAGCAAATGCGTGACGAAGGAAAAATCAGCGAAGAAGAATATCATCGCTTAAAGAAAGTCGTCTCGGATCAAACGCTGGAAAAAATTAAAGGCCAGTAAATAATCAGCACACAAGTCTTGGAATTCCTACTTTTGCGAAACCACTTCGGTTTCCTTGAGTCAGAATACGCCAGACTTGCAAAAACTGATTGAAAATTTTCTGATCAAGTGTTAGTCAGCCACGAACGAGTAAACTTTGTCGATCAGCGATAAAATAGCAATCGATCCAGTTGACCATGGCAGGCAAGGCGATCAGATCAGACCGATAGTTGGGACTCAATCAGTCACAACGACAGCCGCGCTGGTGGTGGAGATTCCGCCACTGAAAGGCAGAAACTAACTTAGTAACTCGAGAACTGCGGGCAGGGATGCACATCGACCGGAATATAGGTTCCTCATAACTGGTCGTTTTCGAGAAAACCATAAACAATCACGCCGTTGATTCAAAAGGAGTGTAACTAGATGCCCGCGGGGAACGACAATAACGGTCGACGAGGTGCGACCAAAAAAAATGCCTTCTGCTCATTCTGCCGTAAAAGCTATCGGGACGTAGGTCCGTTGGTGGAAGGCCCTGGTGATGTCTATATCTGCGGAGAATGCATTGAGCTGTGCCAATCGATTCTCGATCAGGAACAGCGTCGACGAGGTCCTACCAAACAACTATTCTCGAAAATTCCGGCACCACGCGAACTGGTGGAACGAATGGACGAGTACGTCATTGGACAACACTGGGCCAAAAAGGTTCTGTCCGTTGCGGTTCACAATCACTACAAACGCCTGACACTAGGCTGGGAAAATCCGGAAGTCGAAATCGACAAGTCCAACATCTTGTTGGTCGGGCCGACCGGTTCCGGAAAAACTCTGCTGGCCAGAACTCTGGCGCGAGTCTTAAATGTGCCGTTTGCGATTGGTGATGCAACCACGCTGACCGAAGCCGGATACGTCGGTGAAGACGTTGAAAACCTTTTGCTGAAACTGCTGCACGCTGCTGACTTCGATATCGAAGCCGCGCAACGTGGCGTCATCTACATCGACGAGATTGATAAGATCGGCAAGACGTCCAACAACGTCTCGATCACTCGCGATGTCTCTGGCGAAGGGGTTCAACAAGCTCTTTTGAAAATGCTGGAAGGCACGGTGGCAAATGTACCTCCGCAAGGGGGACGGAAACACCCCGAGCAACAGTACATCCAAATCGATACTTCTAACATCCTGTTCATCTGCGGTGGAACCTTCGTCGGTATCGACGATATCATCCGCAAACGACTGGGCCGCAAGACGATTGGATTTGGACAAGACGCTGGTATCCGCGAAGATCGCGACCTAGGACAACTACTGCCCGAAGTCACCAGCGATGATATCCTGGAATTTGGCTTGATCCCAGAACTCGTGGGACGTCTACCGATCACTTCCTCATTGGTCCCATTGGATCAAGAAGGATTAGTCAAAGTCCTAACCGAACCAAAGAACGCGTTGGTACGCCAATACCAAAGCCTGTTCGAAATGGAAGGTTGCGAACTGATCTTCAGCGACGACGCCTTGAACGTGATTGCTACGCAAGCCATCAACAAAGGCACCGGTGCTCGTGGTCTCCGCTCGATTTTAGAAAATGTCATGCTCGACATCATGTACGATTTGCCCGACCAACCCAAAGGAACCAAGGTCGTGATCAATGAAGATGTGATTCTGGGCGACAGCAACTACTTCGAGCTACCCAAGAGTGCCTGATCACTGATTAGAAACCCGTACTTCGTTAGTCCAAAGACCAACCAAGGACGAACCAAAAAATTCAAGCCTGTCATCGTTTACCGATGGCAGGCTTTTTCTATGCACTCATCTTCGGCGGGGTTGGTGGGACCCGATCCAACGTTCTACTGACCCACACCGGCCTCGACAAACGTGCTACTCAAGCCGTCACGAGCGTCACCCCACAGGAAATTGGATTGCAAACCAACTTCCGTGATCGTGAAAACGCAAACGGCCGCAATCAACGCCAACATGATGGCATACTCGACGGTCGTAGCTGCAGTCTCTTGCTTGAAGAATCGGGAAACAGAAGAGAAGAAAGATTGCATGGTCGCTGCTTGGTCGAATATTTGATCGGAAGTTGATTCAGTCGATACCAACCCATATCGCACACCCCGTGCCAATCTGACAACGCCTCGCAAATATGCACTTTTCGGTGACAGACGGTGCAAAAAAACAACTTCTCTTGTGCTGGATGTCGCTATCTGGCATCAGCAACGCGTCTTCGAAACACGAAAATCCTCTGCAATCAATACAACAACTGCTAAACTGGTCCCGCAACCAAATAATTCTGGAGCCATCCCATGCATCGCATTATTACAACCTGTCTGCTTGTCTGCGCGGTGTCGACAGCCATCACGGCTCAAGAAAAAAATTCAACTCGCAAGATCCGCATCAAGCCTAGCGAATTTGCTGAGCAATGCGGCTCGACGATTCAATGGCGAGACTCATTACAACAAGCGTTGCAAGATTCTGCTGAAACGGGCAAACCGGTTTTTTGGTTTGTGCCCACCATCAATGGCAGCTTTATGGATCGCAAGTCCGTGATCGAACAATACATGATGTCCGGGCCGTTCGCTTGGCCAGCGATTGCATCATTGTTGAACGAGCACTTTGTACCCGTCAAAGCGTTCGCCGACGGCGACATGCAGAGACAATTCGAACAACTCGTCCCCTACAAATTCGTCGAGCCGGGTATTCTTGTCGTGGGCAGCGACGGACAGGCCAAACATTCGATCGACCAGTTGACCACGCTGGACCCTTATTGGCTAGCTTCGTTGTTCGCCGGTTGGGCCGACACAGAAACGCCCACAATCTGGAGCCCTAGCATTCAAACCAGCATCGATCTGTTTCGCGAACAGTCGTTCGAAGAAGCGCTGCAAGTCTTACACTCGACGCCAGGCGATTTGTCATCGGAACGGTTGTTGCTGGCCGGTATGATCGAGTTTCGAATGGGGAAACATGATGTCGCCCGCGCCACCTGGCAACGTGCAGAACAAAACAAGATGAACGATCCGCTCGCTTGGCGGTGTGCCGCTGAAGCAGAAAATTGGGGCCCCTTTGTTCGCGGTTTCGAAGTGCATCGCAATCTGCCTCAGCAAGCCTATCAAGCCGGAAAAAATTCGCGAGGCAGCATGTCTGTGTCTCAAGTTTTCACGGAACAGCAGCTCTGGAAACGATCGGCCGAGTTTCTAATGAACATGCAAGACGAGGACGGAGGCTGGAAAGATTCAGACTACGATTTCGGAGGAACCGATAGCCTACCCAACGTTCACATTGCCGTTTCTTCGCTCTGTGGTAACGCGCTGTTGGAATACGCCCAGCGATCTTCTGACGAAAGCACAAACAAGCGACTTTGGGATGCCATCCGACGAGCCGCAGATTTCTGCAGCAACCCCGAAAACATCAACTTCAACGATCGCGACGAGATCCTGTGGGCTCACGCGTATCGCGCCCGATTTTTGGCGAAACTGGTCGGACTAAACGACGAGTCCAAAACCAAGTATTCCGCGGCTCTGGCTCAAGCCGTCAAGGACTTGGAATCCATTCAAACCAATCGCGGAACCTGGTACCACGAATACGCAAACTCATTCGTCACGGCAACGGCTTTAACGGCACTCAAACGGGCCGACGACGCCGGAGCGCCGATCGATCAAAAGAAAATCAAACTCGGCGTCGCCTCACTCAACAACGATCGCTTCGACAACGGCGCCTATCCCTACTATGGCCAGCCCAAACAACGCACCCGAGGAACCGAAGAGTCTTCCGGAGCCGGAATGATTCCTGCCAGCGCTGGACGCATGCCACTGTGCGAATTGGGGCTGTGGCAATGGGGCGCCTCGGACGATGAAAAACTGCAAGCCGCCTTAGCAGCCGCGTTTGAACATCATAAATTCCTGGAAGTCGCCTACAAATACGACAACCACACCAGCACGTTGGCCTACGGCGGCTTCTTTTTCTGGTACGACATGCGAGCACGCGCGGAAGCACTCACCTACATGACCGCCGGCACCCAGCGAACGGACTTTGCAAAACGTCATCGCGATTTGGTACTCGCCCTACCGGAACTCGACGGCTGCTTCGTCGACTCTCACGAACTGGGACGCTGTTACGGCACCGCCATGGCCCTGTTGTCTCTGTCCTTGTTGGACGAAATCCAATAAGCCAACATTTATATTTGATTGTTGACTGTTGATTGGTTGTCATAAATCGTGTTTGAAAAAAGCGTGAAGCATGACACCCACTCTCCTCAGGTTCTCAGTCGTATCGGAGTTGCCAACGGTTTGTTAGGCGGCAAGTGTCGAATCAGCGGAGGAAATTGATGGCATCAGTTTCCTGCCTCTGATGCTGGGGCCCAGTTGATACGAATGGGGCAACGGTGTGGTATCATTCATGTACCAACCCATCGGCCGCAATGAAATCGGTTGGCAAGAAGAAATCTTTGGCGCGTACTCTGGTAACA